>CAXSGP010000114.1:0-13543 GCA_964236955.1 uncultured Oligoflexus sp. | reverse complement strand
CTCTTCATCACTATAAATTCATCCGGCGCATCTCGGAAACCGGCCGGCATCTTCTAAGCATAACCGAGGTTTGGCTCTGATTCACAACAGACCTGCATGCCCTTTAGGAATGGAATTATGGAAAAATCTCTCAAAGGCACCGAAGTCGCAGATCATATGAGCTTTGATACGGTACGCTATTCCCAGTTGTGGGAGGATTCGGATCTGCTCAACCAGGCTCTCAGGATTGATTGCGACGATGTCGTTCTTTCCATCAGCAGTTCGGGCTGCAATGCCCTCGCGCTCCTGCTTCGAGAACCTAAAAAAGTAGTGGCAGTCGATCTTAATCTCGCCCAAAACGCCCTCTTGAGCCTTAAAATAGCCGCATTTCGAAACCTTGACCATGGCGCTATCGCCGAATTGCTGGGCTTTGTCCCCTCTCTACGCCGGCTGGATCTTTACCGTCAGATCCAAGGGGATGGGGCGCTGGGGCCCTATCTCGATTTTTGGGCCGCCAACCACAGTCTTATGGAAAAGGGCCTGATCAGCCAGGGAAGGCTTGACTCCTTTTTCATAAGTTTCGCTGCCGAGCACTTTGCGAAAATTCCTGGCCTCGACACCTTTAAATCGGCATTTTTCCACCGCGATCTTCAGCTGCAGAAGGATTTTATTCCGAATCTGCGAAGCCCGGCCTTTCGTGCGGCCTTCGTCGAATATTTCGGCAAGACTATTCTGGAAAAAGGCCGGGATCCTGCCCAATTTCGCTATGTGACGGTAGAAGACGTCGGCATGGAATTCTACAATCGATTTCTCGATCACCTCAGTCGCGTGGAACTCTACGGCAATCACTACCATTATTTCTTCTTCTTTGGTCAACCTCTGGTAGCCACTATGGGCCCAGATTATATCCAGCCCAAAAACCATGCTCGACTAAGGGGGCTGGTCGATCGGGTTGAGGTCAAGACCGCGTCGATTGAAAGGGTTTTGAGCGAGCCTGCTTCAAGCTTCTCCAAAGCTAACCTTAGCGATATCTTTGAATATATGAGCGAGGAGAACATGGCCCTGCTGCTTGGTGCCTTAAGCGACAGAATGCCGAAGGGCGGCCGGGTCGCCTATTGGAACCTCCTCGTCGACCGGCCTATGCCGGCCTCCCTCAGCGACAGGTTTCGTGTCGTCCCAATGGCCGGGCCTGTCGATCGTATATGGTTTTATAAGGCCTTTTACGTGTTAGAAAGGATCTAGCCGATCCGGATCCTTTCCCTATGGAGCCATTACTTTTGAATATAAAGCGGGACATGCCGATGCCTTTTTTTTTGGATCAGACCGAGAGTTTAATCGCCGACGAGACTTTGCTGGGAGGTAAGGCCAAAAATCTGGCCTGGCTGAAACGCTTTGGATTTAACGTTCCCGCCTTCATCGTCGTCACTACCGAAGCTTTCCATCATTATCTCGAAATTGCGACGGGCCGATCCTACGGGGATCTCATGACCGCCCTGCGCCTTGATCCCTTGGCAGAGGCATCCCGCATTCACGCCGCAATCCTGGCGACGAGCCTTCCCGAGAGCCTTCTGCTGCCGCTTCGGGACAAGCTCAAATCCCTGCCGGAAGGCTTTCTGGCGATCCGGTCTTCGGTTGTGGGTGAAGACAGTCAGGAGGCATCCTTCGCAGGTCAGATGGAAACGTTTCTCTTCATGAAAACTTTCGAAGAGATCGCACAGGCTGTCGTTCAGTGTTTTGCCAGCGCCTTTGCCGACCGGGCCATCCTCTACAGAACCGACCGGGGCCTTGCGCTGGAATCGATATCAGCGGCTGTTGTCTGTCAGATCATGATCGATAGCGATGTGTCGGGCGTTCTCTTTACCGCTCATCCCAACACGGGGATACGCACCCATCATCTGATCTCCGCAGCTTGGGGACTGGGTGAAGGCATCGTCAGCGGTGAATGCAACACCGATGAGTTCGTGCTGGCCTATGAAAACAACGCAGCCAGCATTATCGAACGAAAGCTCACCGACAAAGACCATGCGGTTCGATTTGATGCCACCCGGGGCCGGGGCACGGTGACCTTGGAGGTGGAGAGGACCCTTCGCATGCAGGCCTGTTTGAGTGACGAGCAGATATTTGAGCTCAGTCGCCTCTCCTATGCTATCGCCCTTCATCAAGGCAGTCCGCAGGACTTGGAATTCGCCATCAAGGACGGCGTGGTCTTTCTCCTGCAGACCCGTCCTATCACCAGTCTGCCGCCAGCTCTCGCACGGGATGCCGTGGTTTGGGACAACTCCAATATCCAGGAAAGCTACTGCGGGGTCACCACGCCCCTCACCTTTTCCTTTGCCAGCCGTACCTATCGCAACGTCTATGAAAATACCGCAGAAGTCCTCGGCTATTCATTGCAGGGCAAGGACGGGATGGATGTCGTTCTGAGAAACCTTCTCGGCCTGATACAAGGCAGAGTCTATTATAATATCAACAACTGGTACCAGGGTCTCAGCGCTTTCCCCTCCTTTGGCTCTAACAAGGAAGACATGGAACGCATGATGGGTCTGCAGGACCCAGTTGATTTCGTGGTTAAGACCCAGCTTAGCGGCTGGCAGGGACTCAAGGCCAAATTCAAGGCGATCCGCACCCTTTTAGGCCTTTTGTCACGCTTTGCACGAATCAAGACTCAGGTCGAGGCGTTTCGCGTCAACTTCGCCGAGGCCTACCGCACGGTCGATAAGCAATCGTTATTCCTTCGTGACCTCAGCGATCTCTATCGTTTGACCCGAACGCTTGAAAGCGATGTCATCAAACGCTGGACGACGCCGATAGTCAACGATTTCTACGTGATGATGATGAACGGCAAAGTGCATCGCAAACTGAAAAAATTAGGCATTGAAAATCCGAGCCTCACCCTGAACAATCTCCTGTCAGGGGAAGCGGGAATTGAAAGCACGGAACCAACCAAATTCCTCCTCGGCATGTGCGACCGCATACGGGCCGATGCAAGACTCCTGCCACTTTTCGCTTCAACCCCCAATTCCGCACTGATGACCGCCATTCAGGTGAATTGCCCAGATTTCCACAAGCAATGCCTTCAATATATTGAACTTTATGGCGACCGCACCATGGGCGAGCTGAAGCTCGAGTCGATTACCCTTCATCAAGACACGACGTTCATGTTCGTTTGTCTTAGGAACTTTCTTCAAAACGATACCTTGAATCTTGCCTCGCTGCAGAGACATGAGCTGGACCTGCGCCATGCCGAAGAGAAGCGCATTTTTAAAGCGCTTAAGGGTCCTCTGGCGGTCTTGATGCTCAAGCGCGACCTCAAACGTCTGCGCAATGCGGTCAAGAACCGTGAGAACATGCGGCTCGCCAGGACCCGGCTGTTTGGACTTTATCGGGCGATATACATCGAGATGGGCAAGCAATTGGCTCTGCATAAGCAACTTAAGGATCCGCGTGATATCTTCTACCTTACGGTCGAAGAGATCGAACAGTATTTCGAGGGGCGGGCGGTCGGGATTAAATTTCATGATCTGGCTCAGCTTCGCAAGAGTGAGTTTGACGGATTCGAGGCTCACGAACCTGCCCATCACTTTAAGACTTTCGGCAGTCCCTACCTGGGCAATTCCTTTCAATATACCGGGACATTGGCTAGCGCCTCAGATGGCGAGACCTTGCAGGGTCTTGGGTGCTATCCGGGGATAGTCGAGGGCAGGGTTCGTTTGATATTCTCCCCCGATGATGAGATTTCCCTTCAGGGGCAGATCCTCTGTACGGTGAGGACCGATCCCGGATGGGCCCCTCTTTTTCCGTCAGCAGCTGGGATTATAGTGGAGAGGGGGTCTTCGCTCTCGCACTCGGCGGTGGTTGCGCGAGAGCTTGGAATTCCAGCTATCGTCAATATACCCGGGCTCACTAAAATTCTGAAGGATGGCGAAAGGATCCGGATGAACGGCCAGACAGGCCTTATCGAGCGTCTCGACCGATAAGCGGGGAGCGGGTTCCTAAACTTAGTTGAGGCCTTTTTGCAATGAATCATTATGCAGCTCTGCTCGGTCTACGCAGCGTTTACCAACATCGACGCCGCAATCTGGCGAGTGCTTGCGCCATTGCTTTAGGCTACATCGCCCTTCTTATGGTATTCGGCTATGGGACAAGGGTGAGCCGTTTTTACGAGCTCTCGACCATCTATCTGCAACAGTCGGGACATGTCTCGATTTTTAAAAAAGACGGCCTGCGAAAGCGTTTGGTGAAACCGGCGAAATACGCGCTTACCGCCGAAGATCAACGCCTCATCGGGGCGATTCTGAGTCGTGACCCCTCAGTCGATTTTTCGGCCGGTTACCTTATGGGCTCGGGCCTGGTTGGCAATGGCTGCCATTCCTTTCTTTTCTCGGCTCGTGCCTATGACCCTAAGATTGAAGAACGGATACGTGATCTACCCGAGGTAAAGGCGGCTCTTTCCCATACGCAATTGATAGTTAAGGGCCAGGCCCTTTGGAGCCGCGCGGCTTCCCATCAGGTGGCTGTGGCCCAGGGCCTTGCCAAACATCTTGGCAAAGACATACTAAGTGATAAGGCCGCGCAGCAATCCACGGCGCTCCCCGATTGCTCCGCTCCTGACATCGCGGCGCAGCTCAAACGCGATCTTAACGTCCAGATGATCACGCGGGATTACGAACACCGTATCGCGGCTGCCGATGCCGACGTGACAAGCATTTACGCGACCGGGGTAAGTCTGGTCGATGAAAAGGAAATGAGGATGCCCCTGACCCTCATGCAGGAACTGCTCATGACGGACTCCATATCCTACCTCGCAGTCTATATGAAAAAGACCGAGAATTTAGGCGCCTGGGCCAAACGGATTGAGGACGAACTCAAAGCGCAGGGCGTTGCGGTGGAGGCCTTGGTTTGGAACGATTCGCGATTGAATGCCGCCTATGGGAACAGCATGGCGGCGCTCGATGTTTCGCTTGCTTTTGTATCGTTCATAGTCCTGGTGGTAGTCTTTCTCTCCATCCTCAATACCCTTTCGATCGGTCTTGCTGAAAGTCGCCGGGAGATCGGTATGCTTCGCGCCATCGGTTATAGACCCCTACAGATTGCGGGTATCTTTGCCGCCGAGGCCTGCGCGGTCGCAGCGATGGCACTTGCTGGGGGCGCCTTGCTTACAGCCCTTATTGTTAAAATTATTCACATGCAAAATATTCCGTTCCGCCTGCCAGGCTTAACTGAGGCCACCACGTTTCAGGTGATACCCACCGCCAGCGCTTATGTCACCTGTGCTGCCGCCATCTGGGTTTTAGTGCTGGCGACCACAGGGGTAATGGCCAGACGTTATGCACGCCAGGAGATACTCAACCTTCTCGATAGGGGTGCGTGACATGAAGATTGAAATTCGAATGGCCTTTCGCAGCACCCTTCGCAACTGGCGTCATAGTCTCGCGACTCTTCTTTCTGCCAGCTTGGGTCTCATCGCTGTCACTCTTATTCAGGGCTATATTGTTGATACCCAAAATCAGACCGCGGATTTTCTGGTTCGTCGCAACATGTATGGACATATCATCCTGGAGTCCAGCCGAGAGGACACGGGCGACACCAATCCTTGGGTCAATCTCATGAGTGAAGAGCAGACCAAACAAGCTATGGCTGCTCTTGCCGCGTTGGCCCCCAGGATCGAATCTGTTGTAAAATTCATGCCGATCCAAGGCATGGCGTCAGGGGCGGGAAATTCTGTCGGCTTTTTTGGTTACGCCTACGACGTTGCACAAGGGGAACGCATGCGTGGGCCTCGATGGAAATGGAATACCATCTATGGTCAGCCCCTGGTGGTCTCTGAGCGCCCTCAGGTTATCCTAGGCCGGGGCCTTGCTGAATTGCTCGGCTGTGATATGAGCCGGCCGGGCTCACGCGTCTTGGGGGACGGACGCCTGGAAGAGCTGGCGGTCCCTTTGGAATGCTTCCAGCACGGCATCGCTCTCTCAAGCCTGACCGAGCGCGGCAGGGCTACGGATATGGAGTTTGAGATCCAGGGAGTCATCGAGATCGGGCTAAGGGAACTTGAGGACTCCTGGCTGCTCATGCCTCTCGATCAGGCCCAGAGGTTTTTTGATAGCTCCCGCATCTCTATGATAGGAATAGCCTTAACCGACCCTTCCAATCGTGATGGGGTGATTGCCTCACTTCAAAAGACCTTTTCTTCAGGTCATATTCCCATACGGGTACAGAAATGGGAGGAGAATAAAGTTGCGGAGTTCTACCGGACCAACACCACGATCATGAATCTCTTCCGAAACTTCATCGTCCTGATTGTGATCGTCGTCTGTGCGCTTTCCCTTAGCAACACCATCACGAGGAGTATCATTCAAAGGTCGCAGGAAATAGGCACGTTGAGAGCGCTTGGCTTTAAAGCGAATTTCGTCCAGTCGCTGTTTGCCTGGGAAGGGTTTTTTCTGGGGTTGACGGGATCATTGCTTGGCGTTCTGGTGGCTGCGTTGATTGCCTATGGAGTGAACGCCGCGGGAATTACCTATGTTCCCGGTATCATCACACAGACTATACCCTTTCGCATTACGATAGGACCGAGAGACTTCCTCGCCATGGCCATTCTTTTGAGTGTCGTGTCTGCAGGCATCGCCCGGACCATGGCCATCGGCCGTTCGAAGCGTTCTGTCGTCGATTTACTTGCGGACCATTAGAATCTTGAAATTCTATTTTCAAAGTTCACCCGTGGCATTCGCCCTGCTTACACCCGACCTTTCACGTTGAAGCATTTGTATTAAGGCTTTTGCTTCATCCTTTACATCGAACCTTGTGCCATTTAACACGGCACGAAGATACCTATCTTGATCAAGAACGTAAAAATGTTCGGAATGGGCAAAATTTCTTTCTTCACCCTGAGTTCGCTGGAAAGCTTGACTTAGAAAAGTTTTCTTAATGAGATTATAGATCACTTCATGATCTCCCGTCATGAGGCGCCAGCGGCTATCCAGATTCATCTTTTTTTTGTACTCCCGTAGCAGAGCCGGAGTATCTTTCTCAGGGTCAACAGTGATGGCAAGAAACTGTATTTCCGGGCCAGCATTTTGCTCGGCGATCTTTTTGAGATTGGCGACTAGAAAAGGACAGACTCCAGCACAGGAGGTGAAAACAAAAGATAAAAAGGTGATACGCCCCTTGAAATCAAGCTCCTCCAATCCCTTACCCTCTTGATCCAGCAAAGGCACCAACGGCATCATTACTAGCCCCGCCTTACCACCCTTCCCGTCCCAAACTGGATCAAGACTTTTTGCTGAAAAATGAGGGAGCCCTTCCCGCACCACCGCTACCTTATCAAGACCTTCCAAACGCCCTCTTTCGATTGCCTCATCAAAAGATCGCGCTTTAAAGGGATGCGAGCTCAATATAACGAAAGTTAACGCCGCCGCTGCTCCCGCTGCTGCGATAACGAGGACCGCTTTGTTACTTTGCAAAAACCACCTCCCTTAACACCGACCCGCAAGCCTTACTCCTCCCGGGGCAAACGTTTTCAACTCATTTCGCCCGAGGCTGTTCTCATCAAAGGCGATCAATTATTGCTCAAGCGCTTAATTGCAAATGCCCTTAGCAATGGCGAACGGTATGCAAAAGAGTTGATTCAAATCACCCTTACACCCGCCGAAAAGTATGTTACCTGCACTATTATCGATGATGGACCCGGAATTTCTGATGAAGAATTGGAACTTTTTGGCGAAAGAAAGTACGGTCGAAAATACTCGTCGGCATTCGGCCATCTTTCGATGGGTCTAGGTTCGCTGATTATGAAGAAGATTACAGCACAACTGGGTGGGCATCTAAAAATTGAACGACGGAAGAACGCCGAGGGAACAACACTAACCCTGGTGCTACTCTTGTCCTCCCAATGATGTCCACTTTTGCTCTAAAGTAGCAGCGACCTGAAATCGGCGCTTTCCAGGATCGAATCAGCAAGCTTGACCGGCCGGGAAGTCGGCGTTGCCACCCCTGTTTTACCCACGGTAGACTATTGAAATAATCAATCCATGACGGGGTAGCAAGTTGAGAAGGCTTATGAAATCAAAATTATCGACACTCTGGACGAAACGCCAGGAACGGTTTAACGGCCTTGTGGAACGCTGCGCTCCAGGCACCCATCGCCAATTGGCGAAGCATATAGCCTGCTTGGGACTGCCACAGGACAGCCTGGTGCTGGATGTAGCCGCCGGTAGTGGTGCCTTTATTGAAAGGATGCGGGCGACAGGGCTAAAAAACTTTATGGCCATCGAACTCAATCATAAGGACTTTCAGATCAAGGGCGTCCCGGTTCACAGCTTTGACCTCAACGCCGATTTCGCTCAAAACATTTCTATGCAGTTTGACCTCATTACGGCCGTCGAAATAATCGAACACTTAGACAATCCAAGACATTTTCTGCGAGAGCTCCGTAAGCTTCTCAAACCAGGCGGCCACCTCGTCATAACGAGCCCAAATGTGGAACACTGGATGGCCCGTCTCAAGTTCCTTATCAAAGGTGAACCCAAGCATTTTGGACTCGTAGATATTCAGACGCAGCGGCACATATCACCTATTCTAAGCTATCAAATGAATCATATGTTTCGAGAAATCGGTTTCGCTCAGAGCCTTCTCACATCGGCGGGAACCTTTTGGGGCCCTCTTAAGGCAGTGATCCATAAGCCTTTAGGCTGGCTGCTCAAATCCTTTTCGGGAGGCTGTAAAGAAGACGGCGAGATTTTGGTGTTTATCGCCCAGGCTGTCGAACGTGAGACGACGCTTGCCGGCGGTGATTCGCACTATTTTGCCGCCAAAGATTTCGTCCTGGCCGACCACAGGCTCTAGGGATACGAGACTCAATTTTTACCAAGCCCTCCATTCTGGATCATTATGAATCTCCGACGCATCAAACTTACTTTTCTTTTCGTCAGCGCGGCAGAACTTGTCAACAAGATCATTCCCCTCCTCCTGATTCGCTTCGGCCAATCGAAGTTGGGACTGGAGAGTTTGGGTGAAGCCCAATTCGCTATTTATATCGTCGAACTCTTTCTTCCCGTTATGACCTGGGGTTTTGAACTCTATGGCCCGATCAGCTTACGTGGAATCGACAAGGGCAGTCACGAATGGAAGCTCAGAGTCGGCCGTATCGTTGGCACAAGAATCTTTATGGGAGCCCTCGTTTATGGACTGCTCTTAGCCTCGTTATTTTTTGTGCCCAAGTTTATACCCTATCGTCCCCTTGCGATGGCGATTGGGACGATGATGTTTCTATCAAGCACGAGCACCACCTTCGTCCATACTGCTGATCAAACCATGTCGGTGCTGGCCCGGATCACCATATTGGCAAAATTTTTGACCTTTCTGGCAATCCTGCTTCTCGTCCATAACCCCGCCGACGCTTGGCTCTTTGCGATGCTGAGTTACGGCGTGAATCTGGCCATCGCACTGGGCTCACTCCATTATACCCTTAAAACCTACGGTTGGATCGTGCCTCGCTTCAATGCCGTTGCCAGGACGCTGAAAGTCTCCCTACCCTTCGCCCTGACCTATATCTTGGCCATGTTCGTGGAGCGTATTGAAATCTGGTTTGCCGAAGGTTGGGGCGGAGCCACCGCAGTGGGTATGCTGTCGGGACCTTTGCGCCTCTATCAAGGCCTTTTATTCCTGATTATTTCGGCTAGCGGCATTCTCTATAGTGAAGGCCTGGCTTATCCCGAAAAGGTCGGACGCTTCCTTCGTTTCACGGTTTGGATGCTGGCCGCCTTTATCCTGCCGCTCATGGTTGGAGTGTTCTTTATCGGTGAACCCCTCATCGTTGCCATCAGCGGTGAAGGGTTTGCCGGCCAGGGTTATAATCTGGCCCTCATATGCACGGGGATGCTTGGGCATTCGCTACTCCTGGTAGCTGGTGTTCAGGCCCTCAATGCATTAGGGAAGGTCCGCTGGACCAATTGGGCCTATTTTGGAGCCATGATCATTGGTCTAAGCGGATCGGCGCTTTTGATGCGAGCGCATCAACCGAGTCTTGCCCTCTTGGCTCCTGCCTTGGGGAAAACCCTCGCGGGTGCTGTTCTTTTTTGCTTGGCCTGTCGTCAAACCGACGGTTTTTCATCCTTCAGCCTCCCCTTTAGCGGCATCGTTTCGGGGCTTATGGCTATGTCCGCTTTTCTTTGGTTTTCACCCCATTTGCATTGGATTTTGCGATTGGTGCTCGGTGCGGGATTGTATGGAGCCTTTTTTGGCTGTTTTTCCTATCGCGTACTTAGACAGATCATGAAAAAAGAAACGCTGCTCTAGGGCCGGGGTTTGCCAAACTTCCCGTCGTCACTGACTCTTGGATTGATTCGAAGGAACTTATGGTAGGCATGAGCTCAATGTCGGATCGTTACGCAGATCCTGGGAAGGATCTGTTTAAGACGGAATTCTGGGACTTTATTCGTCTCTTGGGAGTACGTGTTTCGACCCAGTTTTCGAATCACTTTTAAAGACAAACTCTCCGGGATTAATAAGAGGTCCATTGAATTCGTTCCCGTCAAATTCAGGGCCATTGAATTCCAACGATGAGGGGCTGTTAGTTTCTGATAACCCAGATTTCCCGCTATATAAACCATGGTCAAAAGGGACGGAATCGAGTTTGAATTTATGTTTAATACAAAACTCCCAGCCCAAATTGGCAGAATCGCAGATTCCCGTTTCATTAAGATCTTTAAGAGCTGCTTCTACGTTCTCTATTTTATCTGCTGGCAAACCAATAACCGGGACACTGTGCAGATTGTTATTAAATGCCTGGCAGTATTCTTTCCCAAAATAAGACTCTTCGCAATAACCTGTCTTTAGAAAATCTTCGGCCCTATGTTTGCGAAATTTTTCACTGCCTTCCGCCCCGGGGTCTTTAGTTTTAGTGCCGATAGTGTCAATTAATTCTTTAAATTCGACGTCAAGGCAGATTTCCATTGCCGATTTTGCTCCCAAATCTTGCTCAGCAGGAGTTGCAATCATGGTTCCGCCTGACGGTTTATCTGCACCAGCCCAAGAATCACCATGTGTATCGACGTGAACCATGTGGGGAGGTTCTTTTGAGGATTCTTCAGCATGTTTAGGGGCGTCTGGCTTCTTAGGCTCTTCTTTCTTAGACTCATCCTTCTTTTTTTCAGGTTCATAGCTGGTATTTGGAATCGTTTGACCACCGTCTACGGTGCAGTCTTTTTGGTGGAAAAAACAAAGGATGCTTGGAATGACCTGTCCTAACGAAGGTTTATCATAAGCATCCTTTGCCATTTCCTTTATTCTGGCCAGCGCTTCGGCACTTAAACCTGGAGTTTCAGTTTTGATCTCGTTTTCTTTAGTTGTGAAAGACGAGCCTAATTTTCCAAGGTCGATGCCCCAACCAGCACTTTTGTTGACTTCCTTCGTGCCTGATTTTGAAGAGTCACCATTTTTCTGCTTTTGTCGGTCAGATTCTATTCGGGTTAAAATCAATTCGTATTGATAAACGGCTCTTTGACGGTCTTTCTCAGTATATGCGTGTCGGTGGATTCCATTTTCATCAGTGTGGTAGGTGCTGGGCCATTGTCCAGATACTTCGTTGGATATAGACCCAGGACTTACCGTAGATGCTGGAAAATTAAACGAAGCGGCTGCAGCATTCATTTTTTGAACACATTTACGAGCAGCTTCTTGTTTGAGATTGCTATCCCCAGAAAAGATGTCTTTACAGTCCGTGAGTGATCTTCTTGTGGCTGAACAAAATATGGAGAGATCTCGAGCTGCTGCTGGATCATCATTGGCTAATTTTAGAAAGTCTGGCTGATCAAAGGGCAGTTGATTCGCGTAAGTACTTGAAGAGATTAAGCCTGTCAATATAGCTAGTTTTTTCATGGGACTCCTCACAATTTGGTTTCTCCTGTATAGGCTTATGGGGAAAAAGTGTCAATGCGAGGGATTCTTACTGAGACGTCATGATAGTTTACGACAACAATTCGCCAAGCGTTTCCGAACTCACTCGAGCTGTCGCGAATTTTCCGGGAAATCGTTTCATGAGAAGATGTCGCCAAACTATTCAAAATCACTACAACGGCGAACTTGATCCTAATGATTTCGTTTTTGTTATCGACGATACGTCGAAGCCTAGATACGGCAAATCAATTTTCGCATGCCAGCGCTGGAATACTCACGGAAATGGTTACTTTGGCCAAAAAATACAGGTATTGGTTCTCGTTGATAGGAAACGTAACATTGCTTTGCCACTTGGATATGCGTTTCTCACAAGCAAACTCGATCCGAAGTATTCTCCTATTCTAGAGAGGGCCGTGAGCCTCGTAGAGGATTGCTTGGCAGCGGGGTTTCCCAAACTTCCAGTCGTCACTGACTCTAGGTTTGATTCGAAGGAACTTTTGGAGGCCTTCACAGACCGCAAAATGACTTTTATCACCGAATTGAAATCGAAGCGAAAAGTCCGAATTGGTTCGGCATATAACGTTCCTTACAAGTCGTCACCAGAGCAATTTTGCGAGCCTCATGGCGAGGGATATGCAAAACCTCTGACGATAAAGCGGGACAAAGGCAGGCCGCCTGAAGGCATCACTTCCGCAAAGGGTCGAATGGAACTACCCCCCCTTCGGATCTACTTATGTTACTGTGATCACAAGTGAAAATTGGGACGACTATTTCTCAAACCAAAAGGAGCCGATATCGAATTTCAAGCAGGGGGTGCAAGATGAAAAAACATGAATCCGGTTCGATTACAATGGCATTGATAACAGCTGTAACTGCACTCGCAGTATTAGGATACTATATAGACAGCCTTGCCCGACAAAATCGAAATATGATGAGTCAATATAAAGCCGCCTCCATTTCTGAAGCAGCGTACCTCAGCAATGTTTCGAGCCTGAGCCTTATCAAGGCCGCACTGAATCCCGCCCTCATACCCGGGACCAGTGATAAGTGGGAGCCCACGCTTTTTCCAACTGATTATTTTTATGACTGGACTCTGCAGATTAATGACCTGAAAGCCGGCGATGTGCAATCGACATCGGGCCAATTAACTTTAAACTCTTTTGCCTCAGCCCCCTTAGACCTCTCGGAAGCGGCTAAAGCATTTGGTAATAATTATACCGGGGCTAAAACTTCGATGAAAGGCGTGAAGACTTTTAAGATTATTCGGCCCGTTCGTTCGAAGGACCATCCTGAATATGTCGAGTCCGTTATTGTCTCGACCACAAGTTATAAAACCACGACGCCAGGGGGGAGTGCCAGCCCCAATAAGCTTGAGACCTTTGCCAGTATTCCTCTATTAGCCCCTGAACCTGGGCCCGTAGTTTTGGAAATAGAAAAAAGTCCAGGCGTTTGGTCGACTGACTATGGTACCCAGGCAGCCCCTCTTCAACCGGGCCAGTACCGACTCAGGGTAAAAGGTAGCGGCATCATTTATTATGGGACTATCTCAGGCCCATTAGGTGAAAAATATATATTGGGTCTTAAGGACGATTCCGTCATCCACAAAGCGGTCAATATCCATGCAACCGATATTGTGATTGGGACCACGCCACCCATTCAGTTGGAGGTCAAA
>CAXSGP010000113.1:0-13828 GCA_964236955.1 uncultured Oligoflexus sp. | reverse complement strand
GTGATGATAAATTTGATACCTTGGATTTTCCGGATGGATCGGCGATCAAAGAATGATGGTTTTTTATAACTGAATAGTTGCAAAAAAAGCTAACCAACAGCCATGGAAAATTAATTTTAAGGCCTGCCCTATCAATCGTTGTGAGAAATCTCGAAGCACTCTTTGTGATGAATTCGTCTCAATTTCTGTCAAATTGCGTTAATGGAATACTCGCGTCAATCTTTCATATCAGGCAAAGAGCAAGGCCAATGCGGAAATATGAACGTCGATCGGATAAACCAATGAGCCAGCGGGATAGAAATAAAAAGACACCGCGTACTAAGAAGGGAAAAAATATAGATTTTATCCGAATGCCATTGTACGGCACTTTACGAGCCGTGGTGTGGGAGCTGTTATACTGGGAGACTGCACCTGGATACCTGATAAATACTAACGTTCACACATTTGCGTGTGATGTGACGTGCCGCTCTGCAACCCAAGATTGCGGTCATAGCCATGCCATTTGATGGATATCATGATATAGCGGCTTCAGAGTGTAAATAGTTGCATCCACTCGAATTTTGCGAATTACGGGCTCAAGCACTTAACCCTTGCGGATTACGGTTTGGTATCTTTCTTGACTACGCTTAATCCATATCGTTACTGCTATGGATCCAAGTCTAGATTCAAGTGTGGTGGGTCGCCAATGAATCGGCGGGATTAGCTCCCCCTATTGTGTAACTCGTGGTACAATTCCAACTTGGCTCATAATGCTTCAGAATTGCTCCAGAGATCGCCAAAGGCAGCATAGGCTGTCTCAAGGAGGGGGGTCTCTCCGCAAGGCCAGCTATATGTTTTCCGTGTCCATTCGTAATTTTTTCGGCCTCAGGTAAATTCTTTGCATCATGCTTCCCAACTTTCTTTTAAAACTCATGACCAGTGCTCGTCCATCGGCTTCCATGACGAAAAGCGAAGGCAACAGAAGCAGGGCCTGAAGCACTGAACCAAAAAGTCCCCACATAGCACCAAAAGCGATGGGACGGACAAAAAGATTCACATCAGCTGTACTATACGCAACCGGAAACAGACTTATGCCCGCGCAAGTTCCAGTGATGATGACGGCCCGGAGTTTACTACCCATCGCGTCCAATATCGCTTCGCGACTTCCAATTCCTTCGTCCGTACCCTCTTTTATTTTGAACAGAATAATCAGACCATCATTGAGTGATATACCCAACACGCTGATAAGACCAATAAATATCAGTACCGAGATGGGTCGATCGTGGATAAAAAGTGCAATGATTACGGAACCAATAATGGGTAGGAGACCAATGATAAGAAGGAGTGGTTTGAGGTAGCTTCCGGTCGTCAGTCCGACCAAAACATATATCAGGACGATTGCTAGACCTATCTCGATTGCATAGCTCAGGAATTCTTCATTCTGATTTTCCTGAGTTTCATTAGTTTTGATCGCGATCCCTGATTTCTGCTGCTGAATTTTCTGAGTTATGCTCTCAAGCGCAGCGAAGACGGATTGCCTGGTGGTTTTTGTTTGATCAAATTCGGCGCTCAGCTTTATCGAGGGTATTCCGTTTCGCTTTTCAATTTTAGTTTGACTGAATTCCTTGGTCCACTCGCCGAGTTTCGATAGAGCGATCAATCCCCGATGAATAGGATGTTGAACCTGAAGGTGATACAACTGTTCTCTCAATGACTCAGGACTCAGCTGATCGTAATTTTGAAGTTCAAGTCGGACATCAATGAGATCACCAGCGACCGGAATGCGACCCAGGAACTGCGGGGTCAATTCAAAACCTGTTTGTTCGCTCAGTTCACGCACACTCATGCCGACTTCGGCAAGGCGCTGATAGTTGGGTCGAAAGACCCAATGCTCCGCAAAAAGTTCTGAGTTCTGTTCAAGTTTTATAAGGCCAGGCAAAGTTTTGACAGCTGATTCCAGCTGATTCTTTGCCCAAAGTGCATCCTGAATACTATCCGCTGAGACATAGAGAGGGGTGATCAGCAGGTCCGAATCCCTTACAACCTTGTTGCTCTTTTCCTCTTCAAACCAGACGAGCCCAGCTTGATTCCGCAAACGTTGATTCATCCAGGCTGAAATTTCATCTTTCAACTTCATGACTTTTTCACCACTTGCAACTATGACTAGGGTGATCTTCCCATAGTTCTTGCCGTATAATTCTTTATTATCATGCTTCGCGATGCCCCGGCGGTGTGTGGTTACCATGACAGTATCGGGAATGTCCTTCAGGATTGCGGCAATATCCTCGTGCGAAGCATTAGAAACCTGATAGTGAAAATTCAGCCGTTGCCCGACATTGCCGAGGTTATCGACGAAATTAAGCTTTTTAACGGCAAAAAAAGCACCACCAATCATACCAATCAAAAACAGCGGGACAAAGATCCAACGAAAGCGTAAGAATCGCTTCAGAAAGCCAAGGTATACTTTTTCAACTTTTGACCAGATGCGTTCCCGCAGGTCGGGCTTCGGCTTGTATTCTTGATCCAACTTTTGCAAGTGGGTAGGCAGGAGTGTGAGACATTCAACAAGACTCAAACCGAGGGCCGCTATGAAAATAATTGCGATAGGCTTCATAAAATGGCTAAGACTGGATGTCCAGAAGAACACCGGCAAGAGTGAAACACTAACTGCGACGAAAGTTATGATAAGCGGGACAAAAAGCGATCGGGTAGTTTTCGCTTTGGCTTCGGCTGGTGTACAGCCTTTCCGCCGCCATTGCATATACGTGTCGCTCACGATGACAGAGTCATCAACCATAATACCCAGGACGATGAACATACCCATAATACTGATTAAATTTATTGTTTGTCCCGTGAGATACATTACAATCAGAGTGCTGGCGACAATAACCGGGGTGCTGAACAGCTGAGCAAAGGCCGAGCGAAACCCCATAGCCAGACCTAAAAAAACCAGCATGGAAACGACACCCACCCAGGCGTTATTGCCGATGCTTTGCACCTGATCGGTCATGAAGCGACTTTGGTCCAAAAGCAGCTTGTAGCTGACAGGATGCGGCGCATTCCTGATGGATCCATCAAGGACTCTGGCGATTCCTGACTTAAGTTTGGTGACGTCGGCCCGATCAGCTTCTGTGACAAATAGATAAACTCCAAGCTTGCCGTTGTAATATGTCTTAACATCCTCATAAGGTTGTTCAATCTTCACCGTGGCGATGTCTTTGAGAGTGATCCGTTTTGGTTCTGTCCTTAACACCAGACTATTTAATCCCTGGATATCGGCATGCAAAGGCGAGCGGAACGTAAATTGAAAGTTTTTCCCGGACTTGGTGCTTGAGCCAACAACCGAGTCACGCAAATGATTACGAATGACTTCAGCAATGAACGTAGCATCGAACCCTAAGCGTTTCATGGCTACGACATCAATCTCGATATTAGCCTGAGGTTCCGTCATGCTTATATCGACGGCTTTGACCTCTTCCACGGTGCGCATATCGGTGGCAAGCTTCTTCAGCCACGCTCTGATTTGCGGATCATTAACATCAGCTCCCTCGATAAGGTACTGCCATTGCTCCTGCTGATCGATGAACTTATTTTGAATAATCTCCGTATAATGCGGCCAATTCACCTTCTTTGCATCTATCGTTTCCAAAATGCGCGTCTTGAGAGCTTCGAGGGATTCCTGACACCCATCTTTGATGACAAACCGAAACTGGGCAAAGTTCGATTGGACCGAACTCATCAGGTACTTACGACAAGGCAGGATCATCAAGCCTTGCTCCAGATCGTTGGCGATCAGCTTGTCAAACTCCTCGGGTGTCAAACCTGGCGAGTTGATTTCGATCAAATATGTATCAGGCGGCAATGCCGGTAGTGTCCGAACGGGTAGCAGAAAATAAACTGCAGAACCAATCCCGAGTAGGAGAACAGTCAGGAATCCAGCGGGCAGCTTACTTAAGATTTTAATCAAAGACATGGCCTAACCTCCTACACAAAAATTGGGACTATTCTTCTGCATGATGACGTAAATACTGCGGGCCGAACGCAATTCAAAGAGGACCTGCTCCCGGACGAGATCTTCACGAAGTCTTAGTTCCTGCTGCCGGAACAATCGATCGAGGCTGACGGCACCTTTCTGATACTGATCGCTCAACAATTTCTCCAGGTTCCGATTGTTCTGCTGGAACGAATTGTCATGATCGAGTCGCTGTCCTAGAGCTTTTACTTTGGCTTCCGTTTCCGCCAGGAGTAGGGCCGCTTTTTGTTCGGTAACGCGTTTTTCTGATCGCAGGGATTCACTTGTAAGATTATGCAGAGCTTTTTCTCGTGTTAGCGCTCCATCCCGGAGAGGAATAGTAATGGAGAGGCCAATTTCGGTACGTGTTGCGGACTGCCCCTGAAGGTCATCAATAGCCTGCCCAAAAACCTTGAAGCTGCCCCGGCTTTGCTCGTCCAGGAGATTGATTTGTGTCTGGGATTCTTCGATCTGTTGCTGAAGGCGAGCCAGTTCTGGCAACCAGGCCGAAGACTGCCTGGAGATGAAGTCAAATTGGAGGAATTCCTTGGTTCTTGGAAATTCAAGGCCCGTAAAAGCAAGGGAAAGCCGGTTTGTCTCGATGGCCACCCATTCTGCCTTGGCTTGCCTGACTGCCTGTATTTCTCTGTTGAGGCCCGCAATTTCTGAATCCATCGACAATAGATCGACGCGATTCAGACCACCCTGGGCCACGCGCTTTTGCACATACTGTTTGAGATGGCGTTGCACAGCGATCATATTCTGATAGATTTCTTCCTGTCGCTCAAGGAGTACAAAACGTGAAACACGGTTCAAACCCTGCATGCAGGCTTGAACTCCTGATTCGATCGATTCGAGATTGAGAATTTTTTTTCTAAGACCAAGCAGGTCAGCTTGCGTTGCGGTTTCAGAGCCGAAGCGATTGCGGAGCAGATCGATTTCCACGCCCAGAGATTCGGTTTTGGTGCCGGTATAGATATCATGGTTTTGATACTGCAGCGTGCCGCTCACACCATAGGGTGATCCCTGAGCGAGTCCCGCAGTAAGATCTGTGCGATCATGGTTTTGTACGAAATCCAGTCGTCGCCAATCCGCGGATACCGTTTGATTCCAGCCCAGGCCTATTGCCGGCTGCGATTCTTCCCAGATACGTTCCCGCTCCTGGGACGATTGCAATGCCAGATCATCCCGACGGAATGCTGCCATGAATTCCTGGAATTTCAGCCTTTCTGCACCATAGAGGCCCGGTGAAAGCATAAGTGTTCCAAGGAGCATTGAATTCAAAATGCGGTTCATCCGACAACCCATCAAATGTGAAATTGAGCTAGTGCAGGCGCCATTCCATTCATTTAATGGAATAAATATCTATAATTATTTAGTTTATTATGGCATATTGGAGCCTCGAATTCCTGATTTCCGAAAATACTTTCACGAAAAAAATGAATTCGAGAGATGCCACCAAATCAGCTGATACTGGCCTTCTTCATAAAGGAATAGGGACAAGCAAGCTGTTTAAGGTCTTTGCTTTTAAGGCTATCAATCCATCCGCTCATTTTTTTGCCGTCGACAATCAGGCTTCCGTCAGCAACGAGAGTTCCCACGCTATTGCGGGTATCGGAAAAAGCAACTGTGCATTTGGCTAAACTCCCATTGGATCGAATGATCAAAGAATTGACCTTGGCCGCATAGCAGATATAGGCGCCATCTGACTGAATAAAGCTCTTTGCCAATTGCCGGCCATGCGACATCAACTCCTGAAATTCTGCTTCCAATTGAGATTTTTCAACGCGAGACATTTGCTTCAAGATCTGATCATTTGGACCACCAAGCGGCTCTACACTGTGAAAGAGGAGTTTAAAGCGGGAATCATCAAGAAAGGCCGAATCGATTTCAGGAACGAAAGCTTTAATCCTGGAAACGGTCGAAGGCTGATAGTGGAGGCGCAAATAAACCTCTACATCAAAAAGGTCGGTTCGCCGTTTGATATTTTCTAGGTGAGCCCAAATGGTATAAAAAGTGCCCCGCCCTTTTGAGTCTTTTCTCAAACTGTCGTGGGTTTCCGTGTCACCATCCAAGGTGATCTGGAATTTCTTGACTCCTGATTTATAGAGAGTGTCAAGATTATCATTGGTCAGAAAGAAGCCGTTTGTGGTAATCGCCGATTGAAACTTTTTGAACTGACCACGATCGACCAGAGATTTGACGTGATCCGAAATCTCTTCAATAACCGGCATGGCCAGCATAGGTTCACCGCCGAACCAGGATATCGAAAAATGATCGAGATCACCCCGACGGGTGATAAAATTCTTAACAGCATCGATCGTACTTCGCTTCATTGTCTTGAGCTTAAAATCTTCATAACAATAAAAGCAGCGGAAATTGCACTGCTCGGTTGGGAGCAGGATCAATTCAAAGGATTTTTGACTAATAGCGCTGGCTATCGCATTACTAAGTTGCATAAGGCCCTCTCCTCAAAAGACGTCCATGAAAGCATCGCCGCGAAAGTCAACGGGGTCGATGACAATGTCGTCGAGTAAAAATTGACCATCACGCAGCACAAGGCGATCGTCGAAAAAGACATCACAATGCCCCAGGATCAAATCCAGATGTTTGGAACAAGTCCAATCCAATTTCGTTTCGTTTTGATTGTGTGCCCCGAGTCCAATATGAAGAGAAGGGAATCTTTCATTGATATGGGAATTCACGGCAATGAATCCGCGATGGCCATAATTGGTGCCGATACCGACCTCGCCAACTTTCCGGGCGTTTTCGAGCTGAAGAAAATTATGAACCTGGGTTTCTACAACCTTATTATCACAGTGAGCAAATACAATTTCGTCTTTTTTAAATCGAACAGTCAATGGGTTTTTATCCAAGGTAATGTCGCCGAAAAGACGGAAATTGCCATTCACAGCGCCGTCAACTACCATTTGTCCTTCCAGAAAGTCACTGCAGGTTGCGATCTCAGATGGTGGCAAGGTTCCGGGATAGCCGGCTGCGTGGTCGCCGCAAGAATTAATCACCAAAAATCGCGGGTCTACTTTTATACGTAAATCCGTTCCTATTCCGCTCCGAACAAAGATATTTTTTGCACCACGAAGCAATTGAATAAGTTTATCATTCGTAGACTTGAGTTCAACTTTTGGGATATTGAAGCAATTTTCAAATAGAGCTTCTGAAAAGTCAAAAGTTCGATAGGCATTGATTGTACCGCCCTCTAGACTTTTCAGTGCAGCTCTTGTTTCCTTCGGAAAAATGGAAGATTTTTCCGAAATAAAGGAAATTACATCGTAACCAAAAAAAAGATCTACGAGCTTTTCTGAATCAACAGCCGAACTATGCTTGTAGTCGGTGACCGTCGAAATGTCTGCACTTCGATCGATAACCATCGCAAGGAGACCATCTTTTGGGAAAGTTGAAATGAACAAAACGCGTGAACTGTCGTTTATCCCTAGATAATCTTTGAGATAGATGTCGATCTGCGGTGCAAGCATAAAATCCTCTAAGAATTTTTTGGTTAATGCCGAAAACTTCAGGCTTCCATTTCGCCTTTGCATTCGTAGTTCAGAATGTTCCAAGCTACCAGATCGCCATCAGACAGTTTGGTCTCATGAACAGAATCAAGGGCCTTCACGAAATCCTGATAATCTTTCTCGCTGAGGCCAAGTTCGCTAGCGCTTTTGCTTGGTGCTTCTTTGGTTTCGGCGTGGATCGCGGAAGTGAAAGTAGAAGTCGCCATCACGGTACCTAAAAACAGTCCTTTAATGTCCATTCTAAAAGCTCCTTAAATATTTTTTTCAGCTTAACTATTGTGCTGACGATCGGTATAATGCACGATGCATGCCATTGATTAATGCCATGATTTCATTTAACTAATCAGATTTTATTCGGAGGAATATATGATTCTGTTCAGGTTTTTGAAGAAATACATTCAGGTATTCAGGAAAATTTTTTGGAAGAAAAAATGGGATGTGTTCAAATTGTTTTGATCTGATATAAATGCACCGGACGGTTTGGCAGCGAGATGTTGTGAGTGTTGGTGATCATCAATAAATTCTAGGATCAGTCTGTATACAGAAAGAGTATAATTCCGTCGAATGCCAAGCTTGCGCTGAGCCAGATCTCGTCCTTATTCTGTATCTGAATATTTAGTTCCATCGGAGTTTAAGCCCTGGATGCCACCCCGGGGCTGAAGTTCCGCTTGACACGTTAGTCTCAAGAAAATTGGAGGTTTTCAGTAATGATGCAAAGCAGGGTGTGAATTAGAACCCACTCTGGAGGCGTCACCATTTGGGAATTTCCCTCAGATCGTCATGAGGCTCATGGGAGGTCATACTTTTTGCGGCGGGCATCGAGAGTCGACCGAGGAAGATTCATTGCTCGCGAGAGGCTGCCGATAGAAGCATGACGCTTGAGAGCATTGGCCAGGAGAGTTCTCTCAAAATGACCAACCACCTCATCTAAATCCGTGTCCACGTCAAGGACAGCGTCAAAGCTTATTTCTCCCATCCGTAACTCAGTTGCAGATTGTTTAAGGACTGTGGAAATGGGCTGTAGATCTTTGAAAATAGGGAAGTTCCCGGCAACGAACGGAAGTCCGTCAAGCTCACAATTCAAAAGCCAGGCTTCGAGGCTCTTATACAGCTGGCGGATATTTCCCGACCATTGGAAGGACTGGAGCTTTGACACGAGGGCGTTGAAGCCGCCATCGTCGAGCGTGATATTTTTGCGTGATAAGAATAGCGCGACAAGCGCCGGGATGTCCTGCGGACGATCGCGAAGCGCCTGGATGTCGAGATCGAGGCCCATCATACGCATCTGGATGTCGATCAGGAACCGCCCTTCAGCCACTTCCTTACTAAGCTCTTTAGTGGATGCCACGATCAACTGAAACTGACTGCGATGTGTTTTGGTTTCGCCAAGCCGGTTATAGGTGCCGTCGTTCAATACCCGCAACAGTTTTTGCTGGACCGGAATGGATAGTGTCTGGATCTCATCGAGAAAAAGTATGCCGCGATCGGCCTCCGCAATATATCCCGTGGTTGCTTCGTCGGCCCCCGTAAAAGCACCCCTCTTGTGGCCAAACAGGATAGACTCAGCAAGATTGCCCGTAACCGTCGCGCAGTTCACAGCGACAAAGGGGATCGACCCTTCTTCCTCGCAGCGCATCCGGTGAATCAGTTTTGCCGCCTCTTCTTTGCCTGTGCCGGTTTCACCGGTGATGACGCATGAGGCCCGCTTTTTGGCTGCAAGCCGGGCAATTCGTTGCTCGCGGTCGCCAAGAACGATACCGTAAGGGTAAAGTTTAGCGAATTTTTCCCAGCGACCGGAAGGCTTCTCTTTCCGGGAAGCCTTGTCGACCTCGCCGACCATTTTTCTGCGCTCATTCGCGAACCGGAAAGCAATCTCGATCTCATCGGATTTGGAAAGCGGCTTTCTGATGAAATGATGAGCGCCCGCAGCCAGCGCGTCGTTTACGATTTCGGTTCGTGGATCGCTGGATGTCGCGACGATCGTTATGTTTGGCTGCTGCTCGGTGGCAGCTTTGATCACGGCCAGACCATCTGGACGCTCGAAACCCGCCCGGGTATCGATATGCATATCGGTCAGAAGGAAATCAAAAGGATGGAGAGTCAGCTCCCGCAAGGCATCAGGTACGGTGGCTGCATGCGTGAAGTCCGCGCCAAGAGCTTTCAACAGTCCAGAAATGCTGCGGATTTCGACCTTATCGTCTTCGATAAACAGAATTTTTCGATTCGTGAACATTTGCCTTCTCTCAGGAAAGAGTGAACCTGCGGACCAGCAGGTCCAGGATCATAGATTCGTCGTTCCATTGACGTGATATATGGATAAACTCCTGTCCATCCAAATCCATGACTTCGAACATTATTGCATCTATGTTTGAAACAACAATCTGCGCACCATTGCGTTCCTCGGAAAATTGAAAATCTTCGGATTTATGGGAGGCCAGTGCCTTGCAAATCGACGTCGATAGATTCTCTGGTTCCAGGCAAATCGCGACGGTACGCACGCTTTTTTGGAGCAGTCTTAGCTCCAAAGATGCTACATTTTCCATTGCTTGCTGCTCCTCCGGTTCAACTGCGTTGGGGACTCTGCACTCAAGTACAGTAAGCCCGTTTTCACGTCTATAGGTGACGTCGCCACCATGCCCTCGCATGATTTGCCTTACATATGCAAGGCCGAGGCCAGTTCCATCTTCTTTGCCGTAAGTTGCGCCGCGTTGGAAAAGTTTGGGCAGAAAGTCACCGGGGACACCCGGGCCATCATCAATGACACGCAAGATTAATTCGTCATCGATCGTCTCGATGTGAATAACTACTTCTGATTTGGCAAAATCGATCGCATTGGAAACGAGATTGATCCATGCTCTTTCAAATTTAGGTAGATCCAGATTCACTGCTTGACGAAAATCTACTGGAAAATCAATAGTCAAATTTCGAGCCTCAGCCTTTGCTGTCAATCCTTGGGAACCTGTGGAAAAACTTAAGGATGCCTCTTTCTTAAGTACCAGGGTTTCCGAATCAATATATCGAATAGATTCGATCATTGCATTAAGTCGATGCCATGATTCATTCAGAGACTCTCGAAAACTGGCGATCTGAGTTTCGAAAGGTAAATGCAACAGCCTTTCAAAACTACTCAATGGAGCACGTAGATCGTGAGAAATCATCTGCGTCATCTGAGCTATCATTTCATTCTTTCTGGCAATGATCTTTTTTTCCATATCCAAGCGGAAAATAAATCTTTGCCGAGAGGCAAATACAATCACCACAACAGAAAGCACCGCCCAAATAATAAAAGCAAAAGAAAAATTAACGAATCTATCGAAGTAAAAACTTAAATGCCCATATTTATGTTGCATATCTTTATCAAAGAATATTGGAATCTCGACTTGACCATAAAATAGGTAGTTCTCAACTCCCTGTTCAATGAACCGATCTCCATATCGATCAGCCACCAACGATGATTCATTTTCATCAATTTCATGCAAGATTATGGAAACAAAATTCTTATCAGGCCCGATTCGTGCTGCAAGTATTCGCAGTGCGTTTGCCCTGTCGCCCATCACTAAGTCGCTGCGAATCGTATCAGCAAGATCCTTCGACTGCGACTTGCGGAAAACCTGTACAGAATAAATGTGCATCGCAACGAGCGATGCAAAAATGATTACAATTATCGCAATGATTGCAAAATAGAACCGAAGGCTTTGATTTTGCATAAGAACCCTTAGTCAACTATAAAAACGGGAGACGATTCAATTTGCGCGGGCTGCCCAAATGGATCAACAACATCTTGAAAGAATATTTCGTATTGTCCGTTCAAGTGAGTTTCAGGCAAACCAATTCGGATTTCATTTGCACCCACGAAATATTGACCCTCAAATGTATAAGGAACAGTCCGGCCTTCAGGATCAAGAATTTTGATATTGCCTTTAGTCAACGAGGATGGGGAGAGGGTCCCTCTGATTGTGACTGTTAAGATTTTTTTTGATCGATCAGCTCCAATATGGAGATTTTCAATTCTGGGAGGAATAGGTCGATTTGAAACGGCCTTCAATGCATTGATTCTTCCGCAACCAATCTGACCAAAATACAGAGGATTGATTGAGTCTATTGAATCCGTCGTACCAAGGAGCTGGGCAACAACTTGGTCTCTGGTGTACTCGGGGTGCTGGGACCATATTAAAGCAGCGACACCCGAAACCATTGCAGCAGCGAAACTAGTTCCCGCCAATGTTGCGTATTTTCCGTTCGGGACGGTTGAGCGGGCTTGCCCCGGAGCGGAAATATCAATACCCCGTCCGTAGTTAGCTCCCGGCATCAGTTTGTCCAGATTAGTCCCGCTTCCGGTTGCCGTTACGAGCAAAAGCTTATCGAAAACCTGACGAGGTGGGTCTTTGACATTGTCGTTGCCGGCTGAATTTATTACGAGGACTCCATTTTGATAGGCGTAATTCAGTGCATTTTGAAAAATTTGATCGTGCGCATAAACATCTATATCATAACTTGTGTTGATAATTCGGGCACCATTATCGACCGCATAATGGTAAGCTTGAGATACATCTTCTGAACTCCAGCGAGATCCTGAAACGAATTTTATCGCCATTATCTTCGCTTTTGGAGCGATACCTATTGCGCCGTCTTGAGATAGAGTATTAGCTGAGATAACCCCTGCTACAAAAGTTCCATGTCGATAGAAAAAGTATTCAGGCTTTGGATCATTATCATTTCTAAGCACATCCCATCCATGAAAGTCGTCTATATAACCATTGCTGTCATCATCTTTGCCATTTAAAGATTTATCGAGGTCGATGGAATCTAAGCCTTGCTCGCCAATATTGTTCCAAATCGACATTCGAAGATCGCTATGATTGTAGTCTACGCCATCATCAGTGACCGCCACTACTACACCTTCACCCTCGATGATATTGTGCGCCTCATGGGTACGAATAATTTCATGATGGAGATCAATCAGGTCTTCGGAAGAAATTGAACCCTCTGCATAGGATATTTCGCCCTTAGAATCGATTTTGAAGTTTCTATTTTGTTCTACAGGTTTTGAACACGCACAAATAAGTGCTATTGCAACGCCCAAATAATAAATTTGAAAATCCATAAAATCCTCAATGGCTATTTTTTTATGACAAGGAATCCGTCGCTTATCAGCTTCTTGACAATCTCGATTTTTTCCTTCAACGGGATTTTGGAAGGGATATTGTTTACAGAAAATTCAGCTGAATCGAATAAATACAAAGCCATTTCGTGCAAAGCATTCGGGAACGTGATCGAAGTCCCTTCGAAGTGGATGATTGATGACGTTTTTGCTACTTCGAATTTTTTAAAAATATTTGGCTTGTGCTGTACAATTGTTTCGAGGTTGATCTCGCGGATTTTCTCGATCTCAAGAAAAGCTCCCAAAGGCCTGGAACGGCGCTCGGAAATTATTTTTCGTTCATATTTTCTAAGAAACAGCGAGATTTCCTGATTGTCTTGCAAGATTTTAGTTAGATCTGCAAAAGCATCCGAAGGGATCAAATAATATTCATTTTGAAGTTTGGTTGCCATGCTATGACGATATCGAACATCTGAATGGGACTTTTCATTAATTATGAATTTTAGAAAATCTTCGACCTTTGGTGTGTATATTCCAATTGTCAAATGCCCAGACGATTCCGATCCCGTCTTGGCCGAATGAGGATATCCTCTTGGAATGTATAGAATATCACCTGACTTTAAGGTGCCTTTCCATTTAATATCAAGATTCTCTTCAGTTTTATATGATTCGGATGAAAGCTCCTTAGATTGGCCATTTACAATCCAATCTTTAGACCCTTGAAACTGCAAAATAAGGACATCATGATCATCAACGTGAGATGGAAATCCCTGAGCATTTCCTGCAGTAAGATATGCATTCATGACGACTGTGCCGAAGAAAAGTCTCTCTAATTCTTGCGCCAGCTTTGGCAACGCATCATTCAGAGAATCTATATCTTGGGCCACGACGGTATAACCACGGCTGTATAAGCTCAAAATTTTTGCCACATCAACCAGCAAGTCATCTGCTTTCGTTTGCTGAGCTTTTGGCGATTTTTCAAAAGTGTAATCATATGGAGAAATGGTTTCGCCATATTTCGCTAGTCTTATGTCAGAAGTTCGTAATTTACGATTGAAATATCTATCGAAATCCGTACTCGAGATTAGTCCACTAAAATGCGGGTTACCAGATCGGTCGATGTACAAAGGTTCCTTTTCAAAGTAGTCATTCAGGAATTTGTTTGGTGGAAGAGGATGAAAAATATTCAACATCAGACTTTAC
>CAXSGP010000112.1:0-14027 GCA_964236955.1 uncultured Oligoflexus sp. | reverse complement strand
CTGCACCACCGCAAGAAACGCACCATTCTCCACAGATGCGATTGGAGTGCCTACTATCGGGCGTATTCCCAGCCAGGGAAAGACGTGCTGTTCTAAGCGTTTCATAATTCGGTCAGAGTGATTCACATCCCAGCCGCTTTTTTTGGTATCGAACCACTCTCGAGCTACAACTTCAAAATTGTTTCCTTGTTTGCTGGCAAGCTCTGACGTTTTAGACCTACGTTCGACGCTCGGATCTAATTGCAAGGAGAGCAACTTTCTCGCTTCATCCCGTCGTAACCGAGCTTCTTTAAGACCAATTTCAGGGTAGGTTCCCAAGCTTATCCGCTTCTCCTTACCTCCAAAGCGATATTTTAATCTCCATCACTTGCCACCTTTGGGCTGTACTTCAATATAAAGACCGTGAGCATCGAAATGACTCGATGGCTTATCGCCAGTCTTAAGGTTTTTAATCGCAACGTCAGTTATAGGCATGGGGGCAGCTCTTTTCTGAGAAGTGTTAGTTGCCCCATTTCCTGCCCCCAGATTGCGCGGATGTCAACGAACTTCCCGGAACCTCCCGGAACTAATAGAATCAAAAAACCCGCTGAAAAGCGGGCTTCTTGAACGTTTTGGATTTTCGTAGAACTGGGATTTGGTGGAGGTGGCGGGAATCGAACCCGCGTCCGAACCTGGGCAAACAAAGGCTGCTACACGTTTAGTACCATTATGTTCCTCTTACCTCTAACCCGCATGGCCATTGATTAAAGGTCGCAACCTGATTGAGTGTCCCTCGAATTCCCCAGGTGGAGAAATCCTTTGGTAAGCTAGATGATTGTACGTCTCACAAGTAGCCCTAGCAGCTAACCTGATCAACGACTGCTAATACTTAAGCAGCGAGAGCGTAAGAATCGTTGCCGATTATACGTTTGAAACGCGTTTATGACCGGGTCACGTTTCCATCCCGGACGTGCTCCTTAAAATCGACTTCCAAACCCGTCGAAACCAGTACACCCCCATAGTAACCACTCTTTCAGCCAATTTTCACCGGCTCCAATTGTGGTCTTATGTTATGATACGGCTAGTTTAATTAATCAAGAGTCCTTTTGACGAGCTAGGGAGCAAGGCTTGAACGAAGCAGATACGAAAACCTATTCGGATCAATCGCCTCTATCGCTTGCCGAAGAAGGGCCTTCTGCGTCGGAAAGCTTTGTACCGAGCCCTATATCTCACTTTGACGAAGAAGACACCCATGTAAACGAGCAGCACCTTAGCTTCTCGTGCCCCGTCGATCATGCTGGCTCCGCCGTGCATGTGCAGGGCTGGGCGGGGATTCACAGCGAGTTTCCTCCAGTCATTCTGGTCCATGATTTGGGCGAAACCTCCGACTTTTACGCCCCGGCTGCCCGAATTTTAGCCAACCATGGCTTTCAGGCTTACTGCTACGACATGCGGGGCCACGGGCGCTCCAGTTCCATCGATAACAAATCCCTGGGCTTCAACGACCTCATACAGGACCTTCTTCAGGTCGTGGCCTGGATCCGTTACAAATCAGGACGCCGGAAGCCCTTTCTCATCGCCCAAGGCATGGGCGCACTCGTCGTCCTTCACTTTCAACGGCTCTACCCGCAGTACTGCACCCGCAGTATCCTCTTAGCGCCAACCTTTGAAGAGCAGACGGCCTTACCCTTCTTCAGTCGCCTCTTCCTCAAGACCATGGCCCAAGTCCTCCCATGGGCCACACTCCCGGCAACTCTGCTGCCCTACTTTCTGCCGATGAGCGATGAAGCAAGCCTGAAAGCCTCATCCCTTGAACTCAACGCCCGCTTCGCCTACGATCTTCGCGAAGCAGTGCGCAACGCAGCCTCAACCTTTCTCGATGTTTCTTCCCCGAACCTTATCGGCAGCCCCGTGAGCGACAGCCTCTACAACTGCGAACATCTGCGAAAACTGGTAGCCCAGCACCCCTTCAACGATATGCTCAGTTATAGGGAAATCGAAGGCATCGGTGCGAACGCCCTCTGCGGCGAACTTGCCGAAACGAAAAAAGCGCTCTCTATCATAATTCCCTGGATGCTTGAAATTTGCCCGACAACTCAATTGATCTGATCCACCCCAGCACGAGAAGACCATGGACGTTGTATCCCCTTTTACAAAATATCTGGTGGCGATGAATCAATGGCGTCGCAAGATGAATGCCGCCATCCGCCTCGTCGGAATTCTACGCAGCTGCCTGCTCGCGACGAGCATGTTCCTCATCTGGGCCTGGCTCAAACCCGACGCCTGGATTCAGCAGGTCATCCTCTTCTTCATAAGCCTCATCGCCTTCCTCATCACCAGCTGGTCGAAGGGCCTGAGCGAGAATTCGGCTGCCGATTGGCTTATTTCCCTGGAAATGCGCAATCCCAAAAGCAATCCCAGCGCCTTTGCAATCAAAGACCGAAAAGATCTCGACCTCGTCTGGATCCGTAACATCGAGGACGATATCGATGAGCAAAGGTTCGAAGGCCAACGCATCATTCGCGCCAAGCTGGCCTCGCTCCTTATCCCCGTCATCGCCCTCTTTCTCTTCTACGAGAACGCCGGCCAGGCCTGGGATCGTGCGCTCTCCTCGATGGAACGTGCGGCGCTGAGCTTCACCTATGGCGCCCGCATTCAGGTTCTCGACGGCAGCCCCAACGACGAGCGGGGCGTCGTCAGTCTCAGCGCCGGTCGCACCTTCGAAATCACGGTACTCGAACAAAACATGATAGAACTCACCGTCAACGCCGCTCCGGATGCGACGCCTCTGCTGCAATTAAAAGGCAAAGACGGCAAAATTATCCAAACCTTCAAGCTCATGCGCGCCGGAGACGCCCGCGCAGAGGAAGCGTCCGGCACCTTCAGCCTGCGCTTTTCCCAAGCCGAAGACGCCTCGCTCTATCTCAGCACGATCTCGGGCACCAACGCCGTCGCTTCGATTAAAGTCAAAAAGCTCCCCGTACCTAAAGTCACGCTGAGTTCTCTGGCCCAGGAAGGCAAACCCTGGGCCGACGACAAACCCTTGCCGCTTATCATCGATGTTTCGGCTGATAATCCCCTGCAGGCTATCCAGCTCCACATTAAATCGGGGCAACGGGAAAGTCGCGAACTCGTCACCGAAGTCATGGCCCAAGACAAGAGAAACCTGAAAACCCATTATAAGCTCTCGCTCGATACCTATATGGAGCAAGACGTCCAGGAAATCGAAATCACCGCTGAAGCGATGGACCGCTCCGTTCCCGTGCCCCTCGTCGGTCGTTCGAAATCGATAGTCATCCAGGTGGCAAGCGCCTATGGTCGCTACAAGATGTCGCTCGAAACCCTGCGGCAAATCAAAAGCACCCTCGACAGTTCCCTGCAGTCGCAAAAACCCGCGTCCGCCGCCGAGCTTAAAGAGCTTGCCGAAAAGGTGCAGGCGCAGGCCGACGATTCCCCCTTCTACGATGGTCTGGATCGTCAGCAACTCAATCAAATGCAGCAGGCCTTCGAACAACTCGAAAACAAAGCTGATATGGCGATGACCTTAAAAGTCAGCGAAGATCTTAACCGCTTTCTCTTCGAACATGAAAATCTCGACGACCGCGAACGCGACCGCGACTTCTTCATCGGTGCCCGAACCCTTTCTCGCGTCATCGAACAGGATCGGAAAGAACGCAAGCTCGAAGTCGAGGATGTCGCCAAAAAACTCCAGACTTTTGCCAGGGAACGGGCGGCCCGCTGGCAAAAACGGGTGGACCGTCTGCCAGCGGAATTTAAGCCCCAATCCTGGACCGCGATGAAAGACAAGCCCATCGAAAAAGAGCTCGGCGGCATCAAACCTGCTGATGACAAGGGTGATACCCGCACTGCGATTCAAACTCTTTCCCGCAATGTGGAACGATTCCGGCAATGGATTGAAGAACTTGAGGCCAAAGAGGACGCCTCCCGCAAGCAGCAGGAAGAATCTCGCCAGCAAGGTTTGGCTGATGCTCGCAACGTGATGCGCGAACTGCAAAAGCGTCAAGGCTCGATCTCAACCAAACTCGACAAGGCCGCCCAAAAACCTCAAAGCGAAATGCTACAAAACTGGAACACCGTCCGCCTCGACCAAAACTCCAACATCAAAGGCGCCCAGGAACTCGAGGGCCAACTCCGCTCCCTCTCCGCCGAGGCCGCCGAACGCATCAAAGCGGCAGCACAGGCGATGGCGACGACCGTGAGCAGCGGCACGGAAGGTCAATTCGGCGAAGCAGAATCCAGCTCCGATGCCGCAGGTCGATTGCTGCAACAGGCCGATAACGCTGCCCGTCAGTCTCAACAGGAAAGCCAGCAGCGAGGCCGTCGCCGAAGGGTAAGCAGCGACCAATACTACGGTAATCAAATCACCGGCGGCGACGTCGACCTCACCCGCAATTATGAGGTCAATCGCCGCTATCGCGAAGATGTTCTAAATGATATCCGAGATGTGAAGAGACAAGAGTCCTCGGAAGAGACGGATACTTTGTTGGAAGATTATTTGCGAAGGGTTATTCGATAATGGGACAGAGGCAAGTCAAAAAGCAGGTTCATGGCCAGGCCCAGGTGGTTCGTATGGATTCCGGACCCGGCTTTCGAACCGTACTTCAAGACGAGCTGAAAGAGATTTTAGAGGCTCCTCTCCAAGCCTATAAGTTTGTGCCCGAAATCAGAGCCGACGACGAAGGCATTGAGATCCATAAGCTCGATTTTCGCCAGATGCTGGAACTGCCTCTGCGGATTTTGACCGCTTCGGAAATACTCTGGCAGCTCGGTACCAGACACGTGGGTAGTTTCGGAGACTATGAAAAGTTCGTCGAAGGCATCGATTGGCCCTTGTATTTACCTGAAAATGCTTCGGTCAAGGTGCGGTGTAATTCCTATCGCAGCGGCCTCTATCATGAAGGCAAGCTCGAAAAAATCGCGCGTGAAATTCTCGCCAAAAAAGGTCATGGCGACAAAAATCATAGCTTCATCATTCGCTTCGAACAAAAAGAAAACCGTTGCACGGCCTATCTCGCCATAAGCCTGGACATGCTTTACAAGCGTAACTATAAGGTCGATTATTCCCATCCAGCCCCTTTGCAGGAGCACCTGGCGGCAGCAGCGATTCGCTGGAGCTGGGGCCGAGAAGAGGTCGACTTTATCTATGTGCCCTTTGCCGGCAGTGGCACGATGCTGATGGAATCATGGCTCTACGCGCATCGTCCCGCACTCGATCTATGGCGACCCTTTACGAGTCTCGAGTCGATGCCTGAATTCCCCTTGAGCAGCTGGAACTTCATCAAATCCAAACTTGCCGCAAAACCACTCGACGCTCTCCCGGCGCGGGCGATCGAATGGGATAATAAAGGCAATGCCATTCTAAAGGCCAATCTCGACTATGCCTTGACGAAGTGGCCCGCTCACAGCGCTCCGTGGGAATGTAGGGTCTCCGATTTCGAACTCGACACCTGTCCGCCCGAACCCAAAAAGATCTACATTCCCATGAATCCGCCTTACGGTCTGCGCCTCGATGAGGACACCCCCGAACTCTATTTCAAACTTGGTAAATGGTTGCACAGCGCCTTCGCAAGGGATCAGCATCGCTTTGGCTTTGTTTTGCTGGCTGATTCAAAGTCTTTTCATGCCTTTGAAAAAGGCGTAGGGGCTCAGCACATGAATGGTATTATGAGTTTTACTCAGGGCGGGCAGCATATCCGTTGTGTGAGTTTCGATATACCTTCGACGTGAAATTTACCCGGCTTTCATAGGTAAGTATCGCTTTCAGCAGCCATCTGAATCTTACCGCTCTCGATCAGCTGGCTCGTCAGCTCCAGGACTAAAGTGCGGGCCTTCATGACATCGCTTTTCTTCTGGGCGCCCAGTGCTTCCAAATCCTCGCGAAACATCTCCGCCGACCGACCCGACATGCCAGCCACGAACTTATTGAGCATCGCCGGACTTGCTCCCCGCAAAGCCAGGATCAAAGTTTCCCTTTTCATAGCTTTGATGATCTCCTGCATGCCTTTACCTTCGATCTTGAGGAGGTCGGCAAAGATAAACATTTCCTGTTGGATAGCGGTGGACAATTTGGGGTCCCGTACCGAAAGCCTGGCCAGGAGTTCGGGGGCCTCTTGATTTAAGGCATTGAGAATATCCGCTACCTTTTTAATGCCGCCTATTTTCTGCGATGCGTTGTGACCTGATTTTTCGAGTTCCTTTATCAGATGCTCATCAATTTCCTGAATAAGCACCGGGTCCACATTCTGAAGCCGAGCCATGCGAATCAAAACATCGAGGCGCAGACGTTCGGGACAGATCTTCAAAAGCTTTGCGGCAAACACCGGTGGCGCGTGCGAGAGGATCAACGCAATGGTCTGGGGTTGATCCTGGTCGATGACACGATAGAGTAGCTCAGGCCGGGTCTGACCGAACACCCGCATCGTATAGTCGCCCGCTCCAAAGCTGTCCGCCAGCGGCTGCCCATAGTTCCCGGATTTGGTCGCCATGCGGTCGACGAAGGCTTTGGCGTCTAGGAATTTGACCTTTGGGGACTTGAGGATTTCCAGGAATTCACTCAAGACCTCTTCGATTTCGGCCAGCTCAAGACGGCCAAGATTATTCAAAGAGCGCGCGATTTTGCCAAGCTCATCGCTTTTCATTTGCCGAAAGACCTGGGGCGCCAGGTCTTCACCCAGACTGGCGACGATGATAGCCGCTTTCTCAACCGGCGAGAATTTTTTAGCGCCCATGATCTTAAGTCCCCCAAGCGTCGGCGTCTTCTTTGCTATCGGCATTTTTTGCCAAGAATTGAAGAACTTATGACATTTCTTTGCCGGGCGGAAAATGCCCGGCGTTTTACCGGGCTTAGACCATCAGCAGAAGTAGCTGGGCCCGGGACGATTAAGGAAAGAACGGCCAGGGGAAGCCAGCGACGGTGGTGGTAGTTCATCTGAAAACACTACCCGGGCCAGGAAAGCTGACGCTGATAGTATTTTTGAGTGGGTTTATTTCCCTCGTCTTCACCGCAGAGTTTCGGAAATTTCACTTTAAATTTTTATTTTGCAAATAGAGCGAGCAATAGTGCGCTAAAAAGAAAGCTTCGCCGCCGTGAATTATTGATAAGTACAGGTCCCTATAGGGTAATTCGATTTCCTGCGATCGATGGTTGCACCGAATATATTAAATATCCGTTCAAGGAATACAGTTGTAGGGTGAGGCCTCTTTAAAAATCTGTCTCTCTTTGGCAATTCTCAGAATAATCGTGTTATTCTACCGACATCAAATGGGAATAGGAAGGCATGCGATGGGAAAGGTCACGAAGATGTCTCGAACAATAGCCAGGCGATACTGTTACGAGGGGCATGTTCAAGGTGTGGGCTTTCGGCGCATTACCGAAACCATGGCGAGCGCTTTTAAGGTCTCAGGCTACGTGATGAATCTATCGGATGGTCGCGTGGAAATGCATGTCGAAGGGCCGATAGGGGAAATTGATCACTTGGTTCAAGAGATCGGTCGAAAATTTGAGTCCAAAATAACTCGGGTGACTCAAGAGCTCGTGGACGAGCGAAAATTCAATACCTTCACAGTCACATTTGAGAAAGCAAGACTAGAGATGTGATCGAAAGTCAGCAAGCCTTTCGCTCCATCCAGGCTTTACCCTTTTAATAAAAGAATCTTTTACAGCATGAGCAGGAGAGCCCGATCAGCTTTTTCAGACAGAGCACGACCGGCGATATTGAGACTGAGTTTGGAACCGATTCGATCAAACAGCTTGATCTCGAAAACATCCTCAATCTTGCGAAGCCGGTGACTCACTGCCGGGGGAGTCAATCCCAAGAGTGCAGCACCTGTTGACGGTCGTCCTCCTTTGAGCAGATGCTGCAGGAGAATAAGATCGTCGATATCTAGCATACGCAACCTTTTATACTGCTGCTCGCTCTGGATCTCCATTGCACTTCCTCCAAGTCCCTATTCCTGATTCTGTTCGAATTCATGGCCACTCGAATTTTCCCTATTCAATCGAAAACTGGCCAACAGGTCAACTTTTAGCTGCAGAAAAATAAATTAATCTCAGAGCATCTCGTTGGCATTTGATCACCCTGAGAAGATTCCTCCAAGACTATCGATCTGACATAGTCACTGAGAATTATGATAAAACGATGAAACTATTGCCTTTGCTTCATTTCACCCGTATGCCATTTAGCAAAAATGACCCTATCCATGTCATATATACATGCATACTGTGTTTATTCGCTATAGTTATTTGGGGGGACTGCTTTATAAAATCGAAAAGCATTTATGACTGACATTAAAAATTATGACGATAAAAATGGCATGAATTTGCGAAATCTTATCGAAATGACGTGACAAACGAAGGCCGAAGCTCCAGCGCCTCCCAAACTCGAGCTCCAGCCTGAAAATTTAAGCGCGCTTTTCAAAACCATTTGATCCCTATAGTATGCCCCTTCACAACGGTCTCTGGCTACCGCCTGTGATTACTTAGCTGAGGGTACGGTTGATGCTTAAAGTGATTTCTGTAGGTTTGGTCTTATCGGGTGCTCTAAGTCTAAGTCCGAGCCCGTTACGAGCGGGAACGATAGCGGTCATAGGCGACAGCATCAGCACCGGTGGCGCCAGTCACAGCGCTTTGGCCTTCGATATAGAAAAGATGGAAACGGTATTCAACGGTCAGCAAAAACTCGATATAGACCCGGCTACCCGCGATTTCCTGAGCCGTGAAGGCATAACGCCTCCCCTTACACCCCCTCAGCGCTTGGGGCTCTCTCCGCGCGAATTTACCCATCCCCTGGTCTGGATCTTCAATAACTTTGTGACCTCGATGTCGACCCAATATTTAGATATGGAAGAATACTCATGGGGCTATCTCCTGAGCCGCTTTCATGGCGATACCATCCTCATTGCCGCGCGGGATGGCGAAAAGTCCTTTCAGGCCCGGCAGCAGGTCGACCGCATCCTCGATAACGCCAAGGACCAGAGTCTTGATCAGGTCTTTATTTTTTTCACCGGGAATGACATCTGTGCCGCGGATCCGGCCCTGATCACGACTCGCGATGAGTATACCCAGAACATCGGCACGGCCGTGCGCTATCTCATCAAAAACGCCAGACCCAAACTCAATGGCGGCATCACCCATATCTGGCTAATGGATCCATTGGGTGTTTCACAGCTTGCCACATCTCCCGAGATTCTAAGTAAAAGAATCCCCGCCTTTGGCGCCGAGCACAGCTGTCGTGAGCTTCAATCCGACGAGGTGAATAAGGGCTTTATCAGCAAACAGACCGACGATGCCAGCAGCCTTGGTATGCGGGCGATTCTTTCGCAGATATTTCAGGGTGGACCCTACGGGCTTTGCCCAAGCTTATTTGCCTATCATAAGACAGGCACGCTCGAGGATCTTATGCCCGTCTCTAATGCGTTGGCCAGTTACCGCGAAGGACTAATCGATCTGGTTAAGGAGCTGGATACTGTTAATCCAGCCTATCGGGTTCATCAATTAAACGCGCCGTCGACCTTGATGTTTGCTGCAGAGGATATTGGCAACGATTGTTTTCACTTGAGCGTACGGGGTCATATGAAGATTGCCAAGGCAATTCGCGAGGAGATGAGAACCAGGTATTCAATGTGAGCAAAGCAGCTGATGTTGGCTTTGAAACTTTCGAAATTTTAACAAAAATCCCTTCGCGTGTCAGACTTTTTTTGCTCAAGACCATCTTGCGCTAAAGGACAAAGCCCTTCTCATGAAGGGCTTCGCGCCATCAATAGGATTTAGCCAGGATTGAACGTTTGCTGCTGGGTTTGCCCGTAAAGATACACTTGCCTTCTTCCGCTGGACCTTCCAGTGGAATGCAGCGATGCGTGATCTTCATTTCCTTGAGAAGCTTTTCGGTCTCAGCGTCTTCGACCCAGTGAACCAGGGCAAAGCCGCCGTGAGCTTCCTGCTTCTCTTCGTTTTTACTCGTTGGCGTGAAGTAGGCTTTGAGGTCATCGAGGCTGTCGATCCTCAGGGTATGCTCTTTTTGGAAGGCCAAGGCCTTATCATAAAGAGCCTGCTGCATAGCCGCGAGCGTTTGGGCCAGGTTTTTGACAAACTCACTCCGGGCCACGGCTTTTTTATCTTTGGGCGACTGCGTCCTCAGGCCTACGAAAACAGAATCGGAGCCTATATCACGAGGGCCCACTTCGACCCGAACGGGCACCCCCTTCTTGATATGCTGCCAGGCCTTCTCACCACCACGAAGATCGCGGGCATCGATCGCCACCCGAATCGCTTCGCCCGCGTAGGGGATACCGGTGATCTCTTTTTCCAAGGCCCGGCAGTAGTCAAGGACCTTGGCTTTTTCTTCATCGGTCTTAAAAATAGGCATAATCACAACATGCTTAGGCGCCAGACGGGGTGGCAGGACCAAACCATCATCATCCGCATGAGTCATGATCAAAGCACCGACCAGGCGGGTGGAAACGCCCCACGATGTGGTCCAGGCATGGACGTCGTCACCTTTTTCATTTTGAAAATGAATGTTCATCGCCTTGGCAAAATTCTGTCCAAGGAAATGCGAGGTACCTGCCTGCAGAGCCTTACGGTCCTGCATCATCGCTTCAATTGTATAGGTATCAACCGCGCCCGGAAAACGCTCGTGCGGAGCCTTTTCACCTTTGACGACAGGCATTGCCATGAAGTCCCTGGCAAAGTCTTCGTAAACGTCGAGCATGCGCCGGGTTTCTTCCACCGCTTCCTCCGCAGTGGCATGGACAGTATGTCCTTCCTGCCAAAGGAATTCAGTGGTGCGAAGAAACATACGGGTCCGCATCTCCCAGCGAACCACGTTGGCCCACTGATTGATAAGGATCGGCAGGTCGCGATAAGACTGAACCCATTTCGAATAGACTTGGCCGATGATCATTTCCGAAGTCGGGCGAATCACCAGTGGTTCGTCAAGTTTTCCGGCAGGAACCAGCGTTCCGTTCGGAGCGGCTTCCAATCGATGGTGAGTGACAACAGCACATTCTTTGGCAAAACCTTCGACGTGCTGCGCCTCCTTCTCCATCAAACTCAAAGGTATAAACAAGGGAAAATAAGCATTTTCATGCCCGGTTTCCTTGAACTTGCCGTCGAGAACCTTTTGCATGTTCTCCCAGATCGCAAAACCCCAAGGCTTGATCACCATGCAGCCGCGGACGGACGAATTTTCCGCCATGTCGGCGGCTTTGATGACCTGCTGATACCATTCTGGATAATCTTCGGTCCGGGTCGGGCTTATTGCGTTTTGCTGCGCCTTGCTCATTGATATCAACCTTTTTTCGTATATTAGCGTTCCAAACGGGCGTGACGCACACGTTTAGGAACATCAGCGTCGGAACCGAGGCGCCTTTTGCGATCCTCTTCAAAGTCCGAGAAATTGCCTTCGTACCAATAGACTTCACCATCACCTTCAAAGGCGAGGATATGACTGGCGATACGGTCGAGGAACCAGCGATCATGGCTAATGACCACGGCACAACCGGCAAAACTGAGAAGTGCTTCTTCAAGAGCCCGCATCGTGGTGATGTCGAGGTCGTTGGTAGGCTCATCGAGCAGAAGAACGTTGGCCCCTGATTTACAGAGCAAAGCGAGCTGGATACGGTTTCTCTCGCCACCGCTCAGATCACCGACTTTCTTCTGCTGATCCTGACCGTTGAAGTTGAAGCGACTCACGTAAGCACGGGCGTTGACTTCCTGTTTGCCGAGCAGAACGTTGTCAGCGCCCTGTGAAACAGCTTCGTAAATGGACTTCTCAGGATCAAGACCCAGACGCGACTGTTCCATGTAGCCCACGACCGCGGTCTGCCCCACGGTGAAGGATCCCGCATCGGGTTCGGCGATCTTGGCGATCATACGGAACAGCGTCGTCTTACCAACACCGTTGGGCCCAATGATGCCGACGATTCCGCCCGCGGGAAGTTTGAAGTTAAGGTCTTTGAAAAGAACCTTACCGCCGAAAGCTTTTTCCACATGGGAGGCTTCGATGACGATGTCACCCAATCGGGGGCCGGGCGGAATATAGATCTGAAGATCCTTGTCCTGACCGCGCGACTCTTCATTAAAGAGTTTTTCGTATGCCGAAATTCGTGCTTTATTCTTCGCTTGTCGAGCCTTGGGAGCCATTCGCACCCATTCGAGTTCCTGCTGCAGATATTTGCGGCGTTTGTTTTCGCCCTTTTCTTCCTGCTCAAGACGTTTCTCTTTTTGCTCGAGCCACGATGTATAATTACCTTTCCAGGGAATTCCCTGACCGCGATCGAGTTCCAGGATCCAGCCCGCGACATTGTCGAGGAAATACCGGTCATGAGTAACGGCAATGATAGTGCCTTTGTATTCCTGGAGATGTTTTTCGAGCCAGCGAACCGATTCAGCATCCAGATGGTTGGTCGGTTCATCCAGGAGAAGAATGTCGGGTTTCTGCAAAAGCAATCGACAGAGCGCCACGCGCCGGCGCTCCCCTCCCGATAGATGGTCTACAATTGCATCGCCGGCCGGACAATCGAGTGCATTCATTGCAAATTCGAGTCGATCATCGAGGGTCCATGCATCGGTGCGGTCCAGCAAATCCTGAACTTCGCCCTGACGGGTGATCAACGCATCCATTTGATCGGGAGTCAAATCCTCGCCAAACTTCAAATTGATCTCTTCAAATTCTTTTAAGAGGGCAACCGTGGCGGCCGCCCCTTCCTGAACGATCTCTTTGACGGTTTTACCGGCTTCGAGATGAGGCTCCTGGGCGAGATAGCCGACAGTGTAGCCTTCGGAGATGTGAGTTTCACCGGTAAAGCTCTCGTCGACGCCCGCTAAAATTTTTAAAAGAGAACTTTTTCCAGAGCCGTTGGCGCCCAAAACGCCGATTTTGGCCCCGTAAAAATACGAGAGGTAGATGTTTTTTAGGACGGTCTTTTGGCCGTGTGTCTTAGATACATCGACCATGGAATAGATTACTTGTTTATCTGACATGAATTTCATCCGCATCGATTGAATTGAGAACGAGGCGGTAATCTATAGGAAAATAGGGAGGATCGCTAGCGGGAACAGCCTGGGAAAAAGGGGGTCGGAGCCCCCCTTAGGAGGCGCGCTGCACAGAAGCCTGAAGCAGGGAATTGGTTTCGGTTTCCTTCCAATCGTCATAGGAAAGTGGAGATCCAGAACGCGCATGCGACGCACGAAGCAGCACTTCGTTGAGCTTCTTGGATTCAACCAGACTGAAAGCGCTCTGGACCGCGCGTATCAACTGATCATATTCGACGGGCTTATGCAGAAGGTGAAAGAGGTTTTGACTCTCTTTGGGAATTGCGATTTTGGCGCGATCCATTCCTGTGACCAAAATGACAGGTAAATCGGGATCATAGGAAGATAAGGCAACTAACAATTCATCACCTCTGACTTCGGGCATTCGTATATCGGAGACTATGACATCAGGATGAAAGCTTTGAATAAGGTCGGCGGCATCAGCAGCATCGTAAGCCACTTTAACCTTTGCGCCGGCACTTTGCAGGACCGCTCTATATATTTCGGCAAGTTGAACTTCATCATCAACGATAAGAACGCGCGGCATCCCCATTTTAGAGCGAAACTTCTGGCTAATCATTTTCTGTCACCTTTGTCTGCGTGTAATGGAGTTGCCATACCAAGCAACCGCCCGCTTAAACTAAGGTCGGCAAAGCTGGTGAGAAGCTTAAGCTAAAACCGCTAGTATTCGCGCTTTTTCCAAAACACGGGTACAGACTGCATTCTTACTTTGCGTAAGGCAATTTAGTCGCTTGAATTTAATGCTGAAGAAATCGAAAGAAAAATTGAGAAATTGCAAAAGCTTGGTTGACGATTCGAATTCGAATCCGTATAAACCATCTCATCGGGGCGACGCGAAGAACAGAAAGAAACGAAGTAAAGAAAACAAAAATTTTTCTTGAAAAAAGAATCTTGCTGAACTAAAAAGACCTTCGAAACAAAAGCTCTTTGAAAACTGAATAGAATACGCAAAAAACCAAGTGCGAACGTCAAT
>CAXSGP010000111.1:0-14201 GCA_964236955.1 uncultured Oligoflexus sp. | reverse complement strand
AATACGAGTTTGCCTGTATTTTTCAATCACTTATCTCAAACGTCAACAGCCCCTAGTCATTTTTTTGAAAGCTGTAGATTATAATAAATTGAATAGATTAGTGAGGGTTAGACTCAAGGCCAGGAAAGCTTTGTAGTCATAATCAACCATCTTGATTACTATGGGCAGGAAAAGGCTGAACCATAATATCATGTATGTAGAATTACGGCAAATTATCTGTAAAAGCGGCTCCTCAACCAATATCGAGATCGAATGAACAAGCTCTATTTCTTTTTGCTTTTACTTCCCCTGGCTCTTCCCCTTGCCTGTGTCAGCTATTCGCTGGCCAATGATCTCCCTCATTCGCAGGTCTTGCCGCCATCCGCGCAGTCGCCCCTTGCGCAATCCATAGTCCCTCATCAAGGACGATCTGGCTTTCTGCCGCTGATTGCGGGCTCTGATGCCTATGATGCTCGCGCGGCTTTAACAAAAACCGCTGTGACCAGTCTCGATCTGCAGTATTACATCTGGCACCGTGATAAAACCGGTCTCGCCTTGCTATCGAGTCTTCTTGATGCCGCGGAGCGTGGCGTGAGAGTGCGGCTCCTTCTCGACGATATCAACCTTGGTGAGGATCGCGAGTTTCTTGCCGCTCTCGACCGGCATCCGCAGATCGAGATTCGCCTCTTCAATCCGTCCTCATCAGATGGCGTAGGCCTCTCCAGGGTCACCCGCAATCTTCAACTCGTTTTCGACTTTAATCAGATGAATCGCCGGATGCACAATAAGGTCCTGATCGCCGACAGTAGCTATGCGGTCATCGGCGGTCGAAATATTGGCGACGAATATTTTGATCTTAAGAAGGACAAAAGTTTTCGTGATCTGGATGTTCTAACGGCAGGACCGGTTGCCGTTCAACTTGGCGAAATTTTTGACGACTATTGGAATAGTCCCCTGGTATTCGGTCTCCATGCGAAAGGCGAAACCGTGAGGGAGGCCACTGGCGAGGAATGGCAAAAGATAAGGGCAGCCCTTCACATTACGAAGGCCTCAAAATCCGAGGCTATTTTTTCTGATATTCCCTCGACGGCGCTGACCCTGGGCAGAATCACTGAATTTGGCAAATCATTGATCTGGGCACCTGCTCAGGCGATGGCTGATGCTCCGCAGCTGGAGCCTGAACAAGGCAAGGGTTTAGAAGATAAGATAATGAAATGGCCGATGCCCAAGGAGGAGTTACTGATTGAATCAGCTTATTTTATTCCGACGGAAAAGCTGCTCCATATTTTCCGGGATCTCGGCTCCGAGGGAGTCAGGATAAAGGTTCTCACCAACTCCCTGCAATCCAACGATGTGATGCTGGCCCATGCAGGGTATATGAAAAAGCGGGACGCTATCCTGGATACCGGTGCCGACCTCTACGAATGGCGCATGAGTAAGGTGCGAGTGAAAACAGGCGGCGGCGGCATGTACGCAAGTCGTGCCGGTCTTCATAGCAAGACCTTTGTCATCGATAATGAATATGTTTTCATCGGCAGCATGAATCTCGATGCCCGTTCCATCAAACTCAATACCGAAAGCGGTATGATGATTCACAGCAAGGAGCTGGCTAAAATAATCGCGAGCTTTGTCAGCAAAGGGATGGGAGGGGAATCGAGTTGGCGAGTCGTTCGTAGCTGCCCAGACTCTCCCTGCCAGGACAGTGACAAAGAAGTCGTCTGGAATGGCCTAAAAGACGGCATACAAATTTCCGTCGATAATGAACCAGAGTCGAGCTTCTGGAAAAGGTCGGCTGCAAAATTTATGAGTCACCTTCCCATCGAGGATAAGTTGTGATACGGAGTTCACCTCCAGGGGATAGGCTTCGTTTAAGGTCAAAGATCGGAAGAGGGGAGCCGGACCATGACAGTGGAATCCAAGCGGGTTGAAAATGAGAAGGGTGAGCATACCCTGCGTTTTGCCAAAAAAAGCTTAACAATAAGATCTGTGGATAGGGGCTATTCCTGTTTGGTGGGTGATAAAGCCATTCGGGTTTATCCGAATAATCTAGTCGAAGTATCAGATTTGGAACTTTTACGGGACGAAACTACGGAGGCTCACGTCAACGATGGCTACGAGATCGCCTATAAGGAGCGGCTAAGCTGGATCACACAATATCCTTTAGAGCTCAGTCTGGACGAAGTGAAAGCCTCTATCGATTATGCATTTTTTAGTGCGGGTCTACCGTCACTCTTTTTTCTGACGAATATTTTTCCCGCGCAGTTTACCAGTCCTGAAGAATTGACTTTAGCCTGCCTCAAGGCGTTTACTGTCCTCTATCCCGGGGTCGAGCCAAGCCTTACTGAGCTAAACGGCACCTTGCAAATGTTTGGCTGGGATAGTTTTTATAGGGCAAAGGCTGATTCCTAGGGCGGTGAGCGGATGCTGGACCTGACGCTCCTATTCGGTCGAGCCCACGCATTATCAATCCGCAGCTGCTGATAGTGGCGATGACGGCCTGCGCGATGAAGGGTGATCTTGAACGTTGTCTCAATGCCGGAATAAACGATTATCTTTCCAAACCCGTGCGGCGGGAAACCCTGGCTTTTGTAATCGAGAAGTGGCTAGACTGGCCATGGAAGCAAATGGTTCCGTCTGATCTGGAGCTGAAAAGTCTGGATTCCTTAAAAAAGCTTAAACAACTCACCATAACCATATTTTTCCCCGGAAGAGGGATGTGTCGTTCATTCGTTTCAAGCGGGATCTATGAAGCGAATTCACTGGCTCTAGAGAGCTTAAGACCCATAGAGCGGTCCCAGTACCAGGCGGGGATCTGGATATAGTTTCAGGGCCGCCTCCAGGTCTTCATCGCTTACAGCACCTGGCATATCCGCTCTTTCAGGGGCCACGAGGCTCAGTTGAAAGTGAACATGCGGTGGCCATCCGCCGTTTTCCGAAGCTTCACCCAACCAGCCTATGATCTCTCCGCTTCCGATTGGCTGACCCACTTTCTTATCGAGAGATTTTCGACTGAGATGCCCATAGAGGGCGTAGATTTCCACAGCGTTTAATAAGTGCCGAGTGATCAACGTTGCACCATAATCGCCGGGCCTGTCATTGTCGCCGATGAGGTAGATCTCACCTTCATAGAAGGCATGAACAGGTGTTCCAACAGGGCCACCGATGTCGATGCCTATATGGTTGTCCCTCTGGCCACGAAAAAGCTCGTGCGTATAGAGGCCGACCCGTTTTTCATTGTAGCGGCCCACCGTAAAATCAGACCCAGCCTGCCACGGACTGTCGCTTGCCTTGGTAAAATCGAGAATTTCGTAGACCTCGGGCAATATCAAGACGGGATGAAATTCTAGCGAGAATTCTGGCGACACGGCTTACCTCTTACTTTGATGCCTAGAGGAGGAAGATGCTACAAAACTATCGATAAATCAAGGGATGGAAGGGCTAGAAATGTAAGCGTTTTAGAATCCCACCTATCTTCACACTTACCCCCACACCTATCTTCAGACAAGCCATAAAACCCGCAAGGCACCAGGCATGTAAACTATCGGATTGAAAGGTAAAAGACCTCTCTGTTAATTTTACTCAAGGATTTCCTTGTAAATTCCGATCCAGGACTGCGTGACGATAGTGAAAGATTGGAAAATTAATGTTCAATAATAGCGCTTGGCAGCGATGCATCGTTAAATCCCCTGCCGTGGTTCCCATTACCATGGTCCTGTTAGGCTTTCTGACCCTTCAGCTTGCCTGCAGCAAGCCGCCCGCTATTGTGAATTTAAATCATAGTGAGGGCGTTGGAAAAATTCCTTCGAAGAAAACAGTCGGATCTAAAATTCCCGGCGATAGCGCCAATGAAACGCCTGAGGCCACCGAGGAAGGCTCGGAATCGGGCGGAACGGTACCGGAGAAGGGTGGGGCACCCAGCGACCCGGTGCCAGGGGAACCGGCACCCGTTAACAGTCCGAAACCTTCACCGACACCTGCTCCCGTTCCCGGTGCTGCACCCAGTTCTCCACCCAAAGATCCAGGCGCCGATCAACCTCAAGTCCCGGTCTCAAGAGCCTGTGTGGACCAGTCTGAAAAATGTCATCCCCATGCCTTCATCATGGCCGATGAACCCTTGCGAAAAATACTCTTCGTCAATCTCGATGACCCGTCGAAGGATTGGGACCTAAACATCCCAGGAGGGGCCCGCGATCTGCAGATTATAGGCAGCGGAAAGGTTCTGGTCGGTACCCTTGAGGGCCCGGGTGGTTATCATGAAGTTGACATCGCCAGCGGTAAAATTTTGAAATCGGTTCTGGGTTTTGGTGCTGTAGGTTCCGTGCAGCGGTTAAAGAACGGCAATACTCTGGTGATGGGCGAAGGGCTGGATGGCAGCCAGGGCACTGTGGTCCTTGAGGTGGATGGAGACAGAAAGATTAAGAATAAATACGTCTTTAAGGATCTCAAGGGCGGCCGGATGATTCGCCGCACGCGGGCGGGGACTTTTCTCGTCGGTACGACCCAAGCGGGTAGTGACGGAAAAGACGCGATGGTGGAAATCACTCCTGACGGCAAAGAGCTGATGCGCCTCCAAAACAATGATTGGCCTGCTCACATGGCGCTCAGATTGCCGAACGGCGACACGATCGTTGCCAGCGGCCACGGTAAGACCCTCATGATATTTGATAATAAATCGACATTGAAAAAGACCATTGGTGGACCGGGCGCCGGTGAGGCCGCCGCTGTTAATCCCAACTATTCAGGGCAGTTTTCCATCCTCCCCAACGGCAACTACCTGATGACGAACTGGCAAGGCCACGAAAGCAATCACGGCAAAGATGGAAGGCAGGTCATTGAATACAATGCCGAAGGTAAACTCGTATGGTGGTGGAACCAGGACGCAAAACGCATTTCCTCCATTCATAGTGTACTCGTGCTGGATAATCTGGATTTGAATCAGGCCTATGATGATACCAATGGTATGCTGGAGCCTTTGAAATAAAGACTTAGTGCATGCCAAGGCTCAAAGGCTTAAGAGCGCCTTCATCTATCAGGTGAAGGCGCTCTTTGATTTATAGAATTCAATTCTAAAAGTTACGACTGCAGGGAAGGTCTTTATTTGATCATCGCTGCAATAGTACCAGCCGCTTTGTTATCCTTATTTTCGGCAACAAGATCCTGATCCCCGAAATTATTCAGGGGACCGTTGCCATTCTTTAAACCCACGGCTGAGCCCACGGTGTTCAAAATTTTGTTTACATAGCAGTTGCCATCAACGTAATTGCCGGTTTTTAAATACCCACCGCAGCTACCCGCTAATATGTGCGGGATGTTGTCATGACTATGCGAGGGACCGTCCGCAATCTCGCTGAACCACATCACGGTCCCATAATCAAGCAGGGTCTGACTTCCGAACTTATAGCTGCTCAAGCGGTCGAGCAGGTACTTGAAAAGGTCCGCATGCATGATATCAAGTTGAACGTGCATGTCTTCGGCGCCCGCTAACGGCGCTCCATCCATAAAGGGCATCTGTGTTGCCACTCGGTGCGATATAGCATGAGCGCCTGCAAAACGTTGGCCTTTGATCAGATACTGAGTGGCATCGATGCCGGCCCCGATCTGCAGGGTGATCGCACGGAAGGCCCCCGCCGCAATTGCTAAAGCGATGAGATCAAGTTGCATCTTCAGAACTTCGATCGTGTTGTTTTCATAGTCATTGACGTTACTGCCCTTTTCCATCTGCGCGATGCGTTCATCGGATAAGTGCATCCCGATTTTTTTCTCGGTATCGCGAATGCCGGCCATGTGAAGTTGCAGACGTTCTGTATCCGCAGCGCTCAGTTTGCTGCTTGACAGCAAAGTCTTCATGCCGTCCTTCACATAATCGTTGACACTTTTGCGAAGGAGTATTTTCGCATCACTCGGTCCACCATTAACAAGTCCAAAGATTTTCTTGTAGGCGTTAAAGGGGCTGATTTCCCCGGAAACCAAATCCTTGGAGCCGCGAAACGATAAGAAATCCTGAATGCCAAGGCGATCGGAATTGCGTTTGCCGGAAGTAAGGATAAGAGGCTCGACACCAGGCATCAGGGTCCTTTGGATTCTGAAATCGAGCGACTCCCCAGTGGCAAGAGCCAGGTTTACACCTTCGTTGGCTCCCCGATAGGGCCTGGATCCGGTGAGCGCTTGAATACCACCGTATTTATGATCACAGCCGTCACTTCCGTAGGGGTGGGAGATACCGCCAACGACGAGGAGATTGTTTTTATAGGGCGAAAGTGCCGCAAGCGATCTGCCGCTAAGCGTTTGATCCGTTATCGGGCCCTTGGCAGAAGGCCAAAATTTGCTGCCGACAAACCCATGGGCGGACCGGAAAAAGACCGCATATCGCCCCGGCTCCTTTTCAAGGTCATCTGCCCTGGCGATTCCATCGAGCCCAACCAGACTCTCAAGAAAGGGTAAAGCAAATATCAACCCGCCTGCACCCATCAAAAACCGTCGTCTTGGTATCATTTGTTTGCCTCATGATTGCCGCGAACCAATATACTGGGGTCCAAAAGTATTTCAGCAAATAACTCTTTTGCTGAGGCCCCTTTTAGAGATTTCTGAGCGAGACTTTGGAGCAAAGCCTTTTCGGCTTTTCCCGGCCGTCGGCCATAGAGCATTTCAGCTGCCTTAGTAACGTAACAAAGATGGGGAGTTACCTTCGTTACAATCGCATTTACAAATTCAATAGGTCCATTGTAACTGATCTTGCCATCGCCGTTGCTGCCGAAACTATATTCCGCGGCCGCATTGATTTTAACACCATTTTCCATATCGCGGACGGCACCGGTGGCATCGAAAGTCTCAAAGGCGAAGCCGGCTGGATTGATCATCGGCCCATGACAGGATTTGCAACTGCTGCCTTCGGTCGTGGTTAGGGCTGTTACACGTTCCCTGAGTGTCTTTAAGCTGTCACTGGCCGGTGGGACTACACCTGTTACCGGGGGAGCTGCCAGGGTGGTGCAAAAGATTTCTCCAACCATATATGTTCCTCTATGGATAGGATCGTTCTCATTTTCATGAGCCTTGCTTGCTAGAAAGCCAACCTGGGTAAGGAGCCCGGCACGCTGCGTAGGATTTAAATCGACCTTGGTGAAACCGCCGCCCGCTGGTGCCTGTACACCATAGAGAGCTGCGGTTTTATCATTGACGAAGGCATAAGGTGCGGTAAGAATTTCCTTTAGCCCGCCATTTTTAGTGATGACCGCCTCGCGAAAGAAGAGCTCGGCTTCTTTTTTAAACGTATCACCCAGATCACCTGGCCAATTGGGAAAAAGTTTTTTGTCTTTGTTGCCAGGTGTGAATTTCTCAGCGTTGAACGCCTTCATATGAAAAAAGCTAAGGGCTTCCTCGCCTTTTTTGTCTGCCACGAGACGGAGGACTTGTTTTTTCAGGCCTTCAGGTTCTAAAAGCTCACCTGCTTCCGCAGCTTTCAGGAGTTCTTCGTCAGGAATGCTGTTCCATACCGCATAGGACAGTCGCGACGCGAGTTCATAGGGTTGAAGTTGGACGTCTTCTCCGCCGCTACCGTCACCAATCTCGCTGCGGTATAAAAATGCTGGTGCCTGGAGAACTGCGGTAATCACCACTTCAAGCCCCGCCGCTGTCGAATCCTTATTGCTTGAGAACTTGGACCCATTTTTGTAGAGGGCCACAAGCTTGCTCACTTCATCCGCCGTGGGCGGCCGACGAAAGGCCCGGCGCAAAAGTGGAATGACGATGGCTTTTCCCCTTTGGTCCGGGTCGGCAGGCAGGTCGGGCGGCAGCAGCCTTTTCACGAGTTCGGCGTTCGCACCTATGGTTTCCGCCATCGTTTCCGCAGCGTTCCGATAGTCGGACCATAGGTTTGCCGAGACTTTTAGAAGAGCCGAGTTATTATTGAATACTGATCCGGAAGGATCGCTCGAAAAGTTTTTTGAAAGGTCAGGACTTTTATCGAGGAGAAGGACATCGCGCACCGAATTATCCCATTGGAGATGGGAAAGGCGAGGAAAGGCCGTTGTAGATAAAGATAATTCTGCACCGGCAGCCGTTGGATTGCCGTCACCGTCGCCACCACTCCCACCTTTATCAGGGAGACCATCACCGTCAGTATCCTGACCGGAGGCTACAGCATCCTTGTCCTTGTGAAAGTTGAACCCGACCCGACTCGGAGCTTTATTACAGGCAAGTGGCAGCAAGCAAAAAAGAACTAAAATTGTTATTTTGGAAGGCTTCATTGCTGTACTTTCTTCGGCGCGATAAATGTTGAGTCCAAAAGCACTTCACACTGCATCGACTCCATGGTGGCCATGATCGAGCCCAGGCTCCGATCTCGTCTCAGCTGACCCTCCACCGGGGGGACTGTTTCGTATCGGTTTTTCTTGGTGTTTTCTTTAGGACTTTGATTTCCTCGCCTGATGACGCCGGCTTGTTGGAGCTGAACTGGGCTAAGTCATCAATATCGGGAGAGTAAAAGGATAAGGTGCATGGGATCGTGGCATGTCCAATAAAATAATAGGGCGCGATTTAAAAAAATCCGAGTGACAGGGTGGCCTGAATGAAGTCAATAATTTTAGAGTTGCGAGATAATGGTCCCCAAATGTTTTTGACTCATTCCCTGCCTACAAAAATGGCAGTATAGGGCTGACTGGACATTGCGCGAAAACCGAATATAATTAGGGAGATAAATCTTTATAGGGAGCCAACATCAGCTTCCAAACTAGGCTTAGTTGATCCTAAGTTCTCGTAATTTCAGACAGCATGGATGGGAATGGCCCAAGCTTTTCTTTCACATATTCGTCTAAGGGCTTGCGTCAACCGTTCTCCGCATCTATAAGAGAGACCTGCTTAAGCTCTGAGTATTCACGCCCCCATATTTTGCTGTTCAAGGCAATCCGGGTAAAAGTAAGCTGCCAAACGCGCATCATTTGAAAATGAAGTGGCATATGTCGGTTTAGTATGTTAGCAGAGCACACAGCACGCTATTCCTTTTCGACACGCACTTAGTTTTCACTTTTACCAATGCGCCGCGTAATGACTACTCAGCGCTTTAGCGAAATGAGATTCCCTTGCAATTATTTTCTGAATTAAATCTAAGTCCCAAAGTTCTTCGTGCGATCCAAGATCTTGGCTACGAAACACCAAGCCCGATCCAGGCGCAGGCTCTGCCCCTGCTACTTGGCAACAGCACCGACTTCCTTGGCCTTGCGGCGACAGGAACCGGTAAAACAGCGGCCTTTGCCATTCCTCTGCTGGAACGGATTGATCCCGCTGTGCGGTCGGTTCAAGGACTGATCCTATGCCCGACCCGTGAACTTGCAATGCAGGTTACCGATCAAGTCAACCTCCTTGGTAAATATCTGGGCGTAACGGCACTCCCCATCTATGGTGGGGCAAGCTACAACGATCAGCATCGTGGTCTTCATCGCGGTGTGTCGGTCGTTGTCGGAACCCCAGGCCGTATCTGTGATCATATCCGGCAGGGCACCTTGAACCTTGATAAACTGCAGGTTCTGGTTCTTGATGAAGCCGATGAAATGATTTCCATGGGCTTTAAAGATGACCTGATGGCAGTTTTGGACAGTGTTCCAGCCGGTCAGGCCAATACCTGGCTCTTCTCGGCAACAATGAGTCCTGATGTTCGCCGCGTTGCTGACACTTATCTGAAAGATCCCCAGCAGGTTCAAGTCAATCGGACCGAAATGGTTCCCACGACGATCGAACAGCTTTTCTATGTTACCCACGAATCGAGTAAGCCGGACGTTCTCTGTAAGCTGATCGATTCGGTCGACGATTTTTACGGTCTCGTTTTCTGCCAGACGAAAGCCCTGGTTGCGGACCTGACATCGCACCTGATGGATCGCGGTTATCGGGTTGACTCACTGCATGGTGACAAGACTCAAAGCGCACGTGAAATCACGATGAAAGCTTTCCGCGAACGTAAAGTGAAGATCCTCATCTGTACTGACGTTGCTGCCCGGGGTCTCGACGTAAAAGACGTGACCCATGTTATGAACTATTCGATCCCCCGTGAACTCGATAGTTATGTTCATCGTATTGGTCGTACCGCCCGTTGCGGTAAGTCCGGCGTGGCGATGAGTCTTATTGCTCCTCGTCAGCGCGGCATGATCGGTCAGATCGAACGTCTGACCAAAAGTGTTCTGCAAGAAGGCACTATTCCTACCCGCCGCGAACTGGGTGCAAAGAAAGTAGCTTCCTTCCTGGCGAAATTCCAGGAGCAGGAAAACTTTTCCCGCGCGATCGATTCGATGAGCGAAGAGTGGAAATTGGCACTGTCGACCATGAGCCCGGAAGAAATCGCAGGTCGATTCCTGGCCCTCAATTTCACCGATATCTTCAACGACAAAGATGCTGAGCTGCGCGCGGCCCCTGCCAACCTTGGCTTCGTCGATTCCGGTGATCGCGGAAGTCGTGACCGGGGTGGACCTCGCAGTGGTGATAGGCGTGGAGCGGAACGGGATCGCGGCGGCCCTTCAAGAGATCGTGGCCTGTCACGGGATCGTCCCCGCAGCATGGAACGCGGTGAATTTCCCCGTCGCCCTGCTCCAGTACGCGCCGAGGGAGGCGGACGTGGCATCGTAAAGCACGATGAAATTCCTAGCGTGGGCAAAGACTATCGCGGCCCTAAGATTGCAGCCGCCGCAAAGCCCTTTGCCCGTGAAGAAGCCCCGCGTAAGCCTTTGGATGGCGAGAAAAAGAGCAAGCTTCGTCCCAAAAGGACTTTTGACCCCTCGGAAGGCGTTTCGAGCGGCAGCGGTTTTGCCGGCAAGCCGCGTAAAGAAAAACGTTCATAATCGGTTTAAATAGATAGGTCTAAAAAATGTGCTTTTAAGAGGGAGAGTCCAATTGGATTCTCTTTTTTTCGTTTAGAGTCCATCACGAAGAGACAGCTGTAACATTCAAAGTAACTATGGGCCTAAATTTGCTTTGAGGCGATTCACTTAAATATTTGCCGCTTGGTCATGAGTGGTGAATGCTCAAGGCTTTGAGTTCACTTAGGCGAGCGAATGAGAGAGTCCCGAGCGCTCAAGCGATTGACGATGCTCTGGTTTTGAGGCCAACTCGAACAAGGCATGTTCAAAGAAAGGGCCGCCAGCATGGAAAAAATGAGTCTTGGCGATCAAGGTCTGGTCGTCTCGCGTATCGGTCTAGGGTGTATGGGAATGTCGGACTTTTATGCTGGGCGCGAGGAAGCCGAGTCGATTGCGACTATCCACCTCGCGATCGATAAAGGTCTGACCTTTCTTGACACTGCAGATATGTATGGACCGTTCACAAATGAAGTTCTGATTGGAAAAGCCATCAAAGGGCAGCGCGAAAAGCTGGTGATCGCGACCAAGTTCGGCAATGAGCGAACAGCGGATGGAAAGTTTCTTGGCGTCAACGGCAAGCCCGAATACGTTCGTCAATGCTGTGAGGCTTCTCTAAAGCGGCTCGGAATCGATACGATAGACCTTTATTATCAGCATAGAGTTGATCCTGCCGTGCCGATCGAGGATACCGTCGGGGCAATGTCTGAGCTGGTTGCCGCAGGGAAGGTGCGGTTTCTCGGTTTGTCAGAGGCTGCGGTTCCGACTATTCGTCGAGCCCACACGGTTCATCCCATCAGCGCCCTGCAGACGGAATATTCGCTTTGGAGCCGCGAGCCGGAGGAGAGTATTCTTGATACGGTCCGCGAGCTCGGTATAGGCTTTGTTGCTTATAGTCCACTTGGACGAGGATTTCTTACGGGTGCTTTTCAAAAACCTGATGATATCCCCGAGACCGATTATCGCCGGGCGAACCCTCGCTTTCAAGCTGAGAATTTTTACCGAAATCTGGAGTTGGTCCGGGAGATTGAAACACTTGCCAAAGAACGCAAGGTCACGCCGGCGCAATTGGCTTTAGCGTGGATTGTGGCTCAGGGAGGCGATATTGTCCCTATTCCTGGCACGACGAAGCGGGAGCGCTTGCTTGAAAATATCAAAGCGCTTGAGATCAAGCTCTCAGCCGAAGATCTTGCGCGTATTGATAATCAGTTTCCCTTCGGGAAAGTTGCGGGGATGCGTTACGGTGATATGAGTACAGTTAACCGCTAGATTGCAAATGGAAATAGCTTGCTAAGATATTCCCTCACGGGAATATTTCTCATTATTTTGGCTCTGCTTTCGAAACGTTTTTTTTCGGACCGGACTATTTGTAAGCCGTGAATCAGCGGATTGATTGCCTCGCCTTCAACCGGGCCATTCGACCGAAAAAGGCGCTGCCTCTGGCCGGAAATTGATCCTGTTCGACTCTCAGCAGGGCATTTTTCAAGAACCGCCTCTACAGATTATCAAAAACGATTTCATGAAAATTTATTGAAACTCAATCGGAGCAACAGCTGCGGTGGTATTTTAATTTTTTGTTGCCGTTCCTGACTTGAATATTCTTAGCTTCGGAACTACTCCATAAGTGAAAGGCAATATTTTTCAACAGGGAGAGCAAAGGTTTGGGTTTGAATATTTAGAGAGCAAGGGATTGCCCCGATACTAACTGTTCCGGAACAATTAAAGGACAAGCATATGAGTAAAAATGATAGGAACTCCTATTCGCGCCGACGCATCCTCAGCGGCATCGGAGCTGGTCTCGTTGCAGCTGCCGTCGTACCTGCAGGCGCAAATGCAGGAGTGGCAGGCAATTCGAATCATCCACCCGATGACGAAGCTCTGCAAAATCCGATCGATAAATATCCTAAGCCCACATTCCCTTCTCAATCCCAACCCTGGCCCGGTCTCGCCAGTAAAATGACGCCTCGACCGGATCATGGTGAGACCAGCTATCGAGGGTCAGGTCGCCTCAAAGGTCGCAAAGCGTTGATCACCGGGGGCGACTCAGGAATGGGACGTGCGGCCGCGATTGCCTATGCGCGCGAAGGTGCGGATGTCGCAATCAATTATTTACCAGCTGAAGAATCGGATGCTCGGGAAGTCATCGATCTTATTAAAGCTGAGGGCAGGGTCGGTTTGGCTATTCCTGGTGACTTACGCGATGAAGGATTTTGTAAACGTTTGGTTGAGAATGCAGTAAAAGGCCTGGGAGGACTCGATATTGTGGTGAGCAATGCTGCCCGGCAGCAGACCCATGCATCGATCCTTGATATCTCGACAGAGCAGTTTGATTGGACAATGAAGACCAATATTTATGCTCCCTTTTGGATTATTAAGGCGGCCTTGCCACACCTGGCAGCTGGCTCCGCTATTATTGGGACGACATCGGTCCAGGCCTATGACCCGTCTGCTGATCTCTATGATTATGCACAGACTAAAGCGGCTACTATGAACTTTGTGAAGTCCCTGGCAAAGCAACTTGGTCCGAAAGGAATTCGTGTCAATGGCGTTGCCCCCGGACCAGTCTGGACTCCTTTGCAGGTTAGTGGTGGTGCCACACAAGAGAAATTGATGAAATTTGGTGCTGACACAGCTTTAGGTCGTCCTGGTCAGCCCGTGGAACTGGCTTCGATCTATGTGCAACTTGCGGCTAATGATGCAAGTTTTTCGACCGGACAAATTTATGGAGCTGCCGGTGGAAGTGGTCAACCTTAGGATTGTAAGCGGTTACGGGGTGTCTGAATTTTGGCCGTTGCCGCACTTCCAGGTGGCTCTGACTGTTATGCAGTAGGGCAGTAAATTGCTTTGCTTTGAGCTTTCACCTACTTGAAAAAGGGATGTATTTTGAGTCAAAGCTTTAATACCGGCGGTAATTTTCCTAGGATACCAATCGCAATCTGAGCGGCAAATGGTGCAGAGTTCCTGATCATGGGCGCGGCCCCTATTTGGTCTGAGACGGGTGGGGGCTTGAAAGCACTCGTAGGACCAAGGTTCTATGGTCAACTCTCCTAAATTTTTTTGCAATGAGGACGGAATCTGGTGGGAGCGATGTTTGAATGTTTTCCCCATCATAGACTTGCCCCATTATTTTGCTTGGCACTAATGGGCTAGGACCTAAGTCCAATTCATGAGGATAGAACCTATGATTTTAAATTTTTCCAATCTCATTTCCGATAAATCACTTTGAGTTCGGCGAGGTGCAATTTGATGGTTCCGCATCTTTAGGCGTTCAGGAATATTTAGAAGACGGCAAACGAGTGATAAGCTAATATTCTTAGCCATCCACGGCCTCACGATGTGAGTTTTTTGGATCTAGTAACCCTAAGAAATCACATGTAAAAGGCCGTG
>CAXSGP010000110.1:5014-14202 GCA_964236955.1 uncultured Oligoflexus sp. | reverse complement strand
AAGGGCGATCACTGGCAGCTCGATGGTTCCAAGATGTGGATAACCAATGGCAATCTTGCTGATGTGGCGGTTGTCTGGGCTAAGACCCCGGCGGGGGTGCGAGGCTTTATCGTGCCCATGAATACGCCGGGGGTCACAGCCAGGCGCATGAAAGGCAAGATGTCGCTTCGGGCCTCGGTCACCTCGGAACTTTACTTTGATAAGGTCCGCCTCGCTAAATCCGCCCTTCTCCCCAAAAGCGAGGGCTTAAAGTCGGCGTTGGCCTGTCTGTCGCAAGCCCGTTATGGAATCGCCTGGGGGGCGATCGGAGCGGCGGAATCTTGTTTTGCCGAAGCCCTCGCCTACACCAAAGACCGCATCCTCTTTGCCAAGCCTTTGGCAAGCTTTCAGCTGGTGCAAAAAAAGCTTGCCACCATTGCCACCGACATCACGCAGGCGCAGCTTTTGGCCCTACGCCTGGGCCAGTTGAAGGCGGCTGGGACGCTGCACTTTGCGCAGATCAGTATGGCAAAACAAGCCAATGTCGAAATGGCTTTGCGATCGGCGCGGGTGTGCCGCGACATCCTAGGGGCCAACGGCATCATGCTCGAATACAAAACGATGCGACACATGTGCAATCTGGAAAGTGTCTCAACCTATAAAAAAACCAACGACATTCACTCACTCATCGTCGGCGCGCATATCACGGGAATTCCAGCCTTTGGTTGAAGGCGCATCGACTCTCTCATAAAAAAACAGCGACGGTTCTAAAACCGTCGCTGTTATCAAGGAAATTGCTCCTCACCTCTATCGAGGAAGGTTCAAGGGAAGGTCTTATAAAGGCCTCGCCTTCTTTGCAAGTCAAAATTGCTGGACCTGCAGGCGCGATCGGAAAGGAACCTGGCCCAAGGGCTTTAAAATTTCCCTAATTTAACGGATAGGCACCGGCTAGCGAACCCTTATAAAACCTTGCCTTAGCCCGCCCCAAGCGTCAAGTCTAGCGCGCTACCAAGGTCAAGCTTGTTGTCTCTCTGAGCTTTTTCAGTCCCTCTGGCAGAATCGACGGCTCAACCCGTACCGTAAATCTCGTCACTCGCATTCATGGCATGAAACGCGTCGAGGGCCCAGGTTCGCGAACTTTGGAAATCGACAAGAGGTTTCGGATAGTTACCGCCTAACACCACAGCTGCCCGCTTGAGGACCTCGGCCGGCGCATCCCAGGGATGGTGAATCCACCTTTCGGGCAGCTGCTTGAGTTCAGGAATCCAGTGGCTGACGTAAATCCCTTCGGGATCAAATTTTTCACCTTGGTTGATAGGATTGAGGATACGGCTGAAGGGATAGGCATCAACGCCGCAGCCGGTGACCAACTGCCAGTTGATGGTGTTAAGTGCCAGGTCGGCATCGATCGTATGATCGAGAAAAAAGGCGGCGCCCTCCTGCCAACTGATTCCTAAATTTTTGACTAGAAAGGAGCTGACCACGAGACGGATGCGGTTGTGAATCCAGCCGGTCTGCTGTAGCTCACGCATTCCGGCATCGATGAGCGGATAGCCGGTCTGACCGTTTTTCCAAGCCTCGAGTCTCAGCGGGTCGACCTGCCAGGGAAAGCGCGTGAAGTCTTTGCTAAAGGGTTCATTGAGCAGCTGCGGATTATGAAAGAGCGAATAATAGGCAAATTCCCGCCAGAGGAGTTGATTAAGAAAACTGCGCGTCTCCTCGCTGCCGCCCGGCGTTTCGCAGACCTCCCATATCCACCGCACCGAGATTTGGCCGTTGAGAATATAGGGGCTCAGCTTGGAGGTGGCCTGCACCGAGGGGATTTCGCAGCTGTCCTCAAAATGCTGGAGGCGATCCTTGACGAAAGCCTTGAGCAGATCGCGCGCCGCCTTTTCCGAGATATCCCAGTAGTCGAGCAGATCATCATAACGCTTTTGGTTGCTGATTAATTTTAGGTCTTTAAGCGATCCATAATTGATGCCTTTGACCACTTCGCTGCGGACGTGGGCCGGGTAATCGAGACTGCTGCGATGGGCCAGCTGATCATAATAAAGCCTTTGAAACGGCGAAAAATGCTCGATAAAAGCATGATTTTTGTTTTGAATCTCCCAGGGCTCATGCAACAGGTTACCCGTATGCGTTTCAACCTCGATAGCGCGCTCGGAAAGGGCAGCCTGATAGAGGGTATCGCGTTCGATAGCGGAAGGGGTGTAGGAATGATTCCAATGGACCTTTTTGATATCGGCAACCAGCTTTACACTGTCGAGAAATTCCAAAAGGGTACCTGAATAATAGATGATCTTGGCCTTGTAGCGGTGATCAAGGTCGGAGCTGAGGCTTTTAAGGGCGGCATGAAGCCAGGCCTTGGCCAACTCGCTCGTATGCTCGCCGCTACCGGTGTAGTCTCCAAGGGTGAAGAGGAGAAGACAGCTTCTTCCACTCCCGTAGTAGAGGGCTGGATTGTCGTGAAGACGAAGATCCTGACGAATCCAAATAAGATCGAGACTTGGGCGCACGGTTAACCTCTCGGCTCAGATGTTGCAGGAACGGCAGTTGGGGCCTCGGACCGCGCCTGAAGGGGTGCGGGCTTAAGCGTCTGAATATATTGCCCAAGCCGGGCCATGAACCAGGCATGTATCACGGCTTGAGTGAGGCGATAAAGGACCCATGGCAAACGGGGGGTAAAATCGTGGACAGCGGCGAGACAGACCGTGCCCCCGAGGGTTTCCCGCAGCTCTAGGCGGGCCTTACCGCCTGCGCTGTTTGACAGTAAGCCCCCCCGTACGTAGAAGAGTTGGCGATCCGAGGCGGATCGATCCATGCTGTAGTCCAGAACTAAGAGATTGATAGGGAGCCCTCGCATTTTAAGATAAATGATCGAACCTTGGCGAACTACTCTAACCAAGAGGGGAAAAATCTTCGGCAGATAATCCACATACTGCTCAGCAACCCACGCTGCGTCACGCCCCCGAGGCAGGTGGAGCCTTTGTATCGAGCGCACACTTTTCTGCTTGAGCCGCCATACCCGAAAGGCGTGGGGATGATCGTCGCTGCGCATCAGACTTACCACTTTGCAGAGGGCTTCTTCAAAGGGTGTAAACTCAAATCCCTTTTGCGTCCAGCGATGCGAAGGCCTGACAAGCATGGCCTCACGCAGACTCTCTACTAAAGGATACACTAAGTCTTTCGGTGCACTAGAGACCAGTCGCACCCAAAGTTTAGAAAGTTGCACCGAAAGCATTGGTAACGCTACAAACAAGGTCTTTTTGTTAAGTATTTGCGCCGTCTTCCTTAGCATATTTACATAGGTTATGGGTGGTTCGGCTCCCAGGTCGAAGGTTTGGCCGTCGCGCTTGGCATCATCGAGACAGGAGGCAATGATCTGCGTGACGTCATCGAGATAGAGCGCCTGACTTTTATGCAGGGTCCAGCGAGGGCAAAGCATCAGGGGCAGACGTTCGACCAGGCGCACCACGATAGTAAACGACGAGCCTTCCGGACCGATGATCATGCCGGCCCGAAGGCAGATGACGAGGGGAACATAAAAACGTAGGGCATCCTCAACCTCCCGCCGGCTTTTCAAATGATCGGACAGTTCGCTGCCTTCGGGGATCAGACCGCTGAGGTAGATGACGCGTTGGATTCGGCGCAGACGGGCGGCACGGCCGAAGTTATCGGCAAGACTCAAATCGAAGTCTGCAAAGGTCCCCTGGTTAAGCCGGGCGCCGGGCAGCATGGAATGGACAAGATAGACGGCAGCGTCGACGCCTTCGAGGACCTGCTCGACCTGCAGGAGATTATGAAGATCACAGTTTCGCCACTCAAAGCGCGGCGAGTCATAGGTCAATCGGCTGCGACTGATGGCGATCAGATGGTGCTCGGTATGGGCCAAAAGATATTTGATCAAAGCTTTGCCGACAAAACCCGATGCCCCGACGATCGCTATGTTCATCCTTACCCCATAAAACCTGGTAAGGATGGATCGCAAATCCCCAAGAGCCTGTCTCCGGTCGATTGCGAGTCTTCTACAACCCTACCCTAAGAGTTTCCCACAATAGTGCCGAGGGCTATAGGCCTCATGTTTATTGCTGGCCTGCACCCTTCGGTTAAAGTGCTTATAAAGTAGCCGTAAATCTTTAAATTTGGACTTTAAACATTTTTTCGTTCCGGAAAAAATCCTATCGCTTGTGATAAGCAAAAGTTGATTGACAGTACCCATGTCAACTTTATGCAAGCCCTGAACTCGAACCACGCCCCTTCCCTATTCTCCAAAAAATAGCCATGAGAGTGGACATTTTTTGATCGCGGCCCCTTTGAGGCAACCGCTGCCAGTCTTCCCTTGATTGCCGCTCCGCTCCTGTTTACTGTCGCCTCTACCAAGGGGCTTGACCCCGCTCTCAAATCCGTCGCCAGGCGCAGGAAAAGGGGCTTGCCGCTTTGCCCATTTAACCCGTAGCGGGTAGACAGTATCTTGAACAGTGCTTCCGCATTACCAAGCTTAAATGACGTTTAAATCCTGGCTTTTTTCATGCTTTTCAAAGACTGGAATGTTAGACTTAACACAATCCCTAGCCCACCTTCTGGAGACGGCTCATGAACGACCTAGACAAGACCAAGTCCATAGAATTGAATGAAGTTCTACTCGATGATGAAGATTTCGAAGACGATGAAGAAGACGAATTCGAGGAGGAGGAGGAGGACGAGATTGAAGTCGATACCGAACTCTTTGCCGAACAGGTGCTTCGTTTCAACTGTTTTTCCGACCTACCGAAAGAAAAGGATGCAGACGAGCTTTTCGACGTAATATTTGCAGCCTACGAGGATGAAAACCTGACGGAGGAACAGGACCACACGGTCGAATTTCTTCTCCACATACAAGAAGAGGAGAGTCCCTTTAATCTCAGCCGCGCGCTGGAAGTCTGGAATAAAGAGGATCGCCGGATGTTTTTAAATATCGTCACCGAGATCAGCGAGTCCATTGACGATGAGTAGACTGAGGCCGATCGCGCTGAGCTGTGGCGCTCGGTTTGAGGGCAAGGTTAATCGCAGCGGCACGGGCTTCAAGTCAACCCCTGGCCCGCGCTAAAAGATACTTGACGGTCGTCAGCGGCAGGTCGAGTTCCCGCGCGATGTTTGCATAAGTCATGCCCATCGTCCTCAAGGCGGCGCTTTGTTCCCGTTGTTCAGCTGTTGTGGTCTTCGGACGACCAAGTTTCACCCCTTTTTTTTTGGCTGCTTCAAGTCCCTGCTTGACCCGGCCAACGATGGTATCCCTTTCGATTTCCGCTATTTCTGAAAATGCGGCCAGCATGGTTCGACGAAAGGGATTTTCCAGGCCAAGATTTAACACCGCCTGGGTTACCGAAATGAATCCCACTCCGGCCTGATCGAGTGTCAAAAGGGTCTGTATCGCTTCGGTCGCGTTTCGCGACAGGCGATCGAGACGATAGACGAGAATGGTATCGATGCGGCGTTCAAAGGCGGCCTTCAACAGGGCTTGATAGGCCTTCCTCTGGCTGTCGGATCCGGATCGACCGTGATCTTTGAATTCCGTTAGACTCAGCGGTCTTTTCGCTTCGGGCAAGGCCTCTAAGAAGGCTTTGACTGCCGACTGCTGACTCGCGAGATCCTGCCGATCGGTTGATACGCGATAATAAACGCCAACATGTTTCATCAAGGCTCTCCTGGCCATCAGACCCTGTGCCTATTTTGGCAAATCCTGAGCCTTTCGAGAAGCTCTAATGCCGGCGCCTCAGTTGCTGGTGCTAAGCATGCGGTTGTGACTCTCTTCGGTGAGCAGGGCGACCATCCACAAAAAATCGACGCCATGAAAGGTTTCGCTGCACTTGGCTTCCGCCTGGTATTCAGCCGAACTTCTTTGCCACATGTAGTCGGCCTTGCGATCACAGTCCTGAGGCAAATGGGTGACGGGGAACTGAGGCATCGCAAGCAGCCGGCTCAGTAGACGCGCTTTGGACGAATAAGTCAAAGCGCCGGCAGTGCGCAGCTGCAGATATTCAAAAAAGATATTATCGGGATCGATCGTATAGAGTGCGTTGGCCGCCCAGACGCGGCGTTGGGCGGCAAACGAAGGCCCCCAACCCGGCGAGAACTCATCCATAAGGCCACCGAGACTGCGAATCTCAAGCTCGGGATGCCGTTCCATCAGCTCGAGTTCGATCCATAGAGTGAGGGCATTAAGATGCGCACGAAACCCGGGAGCAGCGATCCAGGTATCAAATTCAACCGTCGAGAAACCAACCCGAATCGGGGTGGGAAGCTGGCTTTCCAGCCAGCCCCGACTGGCGGCCATATGCTTCAGGAGTTCCCCCATTCCCGGGCTGAGACGGCTCACATAAAACGGACCGTCATCGACGGAACCCCCGGTGCGCTGGATGATGCCAAGCAAGCGCGAAAACTGCTGCTCATGGCCAGCCGGCTCCTGGCTTATAGCCGCCATAAGACCGACGATCATATCGCGCGAACTTGATTTTCTTTTGCAATCGGGATGGCGAATCCAACGCCCGTCCTGATAGGCCTGCTTGACGATGCCATTCCAGGCCTTGTCCGCGCCGTCTCTATCCCCAAGCTTTTTCAAAGCCACGAAATGCAAACTGGAAAAAAGGAGGCTATCGCAGACCGCACTAGCCGAACCGTCGGCTTTATGGCGACTGACTATCATGCCCTTATGCAGATGGTCCTTTTCAATAGCCTGTTCGTAAAGGCGAGCGCGCTCGCGGCCGACCTCCGCCAGCTCCCGCCAACGATCATAGCCCCGACCGAGCAGGGCCGCAGCTCGCAGTTGAAAAACAGCAGTCTGGAGATCTTTCTGGCCTCGAAACAAGGCTCCTGATATCACCAGGACAAGGCAGCCCAACACCAAGGAGCTGTAAACTTTCAAACGCATGGGGAACCTCTGCCTAGGCCTTGCTTTCTCAACTCTCATCGGCATTTCTTAGGATTTTCTCAAGCTGTGGCGTTTACCTTAAAAGTGGCTAAATAACTGTGTTGTCCCCGATGCTTATCTGCTAGGATCTTGAGGCGATAAATACATTAGCCAAAACTTGGATTGGTTAAGGGGTTTAGGCTCGGGGCCATCCCCCGAAATACGAGGATTAAATTTTTTGGAGTTGATCATGAAGCTTAGACTCGCTTGCGTAGGACTGATTCTTGCCTGGACTGGTACTGCGTGTCAGACTGAAAACGCATACACGGGTGATAAAGGTGTTTCCGATGCAACGATCGGCGCGGTTGCTGGAGCAGCGGCTGGTGTCGTGCTCGGCAACCAGGTGAAAGGAAACAAAAACGCTCGTCAAAACGCCCGCCTTGCTGGGGCTGCAGTTGGCGCTGCAGTTGGCGGCGGCATCGGCAACTACATGGATAAGCAAGAGGCCACGCTTCGCGAAAAGCTTAAGTCGAGCGGCGTGAGCGTCACTCGTCAAGGCGATCAGATCATTCTAAATATGCCAGGCAATGTAACGTTTGAGACTGGAAAAGCTGCGATAAACCCCGGCTTTAACAATGTCTTGGTAAGCGTCGCCGACGTTATCAAAGAGTACAAAAATACGAACGTGGAAATATCCGGCCACACCGACAATAAGGGCAATCAGCAGGCCAACCAGATTCTTTCCGAACAGCGCTCGCAGGCTGTTGCAGCTTTTATGCGCAAATCGGGAGTCGCCGACAAACGTTTGAAGGCTGTGGGTTATGGTCCTAACCAGCCCGTCGCTGATAACGGAACCGAAGAGGGTCGTGCCGCGAACCGTCGTGTTGAGATTTTCCTGACTCCTCAGGGTAAATAATTTTTTCAATGTTTCAAGGGGTTAGACCCCTTGAAATCCCATACCCCCGCCCCCTTCTAGAGATTATAATCATCAAAATCGCTGAGACTTTCCTCGACCTTCTCGGGGTCTTCAAAAGTCGCGATATGAAAGAGTGCGTCGCCTTCATGCACCACGGGCAAGAGCAGCGCGCCGATGATTATGCCCTCGAGCCGGGCCACCACGGTTTCAATCTCATCACCATAAGGATCGGAAATAATCGCAATAACTTCATCTTTATGCACAAGTTGACCGATCCGGCCGATCGTGCGAACGATGCCGCTACGGGTCGCCCGCATCCAAAAGCTGCTTTTGGCAATGTAGGGTTTAGCCTTGGGACGCCGCGACTTTCGCAGCTGATCGATCATGCCTATCTCATTCATAACGGAAAGAATGCCATCGAGGGCCACCTTGATCACACTCTCTTCAAATCGCAAGGCTTCACCGCCTTCAAAGAGCAGCATCGGTAGCTTGTGTTCAAGACCTGACTGGCGAAGCGAGCCATCGCGAACGTTTGACTTGATGATGACCGATATCCCAAAGGCATGAGCCAGTCGCAGAGTTTCCGGGTCATCGGTTTCCGCGCGGATTTGCGGCATATTGGTCCGATGCACGGCGCCCGTATGCAGGTCGATCCCATGCGTCGATTTCCGTACGACTTCGGTCATAAAGATATGAGCCAGACGCGAGGCGAGCGACCCATGGGGTGAACCCGGAAACGAACGGTTCAAATCGCGCCGATCCGGCAGGTAGCGCGAGAGACTGTTAAAGCCAAACACATTGACGATGGGAATGACGAGCAGGGTGCCCTGTATGTCTTTGAGCTGACGCAAATCGAGCAGACGCTTGCAGATCTCGACGCCGTTAAGCTCGTCGCCATGAATAGCCGCAGAAACAAAGAGCACAGGACCAGGTTTCTTTCCACGGATGACTTCGACCGGAATATTGATTTCCGTGTTGTCGTAGAGCTTGCCGATTTTAAGGAGGACCTTACGCCGTTCACCGCGTGGAATTTTTTCTTGAGCGATGGTGAACTCATGCGAATCGATAACCAAACTTTGCCCCTTTCCCTAAGCGAAATACCCAATGATCAAAACCACGTGGGATCGCCGCCCTTAAAATTCTCGGCTGATACCAAAGCGGACGCCGCTTTCTTCAAAGGCCGCCTTGGCGTCGGTCGTTGCGAATTCACTGTGATAGTTATAAAGGCCAAAAATAGGATTCACCGTAGCGATCTTATAGGCCGTCCCTATCCAGTTGAGGCTAAGGTCACGACTGTGCGACTTCATAAAACGAAACTGAAGCTCCCCCTGGGATTTGGCAAAGTATTGCCACCGCAGCGCGAGTCCAACGTCGGATTTCGCCTCATTGTCCTTTTCGATCGGCTGC
>CAXSGP010000110.1:0-5004 GCA_964236955.1 uncultured Oligoflexus sp. | reverse complement strand
ACGTCAAAGAGTGGACTGATCCGGGCATGGATCCGCTTTTGCTGCGCTGCGGGTGGATTGCTGCCGCCTTTTTCATATTCCGTTTTGGTGCCATGGGTATCGGTCTCCATCTGCAGACTCATCGTATCCCTAAAGACAAGGTTGCCTCCAAGCCCCATCCCAAATCCCTGGCTCGCCTCCCCCTTATAACTGTCGGGGTGGCGCTGCACGCGAAACGATTCGCGCATTATCCGCAGCCAGGTATAGACGCGATGCTTTCGGTAAAGCGGCTGCAGGCGTCGGCTGCTGGCAAGTTCGACCACTTTTTGTCGCCAGCTCCGGTCTTCTTTCCCCGATAAAAGCCCCTTATAATTCGGCTCGTAAACCGCCTGGTCGTCGTCAGACTCCCTGGAGTCGACCTGCCTATCAGGCTCAAGATTGAGAACCTCCTCCTTAGCTTCACTCTCGGTGACCTTGCCAATGTTCACCTCGCTGGCAGGCCCGCTGACGCCACTGTAATCCTCTTGAAAAACTCGTACCAGACGAGGACTTCCCCGTAAACGTAGAAATATCTTGTCGCGAATCGATACCCCATAGGCCAGCGCACCCGCCGGATCCTGGACCCTGAGCACCGTGCGCATCGTGCCGGGCCGTATCGCCCAGCTGGCGCGCATCAAGACATCCTGCGGCGGCTTCTCGTTAAGAACATAGACTGTTTCGGTCCAGCTGATTCTATCGTTAAAGGTTATGCGCAGAATATAAAGTCCCTCGGCGGGAAAGTCGAGCTCGTAGGCCCGCTCCTTACCAAGTTCCACTGAGGAAAGTAGCTTCTCATCTTTAAGGGTGAGCAGCTGCAATGTCCCCTTCCGGTGATTGCTGAGGCCGATATCGACTTTGAAGGGTTGAGCGATCAGCGGCAGCGGCAGGATGGAAGCAAAAGCGAGAGGAAGGGCGAGACAACCCGTCCTGCTTGCGCATTTGTCCAAGGACATCGCCTTCTTCGAGTCAATCGATTTTATGCTGGCAGAGGGCGATGAAGAGCTGGGTCCGGACTTCGGCATGGATTGACTTCCTTGAAGCTACCCTTTAAAAGGCATAAGATAGAAGCGTCGATACTTGATGTTTAAATTCCCCGCCCTTAGAGGATAACCTATGAAGTCAGTCGGGATCTACTACCGGGTCTCAACCGATCGTCAGGACCTCGCAAGTCAACGCCATGCGGTTGAAAACTGGCTGAGCAAAATCGAGCCTGAAAAACAGCCAAAACGCACGATGGTATTCTCCGACGAAGGCCTCAGCGGCAATAATCTCAATCGCCCCGGCTACAAAAATCTTTTGGCTGCCGCCTATGCAAAAAAAATCGACACCATCCTCGTCTACCGCCTGGATCGATTTAGCCGAAATGCCTCAGACGCAATCAAAACGCTCTTATCGCTCGATGAATTCGGTGTGGCATTTATATCAATCACCCAGCCCGTGCTCAACCTCGGTCACGAGAATCCTTTTCGCAGGACGATGCTGGCCGCCTTTGCCGAAATCGCTGAAATCGAAAGACAGACGATAGTCGTCAGGGTCAAAGCCGGTTTAAAAGCCGCCCGGGAGCGCGGGGTCAAGCTCGGCCAACCAAGCAAGATCGATGCTGACCTTAGAATCAAGGTGCTGGAAAAACGGGAGGCGGGATTGAGTTACCGGGCCATCGCTGAGGAGCTAAGCCTCAGCTACGGCCTGATCTACAAAGTCGCGCAGGCTATGGAAAAGTAGACCGTCCCCCGACTCGGGGCCTTAGAACATTTCCACCCGAACCTGCTCCAGTTCATTGGCCATTCCAGGGATATGCTTGCGAATAACATCACGCTCACGCTTCATTGTCGTCGCGCTGGCCAGTAATTTGCCAAAGCTCAGCAGCTGATCCGGGCCCGACACGCCTTGGATAATCTCTTCGCGCTGCTTTCTCCAAATATCGATCATCTTCAAGGCATTTTCGAGATTTTGCTGAAAGCGATCCTGGTACTGCAGGGCCTCACGAATCGGCTGAATATAGCTGTCAACCTCAGCATTTTCCTTGCTGAGGATGGCCAGACTTTTCTGGAGCTGATCATAATTATTTTTATCAAATTTGAGCAGCATGCTCTTCAGGTTTTCCAGGGCTCTGAGACTTTCCACCGACATCTGCGAAACGCGGCCGAGGTCATTGAGAAGACTGTCGATCGCATTGGTGACGAGCGTCGTGCCTTTTTCCGCTTCCTCGACACACCAGTGCAGGGAAATTGCGGTGAACTCACGAAATCTTTCAAACAATTGGGCTTCATTCATGAGATGGCTCCTAGAATTCTAAAAATACACTTTGTTCGCTCAGCCCCTCAGGAGGAATTTCGCCCAGGACTTTTTCGTAGTAAATGGTCGATTCTAAAATTGAACTCATTTTTGCAGCTATCGTCCGGGCGATTGTGGTCCAATCCGCGTTATTGGAGACTTGGCTCTGCGAGGCCTCGATCAGTGTTCGCCAGCCGAAGCTTATGTGCTCGACTCTTTGTCTGACGGCGTCCTCGCTTTGCATGGATGCCAAGGCTGGAAGGATTTGATTGCGGATCCCGCCATCAAAGGTGATGAGGGTTTCGAGCTTTTTTTGTACGGCCGACAGGCTCAAACGATCTTTTTTCTTAGTTTCATCTTCGGCGGGCAAGATGAGTTCCTCGCCTCGTTCCTGCTGCGCCTGCAACTGGGCGACGAGATCATCGACTTCGGCATTGATCGCATTCTTTTTAGCGTCCATGGCTCCGCCGGAGCCAAAGTAAAGCTCATAGAATTGCTGCAGCGTCTCAAACTCGGGCTGGTTGATATAACGCGACGTGAGGGTGAAGATCGCTGCTGTGCATTGCCTGGCCTCGTCCGTCGCCCACTCACACTGATCGACAAGTATGTTCAGAAAAGCCTGATCCAATTCTTCTAGGGTCAAAACTTTTGAAGCTTTTTCGGCTTTGGCACCCATTGGCAACCCACCTCTGTGAGAAATCGAAAATGATCCTTCCTTAATAGTAAAGGAAAGAGGGGAACTCTCAAAGGGGTCGGTCCAGGGGAAGTCATGATAAATCCCGACACGGCCTGGCAGACCGGGGACAATTGACAAATTATGCGAGGTCTTTTAATGGCTTGGCTCAAAACATTGCTTTTTAGAAAGAGTGGCTCAAGGCTTTGGCCTACTGATGGATTTCCCTCCTGTCGATCTGTTCCATGACTCTTGCAGCGTATTTATCCCTGGGATCAGACTCCAGGATAGGTTCGAGGATGGAGCGAGCTTGGGCGAAATGTCTCTGAGCCGAGTACGCCTTCGCTAAACCAATCGTCGCGAGACGAATCTGCTCCGGCTTGTAGGGTCCGGCGATAACCTGCTCATATTCTCGTGAGGCCTCTTCCCAGCGCCCGTTGCTCTCATAGGCGGTCGCCAGACTTTCCCGAGCGGTGAAGGCCTTATTATCCTCCTCATAAACCGCCCGTTTTAAGACATCGATCGCTTCGCCATTGCGCCCCATCGAAAGGAGCGCGGTGCCCTTGCCATAATTGATAATGGCCCGACCATCACTGTCGGGTATCGATTCAAAAAATCGCACGGCCTGTTCCCAGTTCTGCCCCTCTTCATAGACGCCGAGCAATTCCTCGACGGCCGCATTATTTTTGGGATTGACCCGTATCGCCACCTCAAGATAGGGCACCGCGGCCTGCGGCTCATGCTTTTCGAGAATTTGAATCATAGCCAGTTCAAGCAGCACCCCTTCATCCTGGGGATTTTTTTCAAGGAGGGCTAAAAGAATAGGTTCCGCCTGCTCCCAATGGCCTTGATTGACGAGATCCATCGCTCTTTGCAGCTCGGTATCGGCCGCCTGCGGATTCTGGTCTTTGGTCGCGGCATAAGGCGCATGTGACGAGTGTAAAGTCAGGGAGGCGGTTTCATGCTGAGGGGCTGCCTTTTTTTCAAAAGCTGTTTCCGGCAGATGCACATGACTTTCGGGACCGCTACGAATATTCCAAAGTAGCACCACACAGATTAAGAGAAGAGCAGCAAGGATAACCGACCAGACCATGAGTTCCTTCGGGTTCTTTTGATTCCTAGCTTTGGTCGAATTTTGTGTTGTTTTCATAGCACCTCCTAAAGCGGCATACTAAGGGCATATGGACCAAGTGGCAAGTCCCTATGCCAGGGGCCTTGAACTTATCAAAAGTTCGCTCACCAAAAACACCAAGGCTAATAAACTCAAGGCCATATGCCGTTCTTTCCAAACTTTTTCCCGGGTACTTTGCAGGTCCTCCCCCCGTTTGAGTTCCTGTTTATAGAAATCATCAAGGTTTTCGGCTGCCGATATGAGCCGGCCGCCAGCCTTTTCCGCAATTTTGGCCAAACCGTCGAGGTCGGGTTTACTTAAGACCAGCTGGCCCATCTCATTTCTAAGAAAAGAACCGTTTTCCGCGGGAATGGGCGAGCCTTCAAAGCCCATGCCCAGAGTGAAGATCTTTACGCCCTTTTCCGCTAAAGTCTGGGCTGCACCAAAAGCATTCTCACCATGATCCTCACCATCGCTGATCAGTATCACCGTCCTGGCTCGACTGCCCGACTCACTCCCCTGTTCAAAGGCTTTTCCAGAAAGTTCGAGTGCGCCGGCAATCTCGGTACCCTGCCGGGGCAGAAGGTCAACCGACACCTGCTCGAGAAAGAGATCGAAACTGCCTTTGTCAAACGTCAGGGGACACTGAATAAAGGCGACGCCGGAAAACAGCACAAGACCGATCCGATCCCCCTCCACAGCCGACAATAGGTCTCGAATAGCCCGCTTCGCCTTTTCCAGCCGATTGGGTTTCACATCGGTCGCCAGCATACTGCGCGATAAATCCAGGACGACCACGATGTCCGAACCTCGGTGCTTGACCTCACTCCAATGAAAATCCCATCGGGGGCGGGCCAGCGCTAATACCATCGCGGCCACGGCCAGGGCGAGGAGCGCGCGTCTTAGCCATTCCCATCTTTCTTTCATA
>CAXSGP010000109.1:0-14358 GCA_964236955.1 uncultured Oligoflexus sp. | reverse complement strand
GCCCGCCGGTGGCGCTCAGACGCCCGCGGGCACCATCGGCAGCGCGCGCTCCAGATGCACCGCAAAGGGCTGGGCAAGGCGTCCATACAGGCGATAAAATGATTCCGCAGCAATCGTCACCGTGTTGAGTAAAGGATCTGTGGGAATATCCGCAGCATCGCGTCCGGTGACACGAATCGAATACCTGTCGCTCGACTCGAAATGAAAGGTATCACCCAATCCATCGACCGCGAGCCCCAGTACATCAAACCCTGACGCCACATTGCCGATTGTCGCCGGTGCAAAAACGCTGAATTTCATGATTTCACCTCATGAACCTGACTCGTCGCGATCGTTATAATATCGTTCAAGACGCCGGCCGCAGTCACCTCGGCGCCGGCGCCCGGGCCCGTCACGATCAAGGGGTTACTGTGATAACGCAAGGTTTTGATGCTTACTTGATTGTCGGTGCCACGGAGACGACCGAGCGAATCGGATTTACTGATTTCTTCAACGCCGACGGTTACCTTCCCTGGCATGATACGGGCGACATAGCGAAGCGCGCAGCCTTTGGCTTTGGCAGAACTCATACGCGCTTCATAGGCTTCGTCGAGCGCCTGCAGATTCGCCATAAAGGTTTGAGGATCGTCATGACTAAGATGAGCAGGAAAGAGTGGATCGAGAGCGATGTCTTCGAGTTCGATCGCGATCCCCATCGTTCGCGCCAGGATCAGAGCCTTCCTGGCAACGTCCATTCCCGAGAGATCATCTCGGGGATCGGGCTCGGTATAACCCTTCTCAAAGGCCTGTCTTACAGCTACGGAAAAGGCTATCCCGTCTTCAAGCTCGGTCATGAGATAACCCAATGTGCCTGAGAAGCAACCGAGTATTTCCAGGACCTGATCGCCTGCAGTCGTGAGTTTTTCGATTGTATCGAGGACCGGTAGGCCCGCGCCGACGGTCGCCTCGTAACGAAGCTGAACTCCGTTCTGCGCAGCCAATTGCAGGAGCTCCCGATATTCTTTATGGGGAATGGTCAAAGGCTTTTTATTGGCGAGAACGACATGAAAGCCATTTTTTAGGGCCTTACGAATGGTCGGTGCCGAATCACTGGCGGTGAGATCGATAAAAATCCGGCGATCCCAGGGTCCATGCCAGAGATGGCTTTCCATCTGCGCTTCGACCGATGGGGCCGAGCTGTCTTCAACCAAGCCGTTTTTCGCCGATTTAATGGCGAAGAAAGATTTTTGCTCCGGATCGGTGAAGCCTCGCTCCGCGACGACGATGCCCGATCGATCGGCAAGCCCGATGACAGGACAGTGAAGCTTGAGTCTTTGATCGAGATATTCCTTTTGCTCCTGCAGCTGTTTAAGCAGAGTCTGACCGATTTTGCCGAAGCCAAAAATCGCGAGGTTGAGTTCGCGGGGGTTGCGATGGGGAATCGGCCGCAGTTTTTCCAGGCCATATTCCTTATGCAGGGAGCGAAGGGCCCGGGCCGCATCATCCTCAGCGATGACGATGGAGATATTAAGCTCTGACGAGCCCTGGGCGATCGCCATAACGTTGATGTCCTGACGCGCGATGCAGGAGAACGCCCGGGCGGCAATTCCAGGCGTACCCCGCATGCCGAGACCCACTACTGCCAGGATCGCGATGTGGGACTGCAGCTTTACGTCATCGATGAGTTGATGGTCTATTTCAAAGCGAAAGGCTTCCTCTAAAGCCTTTTTGGCTTCGAGGCCCTGCTCGCCCGGAACGACAAAGCTGATGCTTGCCTCGCTCGATGCCTGAGTGATAAACGAGGTCGAGATTCCGTGATGAGCCATAGCTCCAAAGGCCTTGGAGGCAATGCCCGGAACCCCCATCATGCCTTTACCCTCAACAGCGATCAGAGCCTGCTTGCCGATATAGCTCAAGGCCTTGACTGGAAAGCCCTTCTCGGCAACCTTGCCGTCGATGCGGGTGCCTGGCTTTTCGGGAAAAAAGGTGTTTTTTACGATCAGGGGAATTTTGTTTGCAACCAGTGGAATGATAGCCCTGGGGTGCAAAACCTTGGCGCCGAAGTAGGCGAGTTCCGCAGCTTCGCGATAGTGAAGTTCTGCGAGCACCCGGGCATCGAACACATGTCTGGGATCGGCGGTCATCAAGCCATCGACCTCCTTGTAAAGGCAGACCTCGCGCGCTTCAAGATAACCTCCCAGCAAAGTCGCCGTATAGTCGGAGCCCCCGCGCCCCAAAATCATCACTTCCCCGTCGGGTCCTTCGCCAAAAAAACCAGGGATAACGACAACCTTTCCCTCGTCCAGCAGAGCGGGCAGAATGCTCTCGACAGCAGCCTTGGATTTAGCATCATCAGGCGCATAATCCTGCCGATCCCGACTCATCTTGATCAGCCGGGTCGAGTCGACCAGAGCCGCTGGCACGTCATGATCCATCAACGTCTCGGAGACGATGGCAGCCATGAGACGTTCGCCGTAGCTTACCGCTCTGGAAAGGACCCTGGGAGTATCTTCGCGGAGTATCGACAGGCTGTCGCTGATGCGCCGCAATTCGTCTATGGTCGCGCGGATGGAAGCCTCCAGATTTTCCCGTCTGACTCTATTGGTGATGACGCCACGCACCAGATGGATATGCTTATCTTCAAGGCCTGCAATGAGAGCCGGATTGTCGCCGACCTCGCCACGGAGGGAACCGTAGTAGATTTTATAAAGAGTATCGGTCACGCCGCTGCTGGCAGAGACGACGACACAAAGCTTAGGCGCCCCCAGGCGAATGAGGGAAATGACTTTAAGTAAAGAATCGGCAGTCGCGAGCGACGTCCCACCAAATTTGAAGACGCGTGGCTTCATGTTTTCACTAGCTCCCGAGAAAGTTGAGTCGAAGACAATTCCTGGTCCTGGCCGATTCGATTCCCAGAGTTGCCAATCGATGCGTCGGCTGCAGTTATCAGCTTTGTCAAAGCTAACGTTCTCTGTTTTCAAAGTCCACAAGACCTTGTGCCGGGAGGGTAATTCGCCGCTTTTGTAAGAATCGCGGCCATGCTTTGCAAACCGGGCGTACCGAGGCGCCAAAGGATTATCTCAGGCCTAAAGCAGTCCGGCAGGACATCCTAGAGGTGATGTCCAGCCCGGTAGAAAAAGGCTACGGATCAGTCTCGAAGCCTGGCGTGGCGTGTGCTTCGTTATTTTAGTTCACCCAAATTCATAGGACGCCATGTCCACTCCAAAGACATGGTCGACAAACACAGTTTTGCCGGGATCGGTTCCAGCTGCGCCTGCAACGGCCATGAGTGGAATCAAATGATCCTCGCGTGGGTGGGCGTGACGCGCGCCCGGTGCCTTTTCCCATTCTAAAAGATTCTGGCTGCGAACCTTCGGGTCCGGTATGTTCACAGTCTCTGCCAGCCAACGGCCAAAGAGTTGAGAGACAGCGGCGGCGCTGCTTGACCCGAAACCACGCATGTTGTGGTAGGACAGACCGCTGCCGAGGATGAGAATACCTTCGTCGCGTAGTGGCCTCAAGGCTTCGCCCATTTTTATATGGTCCAAAGGGTTAAGGTTGCGTTTGATCGACAGCGATACGACGGGAATGTCCGCTTCAGGATACATCATGACCAGGGGCACAAAGGTTCCGTGATCAAAACCCCGCTGCGGATCACTGGCATTTTTGATGCCGGCCTTGTTCAAAAGCTCCTGCACCCGCTTCGCAAGTTCCGGCGATCCGGGCGCTTCATATTTTACTTGATAAGTATTCTCTGGAAATCCTGAATAATCATACACCATCGAGGGCTGAGCAGCAGCTGATACCGTGAACACATCCGTTTCCCAGTGCCCTGAAATGGAAAGAATGGCCTTGGGTCTTTGCGGCAATGCTCCTGGCAGATCCGCAAGCCACTTGGCAGTCCTGGCAAACTGAACCTTCATCTCGGCTACATAAGGCCAGGGGCCACCACCATGGGAAAGGAACAGAGTGGGTAGTTTTGCAGTATTCATATAAACCTCAGTATCGACGATTGAGCTTTTTTTCATCCCGACGTCGGGTTTTCACAGATCTTACCTCGACCCTACTTTACTGCCCTAAAATGGAAATGCATAAGATGGGAAAATCAAGTCAGACTGTATCGCCTGAAAGACAATCAAATTCATGGCGGGACACATTCTTATCCAATTGATATTATTAAAAAATTAAAATCTCACATAGACGTAGGGTAGGGGAACCATGCTCGTAAGGGGGGTGGCGATCAGTCCAATGTTCCAAAAAGAAAAGGACCAGGTATGGCCCACATAGGGAATATAATCGGCAATGCCAAGGTAGGAATCGTTTCCGTTGTAATAGAAGTCATATTCAAAGTTGGGAATCGCGATCGTGTGGAGTCGGGATCGGCGACCGGACGAAGTGCCTTCCAAACGCCGCGTGAACTGGACTCGGCCGCCCGCAGTGAGGCTGTGGGAATGATCTGACCCGAAGTTCCAACCATAATCTGAGCCAATGCCGAATTTTTTAGGTGTTTCGCCAAAAACATAGCTTGTCAGACGCTGATCACCTTCAAGCCGGAAGCGCCGCCGCAGCTCGATGCGTCCGAAGCCAAAGAGCGTCGCCAGCGAGGGAGCCTGCAGCATCAGGTCTTGACTGAGTCCGTAAGAGGCCGACGTCATCCCCAATTCAAAATCGCCATCCGGGAGCGTTTCCCCAGTGCCGTTGATGCTGCGATTCTCCCCGGTGAATTCGGCAAGTGCCTTGGGAACAAAGGTCGCAATAAGCCCGCTCGCGCATGCTCCTGAAAGCAAGAAGGGTCGAAAACGCACGGCATTCTCCTTTAGGTGTTAAAACCCAGGCTTGATGGAGTGGATGTGAGATTGTACGATGCCTACTAACGATTGCCAAACGCTAGAGGTCATCTGTGCGACGAATATTATTTTCGGCTCTCGGCCTCATCATGCTCAGCTCCTGCAATGCCGAGCCGCGAGCCGAGCTTGCCGCCTATGGTGACAGCGTGACCTGGGGCTATGGCGATCTACCGGGAGGCTGGGTCCGGCGCGTGGAGCAGGGCTCGGGTTATGCCGTAGCAAATCTTGCGGTTCCAGGGGAGAAATCCAACGCAGCTGAACAAAGGGCGGATGCCGCAATCCGGACGGTTCCCGAAGCAAAAGTCGTATTCCTTTTGCATGGCGGCAACGATTGGGTGCATATCTTTTCGACCTCAGATTGCCTGCGCCGCTGCGATCCGGCGACGGTCGATCTTAAATACGAACATATCGCCGACCATTTACGAGCGATAAGGCAGACGATTGCCAATCACGGCAAACGGACGGTTTTCCTCACTTATTGGCCCAACTCTCCCGAGAAATGTGATCATTACACGGCTGAGGATTTCGTCGCCTTTCGCGCCCATCGTCTTTATCTCGATAATAAGATTATCGGCGTCGCTGCCGAGCATGGTGATGTCGTCATTGATTTGAGACAAATCGAGAATTTTGGAGCCGATGCGGATTTTTTTGACTGCCTGCATCCATCGGCCCAGGGCTACAAGAAGATTGCCGGAAAAATCCTGGAGCAGGTCGATGACTGGGCTCCACCCGACCCCTCACCTAAGGATCTTCTAAAGAATCACCTGCGCTGGTAAACGGACGGAATGGGATCCCGGCCCCGATCGCCTGACGGTTCCAGGGTTCTCGATTCACTCGGGATGCTACTTTTTCTTCGGTGCCTATGTTAAATTCATTGCTGAAAACTTTGCGAGCCTGACCTCTGAAAATCTAGCACCTTGATCAACTGGAGACCTAAATGAAAGCACTTTTACCCTCGCTTGCCATCACGGGCCTAATCCTTTCGGCCGTTTCTTGCGGTAAGTCTAACGACGATGCGGCAGCTGCCGCGACGGTATTTGGCACCCTAAAGACGTCTCTTCTCGCTTCGACCGACATTACATCGACTTCACTTACGGCCGCCACCTGTGTAAGCAATGCTGATTCAGGATTATTTACAGCGACATTTACGGGGGACGCGGGGACTCGCATGGCCATTAAAATAAAGGGCTTTACCACAACTCCCCAAACCTATACCTGCACTCAGGCCCCCGATAATAAAGTCGATGGCGTCGGACAAAAATACAATGTTTGTGCTGTCGATTTCTCCCTGCATGATAGTGTGACCGGAATCAACAGCTACAATATGTTCCGGGACCTCGCCACGGACAAGGCATTGAATTATAACGGCTCGTGCACGGTAACGACGACTTATGCTGCGCCTAAAGTTACGATTACCGTAAACTGCGCGAATCTGATCCAAACTATCTTTCAGGGCTCTCCGCGCAATCCTATCGATCCGGCGGTCACCGCATCGGTAAATAGCGCCACCAGCGTTTCCTGCAACATCTGATGGTCTTTCTCCTCCTCCTTCGGTCAAGCGAAGGAGGTTTTTTTATGTCGATCCGTGGATGGCGTTCCCTTCTCAAAATGGCCTGATCATGACGTTCAAAGCAACTCACCTTCGCGCTGCCGATTATCGAACAATGCCTTGGAAGAATGGGGGCGGTTCGACCACGGAGATAGCCATCTATCCGGCTCAATCCTCGGTCCTTGCGGCTTTCTCCTGGCGACTGAGCCTGGCGCAACTCGATGGATCGGGACCCTTTTCGACCTTCCCTGGTTATGATCGATGCATTGTCCAGCTTAGCGGCAAGCCCATGCGTCTTGTGCACGAAGGCAGGCCCGAAAAGCAACTCCTCCCATTCGTCCCTTACCTTTTCCAGGGAGAATGGATCACTCAGGGCTTGTTAGATGGCAAGGCCGAAGACTTTAATCTTATGGTGCGCCGGGATCAGTTTAAATCCAGGCTTGACTGTGTGCGACTCAAAACCGGCGAACCCTTCCTTCTAAAACTCGCGGACATTCATCTCATCTGGGTTAATCAAGGGTATTGCCAGTGGTCCAGTGAAGGTCGACCAGAGATTCTCATGCTTCACGACACCCTCATCTTAGAAGAGGGCAGAGCTATGAGCGTGGCTTTGACGAGTGACGATGCGATACTTTTCATAGCCTCACTTTCTAAAAAGGCCTGAAGCCTCGTAAAAGAGCCTCCCCGTCCGCCCGGCTAACGGCTATACTCATGCTTTCATCCTAGAAATGTGAGCCTCATTTTATTCGAGCAGACTATGACCGCCTATGCCCAGCGTTCGTCGCCAGATCGTTTGCAGACCCAAGCTTCCCAAACCAAACCTGTTGGCAAGAAGCCTAACAAAGCTCTTGAAGACCTCAGCATCAGTCGGGCGAATCCCAGCGATCAAAAGGCGCTCTACGACCTTGAACTTCGCTGCTTTGACCCGACAATGGCTTTTCACTCCAGACAGATCAAAGACCTGCTACGCAATCCGAGGGCCGACGTCTGGATCATGAGTTTCCAGGCGCAGATCATAGCTCAGGTGATTGTGTTGAGGCGCAGCTTCCGCGATGGCGTCCATGCCAGAATTTATAGCCTGACGGTTGACCTGGAGTTTCGGGGAAAGGGCCTCTCGCGTAAGCTCCTGCTCCATGTCCTAGAGGACCTCAAATTTAAGCGAATTCGAAACGTCTACCTTGAAGTCGAGGCTGATGCCCTGATCCCCATCGCCCTCTATGGCACTCTGGGCTTTACACAACACCATGTTCTCACTGACTATTATGATGTCGGCCGGCACGGTATTAAAATGCGAAAAATCTTGCAGGAATGATCGCTGTTGAAAAGTCTTAACGTTCATTTGCCGCTTAGGTATAAGACTCTTCATCTGATGAAGAGGCGACGCATGGCTAGGGAAGTAGAGAAAAGCAAAGTTAAGGATCCGCTTGCTGGGATCACTCTTGAGAAGATATTGACTGAGCTTATTACCCACTATGACTGGGTATCTTTAGGCCAAATTATTCCAATAAATTGTTTTTTGAAAGATCCCAGCGTCAAGTCAAGTCTCACCTTTTTGCGAACAACTCCGTGGGCCCGGACCAGGGTGGAACAGCTATACCTTCGGTATTTGGAGGAAAAATCCCATGAACCATGATGCCAGTGATTTGATAAAAATAGCCAATATGAAAATGCCTTTTGGCAAGTACAAAGGCACCACCCTTATTGATCTGCCTGAGGCCTATGTAGTATGGTTTAACAATAAAGGATATCCAGAGGGAGAGATGGGACGACTGCTTGCGCAACTCTACGAAATCAAGCTCAATGGTCTGGAATACTTAATCGTGCCTCTCAGAGAAAAGCCTGGAGTAAATCAAGGCCAATAAATGGGGAGTTAGAAATTATGGGTATTGATGAAAGTTTTGAAACCGCGGAAAGCCTCAAGGGCCATTTCGTCCTAATCGTTCGTACCGACGGCTCGGAGATCACGGGCCGCCTGACTGAAATCGAAGACCTGACGGCAATTCTTGCCAATGATGATTCCCATTCTGTGCGCATATCGCTTGGGGATGTAAACTGGATTAGTCGGGCGATTTGAATTTCGTAAGGGGAACAGTTGATAATTTGGGAGCCTTTTGCCAAGGCTCCTTTTTATTTTCAAAAATATACTTAAAGCATAGCCTGGGCTTCCCGACCCTGAGTTTAGGGAAACGGGACGAAAAGCCCGGATATTGACCCGGGCAAGCCCGATTATCGTCAGGGCTAACCGGTGACTCTGACTCCCTGCGGACTCCATGAACTCAGCCGGCAGCGGTAAGCCCTGCAATCATGCTTAGCACTCTCGCCAAGAATGCATCAAAGCGTGGATTCTCCAGAAGGTCCTGAGGGTGGAGCTTTATCTTGAGCGCCGCATTCACACGGACAACCACTGAAATAGCCAGTAAACTGTTCCCGCCCGCTTCAAAAAAATGAGTCCTCTTGCCAACCGGTGCTTTCAAAAGAGCCGACCACACGTCTGCGACTGCTTTTTCTTGAGCATTTCCTGGAACGAAAGCGTCTTCTACGTGCGCTTCCAAACGAACTTCCGGCAAGGCCAGTCGGTCCACTTTGCCATTCGCATTGTAGGGCATCTTATCGAGCTTCATAAAGACCGAGGGTATCATATAGGCCGGAAGGGAACGCGCGAGTGCCTGGCGCAAGTCATCTTTCGCCTCGCCAATCCAATAGGCTACCAGCGTTTTTTCCCCGCCCCATTCCCTGGCCACCACCACCGCGCGACTTACCAGTGGAATCTGTTCCAAGCAATGCTCGATTTCGCCAAGCTCGATCCGGACGCCCCGGATTTTGACCTGATAATCGATGCGGCCCATAAACTCTATCTGGCCATCGGGAAGCTGCCGAACGAGATCGCCTGTTCGATACGCCTTATAAGGACTGTGCGGATTGAAAGGATGCGCTATGTATTTTTCTTGTGTCAACTCAGGACGATTGAAATATCCAAGACCGATCTGCACCCCTGCGATAATCAGCTCACCGCTTTCCCCTGTCGGGACCTGCTGCATGGATTCGTCGACAACAAAAATTTCGGTGTTTGCGACGGGACGACCGATCGGAACACTGCGCCCCTGAAAGCCCGAACGGCAGTCAAAAGTCAGCGTGTCGATCGCCGCCTCGGCCGGACCATAAAGATTGACAGCATTTGCGCTTGGAAAGCGTTGCTTGAATTTTTCATAGAGTTTACGTGTGAACTCTTCACCACCCAAGAGGACCAGCTTAAGACTACTTTCTTCCTGGGCGTCGATTTCGTCAAGGAAAAGGTTAAAAACGCTGGGAACGATGCTGAGGAAAGTCACTTTTTGAGAGCGAATCAGTTCCAGCATATAGCGGGTGTCTTTGTGCCCATCGGGCTTAGCTATAATGATGCGGCCGCCGCACTGCAAAGGCAGGAAGACCTCCAAAAGCGAGGCATCGAAGCTGATCGGTGTCTTCTGCAAAGTACAGTCGCTGGCCCCCAACTCATACTCATGCGCCATCCATAGAAAATGGTTGGTCAGCGCAGCGTGCTTGTTTAAAGCACCCTTTGGGTTCCCGGTCGAACCCGAAGTGTAGATCATATAACAGAGGTCATCCGGACCAAAAGTCAGATCCGGATCGGCGCTACCCAACCCAGCAATTTCCTTTTCCAGTTCATCGATTACTAGAACCTCACCGGCACCTGCGAACAAACGCGCATGCTCTCCGGTGCTGATCACAGCGCGGGCCTGCGAATCAGCGACCATATACTCGAGGCGATTCGCCGGCATAGAGGGATCAAGGGGTATATAAACAGCGCCTGCCTTCAGGATCGCAAGGATGGCGATGATAAGATCGAACGATCGATCCAGGCCAACTCCAACAGAGTCGGATCGTTTTACACCGCGGGCCATCAACAACCGTGCCATTCGATTGGCCTGGCTGTTAAGCTGGGCATAAGTCATCTGGCGGTCGCCGAATACCAGAGCCACGTTCTCAGGAGTCCTTCGAACCTGACGTTCCACCAGCTGATGCAGTGCCAGATGCGCGTCTGGAAATTGCATGGTTTCCACCGATCGCGTTTTGCTGGTTTTATCCTCGTCGCGCACCATGATCTGAGAAAAACCAGACGCTTCGATCACCTGATCCAAAAGTTTCAGGGGATCATCCCAAAGTGCTTTGGAGCTGACCAGTGCGATCTCGGTGCCATAATCCGTTTCGGTCAACACGAGACCAAGAGGGGAAATGGGCACGACGCAAGGCAGGAAAGCCAGATCATCAGCGTGAAAGGTTTCGCAGGAAAATTCATCGAGGTTCTGACGTCCGGTATGTGAGATCACCGCAGAGACGACAAAGCGCCCGCGACGCAGAGCGCTCAACCAGTATCGACTGAAAAGCCAGGCGGTGGGTCCATTGGGAACCATACGGTAAAACCAGTCCCAAAGGCCGCGAGCGATATGTTTCTTCGAGGAGAGCATATCGAGAAACTGCTCAGAAAGTGAGGACCAGGATTGCCCCTTCTGAACGGGGAGCAACAATGGAAGGCTTAGATTTGACATACTCTGACGAAGCGCGGGTTCCACATCGTTGCGTACGTCGACGGGAATCAGCATCAACGAACGATCATCCGGACCAGTCGCGAGGAACTTATCAACGCCTATGGATAACTTGGCAATCACCCCTGGAATGGCCCCACGGAGGCTGCGGCGGGCATAGCTGAATGTAAATCCGTCGCTAGCGGCGCCAGGACTCATGCGAGGCCCCACGGCATAGGGGACCAAGGGTTCGTTCGCGCGTCTTTTGCCGGGGTTTGATGCCAATACCTGATCTTCTGTCAGCAGCGAATCGGTCCATTCGGGCGTTTCGCCACGGAGGAAAGAGAATATCGCCTTAATCCAGACCTGCATGCCTTTGCCGTCCATCACAGCATGCATGGCTCTGAAAATGAGAAGCGTGCGACCATCACGCGACGCAATATGGACACTGAGGGTATGACCCGCACTTGGATCAAGCGGTGTATAATTATGGGTGCACTTGGTGATATCGCCATGAAAAGAGGGGTACTCGCCCATCACTTGAACCCTAGGCGCTGACGCATCGGCAATCCAACGAGACCCTGACAATCGAAGGCGCGCACCCGGAAGCAGCTCGCTGGCTTTATTCACCGAAGTCTGCAAATCGGCGACCTTGATAAGGCCACTTCCCTCCACTACGGAATGCATCACGAGTTCCGAGAAATGCCGCGCACCTGTCAGATAGAGCTTTTCATTAGAAGACACTTGTCGCCCAATGGTCATGGATCGGTCCTTTCCTGGAGTTTTCAAAACCACGATCACTTTTTGCGTACAGCCCACATGCGATGAAAACGCGGCCCGAAGCTTCCGAAGTGTCGGAAATCGTGCACATACTCTTTCGTTACGCCCATCTCCGCAAATAATGGCTCATAATCATAGATGGGGTGCCGCGCGTTATTCATAACCAATACGCAGAAGATGTTCGCGTATTCGTGATTGGCCCATTGCACAGCCTTGTGAACGATTGATCCCTGTAGAGGTCCATAACCGGATAGACAGAGCATTCCCTCCTTTTTCACAAGAGTCGTGAGGTGTCGAAACATGGTCCGCATCATCTCCGGATCAAAGACACAAAGAAAATAGTTCGCAACGACGACATCGTATTCGCCATGGTGATCCAATATGGAGCCATGGATGCAAGTCACGCGATCCAGCACCCCCTGCTCTTGAAAATAGACTTTTGCCGCCTGTAGCATCCCTAGATTCAGTTCAACGATGGTAACATCATGCCCGGCTTTTGCTGCCTCGGCGACTTCGATGCCGATGCCCGCTCCAGGGTAGAGAATTCTCGAAGGTTTCTTCAGGAGACTGAGGTGATGCTTTTTACTGATTTGAATTTGACCATTGCTGCCCAGATAAGCACCAAGTTCGTAGACTTTGGCTATGCGACCATAGTTCGTGCCGGTTGCAGCTTTGTCATTCTCGGAGGGCTGATTTGATTGCTGGGCTAACATGTTGACTCCTTTGACTGATTCAATTCTTAAAGAAAGGTGCAAAACCAGTTTTTTACTCCGAGCGATGCGCCCTTTTTAGAGAGGTCACTGATCGGAAGGATAGGGATTTAATGAAGTAAAATTTCGCAAGTCGCAGATAGTTTTGAAGATATTTTAATTTTTATCTTTCCGTAAAGAACCGAATTCAACGGAGATTCGAACGACGGAAACCGTCAGCCATCTGCACGATGATACGTCTGCTGCCACTGAAGGAAGAGCGGCCGTGGGAAACCAACATATTATCGATCAAAAGCACATCACCTTTCTCCCAGGGAACACGGATCGCTTCGGCGGCATAAGCAGCACGAATTTCTTCGATAATCACGTCGGGTATCGGGGAGCCATCGCCGAAAAAGGTGTTAGTCGGGAGACTGTCCGCTTCTTGAGATAGAAAATATTCGCGCACTTCCTCGGGCTCCAGGGCACGCACGTTCCAGAAAAATCCGTGGTTAAACCATACTTCCTCGCCCGTGTGGGGGTGACGAACAATTGGGTTCTGCACTTTGCGCGTGCGAAGAATATCGCCGGCCAGCCATTCACAGGCCAATCCCTGGGCACTGCAATACTTTTCTACAACCGCCTTATCGGTCGACTGAAAAGCCGTCTGCCAGCCCACGCCGATACCGGAGCGAAAGTTTCGCACATACATGATGCCTTTCTCCCGGAAAGTTTCCACAGTAGAGGCTTTTAAACGCTTCAGCAGCCCGCGGGTGCTGGCGACCGGGGTTTCCCCGGCGCTAGCCGCTGGAATGACACAAGCAAAATAAAGCTTCATGGGCCATTCATTAGCATAGGAATATTCGTTGTGAAATTGGATCTCGTAGTCTTCGGGATAATCTGTCGAAGTATAAACAGCGCCGCTTATCTGGCTGCGGGGCGAAGATTCTTCTTTAAAATTCGGGGAATCATTGGAAGTGGCCGCAGCAAACTCCAAGAGTCGCTCCGGAGTGTCGATCCCGAAGCCGCGAAAAAACAAAGCACCCCGTTGCCGAAGTTCTTTTTCAATTGCACTCTTTCGTCCCGCTATCCAAGACATCTGGGTGCTGATTGCCGCGATGGGACAAATGATAAGAGGGGAATCCGCCATTGCTCGAACCGGTGTTGCAGCTACGTCTTCGCCGAGCGCTGTAGTCACTTTCGTCAAAGCACAACTCCTACTTCAAAATCTTTAATAAGCTCGCAACGCTATTGTAAGGCGAGAGGGCCCAAAAAGCAAACTTGGCTCCGTGCGAGCCTTTACAAGCCGCTCAAGTAAGGCGATCTTTTTGCCAGGATCTTGATTCTTTTTCAATGCTTTCAGCAAAGCTTAGGATCTCGTTTCTTTCGCCAAGGGTAGCCATTCTTTTTTCCTATCACCTCCCACGGCCCAAGGCGCTGACCGGCCTCGCCACGCGTTCCATGCGATTCTTTCTATCGTCGATATATTGAATATTTAAGACTTTTTATCTCTAATATTTACAAAGCGACAATCGGGCCAAGTTTAAGGGACTGACCTTGGGGGCCGCCCTTGCATAAGGACTATCCTTTCGCGGCTGAGCGTTTAACAGCTGAGGAGGCATTCCTTTCAGCGGCGGCGCGAATGAGGGTCTTCAAGGCTTTCTCATCAATCCTGTCGGACTCGTGGAAATCGATGGCGCGCCTGGTGCTGCCTTCCAGACTCGAGTTAAAGAGCTGCGACGGGTCCTCTAACGCGGCACCCTTGGCAAAGGTCATCTTCACGACGTTTTTATAGGTCTCGCCAGTGCAAATAATTCCGCCCTGAGACCACACCGGAACCCCTCTCCACTTCCACTCTTCGACCACATCCGGAAGGGTCTCCTTAATGAGAAACCGAATCCGAGCAAGCGTCTCACCCCGCCAGTCACTTAAGTCGTTGATTCTTGCATCGATCCATTGAGAGGGGGAGATTGCCGCCTTTTCCTCCTGAG
>CAXSGP010000108.1:0-14359 GCA_964236955.1 uncultured Oligoflexus sp. | reverse complement strand
ACGAGTTTGCCTGTACTTTTCAATCACTTATCTCAAACGTCAACAGCCCCTAATACGTTCGGGCATAGAATACCGTCGTTTCAACTGCAAAGGCCTCGATCTCAAAACTTACTGTAGGCCTCCTTCAGCTTAAAATAGGCGGGACGAGGGTTTCTTTCGATATCGACGATGCCCCAATATTCCTCATTGAATATATTGTCAGGGTAGGGCCCTATTCCGGGGGCAATGCCTCCAGATTCTTGGACCAACGGCGACCCTTTACTGTCTTTCCACCATTCATCGTTCCATTCGAAAATCGATCCACCAATTAAAACATTGGCTGGATTCTTGGATGAGAGGTTTTGTGCTATTTCATTTATGAGCGCCGTGGTCGCAATAGCCTGCGAATTCACATCGAGCTTGTCAACATTGATCGCATCGGCCCCAAACTCACCTATATACAAAGGCTTGGTGCTCAATGCTTTCCATTTCGTAAAGCGATCGCCGAAACTCATGCCCGTATAAACGTTGGTGCCCCAAATATCGATATGAGTCATCTCGTTAATCAGAGCGACCGGAGGCAAATCACCATATACGGTAGAAGTCGGATGCGTTGGATCCAGGTTTTTTACAATTGCTGACAGGGATTTTATTAGATTTTTAGCTTGATCATAGGAAAATCCGGCCTCGCTGCCATAGAGCCGGTTATAGTTCCATTCGTTACCCATTTCCCAGATCAAAGTCGACGGGTGGTTCTTGAGAGTGTCGATAATTTCGAGCGTTCGCGCCGTTGTCCCTCCATAATAGTTCAATACCGGGACAATGACACGCAGCTGATACTTGGTGATTAAAGCCAATATCCTTTGATCGAGAATCGCTTCATAGGGTCTTATCGTGTTGATGCCGGCTGCCTGCATCATTTGAAAATCTTTTTCCACCATAGCGAGGTCTGCGGCGCTGGGGTTCTGTGTCATGAGGCCTTGAGGATGGATCCCGCCCTTACGGATCGGGTTATAAGCCACACTCTTCATATTGAACAGCGCCCCGCCCACCATTAATTGACGTCCCATGACTTTTACGTTGGCCTTTCCCCCAGCGATCGTATCAGGTGCGGGTGCCGACCCTGGTTGGAGAACGGCATCAGGGGCGGTTGGAGTTTTTGCGCCCGTTGGTGACGGTTTTGGAATCGCATCCGTTGGTTCCGGCGATGGGTCGTTGTCTTTGGAGTCCGGCACGCCTGCCGTGGGCCCTTGAGAAGGAGTCCCCTTGCCCTTTTTATTCGGGATGTCGGTGCCTTCCGTTGTATCTGCGTCCTCATTATCGTCTTGAACTACTGGAGATTGTTTAGCGCTGCTTTTTTTGGCGACTGCGGTTTTTGGGTTTGGGTTCGCGCAAAACCCAAGGGAAAACGCAATTAGGATCATAGCCGCCGCACGGATGGTGCCAAGCATAGTCATCTCCGACGTAAAATAGGAACACAGTGTTATCGGCAGGCTCTAGTGTCAGCTTTAAATGGAATTATAAAGCATGATTATTTATCAGCTTTTATCCTGTGTTTGCCTTGGGGTAGGGCCCGGTCCAAATTCAAAGTTAAGGGATCGCCAACTGTGGGCGAAGTGGCAGGAAAAAGTCAGGTGTTTGGGGGCTTAAGGATTCGCTGTTCAAATTAAGGTTAAGGCCCGAAGGCCATATTCTAGTCATAGACTCCCAGTTTCATTGTTCTCTGTCTCCCTCATCGGATAGAGTCGGTGGCTGTTCAGAACCAGCCCTACCGGAAAGCTTTGCAACGAGTTCGGTAAGTTTTGCGGGCATCACAGGTTTGGACAGGAATACATCAAATCCGCATTGCAAAGCTTGATCACGATCTTTGGGAGTCGCATAAGCTGTAAGGGCAATGGCCGCCAGCCGGGGGAGTCCTTTCTGCCTTTCTTCATGTCTTAGACTCGCCACTATAGAAAATCCATCTTCCTTAGGCATGCCGATGTCACAGATGAGAACCTTGAAATTCGTCTGTTTCAGGGCCGCTCTCATACCTTCGCCGGAGGACGCTGTGGTAACACTGGCTCCAGCTCTCGTTAAGATGCCTTTTATGAGCGAGCGTGCGTCAAGCTCATCATCTACCACGAGAACGGCAAGGTCTTGGAGAGGTTGACGAGAATCGCTTTGGCCTGTCGGTGGAATGTCCAGCTCGATTCTATCGGCTCTGGACCGTATATCTAGGTCGGGCACATAAACGGCCTGTACGGGCAAACGGATAATAAAAGCGGCTCCCGTTCCAAGCCCCTCACTATGAGCATGAACAGTGCCGCCATGGGCATCCACAATGTATCTGACAATGGCCAGGCCGAGACCAAGTCCCCCGTAATCCCGCGTATGGGAACCATCCTCCTGCCTAAACCGTTCGAACACAAAGGGCAAAAATTTGGGATCGATGCCTTTTCCCGTATCCCGTACTATGATTTCAATGCGGGATTCAACGCTTTTAATGGACACAATAATCTTACCGTCGGAAGGAGTAAACTTCACGGCGTTTGATAATAAATTCCATAGGACCTGTTGAAGTCTTGCCGCATCACCAAGGACGACAGCAGCGATTTCGTCAATGGCAAGCTGCAGTGATATTTTTTTGGCTTTTGCTGCGAGAGCTACCGACTCCCTGGCTTCCCTGACCACGTGAATGAGATCAACGGATTTCACATCAAGGACCATTTTCCCGGATATAATTCGGGAAACATCCAGAAGGTCGCTTATCAGGTGAAGCTGCGCCCGGCCATTTCGTAAGATAGTTTCCACGTACTCCACCTGTTCCTCATTCATGCCCTCCGCGTCGTCAAGAAGAAGACCCGAGTAGCCAAGGATCGCATTGAGGGGGGTCCTCAGTTCATGCGAAAGATTGGCGAGGAATTCATCCTTTATTCTGTTAATCCGGTCAGCGTCCCGAAAGAGCCGCTCGGCCTCCGCGCGAGCCTTCTGTTCATTGTGAAGGGAGACGGCAAGCTGCTCTTCAGCAGATTTTCTTTCTGTAATATCAATGATGGAACCAATGTGCCCGAGAAAATTATCATGGGGATCAAAGCGAGGTTTGCCCGTATCAGCGACCCAGCGGTAGGTCCCATCCTTACGCCTCAGCCGGTACTCGAGACTGAAGGTTTCGTGCCTTTCATTGGCTTTGAGAATAGTTTGGGTGACAGGTTTTAAGTCATCAGGGTGCACACTTTCGAGCCAGCCAAGGCCAAGGCCTTCCTCCGGCTTTCTGCCAGTGAACTCAAGCCATTGCTCACATAAAAATGTGGATTGGGCATTGGGATTCGTAATCCAGATCATGACAGGAGCGTTATTAACCAAATTTCTAAAATAGGCCTCGCTTTCACGAAGCACGTTCTCAGCCTTCTTTTGTATCGTGATGTCTCTGAAAAATATTGAAAGTCCGCCACTCTTTCTGGGATAAAGGCTAATTTCAAACCACTTATCCCAGGGTTCGTAATAATTCACCAGATCAATTTGGGTTTGATCCGCGACGGCACGTCGGAAGGCGGATTCCAGTGCTGTTCCCAGCGTTTGGGGATAAAGCTCCCAGTGATTCCTACCGAGCATGGCCGAACGTGAATTTTGATTAATTTTTTCGGCGCTTGCATTGACGTAAATAATGCGCCAGTCGGCGTCAAGATCCAAAAAGGCATCCGCCATGGTTTCGAGGACATCGATCATGCGTCTATGGGACTCGACGGCTTCCCTTCTGAGAACACGCTCCTGTGCTGCGGCCTCCTGTCTGATACGGGCCATTTCAAGGTGGGCGCCGACCCGTGCAATAAGCTCCCTGGCGCTAAAGGGTTTCACAAGATAATCATCGGCTCCTGCCTCCATGCCTTCGACCCTGGATTCTTCCCCTGCCCTGGCTGACAGCATGATGAGAGGAATGGCTGAGGTCTTTGCCTCGGCTCGCAGAGCCCGCAGAAGGCCAAAACCATCCAATACGGGCATCATAACGTCAGTGAGCACCAGGTCCGGACAGTCGCCTCGGGCTATGGCTAAAGCTTCGGCCCCATTCTGGGCAAGTAGGATCGTCCAGTTTGGGCTGAGAAGTTTTGTGATGTAATCCCGCATATCAGCATTGTCATCAACCAGCAGAATCCTTGCCCCCGCTGTTTTCTTGTAAGTCTGACCCTGAAAGCTTTCGGTGGTCTGACTGCTGGGGCGAGCATTGTTATCGGAAAACCATCGGGCGGCCTCCTCGATATAGGCTTCCGCTTTGATTGTTGTGGAGTTCTGGACGGCTTTTTTGTGAATTCTATCCGGGGGCAGATGAGCGGATCCCATGGGCAACGAAACCGTAAAGGTAGTGCCAAGTCCGTGGATGCTTTCGACGGTCACAGTACCGCCGTGAAATTTTATCAATTCCTGCACAAGGGCCAGCCCAATACCGCTCCCCTCGTGGGTACGGCCCTGATTGCCTTCGACCCGATGAAATCTTTCAAATAGATGGGGCAGCTCTTCCCTTGGGATACCGATGCCTGTATCCGATACGATAAGGACAGCCTGGCGCTCAGTCTCGCCCAGGGTGATGCTAATCTTACCCTTCAGGGTGAACTTAAATGCATTCGAAAGAAGGTTGAGAACAATCTTTTCCCACATATCAATATCAACAAAGGCCGTGTTCTCGGTCTTTTTACAATCGATCTCAAATTGCAGTCCCGCCCGCTCCAACGTTGAGCGAAAAACGCTTGCCAGGCCGCTGGTCAAGACAGCGATATCCACGGCTTCGTAAGAGGCATGGACACGGCCCGCTTCTATTCTCGAAAAGTCGAGGAGCGTATTGACAAGTTTGAGCAGCCGGAGGCCATTACGATGAACGACTTTGATTTCCTCGTGCGCCTGGGGAGACATGCTGTCTGGCGCAGAAATCACTTCTTCAAGCGGGCCGATCATAAGGGTCAAGGGAGTGCGGAATTCATGGCTGACGTTACTGAAAAAGGCGGTCTTGGCTTTATCAAGTTCCAAAAGTTCCTCAGCACGTTTTTTTTCTTCCTCATAAGCTTTGGCGGTTGCGATCGCTTTTGCCGCCTGACCGACCACGAGATCTATAAAACCTCGATAATCGCTGTCAAAGCTTAGCCGGGGACTGATGCCGCAAATGATTATGCCCGCAGGATCATCCTCAGCTGACGAGGCCAGGGGAAGGGTTAATGCCAGCTTAGGTGGCTCCGGCCAGCAGCCTGCCGGAAGGCTTTTGAATAATGTACCGGGTTCTTTGGTTTCGATAACAAGTCGTGTGTTCAAGGATTGAAAGACAGACCAGGGATCCCGCTCTTGATGATCGTTAATTTCAATGACCGGGGGGCAGATTGAACACTGTTCCTGAGTGCTTGTGGAGCCTTTTAGAATAAGGCGTTTGCGGTCGCCCGGATCGACAAGGTAAAGGAATGCAAAGGGCAGATCATGGAGGTTTTCTGCCAGGACATTCATAATGCTGTCGCCAGCTTTGGCGATAGTTTTGGCGTTGCCTGTTCTGCTTCCAAGCTCACCCAGGGTTTGCAGGCGTCGCTCGCCAATTACTTTTCTCGTGACCTCAGTGACCGATGTAAGGACGCCGCCGACTTTTCCGCCTTCGGCTGAAATCGGGCTATACGACCAGGTGAAGTAGGCCTCCTCAAGAAAACCTTTGCGATGGAGGAGCAAAAGTTGGTCCTCAGACCAGGTTGCCATTCCTCCCGCAAGGACCTCGTTGAGCATGGGATCGATCACGTCCCAGACTTCCGGCTCTCCCCACGCCTCATTTCCCGGTTTACCGAGCACCAAGGGATGCTTTCCGGCAAAGATAGGGATGTAAGCGTCGTTATAGATCGCGGTCAGCTCGGAGCCCCACCAGATCAAAAAGGGGAAGCGGGAATTCAAACAGGTATTGGTGATGGTAATCAGGCTCTGTGGCCAATTCTGAAGAGGGCCGAGAGGGGTCGCTGACCAATCGAATTCCCGAATGAGATCGCCCATAAGTCCGCCACCTTGTAGGATGGTTTCTGGCTGTAAATCATGGTCTGTCATAAACGAGTACCTCATACCGGCAAATAGAATCAGGCAAGCGGACCAACGGCTTGAGTAATAAAACTAACCCACATTTAAACATTCCACATAATATCAATTTAAACTTTTCTAAAGGCCTAAGGGGAACTCAGGCTTTATTTCATTTAAAATAGCGTATCTGTGAGAGTTTCTGACGAGTTGGGAACAAATTAGAGCGCAGTTAATCAAGAGCTGATGGGAGGAATCTTAGGTACAAACGAACTTAGCCAGCATCAAGATTGTTGCTGGTTCGGTACACTTTCAAAGCCCTCGGGAAGAAAGTCGAACGGCTCACGTTAGGTACCCCCTCCCGAAGGCGTAGCACATGGCCGATGCGTTAATTGAGAAACCCTTTGGCAAAGGGGTAGGGCTGACTATCTCGCGGTTCGCCAGTGGGAAGGACTCTCCTGCAACTAAGCCGGCTCGGACCCCAGCATCGCCAAGGAGGCCTCCTCGATTTTATTTTTTTTGCGTCATGGCATTGAGGAACTTTTAGATTTGTCCTTATTTTTTTCCTTGCTCAGTTGGGATGCCGTTTGACAAAGGGTCTGGTAATGCTTTGCTAATTCCTGCAACTTTTCACTACTCATATTCTCAGCATCAATCATGGCATTATTTGCCAACTTTTCGGCAAGAATGAGTTCATCCAGCTTAAGATGAATCGCCTGGGCGTCGCGGTTCTGGGTATTTTGAATAAGAAACACCATCAGAAAGGTAATGATCGTGGTGGCCGTATTAATAATTAATTCCCAAGTATCGGAGTATTGAAAAATGGGACCGGAAGCACCCCAAATTACCACCATAAGAAGGGCAATCAAAAAAGCCCAGGGTCTGCCCATCCAGGTGGAAGCCTTAGAGGCGAGTTTGGTAAACATTTCTTCGAAGCTTATCTTCATATAGCCTGGCCCACCCTCTAAAAAAAAATGGCAAGAGTCTGTTATCGACAGTTCATTTCATCTGGACCGTTACTTTAGAAGCTCTTTGAATTGAATTGACCAGAAACGGTTGATTGCAAATCCTTACGAAATGTCAGGTTCATCCTCTGAATTGGTTTCCAAAACAGGCCAAGCCCTGGCCTGCTAAAGTTGGCAGGGGATGGCGGGATTCGACAGCCCACGACTTATCTTCTTTAGCCGAAAAGATTGGCGAATTGAAACTCATGAATGGCCATGCAGCTAGGAAACGACAAGGCCGGCTCGGTATGATTTCTTATAGGTACGCAAAATGAAAGGACTTAATAAGATGTGCTTCATCGTTTTAGGAAAAAACGGAGAAAAAATAAATAAGGTGCTTTTTGCAAAACGGTTAACTTAACGTTAATAGGCGTAAGCGAAGCCATAGTCCCGCCGCCCTAAACTTCAACGACTGCGGCGTTCAATTGATCCAGCCTCGATTTTACGTGGGAAACGACCATCGGCACGAGTTCTTTCAATGGCACAGGTTTTGATAGGAAATCATCAAAACCTGCCTGCATGCAACGCTCGCGCTCCTCGGCAATGGCATGGGCAGTCAGGGCTATGATCGGCTTGCTAAATCCCCCTTGGCGAAGGGTAGCTGTCGCGAGATAGCCGTCTATGAGCGGCATTTGGATATCCATAAGGACAATGTCATGCACGTTGCGGCTGGCCATGGCCACGCCCTCTTCGCCGTTTTTAGCGAGATCAACAATGGCCCCTGATTTCTTGAGGACAATCGAGACCAGACGTCGGCTGTCTTCGGAGTCTTCGACGACCAGAATGCGAATGCCGTCCAGACTTTTGCCATTCATGCTTTTTGTTAAATTTTCGGGAATGTCCACGGCCTGGCTTTCCACTTTGCTATGAAGCCGAGTGGCCTCTGAACCCGTGGCAATTGTCACCTGAAATTCACTGCCGACGCCCACCTCACTTTTTGCGAGGATAAAGTCTCCTCCCAAGGCTTGAGCCAATCTTTTAGACAAGGCCAGCCCCAGCCCGCTGCCGCCATGAACCCGAGTAAACGAATTATCAATCTGCATAAAGGGCTGAAACAGGCGGTGCTGCTGATCCTGGGGAATGCCGCAACCGGTGTCGATAATCCGGAGTTGAAGCATTTCACTGGCCCTGTCGTCGGCCAACCATCTTACCGATAATTTGACCTCGCCAGTTCGGGTAAATTTGATCGCGTTGCCAATAGCGTTGATAAGGATTTGCCTCAGCCGTTGCGGGTCCGTGAAAATATCAATCGGTGCATGGGGCTCACATTCGTAGCTAAGCTCAATACCCTTGCTTTGCGACTGGCCTTTGAGAAGGGCAATCACATCGACAATGACACGCGAAAGCGGAGTCCACTGTTTGTCGATGGTGAATAGCTTAGCTTCGAGTTTGGACAGGTCAAGTATTTCGTCTAAAAGCCGGCAAACCTCAATACCGTTCCGCGTTATCGTCTTGACATAAGATGTGCGCTCGGCAGCCGAGGTTTCTTCCAGATCGATCAGGGCTGCAAAGCCAAGAACAGCATTTAGCGGGGTGCGAATTTCATGACTGATATTGGCCAGAAATGCTGTTTTGGCCATTGCAGAGGCATCCGCATCGAGTCGGGCGGCGGCCAATGCAATATCCATCTGGACACGCTGGTCGATGTCCCGAATCATTTGCGAATACCCAATCAAGAGGTCATCCGCACCGTTCATCGGCACGGTCCTGGAGTGAGTCCAGAATGAGCTCCCATCCTGCTTTAAGAGAAGGATTTCTTCTGACTGATTAGGAAGCGCCGCCAGCTGCTCACCCGCTGGCGCGAGAGGTAATTTTTGGTCGGGGTAGAGCTGGGAAATATGCATTCCAATCGCGGCAAGCATGGGGTAGCCAAACATACGACTGGCGCCTATATTCCAAGTGACTATATTCCCAGTTTTATCGAGCATGAAAATAGCGTAGTCATGGGCGCTTTCAACGATGAGGCGAAATCGCTCTTCCGACTCCTGAAGTTTTTTCAAAGCTAAATCCCGCTCGCCACGATTGCGGAATTCAACGAGTTCACGCTCGATCACGGGAATCAGACGACGCAGGCTGCTCTTTTGCAGGAAATCACTCGCTCCAGCCTTCATGGCCGTCATTGCCAGTTCGTCTCCAGCGGCGCCCGAGACGATAATAAAAGGAATATCGAGGCCTAGAGTTTGAAGAGTTTGGAGTGCTGCGGTACTGCTGAATTCGGGCATGAGATGGTCGGCGATCACTATATCCCATCGTTCACTGAGGAGCGCCGTCCGCATCGACAACTCATTTTCCACCCGCTGCCAGCTCGCGGCAAATCCACCAACCTTTAGCACATGGATAATTTCTTCAGCGTCGGCGGCGGAATCTTCAACGAGAAGAACAGCGAGGGGTCTGGTCATGCGTATCCTTCCTCGATTGTTAAGGTGTTTGACAACTCATAACGCCTAGGCAGTGTTACTGTGGATAACCAATATTCTTGGAAGACCTTAACGACTTTGACAAAGTCACGGAAGTTGCCGGGCTTTACCAGATAGGAACTGGCTCCCTCCCGATAGGATTCCGAAATATCGACTTCATGATAAGACGTGCTGAGAATCACCACTGGAATGTCTTTTAGGTTTTCATCGTGTTTGATTTCCTTAAGCACCTGGCGCCCGTCTTTCAGGGGCAGATTCAAATCGAGAATGATGAGATCAGGCCGGGGAGCCGTGCCATAGGGCTCAATCCTTCGGAGAAACTCGATAGCTTCCACACCATCGACTACTGTTTGCATATCGATCGCCCGAGACTGCTGGGTCAGAGCAATAGCCATAAGCTCACGATCGCCGGGCTCGTCCTCAGCAAGGAGAATAACGACTGGACGTTGCTTTGCTTCTTCTGCACCATAAACGATCATCGATGGGCTCCCACTCGATCCGGTAAAATAAAGGAGAATACAGTCCCGCCGATCGGGTTATCAGAATCGAGCCATATTTTGCCGCCATGGAATTCGACTATTTTTTTACAGATAGCGAGACCTATCCCTGTCCCGGGATATTTCTCGCCGGCATTCAGACGTTGAAAGATCGTAAAAAGGCGGCTGCTATGGGCAGCATTGATGCCAATGCCGTTATCAATTACACTGAATTGCCAGTGATCGCCCTTCTGACAGGCTGTGACCTTAACGACGGGCGGACGGTCACCCCGGAACTTGATTGCGTTACCGATAAGGTTTTGAAAAAGTTGCCGAAGCATAGTGTAATCCCCATAAACTGTGGGTAGGTCATCGAAGGTAACAATGGCCTCGCATTCTTCCATCAAGGCTGTCAGGTCCTTCATAACTGCCTCGCAGATCTTGGCACTCGACATATTGCGAAACGGAAGCGCCTCGCGCCCGACCCGGGAATACTCGAGCAGAGCCTTGATAAGGCTCTGCATCCGTGTAACGCCGCCTTGGACAAAGCCCATGTGACGATTCATTGTTTCGTCATTTTTACTGTCCACCTTATCGCCTATGATCTCGATAAAGCTTGAAATCGTCCGCAAGGGCGCCTGTAGATCATGCGAAGCGATAAAGGCAAACTGTTCCAGTTCGCTGTTGGAACGGCTCAAGGCCAGGCTTTTCTTCACAATTTCTTTTTCTGCAGCAATACGCTCTTCGACCTCGGTGCGAAGACTATAATTGATACTCTCGACTTTCGTCCGCTCAGCATCAAAATCCTCTAAAATATTCAACACGGCCTTTTGCATCAGTTCCAAGCGCTCACGCTCAACCGTAAAATCCTCAAGTATATTTAAGGCAGCTCGCTGGGCGTCTTGAAAAAGGGCCCGTTCGGACTGCAGATCATCGACGATATTCATGATGGCCCGCTGAGTATCCTGCTGTTTCTCCTTCTCCGAATTCGCATCCTCCAGAATATTGAGCAAGGCTGCGGTCATGGATGAATCGTGACCAAATGGGAGAAGGCTGTCTTTTGGCATCAGGCCAGCGGCTAACAGGTCAAGATTCCCACTACTCATTCCGGTAACCGACGACGCATCTCTTCAATATCTTTTTTAAGTTCGATCATTTTAAGTTCCCGTCCGACCGTCAGTTTCTGAAACCGTTCCAATTCGTAAAGGCGTTCGAGTTCCTTTTTTCTCTGATCGGTGACCTCCGCTTCCGCTCTTTTTTGTGCGGTGACATCCCGGGCGGCAGCAAAGACGCCCTGGACATTTCCACGCGAATCCCTGTACACGGAAGCATTGTAAAGGACATCGGTCAATCGCCCGTCGCGATGCCGGATCGTAAGGGGATAGTCAGTAACAAAGCCTCGCTCAAAGACCTGTTTATAGCCTTCGCGGGCCTTTTCCTGTTCGGTGAAATAATCTGAAAAATCGGTGCCTATCAAGCGGTCCCGGTTCACACCTGTGACCTTGACAGTGGCTTCATTCACATCGGTGATTTTTCCTTCGGTACTAATGGTAACCAAAGGGTCAAGACTGGCCTCGACCAGGCTTCTGGTATATTGCGATGCCTGTTTTTGAGTCGTCACATCGCGGGCCGCCGCAAAAACGCCCAGTACATTCCCACTTGAATCTTTATAAACCGAAGCATTGTAAAGCACATCCGACAGCCGGCCCTCGTGGTGACGGATTGTCAGGGGGTAATCGGTGACAAACCCCATCTCAAACACCTGCTTATAACCTTCGCGCGCCATATGCTGCTCGGTAAAATAATCGGAGAAATCAGTCCCGATTAAATTATCGCGTTCAATTCCTGTGATTCTGGTGGTGGCTTCGTTTACATCCGTGATTTTTCCCGCAGGACTGATCGTAACGAGAGGGTCAAGACTGGCCTCGATGAGACTTCGCGCATAGCCGGAAGCTTTCTTTTGTTCGGTGACATCCCGCGCCGCAGCGAAGACGCCCAGCACTTTACCACGCGAATCCTTATACACGGAGGCATTGTACAGAACATCGGTCAGCCGTGAGCCGACATGGAGAATCGTTAGGGGATAATCCGTCACAAAGCCTTTTTCAAAGACCTGCTTATAACCCTCCCGAGCTTTATCAGGCTGGGTAAAGTAATCGGAAAAATCTGTCCCAATTAAATTGTCGCGGGCAACACCGGTAATCTTAATGGTGGCCTCATTTACATCGGTGATTTTACCTTCGGGACTGATGGTGACGAGGGGATCAAGACTGGCTTCCACGAGACTCCGGGCATATTGCGAAGCATGCTGCTGGGCTGTGACATCGCGGGCGGCCGCAAAAACACCGAGGACATTGCCCAGGGAATCGCGATAGACCGATGCATTGTATAAGACGTCTGTTAAACGACCCAGTTTATCACGGATCGTCAGGGGATAGTCTGTGACAAAGCCTTTTTCAAACACCTGCTTATAGCCATCGCGGGCTTTATTTGGTTCTGTAAAATAATCCGAAAAATCAGTTCCGATAAGTTTATCACGACCCATGCCCGTGATGGTCGTCGCGGCGGCATTAACATCCGTTATCTTGCCCGTCGGGCTAATGGTAACCAGGGGATCGAGACTGGCTTCAAGGAGGCTTCGGGCATACTGAGAAGCTTGCTTTTGTTCCGTGACATCACGGGCAGCTGCGAACACCCCCAAAACGTTGCCCTGAGCATCGCGATAGACTGATGCGTTATAGAGGACTTCTATAAGCTTGCCAGACCTATGACGAATGGTCAGAGCATAATCGGTGACAAAGCCTTTTTGAAAGACCTGTTTGTAGCCTTCACGGGCTTTATTGGGTTCTGTAAAATAGTCCGAGAAATCAGTGCCGATCAGTCCATCGCGACTGATTCCTGTTATCTTTATTGTCGCTTCGTTAACATCAGTAATTTTGCCTTCAGGACTGATGGTGACTAACGGATCGAGACTGGCTTCGATCAGGCTTCGAGCATACTGGGACGTTTGTTTTTGTTCGGTGACATCACGAGCAGCTGCAAAAGCCCCGAGGACGTTGTTGCGGGTGTCCCGGTAGACCGAAGCGTTATAGAGAACATCGGAGAGTCGCCCGTCGACATGGCAAATCGTCAGCGGGTAATCCGTTACGAAGCCGCGCTCGAAGACTTGTTTATAGCCCTCTCTCGCTCTCTCCGGTTCGGTGAAATACACCGAAAAGTCAGTACCGATAAGATTTTGTCGGTTGACTCCGGTAATTTTTATTGTCGCCTCGTTGACATCTGTAATTTTGCCTACAGGGCTGATCGTTACGAGTGGATCGAGACTCGCCTCAATAAGGCTCCGTGCATACTGCGAGGCTTGCTTTTGTGACGTTACATCCCGGGCTGCTCCAAAGACACCAAGGACATTCCCTGCGATATCACGAAAGATTGAAGCATTGTAAAGCACATCGGTCAGCTGACCCTCGCGATGCCGGATGGTGAGAGGGTAGTCCGTAACGAAACCTTTTTCAAAGACTTCCTTATAGCCTTCCCGTGCCAGGTCAGGCTCGATGAAATAATCAGCGAAATCGGATCCAATCAAACCCTCGCGTTCGACACCTGTGATTTTTATAGTCGCGTCATTTACGTCGGTTATCTTTCCGGCGGAGCTGATGGTTACCAGGGGGTCAAGGCTCGCTTCGATGAGCTCCCGGGCATATCGCGACGCCGACTGAGACCGTTCTTCCATTTGCCGTCGCACGGTGATATCACGAGCGATAACAGCTATGATTTTAGACTCGGGCTCGACATCTGCCAAGGCAATGGATATCGACACGACTATTTTTTGGCCATCACTTCGCAGTAAATTGATGTCGAAATCATCGATTGGAGTCCCGCCTGCCGCCTGGCCGACCAAGTCCATGAACTGGCTTTTATCTTCGGGAAAAATGGAGGCAACGGGCAGCGACACCACCTCTTGCCAATCATATCCGAAAATGAGTTCGGCAGCCCGGTTCCAACTGGTAAGCTTTTGATCCGCTGAAAGACTGAAAATCGCGGAGTTGCTTGAGTTCACAATCGCAGCCATGAGCTGGGGATTGTAGACTTGTTGGGAAGAGGTATAGGCTCTGGCAAAAGCCGGCTTCGGACTTTCTCCTCTGTCAATTTTCGTCGACGATGGATCCAAGGGTCACTCCAAATTTTTTATAATGAAACTCTAGGATGTAGGGTTGGGTAAAGAGCCAGCTTTCCCAGGTAGAAAGATTTTGCGTTGCTGGAGCCACATTACACGATTTACAGTATTAGTTATGTATTTTAAGCTTAGTTAAAAAATATAATGCGATTCTGACACAGTAAATGGAATGATTATCGTCTCAAGCTTTTATATAACTCGTTAAAATCGCTGTATTTTTTGGAGGGCTCAAAAAATCATTTGTTCTTGATCTAGGACGTCTGGAGCATTTAAGGAAACTTTGACGAATTAAATGTGAAAAAA
>CAXSGP010000107.1:0-15359 GCA_964236955.1 uncultured Oligoflexus sp. | reverse complement strand
AGAAGGCGGCATGAAGGAAAGGAACCGTAAGGAATGCATTGATCCTACATTCAGGAATAGCTGTTCCATGAAAGGATCTACGATACTTTCTGCAATACGGTCGCTAGGAGCAGTTTCATCCTTTCAAGGCTTCGGACCAGCAACGATAATTGCTTCCGAGGCCCTACTCAGGACCTTAAAATATGTTGGTGAGAACCTCGAGTGTCTCTGCGAAACACTTAATGCCTTCAAGCTAGGGTTTCCCTCATCACTGGCCCCTTTTTCCTTGTCGGTGAATTTACTTTTGGCCCGTATTTAACCGGCGCCTAACAATAGGACTATGGCTTGGCGATGGCCTAAGATTTTTGACAGTTCCACACCCCAGAGTGCAGACATACTCCCTGACGGATCCGCACCCTGCTCAATTTTAGTTCCATAAATTATCTATCAACTATGAAGGATAGCCCATAGATCGAGTGAAAAATCAGAAAAAGAAGGGCCGGCTTCCGTCGGAAGTCCGGCCCTTGTTTCATTCGAAATGAAAGAATAAATTACGAAAACAGCATTCGTCACCAATTCTGATTTTTAAAAGACTGCTTTGATCGAGTCAAAAGCTCCCATTCCGCCAAAGCCATTCCAGGGTTCGCGTTCATCTCAAGTCGATAATAGCTATAAGATCCGGGCTTGCTCACTTTAAAGGGACGGGTCTGAGTCCGCCAGGGGAAGGTCTGCTGACTGCGCTGATCAAGTGTGGTCCAGGTGGTTCCGTTTTGCGAGCCTTTCAAAACCCAGGCGCTTGGGTCATTGCCGTTAGTGCCCGAGGTGAGTGTATAGAATTCAACTGCTGCCGTTCCATTTTTGAAGTGGAAGTTAACCGCTGGGTTGGCGCCGGAGAAGGTGACCTGAGTGGTTGAGTTATCATCCACCAAGGCCCTTTCGTTAATGTCCCCATTGCTGCTCAACGCAGCATCGTGCATGGGATTTGGGCTTTCGCCAGGCTTGGTGATCGAGGGCGGAAGGTCTTCGGCACGCGATCCCCAGGAGCTAGGCTGCGGACCCATATCGAAGTCCAACGTCGCCCCATCGACGAGCATGGAATGAGTCAACCAGTTTTTGCTGTAGGGTTGACCATTGATGCTCAGTCCCTGGACATAGATGTTTTTAGACGAATTCTGCGGGGCATTAATCACCAGCTTTTGTCCATTTTCAAGGTTGACAGTGGCTTTCGTGAACAGCGGCGATCCTATCACATAGTTAGGGCTTCCAACTTGCAAAGGATAGAAACCGAGAGCACTCAGAATTTGCCAGGCCGACATCGCTCCATTGTCATCATCGCCTAAGTATCCTTGACCGATCGAACTTCCAATCCAAAGACGGGCCAATGCATCACGAACCTTTTCCTGAGTCTTCCACGGTTGACCTGCAAAATTATACATGTAGGGAATATGAAAGCTCGGTTGGTTGCTCATTCCTAACTGACCCATGCGAACTTCCCGGGCCTCAAGCATCTCGTGAATGACGCCACCATAGGACCCAGGAAACTCCGCGGTTTCAGGGGTGGAGAAAAATTGATCCAGTTTTTCCGCCAATGCTTCGCGACCCCCGTAGAGCCTGGCAAGCCCTTCCGCATCGTGAGGCGCATCGAAAGCCGTGTTCCAGCCATTGGTTTCGGTGTAGTCAAAACCCCAGACCCTTGGATCATAATCTTCCGGTGCAAGGCGAAAAGCTCCTTCTTTCGAGCGACCTTGAAAAAAGTCGATCGCTGGATCGAAAAGATTCACATACTGCTGGGAACGCGATAGAAAGTACTCGGCCTCTTCTTTGTATTCCTGCTGACGAGGGCCGGCATTCTTAGCCATTTCCTTGGCAAAGTTTGCAATTCCGAAATCGTTAAGGTTAGCCGCCATCGCCCAGGAGAGACCCGCACCGGTCGCAGTCGAGGTATAGCCAAGAAATTGCGAGGTCTCCATACCTTTACGTCCCACACCGCCGTTGCTCGGCAGAACGGTCGCGTTTTTCAGCGCTGCGTCGTAGGCAGCAGCACTATCAAAATTTTGGACGCCTTTAACAAAGGCATCGGCAAAGGCAACATCCGAACTGGTGCCTGTCATCAGATCCGCATAGCCTGGCGAAGACCAGCGAGCGATCCAGCCGCCTTCTTTGTACTGGCTAACAAAACCATCGATTAATTCACCGGCTTTTTTAGGCGTCAGCAAGGAAAGAGCTGGCCATGTCGCCCGATAGGTATCCCAAAATCCATTGTTGACATAAATTTTGCCAGAAACAATACGAGCTCCCGTTTTGATATCACTATTGGTGTCGTTTGAATGTGAAACAGGACTTGCATATTGGTAAACGGGGGCTTCAGCGGTACCGGTATTTTCAAATCCGGAGTTTGGATAAAGAAACAATCGGTAGAGATTGGAATAGAGTGTCGTGCGCTGATCGAAGTTCGCGCCTTCAACTTGGACGACTCCTAATTTTTCATCCCAAGCCTGTTGCGCAGCGTCGCGGACGCTGTCCAAGGAATCAGCGGCTTCTATTTCCATGTCAAGGTTCTTTTTAGCCTGTTCCAGACTGATGAGGGAACTTGCGATTCGCATGTTCACAACTTTATCATCGGGACTGATTTTGAATCGATAGTATCCACTGACTCCTGATTGTTTCTCGCTCGCCTCTATCGCTTTATCGAAGACTGCATAGATAAATATCCTTGATGCACCCGTCGAAAGCCCGCTGCCCGCATCAGAGTATCCGGAAATACTTTGTGTCGCCGGGTCAAGGGTCAGTCCACCATTGGTCTTCACATTATCAAATATCAGATTGGCGTCTGTGCCGGGATAGGTGAAGCGAAATAGGGCGGCATGATCAGTCGGGGCAATTTCGGCCTTGATGCCATTCTCAAATGTTACACTATAGTAGTGGGCTCTTCCGATTTCATTCTTATGTTGGAATGCCAAGGCCCGCGCGCCCCGATCAAGAGAAGGTTTGCCAGAGGCCAGAGAGGGCATAACCTGAAACGTCTGCCTGTCACCCATCCATGGACTGGGCTCGTGACTTAGAGCCAGAGCTTCCAACGTTGGCAAGTTGTCGCTGTTATTGCCATTGTGATAGGAATAGAGCCAGCTATCAGAACCAGCATAGGTCACTGGAGTCCAAAAGTTGAAACCGTGGGGTACGGCCGTCGCTGGAAAATTATTCCCACGGGAAAAGCCGCCGCTTGAATTGGTTCCGCGGGTGGTCAATACGTAGTCGGAAAGGTGAGCTGGAGTCGGGTTCGAACTTCTGGCAGAAATTCTAATGTCATCAACCCACCCACCGAATGGCCCTTCAGCCTCCTGTGGGTTATCGTAGCCGATAATGATGCGTTTGATTTTCCTGCCTGCGGCCACGGCTCCAATCTGGGAAACTTTATGGTTCCATTCATTTGCATATAGGGCCCGTGATCGCCCCTGTGCTTGAGGGTCCAATGATGTGTAATGCTGATCGACTGCATTGAGATCGCTCAGATAGGTTCCGTCATCAAAAGCCAGATCGATCGCTGCAAATGTACTTAGCTCCCCTTCCGGAAAAATCAGATAGGACAATTCCGTCGTTGCACTCACGGCAATATCGACGTCAAAGATTTTATTGTAGGAATATCCTGGACCCTGTCTGACCAAATTTCCGCCGAATCGGAGCGCCTGCAGACCGGTGAAACCCATCGCTGATTTGGCATTTGCAGAATTATTCGGACCTTTGCCGACGATAGATTTCATGGCGCTTTTGGCCGGTACCTGATCATCTCCATTGGAAATTTGCCAATCGGCAATTTGCAAAAGGGGGCCTCCATTATTTCTTGTTACGTTCACGCGATAGTAGGGAAATGCGCGGTCATTCGCGAACGAATAGGTAAGCGTTTGGAAACGCGCCGTGAACTGTTGATCGCGTTGTTCATCCAACACGGTCCAAGCCGTTCCATCGAGCGATCCTTCAAGCGCGAAGTTCGCTGGGTCTCTCTCCGGCACATCGTTCGCCGAAGTCACTGAGTAGCGTTTGACCACGGTCGACCTTTGCAGTTTGAGCTGAACCCAGCCAGTCGTGTTTTCCACAAGCCACTTCGTGGAAACATCTCCATCGACACTGGCTGCTGAAGTTTCTTGCGGAGGATTCTCGCCACTGGCGTTCACCGAGACGACTTGATCCATGACGGTTCCTGGCAGAACCTCAATATTATAAGGCCTGATACCAGAGACTTTGATGTGCCCTTGTCGATCAATTTCCGGACTGTTGACCCAGGTCAAAGAGGGGTCGGACGACTCAAATGAGGAATAAAAAGCAGCAGCCGATCGATCAGGAAAACTTTGTGTTGAAGAGACTGAATTCAGGTTGCAGCTCATACTGCTGGCCGCGCAAAGGCAGCAAAATACAACTTGGTTAGGTCGGATTATCTTCATGAGGCAATACTCCGTGAAGGAAGGTGGGGGAGCTTACGACTCCCGCTATAAAATTTTCTCTTAGCAAAGGCCTTTGTTGCTGGAGATTATCAGATGCGAAGAGGCTGGTCCACAAATCCTAAGCATGCTTTACGATTAACAACGCGACGGAAAGTTATGGTTTTTGAAAAATGAGTTTCAGAGTGGGGAGAGCCCAATAATTCACTCAAACGATATGCCAAAGTCAAAAAAACGACGCGCATCCTCAAGCAAAGGCTGTCCGATCCAGCATCTTTTGTTCACCGTATAAGACAAACTTTGCCATAAAATCCAGACACTCTTGCCGCAATGAGCGACAGTGTCAAACAATTTGTCAGACCACATCGGCCTAAATACCTTAATTCAAAAGGAACAGCAACTGGCCCTATTCTTGCTGGATAGCCCTTATAAAACTAAGACCGGAGGCTAGATGAAGCGCAAGATCGCGCCCTTAATGATCCTTGCCGTAATGGCAATGACGGGCTGTTCTAAAAAAGCATCCAGTATGCACCCTTCCCCTAAAGAGGGCTTGGCAAAGTCGGCCAACGGCAGCGGGGATTTTGAGACCAACGAAAATTCAGATAACGATACTGAGAATAATGGTTCCACAAAGGCGCCATGGTCGTACCCTGCTGATGCCCAGTCAGGAGTAGGCCACTTCAATCTTGCCGAACACGTTAAAAACAGTCCTGAGGCAAAAGGCTTACATAAGTTTGTGCAAGAAGGCTTCAGCGGTTTGGGTTTTGGAAGCAAAGATAAATTGCGCGTCGAAACCAACCTCTTGGTGGATTCGGAAGCCAATAAGCCAAGCAACAACGCGACGACCGCTCATTATACTGTCGATATCTATATCATCAACAAAAACGTCGGTGGTGGTAAGGGATCCCTTGTTGATTACATGTCAAGCGCTCGTCTCGATAATCCCAGTAAAATCGAAGCGCATATGCGCTTTTTGGGGGATGACAAGCTTGCCAATACCAATGATGTCATTGACGAACACTTCATGCGCGAACTTTCAATTAAAGTACCGGTCATTCCCCTGCCTCCGACCGAAATCGTGATGCTGATAAAAGTCGGGGGCTTGTTTGGTCTAAAAACTGAACTCGGTGTCAAGCGCGACCAGCAGGCGCAATTGCTCTTCGTACCGGAAGTGGATCTGCTCCTGACCATAGCGGGCGGCGTACGACTCCTGGCGCTCATCGATGCCAATGCCGAAGGCCAAATCAAAATGCTGGCCATGAAGCCCTCGGTGAGTGCCAATCTCGGTACCAATAAAACATTTGTCTACGGTAATATTGCCGAAGACAGTGGTGGCATCAATGCGGTTGATGGCAAGATTGATCTGGTGGTTGACCTGGGATATAAAGGCGTTCTACCAGGCGGAATCGACAAAATCGCCCTTCAGAAAAGTTTGGAGGCGTTAGGCATTGGCAAAATTGCCGACGGTAAAGAGTGGCGATGGAATGTGTTTAATCCAGAGCCTGCCGTGGACAATAATATCCCGGTCTTTACAAAGCCATTTATTCTCTTTGCAACGGCACCGTCGAGCAAGGTTAAATGCAAGTCCCTGAGTCGGGCCATTAGTCCTTTAATAAAGAGCCATATCGATGAACTTAATGGTTTCATTGCCAAGTTAGACAAAGAACCGAAGGAAATAACCCAAAAAAGCTCGGACTTATTAAATGAATCTGCAGAACGCATGGCCGCTTTCTGCATTTAATGTTCTTAAATTCCGCTGAAGTCAAACGAATCGCCGGACCTGGATTAGGCCCGGCGATTCCTATTTTTTTAATTTTCACGACCCTGGAATAAATGCTCAAAGGCCCATCATTTAAAGTTCAGCACTCCATTAATTTTCGGCCTTTGTCAGGGCTATCTTCCATCAAAATCGAGGATTTTCTGATTACGGTCGAAATCCAAACAATAGCTTTCCACATCTTCCTTGCTGCTAGCCACAACAGATAGGATGTAGTACTGCGCAGTCCTTCCTTCCTCCGTGCCGACTGCCTTGGATTTTGCAAAGACCTGGAGAGCCTTACCTGGCTTGAAAGTCCCGGTCCCCTGGACCGCTACACTTGCCAAAGCTGTTGTGACGAGGTCACCACCAGCTACACCGGCTTTAATCTCGCTACTTTGAATGGTAACGATCCAATAATTTTTACCGTTAGAATTGTCAGAAATGCCCATAATTCAGCTCCTTTGCAGAATATCATAATTTCCCGGTATTCCATGTTCTGTCGATCAGGCCCCTATCTTAGGACCTTCTGAAATCACTGCCTTCATTTGCCAAAGCAGACTCTCAGTTATATTTTTTCTTTGGAACTATCAAACCAACGATAGCTAACGCCCGCCAGTACCGCGCCAATCATAGGGGCCAACCAAAAGAGCCAAAGCTGCGATAAGGCCCAGCCGCCGGCAATTAGCGCAGGGCCGGTGCTGCGTGCAGGATTAACTGAGGTGTTCGTAACGGGTATACTGATGAGATGAATAAGAGTGAGTCCCAATCCAATGGCGATGGCTGCAAATCCTTTCGCAGCTCTCTCGTCTGTTGCTCCTAAGATAATTATTAAAAACATGAATGTCATAACGACTTCAGTAACAAAGCCCGAAGCCATGGAAAAACCACCTGGAGAATGTTCACCAAAACCATTGTTAGCAAGGCCATTGGCGATATCAAAACCGGGCTGTCCACTGGCAATAAAATAGAGTACCGCCGCCGCCAGGGTGGCCCCCAAAACCTGAGCGACGACATAGGGGATAAAATCTGCCGCTTTGAATCGGCCACCAACCAGCAGTCCCAGCGAGACCGCTGGATTGAAATGGCCGCCCGAAATTGGTCCCAGAGCAAAAGCCATCGTCAGAACTGTCAAACCAAAGGCAAAGGAAACGCCTAGTAAACCTATGCCAACCGTACTAAACTTTGCCGCTAGTACGGCACTGCCACAGCCACCCAGCACTAACCAAAATGTCCCGATAAACTCTGCGCCCAAGCGTTTTGATAAATTCACGATACCCTCCAAAAATAGATTAAACGTCCAACTACGCATACTTTTTTCACCAGTCTTTCGACCAGCGGATTAGGGTAAATTTCCTAGTGCCGGAGTAGGTTCGAGAACAAAATCATCCCGAGTTTTAAGCATCACACAAATTATTTTCATATTCCTATCTCTCTTTTATCAAACACGACCGCGCTGGATTTCAACCATTTGAAATATATGACATATTTAGCCTATAAACAGACTTATGGGAAATCCTGAAGATATTCTGAAGGGGATGGGTAATAAAAATAATTTACAGGCAGACCTAGGCAGTGACCGAGTCAACCAAAACCAGCGTTGTATGGCTTCCAAACATACCTTCCAGATAACGATTTCTATTCCGTTCCTGCTCCCTCCCCGCAAAAAATCGAAGAGTCCCCACAAAACCAGAAAAAGCCATTAATCTATCCACACAACAAGACTTTTCGAAAGCGTGCAAATCCGATCACCCGTTCTTAGGCGATAACAGGTGCGAAGGGCAAAATATTCGATTAATTTGAATGGATCGTCGATGTCTGGGCTTTGCCTTCTTATCGATTTATCAGAAGTGAAAGAGTAAATGAGAAATAATGCCATTGATTCGGGCTTGCCTTCATCGAGACAAAATATCAGTCCACCGTTTAAGATCGTTCTGCTCAAGCTTGAGAGCTTGGTTCAGGCTGGTGAAGATTAGGTATTGGCGAATTTCTGTTTATCATCGAGACTAAAGTCCGTTAGCCATACTTTCTTGCTTAACTTGACTATAAATCCTACGTTGCTAAATTTAATCAGGAGAAGAAAGTCGTGAATAAACAAGCTAAATCTTGCTTTCTTCTCCTTGCCTTCATGCAAGGAAGTGTCTTACTTGCAGCCGTTCCAGGACTTCGCCTTATTGGTTTGATAAAAGGGACAACGGAAAAGTCGATGGCGGTTCTTGAAATAGGCAGTGAAAAAGCCTTCCTGAAAATTGGAGATCAATGGAAGGGTTATAGCCTATCCTCAATTGGCAGAAAGAGCGCGATTTTACGTCGCAGCGATACGACCATTGAAGTTTTTTACGATGAAGAAGCGGTTAAAGCGGCAGAAAACGAGAATCAATACGACGCCGTTGGCAACGGCACCCGTATGGAATCAAGGTCGGATACGAACTCCAGCACCAGCTTAAATCAGCGCCCAGATTTCCCACAAACCCCCAATGCTTCAGAATACGAAGAGGAAGCCCTGGAAATTATCCAGCAGTAGGTAGCAAAAATTTCGGAATAACTATTGCCTATCGATCGGAATAATTCAGATGCTCGCCAGTTGACCGGCCTTCATGCCCCAAATTAATGCGGCAGGTTAATTCCAAGATACTGAGATCTTATAAAGATTGGGATGCCCGCCGAGATCTCGTTTTCAGACAATGAATTAGCTCATAATTCAGTCAACGACTGCCGAGTGTTCTATTCGTCTATAATTGTGAAATCAGCACTTGTCATGCGCATCGAAGCGTCGTGAGACTTTATTTCCATCCCTACTTGAATCCACAATTGTTCATTAAGGTGTTTTTGAGGCTCCGGGTGCATCCGCACAGCAGTATATGAACTTTGCATGAATATATTAGGACGCACTTTTTATCTCCCGGTACCCAAGTACCTTACGCTACAAAAATACGCATGGAGAGTCATCTGGAGTTAACGTAATGCATGTAATAATACATAAATTCAAAATTCCAAGGCGGCTCCCAAGGCAACGAAGGAAATAAAAGTGAAGTATATTTTTCTATTTTCATTAGTCATCACGATTCCGCGGGCGTTCGCCAACACTGCAATTGAGACAGAGACTGCGCAAATTGGCAAAAAAGGGGATATTGCAATCTCTCAATCAATAGAGTTTGAGCAGGCGGAAGATGGTAAAGCGATTGGAACCGTGACACAGTTTGAATATGGAATGAGTGATCGTGCCGAGATTCTCATCGAGCCCTTCTTTCATCTTTGGGAACTTCCTGACGATGGTCCTAGCGAGCAGGGCACAGGCGACCTGGAAATAACACCGTCGTACATGGTAGCGGTAGAAAAGGGTTGGTCGCCTGCTTTGCTCCTCGCCTTGAAAGTAAAGGTTCCGACAGGAGACAAAAACGTCGGTGGAACCCACAGATTTGACTATTATCCCTATATAATTTTAGGTCAGCATATGGGTGATTGGGTTTTAAATGCTAATTTAGGCGTGAATTTTGCTGCTCCTGTAGAGGGCGGACCAGGTGAGAAAACGGTCGTATGGGATTTGGAAATTGAGAGGGAACTTGCAAATAAGTTTACCCTCTTTTATGAAGTCTATAGTGCCGAAGAGAAAGTGGTCAGTGCTTCGACTGCCGTTCAATATGAATTCGGAAAACATTTCAATGCCTTCGTTGCCCTTGCCTACACTGAAGAACATTCAACTATTATTCGTCCGGGAGTAAACTTTGAATTTTAAGATTTTATTGTAGAATCTGCGCAACGGCTCTCGCTAATCGTGCGAGCATTTCTGTCGATCAATGGAGTATTCTTCAGACAGTCGGGGGGTATCTCACTTGTGACGGTTTCCCCATCGCTCCCAAGAATTACAAACAACGGACTCGGCAGATTACCGACTCACGGCTTTAGCATCCGCTAAAATCTCCGGTCCCCATAGTACCTCAGCCCCACCGCCTAAAAATTTGCCGACAAAACTGCTAAGATCCGCACTTGATTCGTTTGCCCAGTACATGACACAGTCTTTGTTTGCAGAATGGGCACCGTGAGCGGTATCCTGGTAGTTGGCCACCATCGGCACGCCGTTATTCACAAATCCAAGCGCATGGCCCATCTCGTGGACAAGTACAACCTGTTCGACAAGCTGCGCTGTCTTATCAAGGGGCAGTGGCTTAGCAGTGCTTGCGATCACCGGCTTGAACATCGCAAGAACCTGCGAATTACCGATGCTGACGCCCAACACATTTTTATTTATCCCCGTAGCGTCGCGGAAATATGAATTCAGAAAAATGATCTTGAAACGTGCACTATCTGTGTCTTCCGCTGGCGTGGCTTGAGCGGCCGCGAGATTCAAAATCTCCGAACTGGACCAACTTTCTTTGTTCTGACTTTCCAAGCTATGCATTTGACTTAGCTCGGTTGGAATAGCGAGGGTCGGTGGTTGGCTGCGATATTTAAAAATCGCATTCAGATTTAGGCTAAGTATGCTCCAATCATCATCGCTAAACGGTGCCGCCTTCGGCTCATACCAAATTTCTAGCTCTAACTTGGCAGTCGTTTGAAAAAACGCCAGTGATTGTGAAACCTTGCTGTCGGGGTTGGAGTCACTTTTGCCTCCACAGGCCAATGCTAACCCTACTAAAGTGAAAACCATCATCGCATATTTCGTTTGCATTCCTTTTTCCTTTTTTTGCTGGAGGCTCAGGATAGAGTGTACAACGACGGGATAATCCCTGTCATGCGCAATGGGCGAGCTTAGGCATTTAAATCGAAAAACTTCAGTTAAGGAGAAAAAAACAGCAAAACTGCAAATATTAAAAGAGCCATGATTGCTCCAATCCAGGGCGTTTTTTCTCCTTTGGCGCTCGGCTCCAGACCCATCATTCTATCCCAAGGCAAAGCCGTTCGTGTTAGAGTGAGGCTTGCATTATGAAGAGCCGCAATATTAAAGTTAATCACGGCCCCTAAACCAAACCAGAAGACCAAAGCCGAACGCTTTAGAGCCTGGTGATAATCAAGCTTGTTTCCATCAGGATTTAAAATTTGAATATCCAGTAAGGCTTTTCCCGGACTGTTTCCCCATTGAGACAGAATCCAGGCCTCGATAGGAATAGAGACGAGCAGGGCGACCATAACGCTCAGAATAGAGGAAATATCAGGATCGGCACGGGGAAAGTTGACTGCCGCCAGAGAAGTCCCCCCTGCTGCAACCAAAGTGCAATCGAATATTCGGGCAAACATTCGCCGCCAGACGAGTTGCGGCTTGAGCGTTGATGGTGGGTTAATTGCGAGAGGCACGCCAAGGCCCGGACTATTCATAAAAAAGCTCTTAGCAAGGTGAAAAGGCCAGCAGAAACCACCAGCCACAAAAAATAGCCTATCACAAAATATAGGGTACTACTTCGACCCTTTTTCTTTCGTGAACCGTTACTTTCCTGTGTAAAGTCTTCCCGAATTCGCTTGCAAATTGGGCGGCTTAATATGTCGATGCGTCACATCAGTAGCTTAAGACCGAAACTTCGCGCCCTTGCCCTTGTTGAACACGCTCTGTTCTCGCTAGGATTAAAGAAAGCGGGCCGTGTAATCGCCAGCTATTTCCAATTGATAATTCAGCTTACCCAATGAGAGTTCAATCTTAAACTCATTGGCTAGCACCTGGCTGAGCCTTTCATCAATATCATAGCAATCAAGGTAGGGCGGGATACCAAGGACCTGCAAGGCTCTTTGAAAGACATCCTTGGAGACAGGCGAGCTTTCCACTTCATGTCCGGTTTTCTTGTCATAACCTGAAATAAAATAAAGCTCTTTCATAAGTCCATCCTTCGCGTCGTTTGCTCGATCACGGTTATCCACGAGGCCGTCTCCAACGATTCAAAAAATAAGATACGATTGAAAAATACAACGAAACGCTTGTGAAGCTTTGCTTCAAAAGTTGATTCCCAGCCTAAAGAGTCCGCTTCAAAGCCTGCCACTTTAAAAGGCGAAAAGTAAAGATTTGAGAAGTCATAAATAATTCATAAAACATTTCAATTTTCGGGCGCTTACCTGACTTATCGGATCGGGGTTCGAGGCTCTTGACCAGTTATTTTTTGTTTGCCTTCATTTTGCATTTTTTTTCAAGGATAATAGGAGCTAAGCATCAAAGCCCATAAGCTGCGCGGGACGGTAATGGCAACTGGCTCGATCGGCAGCCCTATAGGGCCCTGGGGATTTAAAATAGCTTCGCGTTCATCCCATCCGACACACCATCGCTTCTAATTTCGAGCAGGAAAAGAAGGCCCTTGCCTGAAAAAGGCACCCGGTAAGGGCCTATCCATTTCAACAGCCCATTCACTTATCTTTTTGACATATTTGAAGCCTCTTAATGACCGCCTTCTCAAGCGAGACACTTAGTCAAAAAAGCACAGCTCCCTTAACAGGCACAGTTCTTTGGAAAGTTTCAAAAACTGGCATGTCCCTTGCTCCCTTACTCATATGCACGGTCCATCGTGTCCACCAGGAGATTAATCATGGCTCAGACAGAACTCGACGAAACTGAACAAAACACTAAAAATCAAGACCTTGAGCAGGGTCCGGATGCATTAGAGCTGTTGACGAGCCAGCATCGTGAGGTTGAAGCTTTATTCAAGCAGCTGGAGGAAACTAGCGACAGGGCCTATCGGGTCCGTACAACAATTTTTGAAGAAATAGCTAATAAACTGACATACCACGCCAAGATCGAAGAAAAGATACTTTACCCTGAAGGCAAAGATGTCGACGAGGATATGACCCTCGAAGCTTACGAAGAGCATGATGTCATGAAGCAGATGATAGCTAAAATTCGTCGCACAGAAGGAAACGACGAAACTTATATGGCTAAAGTGACCGTTTTAAAGGAAATCGTCGAACATCATGTGAAAGAGGAAGAAGAAGAATATTTCCCTAAGATTCGTGAAGAGTTTGAAGCTGATTTCTTAAAAGAACTCGGAATGGAAATGCAAATTGCTTTCAACAAATTGGAAGCACGAACCCAAAAATCGACCAAGAATTTAAAAAAGGCACATTGAACCGACCAGGGTCTTCCGGGATCACGGATCGTTCTAAGGCGAAGATATACTTAGAACAAGGAGTATCACTATGATTTCGGAGTCGAAAATACTGGAAGGCTACAAAATATTGGTGGCAGAGGATGATCTCAATATTCAAGCCTTTATGAAGACCATACTCGAACGTTATGGTGCGACTGTGACGATTGCGTCGGATGGTTCAGAAGCGTGTGAGGTGCTACTTCATGAGAAGTTTGATGTCGCCTTGATGGATATTGAGATGCCCGTTTGCAACGGCTTCGAAGCTGCCGGTAGAATTCGGGCGGCTGGCTACATTGAACCTATTGTTGCAATATCTTCACGTTATATCGATAAGGATTTTAAACATCCTTTTGCGAATTGTTTCAATGAAAAATTATCAAAGCCGGTGAACCTGCCTATCTTGATCGATATGATCAAAAATATGAGTCGGGAATCACGCAAAAAAAAACGCGACGTAGTGCAGGACCATCAATCGATGCAAAAGCTTTTCAATTGATGGAAAGCCTGCATTAGGTTACCTTGGGTTACCCGTAAAGGTCCTAGGGCTTGGATATGAGTACCCATTTTTCGCCATCCGAGTCTGTTCTTTGCGCAATAACGATCTTAGCGCGATCGATCAGGCTTTGAGCTACCGTATCGAACGCCAAAACGCTGTCTTTGACAGTTAATACAAAATTCTCTCCCACTTTATTGAATTTAAAAAGTTGGAATGTCTTTGATGAAAATACTGACGTCTGCACGGCGGATCCAGCCAGTACTGTTCCTCCCCGAACTTCGAGGGAATTCCCATTTTCATTGGTTATTTTATAGAAATCATCAGCGATATGAGTGAGGGTCCAAAGCTGTGCTGGGTTATTGTTACAGGCAAAAATCTGGACCTGCAGGCCCAAATTAGTGGAGTTCCCAGGAATATCAAGGCAGCGGCCGCTAATGGAACCCCTTAGTAAATATTTTCCATTGGGTAGAGTTTGCAGAAATGCAGGCGCCGGCACGGGCACCGGACCTGGCGGCGGCACGGGCGCCGGACCTGGCGGCGGCACGGGCAACGGATCTGGTGGAGGTGCAGGAATTGGATCGGACGCGGGCCCAGGAGCGGTCGCCGGAATCGAAGGCGGAGCAGGGACAGGATCCTGCCCCTGCTCATCGAGAATGGTGTCAGCTCGGTCCTGATTCGGCTGAGGCAGCACCGGTGGCGAAGGAGCCGAATCGGAAATTGGGGTCGGTAAAGAGACCTGAGGTATCGGCAAATCCGACCTAATAATCGGAGGGGTATTGGCGCCCTCATAGACTGCTTCGGAAGTGGCTTCCGGCTTATCGGCCCCTAAATTGCCATCGCCTGCATCGTCGGTTTTGGGCGGTAGCGCTTCCGGCAGCGTAATATCATCCTGGATCATACAGCTCGAAACGGTCAAAAAAATCGCACTAATGATTGCACCAAAATTCGCTTTTTGATTGGTGAGCTGAATCCTCATGGGAACCCCGATGCAATGGAAAGTCTTTTAGTACGTATCGGTAAGTTAGGATCAAAATTGAAGTAAATAATGAGGATTTGCAAAATGACAAGCTAACAAGACGGTTTGTTAAAGGATAAACCCGCAATTTTTATCATGGCTTTGCAATTAAAACCCACTTTTGGCTTTCGATGTAGGTTCTTTGCCAGATCTCGATCTTAGCTTCGTCACCGCTCGCCGCTCCTGCGATATCAATTGCAAAATCGCTGCCTTTGACCGTGATCACAAAGTTTTCACCGAGCTTATTGAACTTAAAGAGCTGATAGTTCTTTGAGGAAAAATCGGCTGTTTGTAAGGCCGCTGCGGATTTTATTATACCGCCCCGCACCTCTAAAATACGACCATTGGCATTGCTTATTTTATAAAAGTCATCACCCATGTGCGTAATGCGCCAAAGCTGTGCTGAATTATTATTGCAGGTATAAATTTGCACCTGCACTCCCGCATCGGTGCTGGCTTTAGGAATATCAAGACAACGGCCACTGAAGAATCCACGTATCAAGTAATTTCCATCGGGAATCGTTTGAACAGGAATTGTCGGCACCGTTGAAGGACTGGGTAAAGGCGCAGGCGCAGGCGCAGGCGCAGGCGCAGGCGCAGGCGCAGGCGCAGGCGCAGG
>CAXSGP010000106.1:0-15574 GCA_964236955.1 uncultured Oligoflexus sp. | reverse complement strand
TTCTGCCGATGAAACGCGGCCATCGCCTTTTCCGGACCGACACTAACTATGGCGCAGTGTATTGCATACTGCGCCTTCTATTTTAGATTTTAAAGAGCTTAACAATCCAGCAATGCCTGGAGCAACTCGCTCTTGGCAAGGTGAGGCAGAGTTACAAAGGTTGTTCCCTGAGCTTCGTTGTAGGCCTGCATCGTTTCAATGGAATGGTTATTTCCTGCCCAAGCCCGCCGCGATACGCCACCCAAAACGTCCCAGGGTAGGGCGCGGTTGATGATGCGATCGCTTGCCTCAGAGCCATCGAGAACCAGTCCGAAGCCACCGTTGATCGATTTGCCAATGCCGACGCCGCCGCCGTTATGCAAGGCAACCAAAGTCATGCCCCTGGCCGCATTGCCGGCGAACACATGGGTCGCCATTTCCGCCATAATATTTGAGCCATCCTTTATGTTCGAGGTCTCACGAAAGGGCGAATCGGTGCCTCCCGTATCATGATGGTCGCGACCCAGCATGATAGTCCCAACCTCTCCCTTGCGAACCATTTCATTAAAACGCAAGGCGATACGCCGGCGACCTTCGGCATCCTGATAAAGAATCCGGGCCTGGGTCCCAACGACCAACTGGTAGCTTTCAGCTTCGCGTACCCATTTAAGGTTATCCAAATCCTGGTAGCGTAGTTCGGGCTTGAGATTCGCTATGATTTCGGCGGCTGCATGATCGGTTTTGCGAAGGTCCTCGGGTTTCCCACTTAAACATACCCAACGGAAGGGGCCATACCCATAATCAAAAAGCTCTGGTCCCAATATATCTTCAACATAACTGGGCCATATAAATCCCTCGCGGGTATCCCTGCCATTTTTTGCAATTTCTTTGAGACCAGTGTCAAAGACCGCCTTCATAAAGGCGTTACCGTAATCAAAGAAGTAGGTGCCCCTCGCGCTCAGGGTCTTGATGAGTGAAAAATGTTTTTGAAGGCTTTCATCGACCCGCTTGTTGAAAAGGGTGCGATTGCCTTCAAGCAGGGCCGTACGCTCTTCGAAACTCATTCCCATTGGGCAATAGCCGCCTTCATAAACGGCATGACAGCTGGTCTGATCGGAAAGCAGATCGATTTTATGATTATGATCCACCGCGTACTGAAGGAGATCGACTATGTTCCCATGGAAGGCTATGGAGAGTTCTTTGCCGGCTTTCTGAGAGGCGATGGCCCATTGGAAGGCTTCGCTCTTATCGGCTGTCACACGGCTTACCCAGCCCTGTTTATAGCGCGTGTCAATTCGAGAGCGATCGACCTCAGCAATAATGCTTACTGCCCCTGCTATATCGGCGGCCTTGGCCTGAGCGCCACTCATACCCCCTAAGCCAGAACTGATAAAAAGTTTACCCGCGAGATTGGCTTCATTAGACAGACCCAGTTTCAATCGACCGGCAATGGAGAGGGTATTGAAAGTGCCATGAACAATGCCCTGGGGCCCAATGTACATCCAGCCCCCTGCCGTCATCTGGCCATAGTTCGCCACTCCAATCGCAGCCGCTCTATGAAAATCTTCGGGATTGTCGAAGAGTCCTATCATGAGTCCATTGGTAGTAATGACGCGAGGGGCCTCAGGATGACTGGGGAATACACCAAGCGGATGACCGGACTGCAGGACCAGAGTCTGATGTTCGGTAAGCTGCTGCAGATACTGCATGGTAAGGGCATACTGCATCCAGTTTTGAAACACCTGGCCCGTTTCCCCATAAGTCACGAGTTCGTAAGGATAAAGTGCGATTTCAAAGTCGAGATTATTGTCGATCATGACCTGCAGGGCTTGGCCCGCAAGGCATTGGCCCGGATATTCGTTTAGGGGCTTGCCGTAGATCCGGGTTTGTGGCCGAAAGCGAAAGCCATAAATACGGCCATGAGTTTTTAATTCGTCCAGAAATTCCGGCGCAACTTGGGCATGAAGCGATTCAGGAACATAGCGCAAAGCATTACGAAGCGCCAATTCGGTATCGGTACGGTCCAATTTGAACTCGCGCTTAGGTGCTCTTCGAATGCCCGGCTCGAACTTCGGAGCGGGTGGGAGGCTGTTCGGTAAGGAGATGTGCATAAAGTCCTCGTAGATTCTAAGACGTTCCCGTTGGCCAAAGATAGCAGGAAGTTGGTGCTTGAGCCATGAAAAGACGGTTAAAGCATCGGCAATCGATCTGCAGTTTAGTTCGGTTCGCAGGGATCAGCTGGCCTTGCTTGGCTGGCTCTGGGCATTATTGACTTCCTTTTGCCTAATCGTGCTCGAGTGTCTACACTGGACAAGGGAAATGGAGGAGTTATGGGCCGAAAAAATTCTGATTCAGACTTAGTTGCTAAAGATTTCCTGCCAAAAATGAAGCTGGATCACCTCCTGCGACCGATTCATAGATTCATGGAAATCGAAGCCTCGGGGGGCATTGTCCTTCTCCTCGCCACCCTCATCGCCCTGTTTCTAGCCAATACTTCCCTAAGTCAGCCTTATTTTAATTTTTGGCAGCAAAAACTTTCGGTGTCCGTCGCAGAAGGTTCTTTAGAAATGAGCCTTGTCCATTTTATTAACGATGGCCTGATGACGATCTTTTTTTTCGTTATGGGTCTTGAGATCAAGCGGGAGATCCGATCAGGCGAGTTACGATCCCTAAAAAAAGCACTTTTGCCTATACTGGCCGCGGTCGGAGGCATGGCTGTACCCGCTTTGCTCTACCTATCCCTCGCCGGCCGCGGACCGGCGATGCAGGGCTGGGCCATACCTATGGCCACTGATATCGCCTTTGTCGTAGGCTTTTTATCGCTGCTGGGCCGAAGGGTCCCCCATGCCCTCAAAATCACTTTATTAACTTTGGCCATCGCGGACGATATCGGAGCCATCATCATCATCGCCGTCGTTTATTCGAAGGGCATCGTCACGGATTATCTGGCGGCCAGCCTGGGATTTTATGGGCTGGTCTTCGTTTTGAATTTTCTGGGTGTGCGACGCGTCACGCCTTACATCATTCTTGGCGTTTTCATGTGGTATTTTCTTTGGCGTTCAGGGATCCATCCCACGCTCGCCGGGGTATTGCTGGGTTTGGCCGCACCATCGGGCCGTCTGGTCAGGGCCAAAGATTTAAAAACCTTTCTTTCCCGCTTCTTGAAAGGTCTGACCGACGAGGCTGAGGATTTTGATAGGGAGTCCTTGCGGGCCGTCGGGCGCGAGTCCATTTCCCCTCTGGAGCGCCTCGCGGTTGACCTTCACCCTTGGGTGGCCTTTGGCATCATGCCGCTTTTCGCGCTCGCCAATGCGGGGGTGTCCGTTCAACTTACAGCATTGGAATCTCGTACCGCCTGGGCGGTGATTTTAGGTCTGGTTTTTGGCAAGCCCCTTGGCATTTACTGCATAAGTTGGATCGCTCAGGCCTTTCGCTTGGTCACTTTTCCAAGCGGCGTGTCGAACTTGGTATTTTTCGCGGCCTCCTGTCTCGCGGGAGTGGGTTTTACCATGTCGATATTTATTGCAAGCCTGGCCATGGACGGGGACCTGCTCGCCTCAGCCAAGGTCGGAACTTTTCTTGGGTCTGCTCTAAGCGCCTGTCTGGGACTATATTTACTCCATCGTTTTCTTGATCGCCGGGAACTCAGCGATGCGGAAGGAGGATAGACAGACAATCAGTCCCCTAACAAATCCAAAATATCCTGGCGCGTTATAGCCGGCGCCGCACCTTCCCCCAGACTCGCTGCAGCCAAAGCCCGTTTGGCATTTTGGAGCTCCATAATTTTTTCCTCGACGGTATCCAATGCCACAAGCGGATGGATCATGACGTTACGCTGCTGTCCTATGCGGTGGGCGCGGTCGGCGGCCTGATCGGCTGCCGCCGGGTTCCACCAGGGATCGAGAATAAAAACGTGATCGGCCTGAGTCAGGTTTAAGCCGACGCCTCCCGCCTTCAGCGACATGATAAGAACGGGAGGCCCTGAGGGATCCTGGAACTGATCCACTATGGTTTGCCTATCTTTCGTGCTGCCGTCGAGGCGCAGAAAGCGAATGCCTGCTGCTTCAAGCACAGGTTCGACCAAATCCAAAAGGCCAGTCCACTGCGAGAAGACTAAAGCCTTGTGATCCTCGGCGAGAGCAATTTGCAGGGTATCGATGAGAAGAGTCAACTTCGAAGAGTGCCCAGCTTCCTGACCGGGCACGAGCGAGGGATGACAGCATACCTGCCGCATGCGTAAGAGTGCTTCCAAAGCTTCAAATATAGACCCGCCTGCCTTTAGTTTGGCAACGACTTCCCTGCGTGTCGTTGCGTAAATTGCTTCGTAAAGCTTTCTCTCTTCAGGCCAGAGTTCGGAATACATAATCTTTTCGATGCGAGGCGGGAGGTCTTTTGCCACCTGAGTTTTCAAGCGTCTGAGGATGAAGGGACGTAAAATTTTTCTAAGGCGGGTTGCTGCTTCATTGTCACCATCCTCTATCGTTTTCGACCAGCGCACTCGAAAATCTTTTTTCGTACCGAGGAGGCCCGGATTCAAGAAGGCAAAGATACTCCAAAGGTCTTCCAAGCGGTTTTCCACGGGCGTTCCGCTCAACGCGACCCGAAACTTTGAATGCAGCTGAAAGGCAGCCTGCGCGACTTTGCTATCAGGATTTTTGATCGTCTGGGCTTCGTCGAGTATCACGATTTCCCATAGGCGTTTTTGCAGGAGATCCAGATCCTGGCGCAAGATCCCGTAACTGGTTATTATTACATCGGCTTCGGTATCCCAGACTCGGGATGGGCCGTGATAGAGCGAGACTTTGAGCTGAGGACGGAATCGATGCAACTCTCGTTTCCAGTTCGGCAGAACACTGGTCGGTGCGATAATCAGAGTGTGACGCCGCAGACAGGCGATAGCCTGCAAGGTCTTGCCGAGTCCCATGTCATCGGCCAATAACGCCCCAAGTTCGAAAGCCTGCATCTGCTGGAGCCAGGCCACACCTTCGTTTTGATAGGGCCGAAGCTGCACTGTATGGGCCATGCCTTCCGGTAGAGCAAGGGGTAGGGCGCTCCAATCGCAGTCTTTGAGGCGATTGAATATTTTTAATTCTCCCGGTGCATCGATAGCGAGCTCATCAAAAAGCTCAAGCGCCTGAGCAAAAGCAGCTTTTGGCAAGGCCTCCTGATCACTTTGCGCATTCATAAGTTCAATTATTTTGTTGCCATATTTTTGCAGCCAGTCAACTGGCAGACTGGCAAATCCACCTCCGAAAAGGGGTACGAGGCTCTTACCGTCCTGAAAAGCTCTTAATACATCGCCGGCCGAGGCCTTTTGTTTGATTTCGCCGCTCTCATCCTCAAACTCGAACGCCATGCGACCTTGGTCCCACTTAATGTTTGGCTTGAGAGTTCCCGCCCGGCGGAACTGATCGACGCCATTGCCCCGAATTTTGCCTTTCCATGTCTTGAGACTATCTACCATATGTATCGCTTCGGCGGCAGGAAGCATCTTCGCTGCATAGAGTTCAAGTCCGAGTTGACGCCAGAGCTGATCTTTAAGGCGGCGCTCTTCGTCATGATCACGGATCGGAACCTGCTTGCCAAGGGGCTGGAACACACCTTCGCTCATGCGGGCTATAGCGGGTTCCCCGTAGACGAGGCCAGGGAGTACCATCATCTGCTCGCCGTGACGCTCAAGCAGGAGTTCAAGCTCGGGCTCAGCTTCGACTAAAGTGGGAAGGTTTCTAGCCTTGTTGTTGATCACGTATTTCTTTTCCCAGGCGGGAAGTTTTTCGCTTGCGAATGTTTCGAGATCACGTGACGGAATGGTCCGGCCATGCAGAAGCAGGTTGCGATCTTCGATTTCCATCGCCAAATCGATTTGCGGATGAAGCCCTGCCGCACTCAACACGGCACCATTGGTAAAGGATTCGAGGATCCTCGGGTCTTTTTTGCCAATGACATGGATGCCCAGCCCCTCGTCCCGAATCTCTACGCTAAGACCGAGCGCCTCCCGATTGATCGTCACAGGCTTTTCGTCGAGAGTGAGGGGGCAATCGATAAGAGCTGGCAGAAGCCTTAACATGGTGCCTACGGTCAGACGACCCCGGCGATCGCCGGCCAGCGCAGACTCTACGGCCTGATCCGCTTTTGTGGGCGATACCGCATATTCACTCAATCGATGGCTCTGGCTCAAAGGAATAGTCAGGAGGCGTGAATCTTCACCGTGGCGAACATAGCGTTCAAAATGGAGAGCGCCTTGGTGTCGGGTAAAGGCATAGTGGAGAATTCCTCCCGCCGTCTTAGTCTGAGGCAATGCCTGACCCTGCTCCTCGGCTCGTTTCAGGGCAATGACCGCTGCCGCTACATGATGACACGGATCACCCTTACAGGTGCAGTCTTTGCTCCAGTCGACGTCATTCGGCCATAATGTAATGAGAGTGCTGACGGTCCGTGAGCGTTCATAGACCCGCAGACAAATTTCGTCCCCTGATCGGCGGTCTCCACTCACTGCGTCCTGTCGGGCAAGCTCCACGCCGCGCGACCAAATATCCTTTGATGCGTTCCCGCGGATAGTCTCAAATAGTTCTTCCATCACCCCATCCCTGCATTGAGCCCCAATTGATTCCCACCCTAGTTAACCGATTTACCGGCCAAGGCTCAAGAAGTGAAGACTGGTCGTGGACGAAAAGATGTCAATTTGTTAAGATCCTGGCAATCAGCATCGCCATCACTCGGGAGAGGACCATGAAAGGTTCCACAGGATTAGCCCTGACGCTTAGCCTTGACGACCAAAGTCGGGATGTTTTGGAAGATTTGGCTGCAGCTCAAAGATGCTCAGTCGACGAATATATAATGGGCCTTGTGCGTAAGGCCATCCGGAATGAGCAAAAGCAACGCATGCAAAAAAATTCAGCGGCCCAGGATGCTCCTCTCGATGCATTTTTGCCGGAAGGTGCCGACCCTTTTGCGCCGGTCGCACTGGGCGAAAGCGGTTTGGCCTCTAGTTTTGGTCAGGTTCAAGCCAGGATGCGCTTTGCCGGGACCGCAAGTATTTTAAGGGAGAGATTCTGAAGCCGCTGTCATCGACGAAACAGAGTCCTTTGGGTATAGGACAGTCGTCGTCATAAATAGGGTTATTGTAGGCAAAAACGTTCAGTCCAGGAATTTCTGCCAGGGGATCGAGCGATGCGATCTGGTTGCCATCGATAATAAGAAACTGCAAAGACTTTAGACTTTGCAACGGCTCGACCATCTCGATGTAATTCTGAGAGAGGTCGAGCCGTTTTAGATTCACCAGGTTCGACAGCGGGCGAATGTCGCGTAAATCATTGTTCGAGAGAACCAAAGTCTCAAGTTGGGTCAATGGACTTACGGGACTGATATCTTCGATGTAAGGCATTGCCGGTGAACCTGACAGATCGAGGGTTTTTAATTTCGATAGCTCGATCTGAGCATCCCGACAGCCATCAATGCGAAGGTCCCCAACGCCAGCAATTTGGATCAGTCGCATCACCGTCGCGCCTCCAGACCAGTGGCTGAGGTCATCGGTCGAGAGGGTAAAGGCAAAGCGGCAGTAACTTTCGAAATCACTGAAACTTGCCGGGCTGTAGACGCATGTGGATCCAAGTGGACAGAAGTCCTCGTTCTGCACATTGCTGAGAGCCTTTAGACTGCTTAGCTTACTGAGACCTGACAGCGGTGAGAAATCACGAATTTTATTCATCGAAAGGTCGAGGTAGTTCAGGTTTTTGAGTTCGGCGAGCGCGCTGATCGATTGAATCGCATTCCGACTGAGATCGAGAATTTCCAGTGAACTTGCACCTTTCAGAGCCTCGATATCGGTAAGCTGGCTGTTTCGTATCGTGAGTTTTTTAAGATTGTGGAGTTTTTCCCAGGGTATTGACGCCAGGTTAAGGCCCCGGCCATTGTCGGAAAGTTCGAGCTCCTCGAGTTGTTCCAGGTTTTCCCAGGCAATGCTATGCAGTTTGAGATTGTCGCTATTGTTTGATAGATCGAGACGTTTCAGGTTTCTCAACTGCCGAATGAAATCAAAATTCCAGGCGACTTTTTTCTTTTTGGAATAGTCGTAATTATTTCGGAGGCTTAGATCATCCAGCAAGGTAAGTTTGCCTAACGCCGAGGTATTGCGAATCATATTGCTATCAAGTGCGAGCGTACGCAATGAAGTCAATTCGCCTATGGGTTGAACATCGACGAGTTGATTGCTCTTCTGGCTGGAAATAACAAAGTCGAAGCTGAGCCCAACATGACGAAATTCGGTCCACCGACGCATGGCAGCGGCAGCCAGAGCCGGCTGGGTCACGAGTTCCTCAACCGTTGCGCCATATCGATTTAAAGGGTCTTTGAAGCCGCTGACGAGGGTCTCCACCGTGGCCCAGATATTTTCATTGTGGTTGTTAAACCCGAGCAGCTGCTCAAGCAATGGGTTCGATCCGAGTCCTTGAATACTGTCTAGAGCTTCAGGAGCCGCCGGTGAGGGATTGCTTGCCTCGTCATGCTCAAGTTTGATTCCCGAACTTGATTCGATCCAGTCCACATAGGCGCCGGCGAAGTTATAGATAGCTTCGCCGCTTTCGCAGACGCCCTTCTCCCATAGTTTCGGAGAATTGAGCAGTGGGCTTTTACCGTTTAATATTCCGGCGAGTAACCATCGATCCTTGAGACGCACAAAGGCCGGACCACCCGAGTCGCCATTGCAAGTGCCGTGACCGGGATTGGGGCCAATGACAAGCAGATTGACAAAGTGGGCTTCGTTAAAAAAATGCTCAAGCCTGGTCCAGACTTCAAAGAGACGGCCCATGCATTCCGAGTTTTTACAAACGCTCGCAGTACGTCCAAAGCCGGCCAAAAGAATTTTATCGGCCTGTCCCTCAATGCTTTCCAGAGCCGCTGATGAACGGAGCAGCTCCACAGGTTTCCATGGGGCCGGAGCGTCTTCCCTAAGTTTGACCCAGGCGATGTCGAAGTTCGGAAAAAAGCGCGATCCATCGCGTTTGTAGGTGTAACTGCTCTCGATTTCGACCGTCTTCGCGGGCATATCGGTGTCAGCCATACCAAACAGAAGCGATAATTTCGTCTTGCTAAGTTCGACGCAATGCGCGGCAGTTAGAACCAGCCGAGGTGCAACCAAGATTCCCGAACAAACAGTGCTGAGGGATTGACCCTCACTTTTGACGAGAGCCACCGTGCTATGCAACGCCGGACTCATTCCATCGGGCACCTTGCCACCCACAATAAAACTCTTCGACAGGTCTTGAGCCGGTCTGCACGAGAGATCCACGCACAGAACGGACAGAAAAGAAATGAGCAGCAAAAGCGGCTTTATGCCTCGAACTCTTAACATATTTCTAAGCCCTTCTGGACCTTCATTCATGCATGGGCCCTTAATAATAGGGATTAAGCGGCACTTTCTTACTCTCCTGGCTATTCAACCTTCTCAGTTGAGTCAATACCAATCGTAAAAGTGAGCATTGATAATTTTTGCCGTCGGCTCTGAAAGACAGGGCCGCCGTTCCTTTGCGGCTAAACAGGCATCTTTCCCGGGCGCTTCTGAAGCCGGGAAAACTTAGGTCTTAGGCTGGTTTTTGCCTGGTTTTATAGGATGCTTTCAATTTTTGATTAAATGCTGGCGATGGGTTGTCAGGATCTCGGAGAATATTTGAAGGAAAAATAAAAATTTCCTCCAGGTCTCTCGAAATGAAGTCATGACATGCTAGAAATGCAAGAAAAGATTTTGATAGGGATAGGGAGGGGCGCAAACCTGAGCTTAGCAATTGCCTCTTGAAGGCCTGATAGGAGAGCTGGAACCCGGGCCCTAGGGATAGGACGCCGGTAGGCCAGGGAAAGGCCTAAAGCTCCGATCAGGAGGTGCCGGTTGCCACTGAGAATCGATTGCGGCCGGATTTTTTGGCTTCATAAAGGGCCCGGTCAGCATGGGTCAAGAGCAGCTCGCGACTGATGCCTGTTACCGAAGGTTCGGTGGAAGCGACTCCTAGGCTTAGCGTTACGTTCGGGCTTACTTTTGAACCCATATGTTCAATGCCAAGCGTCAGGAGAGCCGTCTGAATATTGTTGCAAATGGTAAGGGCCTGATGGGAATTGGTCTGAGGCAGAACGAGCGCGAATTCCTCGCCGCCATAACGGGCAACCAGGTCACCGGGTCGCTTGAGGCAGGCTTTGAGTGTTTGGGCCACTCGCGTCAAGCAGTTGTCACCGCTCTGATGGCCATAGGTATCGTTGAATTGTTTAAAAAAATCGATATCACCGATGATAAGGGTTATATTGCCACCATTGCGGAAGGTCCGTTTCCATTCCTGTTCGAAGTTTTCGTCAAAACAACGACGATTGGGAATTCCGGTCAAGCTGTCGATCATGGAGACGGTAGCGAGGATACGGTTTAAATCGGAAAGTTGATGGCTCGCTTCCAGAAGTTCGCGTTCCCGACTTTTACGGCGGTCAACTTCGTGTTTAAGTCTTAGGCAGCTCCTTACCCGGGCCCGCAGTTCGTAGTCGGCTATAGGTTTACTTACGAAATCAGCCGCACCGTAGGCAAAGGCCAGGGGCATTTTCTCAGTCCGGGACCCCTCGGCAATTGTCAGGATGGGAATGTCTTGGTAGTAGATTTTTTGCCTGAGCTCATCCACAAATTTGGGGAAGCTTTCCGGCGACGAAATATCGATAATGGCAAGTTCAAGGTCATGCATGGCGTGAATGGAAACAGTCGACAGGCCAAGGTGAATCCGGGCTTCTTCCAAACTGGAAAATGCGACGATATCTCCGTATCCCCACGATCGAAGCAATTGCTCGAGTAGGTCCATATCCCTGGCGACGGATTCAACAATTAGAATTGACATATACTACCTCAAACAAATCTTGCTAGACGTCATCGGTCATTGCGAAATAGAATTCATAAAAATCGTATAAGATTATGTTAATATTGGTTTAAATAATAACGCTCAGGATGCGTATTCAAGCCTTGACGGCTTTGGCGATTTATTTTCGGCGGGACTCATGCCGCATTTCTTACTGATGGTAAGAACGCAGAGGCTCGCCTACAATAGAAGCTGTTTTGCTTGTACGCTAGTTGGACGTCACATGAAAAAAGTAGTGCTGCTGTGTTTTGATAACCTAGGTGATTTGGTTTTTACTTCGGCCATAGCCCGATCTTTAGCCAGTGACCCCAACGTCCAACTCAGCCTTCTGTGTAAGGACTACACGGCAAAGATTGGATATCTCTTACCAGGAATCGAGCAGGTGTTCGCGGCGGACCCGTTCTGGGATCGGGCGCCCAATCGAAAGCGGGGCAAGCTTGCCAATTTTCTTAAATGCCTCCTTACGGTGCGCGCGCAGAGATTTGAAGAGGCTTTTATCATAGGGACCAATTGGCAATCAGCACTAGCCATGAGGCTGGCTGGGGTGCCTAAAATCTATGCCCTGAAAGGTCGTAAGAATCGCTGGCTGGTGTCAAAGGCTTTTCCGCCTCCCCCGCGCCATCAGGCAGTGGTGAAGGGTTTGCTGGCCAGTTTCGCGGTGGTTCTGCCTCAGGCCCAGCCTGCGGAGGCCCATACCAGTCTCAATCCAAAAAATTTTCCAGCTTACGAACGGCCCCCTATTCTTCAGGACAAGAAACTCATTATCCTTCATGCCTTTGCCGGGCGCATCGATCGCTGCGCCCCACTCAGCCTTTGGGGGGAAGTGGCGAGACGGGTCAAGGCCTCAGGCTATCATGTTCTTTGGACCGGCATTCCCATAGAAACGATGCGAATTCGCCAGGCTTTTCCTAACGAGTGGGATGCCTGTCATTTCGTTGACACGTGGGCCCAGGATCTTTTGCAGCTTGCCTGGATCTGGAGCGAAGCCGATCTTTTTGTCGGTCACGATTCGGGCCCCCTCCACGTCGCCAACGCCCTTGGCGTCCCGGTTTTAGGACTTTATCTACCGGGGGAACCCTTAAGGACCTTTCCTCAAGGCGCAGCATCCTCGATCATGGTCCATAAAGCCTCGCCCGCGGACTTGCCTATCGATGAAGTGATCGCGTCTATTTTTCAACTTTTGAAAGGCAAGCCTTAATGATCAAAAACTTTGTCGTATTGATCTTCATCCTGCTGCTCCTCGGCACGTTTTTTATGCTTCTGCAGCGCTATGGGATCAATAATTTGCCGGGTAACTATAATTTTAAATTTGGCCGCACCCACGTTACCGTGCCTATTCTCAGCTGCGTCGTGCTCAGCCTTGTCCTTTCCATCTTTCTTCGTTTTATGCGTCGCTTCTAGTCGTGTGAGCACCTAGGCTACCGGACACCGTAACTTCCACCTGGGCAGGAATTCATGAGTATAAAAAAGGTCCCGAAAGTTAAATCCAGTGGAAAGAGCGGAATCCATCGCAAACCAAAGCGGGTCTATGCCGATGTGCTGAGAAGTCTCAGCAAGGTCTTGAAGATCAATCGGGATGTGGCGTCGCCTATTTGGTATTCGGGCAAGCCAGAGCGGGAACATTGGGGAGAATGGCCACTGCGCGTAACGATTTGGAATATATTTAAAGGCTCAGGCGGAGAACATTTTTATAACGATCTCAGGCTCCTTTGTTTTCAAAGCGACCTCATCATGCTGCAGGAGGCACTTTTATCCCATCGGTCGATGGATGAACTGTCGCTTGAAGGATTTTTGGGTGTGCATGGCTGCTCCTATGAGCGTGCCGACAAACTTCGAGACGGTGTGATGACTTTAGCGCGTATGCGTCCCCATATTGAACCGAGGCGCATTCTTTGCAAATACCCCGAGCCTTTGCTCAAAACGCCGAAGGCGGCTCTGGTGACCCAGTACGGAATTGGCGAGGGGCGCATGCTCACCGTCATCAATCTGCACGCTACCCTGATCCGAACGATAAAACGGGCTCAGGAAGAACTTGAGCATTTGATCGAGCGTTTGCCAAGGATTGACGGGCCGATGATTTTTGCTGGAGATTTTAACACCTTCACGCCGCGATATTTTCGGGCGGTGGCATCGACTCTGGAAAAGTTGGGGCTGGAGTACGTGCCGATACCAAACGACCCAAGGCGGGCCGTCGATCATTTGGATCAGCTTTTTGTTCGTGGTCTGAATGTTGCGAGTATCGAAGTCGATACCCGCATTCACTCCTCCGACCACTTTCCGATTCGGGCGACCGTGACGATACGCCCTTAAAATTAATTATTGTTCATCAAGGCTTGGATTTTGTCATACATTGAAATCGCTTCGTTTAAATTTTCCTTGGCATAATGCATCTGTTCCTTCGCTTCTTCGCGCGTGATGTAGCCGTTTGTAAAGGCTACACACAGAGAAGCTTCCAAAGGATCGGTACGTTTGTATACCGTTTCATACTGAGGCCAGAGGTTCTTGCGATCATTCGCTCCGCCCATACAGAGGGGGATCATGTGATCGATCTTAATCTTGCCGCGGTCGAGATTTTGCAGGTGGTAACCCAAATCATCGTACGATTGTATGACTTGATCTTTTTCATTTTTACTTACATTTCGAACGCAGTAGAGGAAGTTTCCCGGCTGGCGGGTCGTGGTGGACTTGGTGCATTCCACACCAGTAGTCAAAGATGCGATCGGAGCAAGGGGGTAATCTGCGGAGGCGGCGATGGGTTCATTCAAAGATGAATCCAATGCTTTTGTGGCATGAAACCCTGATCCCATAAGATCAGATTTTGAGTCATTTGAGGGTCCACAAGCAACAGTAAATAAGACTAGGGACAGAGAAAAAAGACGCATCATCATTCTTCCTAATAGAAAAGCATTTACGGTGCTTTGTAGAGACGCCGAACCACATTTTCGGCTTATATTAGATATACTCATGATTCCGATTTACAGAATTACTTCAGTATTCTGATAAATAATACAAAAATTTTTAGTCAAATAAAGAAGCCCGTAAGGCTTGGGGCAAGGCTTTGCGGACATTAAGCGATCTTTTCACTAGGATGAGCTCAGGCTAAGCCATTAGAATATTGGTGTAAAAATCTCCTTTTTCGGGAAAGGCGAAACCAGCCATATTTTCCTAGTAGCTCACAAAAATGAAGGAACTGCCGGCAGCTTTTTTGATGTTTTTTTCCCATTTGCGGGTATTTTGTCACAAAGCGTTCATAAGGAGTTGTCATGGATCTGTTGAGTTCGCCGGAGACCTACCTTAATCTTCTCACCCTTAGTGCTATGGAGATCATTCTCGGGATCGACAATATAATCTTTATCTCTATACTTTGTGGGCGACTGCCACCGGCACAAAGAGAGAAGGGACGCCGCTGGGGGCTACTGGGAGCCTTTTTTACAAGACTTATGCTTCTGGCCACAATTGCCTGGATGGTTGGGCTTGTCGAACCGCTCTTTAATGTGGGAAGCTTTCCCGTAAGTGGCAAGGCCATCATCCTTTTCTTTGGCGGGCTCTTCCTTATGTATAAGGCGACCAAGGAAATTCACGATAAGCTGGAAGGCGGTGAATCGGGACCTGATGGCGATGGCGCCATTAAAAAAACAGCGAGTTTGCGCTCGATTTTGTTGCAAATAGCTCTGCTCGACATTGTCTTTTCTCTCGACTCGGTAATTACGGCCGTGGGCATGAGCCAGCACCTATCCATTATGGTCACTGCCAATATCATTGCCCTTGGGGTGATGGTTTTCACGGCCAGGTCAGTCGGTGATTTTATACAGCGCCATCCCACAGTTAAAATGTTGGCTCTGAGCTTTCTCTTTATGATCGGTATGGTTTTAGTTGCTGACGCGGCAGGCTTTCATGTACCGAAGGGATATATTTACTTTGCGATGGGCTTTAGCGTCGCCGTGGAGATGCTCAATCTTTGGACCAAACGAAATTCTAGAGCTCAATAGCGGCGATATGAGGCTTAAATCGGCCCTATAAAAATATGCGGGATGGCCATGGCTAGAGATTTGGAAGCGGTGATTTTTGATTTTGGCGGTGTGATTCTGGATATCGATTTTGCCGCGACCGACTTGGCCTTACGCACCCTTATGGGCGAGGCTGCTGCTTTAAGCTATACCAAAATGAACCAGTCAGCAATATTTGACGCCCTTGAGATTGGTGCTATCAGCAGCGAGGATTTTTATCAGGCAATCAGAAAAGCCGCCGGTAAACAGCTGAGCAAAGTGGAAATTGATAAAGCCTGGAATGCCATGCTTAAAGATGTTCCGCTCGCAAGGCTTCAGTTTATTCGAGACGTCGCCAAAAAATATCGGGTGTTTTTATTGAGTAACACGAACGGCATTCACAAAGAGGCCTTCGATCAAACGCTAAGCAAGCATCTCGGTACGGGCGGCTTCGACAAACTTTTTGAAAGGGCTTACTACTCCCATGTTTTTGGCATGCGCAAACCTCATGTGGCAACCTATGCGGCACTGCTGAAGGATATTAACGTCGAGCCTTGCAAGGCGCTTTTTATCGACGATAATATTGCCAACATCGAGGGTGCCGCAGCTGCCGGCATGCAGGTCTTGCATCTCAAAGGCGAACTTTTGGAGGAGCCAGCACTGAATTTTCTTCTCTCATAGTAGGGGCTGTTGACGTTTGGCTACGCCAACGTCGAACATCCCCAGTAACGC
>CAXSGP010000105.1:0-15641 GCA_964236955.1 uncultured Oligoflexus sp. | reverse complement strand
AGTTCTCCATTGACTGTCCCAATATGAGCAGAAGATATGTCGACGCTAAGCTCTCTAGTGATATCCGAGATATATCAAAGTGTGCAAGGAGAAGCGGCCTATGCGGGTTGGCCCTGTACCTTTGTGCGCCTTACCGGTTGCCCCCTGCGTTGCCGCTGGTGCGATACCGTCTATGGTTTCAAAGGCGGCCAGACCATGGGTTTTGACGAGATCAAGGCCCAGATCCGGGCCTTTGCCATCCCCCTCGTGGAATTGACCGGTGGTGAACCTTTGGCCCAAGAGGGCTGCAATCAGTTTATTCAAGAGCTGATCGAAGACGGCTATCGTGTCATGATTGAAACCGGCGGTTCGGAATCGGTCGAAGGCCTGCCGACCGAGACCCATATCATCATGGATTTGAAATGCCCCGGCTCCGGCATGGATCATCGCAATCACTACGCCAATCTTCAGTATCTAAAGCCCAGCGATGAAATAAAATTTGTGATTGCCGATCGCGCCGACTACGAATGGGCGCGCAATCTTGTGCGAATGGAAGAACTCGATACTCGCTTTAATGTGCTCTTTTCAACCGCATTTGGCCTCCTGCAGCCGCAGCTGCTGGTCGCTTGGATACTGGACGACAAGCTCATGCGTGTGCGCCTCAATCTTCAGCAGCATAAATACATCTGGAAGCCTACCGCCAAAGGAGTGTGACATGGCTGACGATTGGATGCGCACCCTTCAAAAGTGGGAGTGCCGCGATTCCACCTATCAGGCGGCCCTGCCGCCGCTCGTCTTTGCACGCGCCAAAGGCTCACGCATCTGGGATACGGAGGGACGTGAGTACATTGATCTCTGTGCAGGTTTTGGGGTGACAGCCCTGGGCCACAACAACAGGGTTCAACGCCAGGTATTTGAACGCTCCTTCGGCGATGAATTCGCCATCATCCACGGTATGGGGGACGTGTACCCTTCGGTCGATAAGATTCGCCTGCTTGAGTATCTGGGCCAGGAGCTGCCGGCAGCGATGGCGAAAGGGGCGCTTGCCTTAAGTGGTGGGCAAGCTGTTGAAATTGCAATCAAAACAGCGCAGATTGCAAGCAAAAAATCTGGCTTTATCACCTTTGCCGACAGCTACCATGGACTGGATCTTGGCATTTTGCCCCTGACCTCACGGGCTGATTTTAAAAATCCGTTTCTGCAATGGATGCCTTCGCACCTGGTTACAGAGCTAGGCTTTGGCTGCCCGATGAATGAGCTGGAAGGGGCGATCGAGCGCCAGAGCCGGGCTGGTTTTGGCACGGCGGGCGTGATTGTCGAAGTGATACAAGGCCGCGCCGGCATCCGCATGGCGCCCAGCGGCTGGCTCGAGAGACTGGGCGAGCTCTGCCGTTCCAAAGGGGTACTCCTGATCCTCGATGAAGTTTTTACCGGCCTGGGCCGGATCGGCAGCTTTAGTTCCTCCTCGACCCTCGACTGTGACTTGGTTTGCCTCGGCAAAGCCCTAGGCGGCGGTCTGCCTCTTTCCGCCTGCTTTGGACGGGCCGAGGTGATGGACGCCTGGCCTCAAAACCAGGGTGAAGCCTTGCATACGGGGACCTTTTTTGGTCATCCCTTAAGCTGTCGGCTGGGTCTGGCGACGCTGCAGGCTATCAAAGAGGGACAGCTGATCGAGCGCTCGCGGCAACTTGGACAAAGAATAATCAGCGATCTCAGGGCCGCTCTGGGCGACTCGCCCCGACTTAAAGAGGTGCGGGGGCAGGGATTGATGATAGGCCTTGAACTCGACACCAAGGGTTTGGGTGCGGTGCTTATGGATAATCTGCGGCCAATGGGAATCATTGCCCTGGCCAGTGGAAGTTTTGGGGAAGGCCTTTCGCTGACGCCGGCCCTTACGTTTCCTGAAGCAGATTGGGAAGAAGCGTTGCCGCTCATCACCCAGGCGGTGTTGGCCCTTTCGTAAATTTTTCATATTCCCAAAAAAAGAGCCCGCATGCCTGAGCATTTGGGCTCTTTGAGAATGAGGCCATTAAGCTTGCAGGGCCTTGAGGTTTCGGCCGATTGCGCTCAGCTGCTCGTCGATATTCGTGCGCTGGGCCCGGGTCTGCTCAAGGACATCTTCCGGCGCCCTCTCGACAAAACTCTTGTTGTCGAGTTTGGAGGCGATGCTATGCAGAATTTTTCTCAGGCGCTGCTCCTCCGTGCTGAGGCGCAGCCGCTCTTTGTCGATATCGATCAAACCTTCCACCGGCAGATAAATTTCAAAGCCCTGGCCGACCGCCGTCAGCGATTGGCCAGGCCGCTTCACCTGAGGTCCCGATAGCACCTTATCGGCCTTGCCTAAGCGCATGATCCACTCGTTAGCGGCGGCGACAATCGGCGCCAGCGCGGCATCGACACGGATGTGGGCCGGAAGCTCCTGCTTGGGTGAAAGCCCCATCTGCGAACGCACCGAGCGGATGCCGCTGATGATATCCTGAATCGTTTTCCACTGCGCGGCAGCCCCGGCAAAGTCAGGGATCAGGCCCGCATGGGGAAAGGCCGCGATTGAGAGGCTGAGCGGCCGTGGCCCCCAACTGGGATGCGCCGGCATCTTCTGCCAAAGCTCTTCCGTGACAAAGGGCATCACCGGATGAGCAAGGCGGAGGGCCCCATCAAAGACATAGACCAGGACGGAAAGGGCACGCAGTTTGTCGGCGGCTTTGGCGGTCGCCGCAAGATCGATCTTTGCACATTCAAGACCCCAGTCGCAGAAAGCGCCCCAGATGAAATGATAAATCTCTTCCACCGCATCATTGACGCGGAAGCCTTCGAGATGGGTATCGACCTTAACGGCGGTCTCCCTCAGCCTTTGAATCAGCCATTTTTCCGAAAGGGTCAGGGTTAGCGTCTCGATGCCGGGCAGGCTTTGGCCAGGCTCGAGATGCTGAAAGACCATGCGAGCGGCATTCCAGATTTTATTGACAAAGCGGGCGCCATTATCAAAATCGTCAACGTCCATTTTCACCCGGCCACCAAGCGGCGCCAGGCTGATCGCCGTAAAGCGCACGGCATCGGCACCATGCTTGGCGATGACGTCCAGCGGATCGATGCCGTTGCCTAGGGTCTTGGAAAACTTTCGGCCCTGCTTATCGCAAACCGTGGCATTGAAATAGACGTGTTTAAAGGGCAAACGATTTTTAAACTTAAGGTTGGCCATGACCATGCGCGCCACCCAGAGAAAAATAATCTCTGGTGCGGTCACCAGCACATCGGTTGGATTAAAGTACTCAAGGGTTTCGATGGCCTTGGCGTCTTTGCTCGGCCAATCAAAGGGGCTTAGGGGCCAAAGCCAGCTGGAAAACCAGGTGTCGAGGACGTCTTCATCCTGATGAATATCCACAGAGGCACAGGCCTGGCACTGCGTGGGATCGATCATGCCCGTCGTCACCCCGTCGCAGGCCTTGCAATACCAGATGGGAATGCGATGGCCCCACCAAAGTTGCCGGGAAATGCACCAGTCCTGAATATTATCGAGCCAGTAGAGATAGGTCTTTTTCCAAAGGTCGGGATGAAACTGCAACTCATCCCTGCGTGCCGCATCAGCAGCCGGCTTGGCTAATTCCGCCATCTTCACAAACCATTGCTGACTCAGGCGCGGTTCGATCACGGTCTTGCTGCGTTCGGAATGGGGAACGGTGGTTTTATAGGATTTTTCTTCGTCAAAAAGTCCAAGCGCCTTCAGCTGCCTGACGACTTCTTTTCGCGCCGCAAATCGATCGAGACCGGCAAAGGGTGCCGGGCAGTTTTCGGCCATTGTTCCCGTCGTCGTCATGACGTTGATAAAGGGCAGCTGATGCCGCTTGCCGATTTCAAAGTCGTTAGGATCATGGGCGGGCGTGATCTTCACGGCGCCCGTTCCAAATTCCGCCTTCACATAATCATCGGCGATGATGGGAATGAGGCGCCCGGTAAAGGGTAATTTAACCTTTTTGCCAATCAGTTGCTTAAAACGTTCGTCCTCGGCATGAACGGCCACCGCCGCGTCGCCGAGCATCGTTTCAGGGCGGGTTGTGGCGATGGGAATCTGCTCGGCGCTGCCATCGATAGGATAGCGGTAGAAATAAAGGCTGCCCTGCACCTCTTTGCTTTCCACTTCATCGTCGGAAATTGCGGTTTGCAGGGCCGTGTCCCAGTTGACGAGACGTTCCCCGCGGTAGATCAGGCCTTCCTTGTAGAGTTCGACAAAGACGTGCCGCACCGCTTCGGAAAGTTTGGGATCCATGGTATAGGCCAGGCGTTCCCAATCACAGCTAAACCCCAGGGTTTTAAACTGGTCGAGTATTATGCCGCCGTATTTTTCTTTCCAAACGGTCAGGCGCTCAAAGAATTTTTCGCGGCCCATCGCCCGCCGGCTCGTGCCTTCCTTCTCCAGATCTTTTTCAACCATCATCTGCGTCGCGATCCCGGCATGATCGGTTCCGGGCAACCAGCAGACGTTAAGGCCCTTCATGCGCTGCCAGCGGCTGAGAAGGTCTTGAATGGAATAACCAAGGCCATGCCCCATATGCAGCTGAGACGTCACGTTGGGCGGCGGCATGAGGATGGTAAAAGCTTTGCGCTTGGGATCGACAGGTGCATGAAAAAGCTTGTGCTCAAGGCCGTAGTCGTACCACTTTTTTTCATATTTATTGGGTTCGTAGGTTGAATCTAATTCAATCATCGGAAGCAGACTCCTTTTGGCACCGTGTTCCGGACCACTATAAGTCCTTGCCGGTTCAAGGTCGACGATATTTTGGTGGGTAAAAGTCGGGCGCCCCACGCGGGCTTTGGGGCGAGTGACGAGGCTTTGACGGGGTTCGGTTGGGGCGCGGCGCGGGGAAACTTTTGCGCCGGTCACCGAAAAAATGGAGGTTCTTACGAACCGCCATGCCGTAACAATTCAGTGAAAGAGATTCAGCGGAGTTTTAAGGGTGGTGATTGCTTGGAGCCTGAGTCGACCCACTGTTTGGCAGTCAAAGGCAGACTGTCCCAGTTTTTCTCGTCCTGCTCCTTGAGCAGCTTGTCGTGATCACAGGCCGTGCCGGCACAGCCGTAGATCAGCTGAATGCGTTCGAGATCGCTGCGCGCCAGCTTTCGTGTCGTCAGGCCCTCGCCTATAAATAGGGTGGGGTTCATGATGGACAGCGAGTCGACATCTTCCTCGACATGGCCGAGACCAAGCAGATGGCCAAGCTCGTGCAAGGCGAGCGACTGCATGTCGACGACTTCCCTTTTCCCATCGGTTTTGACCTCAAAGCTATCGCCAATCACATAATATTCGTTATTAAACCGCAGGTCTGCTTTGACGACGGTCGAGTAATCGGCCCCGTTGCTCCAGATCGTAGTAGCCAAAACATAGTCCGGCTTACTGGTCTTTTCCCAATTTGTGTCGAGATAATTGCCGTTTATGTTGTCAGACAAGGAACTATAGAGATCTTTAAATGTATCGCCCGTCACACCGGAATGAATGCCATCAAAAGAAAACATAGTCTTGCCCGTTGCCCATTCCCAGCGCTTCATTGCCGACATCAACTGGATCTTTTGGTTCTCGGTAAGAGTCGGATCAAAGCGAAAGGGTATCGGCAGTTTTTGCCAGCCCGAGGGGGCATGTATTCCATAGAGCGTCGAAGTCTTGTCTAACGAAGCAGGGCTCGCTACAGCAGTTGCTTTCGTATCGAAGTCGTCTTTTACGGAAACCTTATAAAGTCCGGTTCCGCAGGCAACGAAGCTTGAGAAGATAAATCCTATCCCCATGACTCCGACAAGATACTTACCGACCAAAGTTTCCATCGGGGGCCTCCTGTATTCTTTATCTCTCTGACAGACCCCTTATCGAGCATCGGGGGCGTGTACTTGAATACTGGCAATTAACCCATGGATTCTAGCGTAGTATCAGCGTTCAGTGAGCCGCTGCAGGCTCAGCGGTAGCTCGAGAAGCAGCCACAAGATCCTGAGCCGAAACGTAGTCCAAAGTCTGACCGACGGCAATTTTATTGGGGTCAGCGAGAGTCTTTTCATTCCAGCGCCAGAGCAATTTCCAGAATTGGGCCTGTCCCATGACGCGGGCAGCGATCTTCGTAAGAGTGTCGCCTTTTTCGACAGTGACACTGACTTTGGCAAGACCGTCATAGCGGGCTTCAAAAGCAGCGGACGCTTCGCTTGCGGTGTACTTGAGGGCATCACCGGGAAAGATAAGGCCGGCATCGTTAAGGCCATTGAGATTGGCGAGGGTTTTCCACTCTTTGTTAGAGCCGTAGAGCATGGTCGAGATGCTGCCGAGAGTGTCGCCGGGTTGGACGACGTAAACCTTTTCATTGCCGCTCAGGCTTGGTGTTTTGCGAGCGTGACTTGATTGGCTTTTCTTAGACTTTTTGCTTTTATGGGCCGACGCCTTGGCAGCTGCTGGACCGGCAGCTGCAGTTTCGGAAGTTTTGGCTATTGGTTCGGCCGGGGCTACTTCTTCGGCCGGAACTACCGGCGATGCGGGTGTGGTTTCAGCAGCGATTGCTGCCTCTGGCAAAGCCGGTGACTCGCTGGGTGCGGCTGCGGTTTCGGCGCCTGCAGTCGAAGCGGGCGCTACCTCCTGCCCGGCGCCATTGGCGCTTTGATCAACAGCCATCTGCTGATCGCTCGAAAGATTTTGGACTTCGCCGCTGCTATTGGAATCGATCGCTTCGCCGGCTTTTTGGGCCTCTACGGAAGCGGCTTCGGGCGATGGGAGTTCGCTGTCAACGACTTCGTCGGACTGCGTAGGGATTCGATTTTCTTCTTCAACCGTTTCGACGGGTTCTGTCCCATCGCTGGTGCAACTGCTGCTGAATAATAGAGCTGTTAATGCGAGTGTACGGATGCTGGTAACTAATTTCACGGAAAAACCCCCCTGAATCACTGAAACTTGGGAGGTTTGTCGGACACTTGGCGAGGTTCTTTACCGGGCTGACCCTAACTCATTGATTTGAGGAACGAATTATTTTGGAGCGATTACCTTAAATCACGATCAATCAAGGCGGCAATGCGATTGTAGGGCTCCGTGTTCTCATCGCTCGCCTGCAGGAGGCGGGGACTGGTCAGGTTGATCTCGGATACCTGGCCGCCGATCAAATCAAAACCTAGAAAATATACGCCATCGGCAAGGAGTTTGCCGGCGATACTTTCGACCAGATGCACCTCCCGCGCTGTGGGCTGATAGGCTTCCAGCGTGGCACCCGAACGTGTATTGGCAAGAAAGTTATCGCCTTGGGGTTTTTTCAGACACCAGGACACCGCCTGGCCGCGAGCCGTAAAGACCCGCACCTCACCCTCGAAGATTCTTTTATCAAAGGGCTGCATCAAACGGTAATCGAGGCCCTGGTTGGTTTCCGTGGCAAGGAGCTTTGCAAGGGATGCCTTCGATTGCGTGAGCAGGTTGAGCCGCAAGACGCCGCGGCCCCCAAAGAGCGTTAGCGGCTTCAATACGGCGTCGCCGTGGGCAGCGTGTTCAAGAAAATTCATCAAACTTTCAGCGCTGGCCGACACGAGCCCGTCCTGAATCGCTTCAGGAAATTGAAAAATACTAAGTTTTTCATTGTAATCCCTCAAGGCTCCCGGGGCATTGAGGACCTTTACCCCGGCCTTGACCGCCGTATCCAGCATCCAGGTGCAGGCGATATAGGCAAGATCGTAAGGGGGATCCTTGCGCATATGAATAGCGCGAAAGTGATCGAGGCGAATGCGTTTGGCTGGCTGCAGCTGATAGCGACTGACATCGGCTAGGTCTGACTGCAGCTCTTGGCTATAAGCAACGGCGCAGCCATCGCGACTTGCCCATTCGACCTGACCAGGCGTACAGATAAAGGTTTCGTGGCCAAGGCTACGCAGCGCCCGCGCAATTCTTAGACTGGAATCGAGTGAAAAGTTGAGAGTCTCGATTGGGTCTATGATAAAAAGATGGGGTATCTTGGCCATAATATTGTCTCTTTCGCTTGCAAGAGTTTGCCGAGCCTGTATGTTTGCCTGAGTCTAATCGCAACGCTCGGTCCATGCAACCGGCTTGCCTGTCCCGTAGAGGAGCACCCATGGAATTTCGTAAGCTCAGTGAACTCGAACTTAAAGACAAAAAAGTCCTCGTCCGACTCGATCTAAACGTTCCTCTCGACCACGGCAAGATCACCGACGATACCCGTATCACTGCGGCTTTGCCGACGCTTCGTTATCTTTTAGAACACACCAAAAAAATTGCGCTCATGTCTCACCTCGGTCGGCCCGATGGTGAGGTCATGCCCGAATATTCGCTTGAGCCGATCGGCGAGCGCCTGGCGGAACTGCTTGGGCTTGAGGTCGTCTTTGTTAAGGATTATACCCACGAACCCTCGGAACACGTATTAAATCAGCTGAGCAAAAACCAGATTATACTCTATGAAAACCTGCGCTTTCATGCCGGCGAAACTAAAAACGACCCGACCTTTGCCCGGCAATTGGCGCAGGGTTTTGACTGCTACGTAAACGATGCTTTCGGAACCTTGCATCGCGCGCATGCCTCGGTCGTCGCTGCCGCGGAATTTTTCCCGGCTCAAAAACGCGCAGCGGGGCTGCTCGTTGAGCGCGAAATCGAAGTCCTTTCGGCTCTTCAAAAAAAACCGACTGCGCCCTTCACCGTGGTCATGGGCGGCTCGAAAGTCTCCGATAAGATCAGCGTTGTGCTCAATTTGATGCAATCGGCCAACTACCTCCTCGTCGGCGGCGCCATGGCCTACACCTTCCTCAAGTATCAAGGCGTTGAAGTCGGTGACTCACGAGTCGAGCACGATAAACTTGATCTTGTCGCATCGATTTATAAGAACGCTGAGGCCCGCAAGGTGGAAATCGTTCTGCCTGAAGATCATGTCGCCGCTGAAAAATTCTCAAAAGATGCGGTGGCCGTTGAAATCAATAGCAAGAATATTCCCAAAGGTTTGATGGGCCTCGACATTGGTCGGAAAACCGCCAAGCGTTATGCCGACATCATTGCCCTGTCGAAGACCGTGCTTTGGAACGGACCTATGGGCGTTTTTGAATTTGATCAATTCGCACGCGGCAGTCTGCGCATCGCCGAAGCGATGGCCGATAGCAGCGCCTTCACCGTGATCGGCGGCGGCGATAGTGTTGCCGCGGCAAATAAGGCCAAGGTTGCCAATCGCATCGATCACATTTCGACCGGTGGCGGTGCGTCGCTGGAATTTTTGGAAGGCACGATGCTGCCTGGGGTTAAAGTACTTTTAAAATAAAAAAGAACAGCAGGAGAACGACGCTATGCGTAAGCCACTGATTGCCGGCAATTGGAAAATGAATCTCCTCAGTTCAAAGGTTCCTGGCTATTTTACGGCTCTTGAGGAGGCCCTTAAGGGGGTCGATCGTAACCGGGTTGATATGCTCTTAGCCGTACCTTCCCCGTTTTTGCCCGTGGCCCGCGAGCAGGCGCAGCGGGCCGGTGTGATGATCGCGTCGCAAACGATTCACGATAAATCCGAAGGGGCCTTTACCGGTGAGATTTCGCTTCCCATGCTGCAAGACCTTGGCATTCGTTGGGCATTGATCGGGCATAGCGAAAGACGCCAATACTATAACGAGACTGACAGCTCGGTTGCCGCCAAGACCAAAGCGGCGCTGGCGTCGGCCATCAGTCCGATCGTTTGTGTGGGGGAGACGCGCGAAGAGCGCGAAGCCGGACGTATGGTCGAGGTTTTGCAAAGGCAGATGGCAGCTATCCTTGAGGTTTGTAACGATCAGTCGGACCTGACGATTGCCTATGAACCGGTATGGGCAATAGGTACGGGTTTGACTGCCAGCGATGCCCAGGCCGACGAGGCGCATGCTTTAATCCGGGCTTTTGTGCGTCAAAAGCATGGGGCTTTGGCCGATCGCCTTCGTATTCTTTATGGAGGGAGTGTTAAATCCTCCAATATTCAGGGCCTCTTAGGCCAGCCCAACGTCGATGGCGCCTTGATTGGGGGTGCCTCGCTCGATCCCCTGGAGTTTGGTAAAACTGTAAAAATTGCGGCTCATATCTAGACCTCTTCGGTTCGACTTTTTATGTTCCGCCTGGGTTCCACGGCCAGGTTTTGTTATAAAGCCAACCGTAGGACCCAAGCGCCCACCCTCGCGTAAGGGGGGGGCCTGGGAAGAGCAAAGGAGCGTGGTTTATGAGTATCATTCATATTATTGGTGGTGGATTGGCCGGCAGTGAAGCCGCCTGGCAATGTCTAAGAGCCGGCCTAAAGGTCCGGCTTTATGAAATGCGGCCTCTGAAGATGACAGCCGCTCACCAGTCGGGAGATCTGGCAGAGCTTGTCTGCTCCAATTCCCTCAAATCGACCCTGCCTGATTCCGCTCCAGGGCTTCTAAAGGCCGAGATGGAGCAGCTTGATTCCCTGATTATTCGCGCCGCAAAAGCAGCGGCGGTGCCAGCAGGTATGGCTCTAGCTGTCGAGCGCACACTTTTTTCCAAAGCTGTCCTTGAGGCGCTTGAGAGCTTTCCTCATTTTGAACGCATCGCCCAGGAAATCACCAGCCTACCGAGTCCGGCGGAACTCGAAGCCACTTGTGACGTCTGGATCGTCGCGAGCGGCCCCTTGACTTCCGATAGTCTGGCCGAGGCGCTGCAGGCTATGGCTCCGGAAGGCCGGCGCCTGCACTTTTATGATGCGATCGCACCGGTGCTGGAGATGGATTCAATCGATACGACGATTGCCTTCAAGGCCAATCGCTATGAAGAGGGGAGCGCGGGCGATTATTGGAATCTGCCCCTCAACAAAGAGGAGTACTATGCCTTCATCGATGCGGTGACGGCGGCTGAAAAAATGCCTTTGCATGAATTTGAAGAAGTTAAATACTTTGAAGCCTGTCTGCCCATCGAGGTCATGATCGAGCGGGGGCGTGAAACGCTGCGCTTTGGGCCAATGAAGCCGGTCGGCCTTACCGATCCCCGTACCGGCCGCTGGCCCTACGCAGCGGTGCAGCTTCGTCTTGAAAACAAACAGGGCTCGATGGTCTCTATGGTTGGTTTTCAGACCAAGATGAAATGGCCGGAGCAAAAGCGGGTGTTTCAGATGATACCGGGCTTAAAAGAGCTTGAGTTTTTCCGCTATGGCTCCGTGCATCGCAACACCTATCTGAAAAGTCCGGATGTCCTGGCTTCGGATCTATCCTTTAAGGCTTCGCCGCGGATCTTTCTCGCCGGGCAGATTTCGGGCGTCGAGGGCTATACGGAATCGGCGGCACTTGGCCTCTTAGCGGGACGGGCCGCAGCGGCCAAAGCCCGGCAACAGGTTTTTCCCATGCCGCCGAGCGGATGTATGATCGGAGCTCTCAAGCAGTATGTGACCGAAGGGGGGCTTGGCGATTTTCAACCGATGAACACCAACCTCGGCCTGCTCCCGACGCAGGCGAAGCGCCGCGGTCAAAGCAAAATGGCAAGGAAGGCCGAGCAGGCCCGCTTGGCGCGCGAGACTTTTGCGCAATATCAGGGTATAAATCACCCTAATACCCGGACCTACCCCGATAGTGCCGAAGTCAGAGCCTAGCCTGAAGGAGATGAAAGCTTGCGTGTACCCATGACGAACGGTCTTGCCCGTATCTTGCCCCTTAATGCCCTGAGCTGGTTGACTGGCAAGATTTCGGAGACGGCTTTGCCGCCAGCTCTGCAAAAGCCTTTGAATAAGGGTTTCGCCAAAATTTTTGGCATCGATATCGACGAGGCCGAGATGCCTCCAGACGATTATCCTTCGATCGAAGATTTTTTCACGCGTCGCCTCAAACCCGGCGCCCGACCGATTTCGGGCGAACTATGCAGTCCGGCTGATGGTCTCCTCAGCATCTCAGGTCTGTCTGAGAATGCCACGGCCATCCAAGCCAAGGGCCTGACCTATTCCCTCAAGGAATTGATGTTTGGCAACGACCCGGCCGAGGCGATCAGCCTGAAGTTTTGGGCAACGATCTACCTTGCCCCTCACAATTACCATAGGGTCCATAGCCCGATCAGCGCGATCTTGAAAACCATCCGCTACTATCCCGGTGAACTCTGGCCGGTAAATAGACCTTCGGTCGGATTTACGCCGCGCTTGTTTACAAGAAATGAACGCCTGGTTTTTGATCTCGAGACTGCCGGCGGCACTCTTTATCTGGCGATGGTCGGGGCTCTCAATGTTGGCAAGATGACCAGCCCTTTCCTCCCCCACTTTGCAACGAACAAGAGTCCGCTCAAAACCGAAAGCCAACAGATTTTCTGTCTTGATCAGCCCCAGTCGATTAAGGCGGGTCAGGAGCTGGGAACTTTTCTCCTGGGATCAACAGTAATCATTGCTTTTGACGAGGCTCTGGCGAACGGGTATCGTATGGACAAAGCTTGGCCAAGCCGACCCATTCGTATGGGAGAGGCGCTTGGACGTCAGGCCTAGCCGGTCGCACAAGTGTTCGCATTGTCGTCTTCTAGGAGTATTAGCGATCTATGGATATCGAAAAGCAACGTAGAACTCATGTCATTTGGTCATTTGATAGCTCGTGTTTGAACGATCAGCTTTTAAGCAGTCTCGACGTCAACAAGGTCGATGCGTTGCGTATCGTTTCGGAAAAAGGTGAAATCGATAAGGTTTTGCAATTCTGTCGGCGCATTAAATCGGAAGTGTCTGGTGCCCGTGAGCGCCTGCCGCTACTGGTTGATCTTTATGATCACGTGCGTGGGTCGATTGCCGACCTAGAAGGTCCCAAAGATCTTGCTTTTGGTGATGAACTCAAGATCGCCACTCTCGGCGGCAAGGGGGATCTGGTCATTCGGACTGAGGAATGGCCTGATCTATTTGCCAAAAATCAATCGGTCTACCTCGGTAATGGCATGGTCGTCGCCAAGGTAAAGTCGATGCAAAAGGATCACGTTGTCCTTGATATCATTCAGGGCGGGACGATCTATCCCGAAGCCGATGTTCAGGTGCCGGCAACTGTCAAGCCGTTGAAGCTTGAGAATATTCCTGAGGCCTATCGCGCGGCTGCCGAACCTGCGATCGATTATCTTATTTTGCCCTCGTTCGAAGATCCGATCGAATTGGAAAAGATTATCACCAAACTCCAGTCGCAGCCTTACTGCCCCTGGATCATGATGAAGGTTTCCACCCAGGCGACCCTTGATAAACTGGACGAGCTCCTGCCCTTCGTTCGGGGTGTTTTAATTTCCCGGATCTCCCTCGCGATGCATATGGATCCGGCTCAAGTACCCATGATTACTAAAGAAATCATTCAAAAATGCAACGACTACGCAAAGATTTCGGTCGTTGCCAGCGAGATGCTGGGCTCGATGCGCTACAACGTAACGCCGACCCGTGCCGAAGTTTCCGACATCGCCAACGCGGTCTTTGATGGTGCCGATGCCGTGGTTCTTTCCGAAGCCCTTGCCTATGGCAAGTACGCCCAGCGTGGCCTGATGCTGGCGATTAAAACGATCGAGGAAGCCGAGTTTACCGCCGGTGGTCCATCGATGAACTGGGTGAAAAAACATCCTGACATCACCAATGAAATCGAAGCGGTGACCTCGTCGGCTTATCGCGCCGCCTATCGCAATCAGGCCAAGGCCATCGTCTGTATGACGAGGACCGGCAACACCGCGTTGCACTTGGCCTCTTACGGCAGCCGGACTCCGATCATCGCCCTGACGACGTCGCCCGATGTGATTCGTCGCCTGCGACTGGTCCGGGGTGTCGTCGGCATCCTTTTGGATGCACCGCCCGATATCGAAATTGTAACGTCGTTAGCCAAAAACTTTCTCCTTCATAAGAGCTGGATCAAATCCAATGAGCGTTACGTTTTCGTGTCGCTGACCCTGTCTTCACTGGGCAAAGAGGCGTCCAACCTTTTTACCGTGCAAACTCTTAATTAGAAAGTTGGCGCGTGAGCAAGGCCACTCGTTTTTTAGAGATCGAGCATAAGTTCGTACTTGCAGAAGATTTTGACCCTACAGTCTTTTTTGCCAAAGTCCGTGCGCTCGGTCCGAGCAAAGAGTACGAAACTCACGTGGCCGATACCTATTTCCTTCTGCAGATGATGCCCCATCTGGTGTATCGTCATCGCTACGACGGTCTTATTCAGCAGCTGACGACCAAAAGTGTCAGCAGTCGCGCCAGTGAGATCCGGCTGGAAATCAATCTGGATCTGACTGTTGAATCCAACCAAGCGGAAGCTATTCGGGCTTTTTTAGAGCCTTTTGGCATGGAATGGTCAGGGTCTTTAAGCAAGCGGGTCCAGGTTTTTTATTTTGATGAAATAGAAATTGTTTATTATCAAGCCGCCTATCGAGACAAAAAAGTGAGCTGTATCGAACTCGAAGCCCGCCAGGCCGCATCGATTCCAGCCGCCCGCAGTCTACTTGAAGCCTGGGAACTCGACCTCGGCCTCATCCCCGCCGAGCGCTCGCATCAAAGCCTTCTCCACCTTCTCGTCTTAGAGACCCTGCCAACAAAGTTGAGAGATAAACTCGCCAGCATGTAAAAGGTGATTTGCTAAAATCTTTTCTGAAACTTGGGGCTTTTCACAAAAATTAGTCTTTCCTTATTCCTATCCTTTTCTTAATAATGGCAGGCTATGCTCAGCGAGGCTCACAAAGAGTCGACTGGGCTGATTTTACATCAAGGCTTTTGCAAAATACGCCGATCAGGTATGAGGTTAAACGTAAAAAGGTGATCCGCTACATGGCCATTGGCAAGATTAATCGAAGCTACTATATCCAGGCGCTGCTTGGGATCGTATGGGCGTCTTCGATTTCTGCGCAATCAGCCGATTTTTATAACAGTAGCGACCTGTTGCGGGCCATCCCGCAAACGATAGGCAGCCTGCCTGAAACCGACCCTTTGCTGGGCTCGGAAGCCAAGGCTACGCTGCACGAGCAGTTTGGGCAAAATCCTGGGAAAAAAATTCCCCATAAGGCCGAAGAGAAAAGCGAAGAGGACGCAATCCTGGCGGAAGCCGAGCGTCTTTTGAACAATGAGTTCCTCGGTCGCCCCACGAGTCTTTCCCAATCCCAAGCGGCAGCCACGATCCAGGGCGGTGAGGACCTTATCCGTCTCAGTGTCGTGGGGGGGCGTTTGCAGATCGAGCCTGCCGTTCTCAATCTAGCGTCAAAGGGCGGCGAAGCCAGCGTCAGCGTGCAAGGATTGGGAAGTATACCACAGGTCTTTTTGCGTGATGCATCGCGCGTGCAGTGGGACGGCAGACGCTTTCGGGGTCTTCAGCAGGGGAAAACCGAAATCTATTTTGTCTACGCCAATGAAATGTACATACTTCCTGTGGTGGTGGGCGAAGCCACGGGCAAAGGTCTGCTGGCCGATCTCAGCAGCGAACGTCTTAGCGGCCTGAAGATGCCGGAAAGCTTCGCGCAAATGATCGGTGGCGCAGCCGCGGTTCATAACAGCGCTGATCTCAGCATAGCCGAGGCTAGTCTTCAGGTTCACAGAACCAAGGATAACGATGAGGCCCAGCGCAAACGCTTTGTCTACGCAGACGAAACGCCGACCTATCGCGATACGGCCATCCAGGTGATGGACGTGCGTTCGAATCCTTCCGAAGGCAAGATCTATCCCCTGGCAGGTGTCACGGTACAGCTTATGGGTCTAGGCATTGCTGCCAAAACCGATGCCACGGGTCTC
>CAXSGP010000104.1:2897-15794 GCA_964236955.1 uncultured Oligoflexus sp. | reverse complement strand
TGCAACACCCCATAATGGCAAAGAGGAGGCTTTCCAGTTATTTATGGGACTGCTTGACGGAGATCGATTTGAAGGTCGATATCGGGAAGGCGCCCATGTTTCGGACGTTTCCGATATGATGCGCCGCATGACCAAAGAAGATCTCCTGAAATTTGATGGCACTCCTCTATTTCCTGAACGTCGTGCATATACAGTCACATACCCGTTGTCCGACGTCGAAGCAGTGCTGTACGAAAAAGTAACCACATATGTTCGTGAAGAATTTAATCGTGCCGAAAAGCTTTCTGGAGACGGCCGGAAAGGAACCGTAGGATTTGCTTTGACCATTTTGCAAAGGCGTCTCGCATCGTCGCCATTCGCAATATATCAGTCTCTGAAAAGAAGGCGGGAAAGACTTGAATCTATGCTTCGCGAAGAAGAACTACTTAAGCATGGAAGGGATATCTCTGTATCGCTAAGCATCGGCTTAGCTGTCACGTCCTGGGATGATGTTGAAGACCTTGAAGATGCTCCAGGAGACGAGCGCGAAAGAATCGAAGAAGAAATTGTCGATCGAGCCAGTGCGGCAAGTACAATTGAAGAGCTTCGGACAGAAATTTTGACGCTTAAGAGTTTAGAGACTATCGCTCATCGAGTCGTTGCAACCCGTACCGATCGAAAGTGGGAAGAGCTTTCAAAGTTGCTACAAGAAAACGAGGAAATGTTTGATAGATCATCTTCTCGCCGACGCAAACTGGTTATATTTACAGAAATGCGGGACACTCTTGATTATCTAACTGCAAACCTAAGAGGACTTCTTGGCAATGATGAAGCCGTTGTCTTAATTCACGGAGGAATGCGCCGCGAGGATCGACTTACTTCCCAAAACCAATTTAAGAACTTACCCGAAGTAGAGGTCCTTATAGCCACCGATGCAGCTGGTGAAGGGATCAACTTGCAGCAAGCACATCTCATGGTAAATTATGATCTACCGTGGAACCCGAATAGACTTGAACAAAGATTCGGCCGCATTCACAGGATCGGCCAGACGGAAGTTTGCCATCTTTGGAATTTAGTTGCAGAGAATACCCGAGAAGGTGAAGTCTATCAGACTCTATTAAAGAAGCTAGAAATTGAACGTGAAGCATTAGGCGGCAAAGTCTTTGACGTGTTGGGCAAAGCAATTGCCGGCACCGAGCTGCGCAATTTGATGATTGACGCTATTCGCTACAATGATTTACCGGCAGTCCGAGCCCGATTAAACGAGGTGGTTTCTAAACTTGACACCGCAAATTTACGTCAACTATTGGAAGATCAAGCCCTGGCACACGATTCTATGGACGCATCGAAAGTGCGTGAAATACGCGAAGAAATGGAACGCGCTGAGGCTAAAAAACTGCAACCCTTCTTCATAGGGCAGTACTTCCTAAAGGCATTTGATCATTTCGGAGGAGCGATCCGCCTTCGGGAAACTGGACGATACGAAGTATCAAATGTTCCAACTTTACTTCGGCAAAGAGATCGATCAATTGGACGACAGGCCCCCTTGCTAAAACGCTACGAACGTATTTGTTTTAATAAGGAAGTAATTAACCAGCCTTCACGGTCTATAGCAGAATTTGTCTGCCCCGGGCATCCACTGCTAGAGAGTTTGATCGACCTAACCTTGGAGCGCTACCGAGATACGCTTAAGCAAGGAGCAGTACTTGTAGATGATGCGACCTTAGACGAACACCCTCGAATACTTGTTTACCTTGAGCATTCAATTCAAGATGGGAGAGTTGAAAGCAATGGTGGACGGAGGATTGTATCGCGAAGATTTGAGTTCGTCGAAATCTACAGTGATGGACGGGTTGCAGGCGCAGGCTACGCTCCATATTTAGACTATCGATCTCCAAAATCCGAAGAGATCAAAAATTGTGCGGAAATCCTAACTTTTGAATGGCTCAATACAGATTTAGAATCCAAGGCTCTCGAACATGCAATTTCCAATATAGTTCCCACTCACCTTGAAGAAGTTCGTGCGAACAAAGAAGTTCTAATTGATAAAACCATGGCTGCCGTAAGGGACCGGTTAACAAGGGAAATCGTCTACTGGGACAATCGCTCTGAGCAGTTACGTCTAGAAGAACAGGCTGGGAAATCTAACGCCAAAATAAACTCACAAAAGGCACGACAACGTGCGGAGGAGATACAGGTTCGACTTAAGCGACGGACTGCTGAACTTGAGCAAGAGAGAAGACTCTCGCCTTTGCCTCCTATTGTCGTTGGAGGTGCATTGATAGTTCCGGCTCGCTTACTCGGCCGTATGGCAGGCGAAGTGAGTGATGATCCAACTTTATTCGCACGCGAAACTAAACGAGTTGAAGTTGCTGCGATGCAGAAAGTTTTTGAGACAGAAAGATCATTGGGGAACCAACCACGTGATGTCAGCCGAGACAAATGCGGCTGGGATATTGAATCGCGTCAAACTCAGACTGGAAAACTTCGATTTATCGAAGTCAAAGGGAGGATAGAAGGCGCTGTTACTGTCACTGTAACAAAAAACGAAATTCTTGCTGGCTTGAACAAGCAAGATGACTTCGTGCTGGCATTGGTTTCGGTCCCCCCTGAAGACTCTAAGGATAAAGACGAATGTAAAGTAAGGTATGTTTTTGCTCCTTTCAATCAAGAGCCAGACCTTGCAGTCACGAGCATAAACTTTGCACTTAAGCATCTCTGGGAGAAAGGAATAGATCCCCATGGTAACTAGAAAAAAATTGATTGAAGTAGCATTACCTCTTGCCGAAATTAATGATGCCTCAGCATATGACAAGATGCCAGGAATTGGGGCGCATCCGAAAGGAATGCATCATTGGTGGGCTCCCCTTCCTCTTCCATGTGCAAGAGCAATCTTATTTGCCTCAATCGTTGATGACCCTAGCACCTCAGATGGTTTCTCAAAGAAATCCTCTAATGTCCAGAACAGCGAAAGATCAAGATTGTTCGAGCTAATGACTGGACTTATGGATCGAAGCAGGGTGGAAGATACCGAACTTTACGCGGCCGTAAAGAATGAAATTGCCAACAATTTTGGTGCCACCCCGCCAACTATTGTGGACCCCTTCTCCGGAGGAGGGAGCATTCCATTGGAAGCCGTACGTCTTGGTTTAAATGTTGTGGGCATTGATTTGAATCCTGTAGCAGTTCTGAAAAGCAAAGCTCAAGTTGAAATAATTCCGAGATATGTAAATTGCGCGCCCATTAGTGACCCTAAAAAATCTGCAAAGCTTGAATGGACTGGCGGGCAAGGACTTGCTGAAGACACGAGATTTTACGGCGCAGTTATTCTTGATCAAGCTAGAAAAATCATTGGTAACCTTTACCCGACTGAAAAAATAGTTACAAAGGATGGATCGAAGAAAGACGTCAACGTAATCACATGGCACTGGGCGCGAACCGTAGAATGTCCAAATCCTGCTTGTAGATTGACTTCTCCTTTGGTGCGATCCTTTATGCTTTGTGCAAAACCAAAGAAAAAAATTTGGATTCAGCCAACCATCGTCTCGAAACGAGTAAAATATTCCATACAGAATGGCGAGGGAACTCCACATGAAGGAACTATAGGAAGAACAGGAGGTAAATGCCTGTTCTGTCGTCAGCCGATATCCCTTCCTCACATTAGAGAACAAGGTAACCTTGGAAAACTTGGCACAACACTACTAGCTCTTTCTGTTGAAGGCGAAAAAGGGCGGACCTACCTGGGGGCCAATAAACATCAGGAAGATGCCGCGATGGAAGCAAAACCAGATAAAGTTCCCGACACTGACCTTCCTCCGAAAGCACTCGGTTTCCGTGTCCAAGGGTACGGATTTAAAAGACATCGAGACCTCTTTACGGCGCGCCAACTCCGAACACTTGAGGTTTTAAGCGATCTTGTAATCAGTGTACGTGAACGAATTTTAAAAGACATACATAATGCGAGTATGAAAAAGGTAAAATCGATTGAACTGATCTCAACAGATCCTCAGTCATATGCTGATGCAATTGTAACATTCCTTGCGTTCTCAATAAGCAGAATCGCGGATTTTAATTGTTCGTTGTCTACGTGGAAGCCAAGCGGTGAACAGCAGATGCACCTTTTCACGGGCGCAAAAGTTCCGATGGTTTGGGATTTTACAGAAGGTAACACACTTGGTGATCGATCGATTTGTTGGACGAATGCAGTTGAGATAACTGCTCAGTCAATTGAGGCAACTCAGCTTGGGTCAAATACTCCCGGTGTCGTACTTCAGGGAGATGCAGCCGCTGATTTAAAAATAGACGGCCCCATCTTGGTAAGCACCGACCCACCCTATTACGATAACATCGGGTATTCAGATCTATCAGATTTTTTCTACATCTGGCTTCGTCGCACCCTCATTAATATTTACCCTAAGCTGTTTAGTACAGTTTTGACTCCCAAGACGCTTGAATTGATCGCAGCGCCTGAACGCTTCGAGGACCCGCGCCTTGCCAAAGAAGCAGCAAGAAATCATTTTGAATCTGGTTTCAAAAGAGTTTTCACAAAGCTGAGAGAAAAGGTGGACTCACGGTTTCCGATGACCGTGTACTACGCATTCAAGCAAGATGATGATATGGGTGAAGAAGACGAGGTGAAAGATAATAAAATCACCTTGACGACAGGCTGGGAAACTCTTTTAGAAGCCTTGATTTCTACAGGTTTTATGATCACTGCAACTTGGCCATTAAGAGCGTCGCAAAAATGGCGACTTCGTGCGATGAATTCGAATGCATTAGCGTCATACATAGTTCTAACTTGCCGCCCTCGTCCGAAGGAAGCCGGCACAAGTGTGAAGCGTGATTTTTTAATAGAGCTTCGAAAAGAAATTAAGTATTCGGTTTCGAATTTAGTGAACCTGGGAATTTCCCCGGTAGACATGGCTCAGGCCGTAATCGGTCCTGGGATGGCAGTTTTTTCAAAACATCAATCTGTTATCAGTTCCGACGGACGTCCTCTTTCAATCCGAGAAGCTCTCTTCGAAATAAACAAGGTTTTGGACGCGACTCTCGGAGACGAGGTTACTTCTTTCGACACGGAAACACTATGGGCCATTAACTGGTTTTCCCAGTATGGATTTGAAGAAAATTCTTTTGGAGAAGCCGATAATCTTGCGAGAGCAAAAAATACAAGCGTTGCTGCACTTACCGATGCAAAAATTATTCGTGCGAAAAGCGGTAAAGTAAAGCTTATTGAAAGAAAGGAAATATCTGAGAAATCTGCCGAAAAAAACATCGACTCGATATCTGTTTGGAGCACAACACAGCTCCTTGTAAAATATCTTGAAGGAAAAGGTGAGGAAGCAGTTGGTGAGCTGGTCGAAAAACTTGGGCCTCGGGCTGAAGAATCTAGAAGCTTAGCCTACCGTCTATACAGTATTTGCATAAAAAAAGGTTGGAGTGAAGAAGCAAGGTCATACAATAGTTTAATCGTAGCCTGGTCAGAAATCATAATAATTGCTGCTTAAAAAAACTTTAAGAATGCGGAGAAGAAATGTCGATATCAAATCGAGAGCGAGTTGGAAAGGCATTGGACCTCCTACAAGCGGGATTGATTCTTTTCGTCGAAAGGGAAATGAAGCGACAGTACAAAGACCAATGGCTCGCAGAAGCGGCAAAAGGATTAATGAATGACACCTCATGGAGTCGTGAAAGACTTAGCAATGAGCTGGATGTTCAGGCCCTACTTGGAATCATGTGGAATAACTGGGATGCAGTTTTTAGAAGAATCCTCGGGCGATCTGAACGGACTTTAGTAAGCGAAATACGAGTAATTCGAAATAATTGGGCACATCAGCAGCCTTTTTCCATGGACGATACATACCGAGCACTAGATAGTATCGAGAGGCTATTACTTTCAATATCAGCAGAACAATCAAGTGAAGTCGGAAAATTCAAACAAGAAATCTTGAGAATTAAATATGAAGATCAGGTCCGCTCCGCACAAAAGATGGGTGCCGTCGCTGCAATTGAAGGCCAACCGAAAGCTGGGCTAAAATCCTGGAGAGAGGTTATCACGCCTCACCAGGATGTGGCTTCAGGACGTTATCAACAAGCTGAGTTTGCTGTCGATCTTTGGCAGGTTCACTGTGGCGATGGCACACAAGAATACCTTGACCCAAAGGAGTTCTTTCGTCGTACCTACCTAACTCATGGGTTGGAACAACTTCTGCGACGTGGGCTCGAACGACTCTGCGGCACTGGGGGCGATCCGGTAGTCGAGCTGAAGACAAACTTTGGTGGGGGCAAGACTCACTCAATGCTCGCTTTGTATCACTTATGCTCTGGAGCTAATCTTGCGGAACTAGCAGGCTTAGAAAAAGTCCTAGATGGGATCGACTCAAGCAAGATTCCCAAAAAAGTATCCAAAGCAATCCTGGTCGGTACAAAACTATCTCCTGGCCAGCCATCTCACAAACCCGATGGAACAGTGGTTAATACAATGTGGGGGGAAATGGCTTGGCAACTCGGTGGAGTAGCTGGTTATAAAATGGTCGAGCAAGCAGATAAGACCGGAACAAATCCAGGAGATGTACTTAGGGAATTGTTCAATCGTTTTTCTCCATGTTTAATTCTTGTCGATGAGTGGGTTGCCTACGCAAGACAGCTTTATCAGGCAAACGATCTTCCTGCTGGTACTTTCGACACTCACTTTACATTTGCACAAAGTTTAAGCGAGTGTGCGAAGACGGCTAAAAACACTTTTCTGGTAGTCAGTATTCCAGCATCAGATACAGAGATCGGTGGCGAAGGTGGCAATGCCGCCCTTGATCGTTTGAACAAAGCAATCGGCAGAGTAGAAGCCACCTGGAATCCTGCCACCTCAGATGAAAGCTTTGAAATTGTTCGTCGGCGCCTTTTCCATGAAATAACCAACCCTGGGCATTTTACCGCGCGAGATGCAGTCGTCAAAGGATTCATGGAGCAGTACAGACAAGGAAAAAATGATTTTCCAGCAGGGTGCATGGAAGCGGATTATGAACGTCGGTTAACTGCGGCATATCCGATCCACCCAAGCTTATTCGATACACTTTACGATGATTGGTCTACCCTTGACAAATTTCAGAGGACACGTGGCGTATTACGCTTGATGGCTTCCGTCATTCACCGATTATGGGAACAAGGCGACAGCGGACTCATGATTATGCCTGCGAACATTCCTCTTGAAAATGCCATGGTACAACCCGAGCTGACTCGCTATCTAGACGATGAACAACCTTGGTCACCTGTCATTTCCACTGATATAGATGGTCCTAACTCATTACCGTTAGCTACAGATAAAGAGAATCCAAATCTCGGGCGTTACTCCGCATGCAGAAGGGTTGCGCGAACCATATTTATGAAAACTGCACCTCACAGTAATGCGAATGCAAGAGGAGTGACAGATAAAGAAATTCGTCTGGGTTGCGTGCAACCGGGAGAGACCATCGGCACATTTGGTGATGCTTTGAGACGCTTAGCTTCATCTTCAACTCATCTTTATGAAGACGCGCCACACTACTGGTATTCACTAAAACCTAATGTAAATAGGCTTGCGAAAGACCGCGCTTCCAACCTTGAAGAATACGCGGTTCAAGAACGTCTTTCTTTATTACTGAAAGATCGGCGGATCCTAGGTCCCAGCGATTTCGTAAAAATCTACTCGACGCCTGGGAACCCTGGGGACATTCCTGATGAGCTTTCAGCCCGTCTTGTTATTCTGAATGCACAGGAATCGCATACTTCTAAACTAGACGATTCAAATGCTATCAATTCAGCCTCACAAATTATGAACTTGCGCGGAGGCGGCTCACGAATTTATCGAAATACATTGATCTTTCTTTGCGCAGATAGCAATCGGATGAAAGAACTTGATCAAGCTATTCGCAATCTCTTAGCTTGGGATTCGATCCTAAAAGAATCGAATGACGACATTCTGAATTTGGACAATTTTCAAAGAAAAACCGCAGAAAGCAAGCAAAAAGACGCCGTCGCCACGGTAGATGGAAGGATAAAAGAAGCGTATGTATGGTTACTCATACCTGAGCAGCAAGAAGACGGAAATCTATCCTGGGAAGCGATCCGGCTGCAAGGACCTGAAGGTATCGCCACCCGAGCTAGTAAGCGCTTGATACTAGATGAGCACTTGCTCATTGCCATGGCACCGGCTCGACTTGTTATGGAATTAAATAAGCGACTTTGGGGGGAAGTTGCACATCTTGGAATCAAGCGTCTGTGGGAATGCTTTTGTTCCTACACATATCTTCCTCGACTGAGAGATGAAAAAGTATTGCTAGAAGCAATAGAGAATGGCGTAAGTCAATTAATGTGGATCGAAAATTATGCGTACGCAGAAGGTTATGATGAAAAATCAAAGCGATATTTAGGTCTGAAAGGTGGCAAAAGAGCCAACGCAGCGATGGCAAGCACTAATCTTTTAGTAAAAGCTTCGATCGCTCAAGAGCAACTCAGAACTGAGAATGTTGAAAATCCTGTTAACCCATTTCCAGAATTGATAAATCCCGGCCACGCGGGAGGACTCAGTACTGCTTCACCACGGTCTCCAATTCGCATTTTAAGCACTAAACCTACACGATTTTCTGGGACAGTAAAACTTGACTCTTCGAGAATAGCGCGGGACGCAGGTAAAGTCGCAGAGGAGGTAATTGTACATCTAAATTCGCAACTCGGTGCTGAGGTCGAGATTACACTACTTATCGATGCAAGAGTACCAAGAGGAATAGCTGATGATCTGGTTCGGACAATTACAGAGAACTGTAACGCCTTGAAATTTACTGATCAGGGGTTTGAACACGAAGGAAGATAGTTGAAATCGAAAGTTAAATTTTGAACTAATTGCGGCTTAATTTGTGATTTACTCAGATTCAATCTGACATAAATTCGGCAATAGTAAAATGTTTCCCACATTCGATAGCTCCTTATCGGCATTAAGTCGAAAGGAGCTTATTCCTTCTTCCCTCGCTCGCAGTATTATTAAATTTCTTTTGCAATCGGGATTCGATCGTATAAGAGTTTAAAAATGATCTGGCCCCTCTCGTTCAAAAAAGATACTTTGAGCCGTAAGAAATGAATGAGATACTTTAAATTTTTTCAGGAAATACTCAGGACAATACACTAATTCAAAAACTCCACTCTCATCCTCTGCGGAATAAAACTCCACGCCTCACACACGCGTTTAAATTTTCCCTCGGGCGGCTGGTAGCGAAATCCTCGATCCTTTGTCACGGAGAGCCTTTGGTGCTCTCGGAGTAGAACCGCTAAAACGTCTTCTTCAGTGGATCTTCCAAGTACGCGGTCAAGTGCCCTTGCAAAACGGTCGAACGGATGAACATCTCTGCAAACAGCGCCTCTAGCTTCGCGGAGAGTTCGGAATACCTTGGCTTTAATAGCCATCACTTCAGAGATCGTAGGCCCGTTTTTGGGAGCCGCAAATTTAATCACCACGCTATTTTCCAGAGGTTTCACCTTATTTTCGTGCGTTAAGCTGGGAACAAATCCTTTCATCCACCCCAGAACTTCTTCGTCTGAAGGTTTAATCGGGGGAAGATCCCCCGAACCCCCTTGCTTGAGAATGGATTTTTCCATTTCTTCATTACTACCCATAACCGGAAGCAGTCCTATTTCCGCCTGGAGCGCACAGAGATTTGTAATATCGTCCTCCTGCGCAAGCGCGATGGGCTTGTCGAGGTCCGGGCCATAGCTTTGTGACTCCGTCAAAGCTTCTAGCGGGAAAATCGTTCTTTTTGCTTTTTTAGTCTCTCTGGCGTGGCGGAAAATTGATGAGACTATGCCTTCAAGCTTTCGGCAGTTTCGGCTCTGGATAGCACCAGGGATACGGCTAGCTTCACCTCTAAGCTGCGATATGGCATCTTGCAATGCCACGCCCTCATTTCGCAAGATAACCGCTCTACGCCAGAGGAAATTATTCCTGTCGCCATCCCCAACATATTCGGGCTCCGGCAGCGCCCATTCTGCTGACGATGACAGTGGGCTCATCGTCACCTTTGCTTGCTCTGCAATGCTATAGGCCCGCTCTGAAAGCTCCGGCGCAGGCTTAAGGGTAAGCCTTACGCCTTTCCCGTAGACGCTCTCCATCGAGAGCCAAGAGGCTTTGGGGAGGTAGCGGCGAAGCGTCGGCACAGAAAGCCCTGAAAGCTGGGCTAAATCATCAAAGCTGCTCGACAGGCTTAGGGTCTCAGGCGCTGAATCGAGAATATGAGCGTAGATTCGGCCAAGGCCCTCGTCGGCGCTGGATTTTACAGCGAAGCGGCTCCCGGCCAAGACTTCCGATTTTTTAGTCGGGGCCTTAAATAGAGCCGAGCGCCTAAGCTCGTTATAGACGAGGCTTAGGACGTTATGGGGCTCGTTATCCCTTTGAACGCGGCGTATCGTAACTTCGTCTTTGTGCAAAAGGATTCGGCCATTTCGCCAGTTCGGCGTAAATCGAAGAAGTCCCGTAGCATTCTCATCGCAGCCAAAGCCGTGGGCGTTTAAGACCTGGATCACCAGGCGCTGGACGCGCTCGGCGAGAAATGTCACGCCGCCCGTTTTTTCGTGGCGAAGAAGGAAGGGATCAAAGAATAGGATTACACCAAGGCCCCGGCCACCTGTCGAGCGGGTCCAAGTGCAAAGGTGACGAGAAAGAACGGGATAAGTCTCGTCCAGAAAAGCCTTCATCTTCTTGTGGTCGAGTTTGCCCCTTGTCTTAAAGCGATCATCGGCCCCATCAAAGTCAAGGTCAAGCGCAGCACCGTATAGAAGGTTTGATCCATCAGCGGCCGTCATCACTGTTTGGATGTGGGAGCGCGAGCGATAGTTAGAAATTTTCTTACGGATAGGGATCAGGGGCGATTTTTTGCCGTTTTCGTCTATCTCCGTGTGGCCATAGACGTACCAGCGGTGCCCCATCGGAACGAGCACCCTTGGAGGCCGGGCGGGGCTCGCTTCGCCTAAAGTCTTTGGAGCGATTTTTATAGCGTCCATTTACCGAAGTCCCCTTCCCTTTGCCTAAATTTTGGCAACAAAAAACCGCTCCGGTTAAAACCAGAGGAACTAAGAGGCAGCCTTATGCCGCCCTAGTGTCTCGCCTTAAGCTTTTTCCGGTCCCTGAAGCCTTTTCGTCACAAACATCGAAAGGAAAATGACTGCAAAAAGACCTATGCGGATAGCAATCGCCTGCGCAGCCTCAATGAGCCTGTCGCTAATCTTCGGCGCTGCCGGAGCTTTGAAAGTCTCAGCGGTGGATGAAATGCGTCGCCATTCGGCGTCATCCAAATCCTTTTGTTTCTTAGCTACCGCCGTTCGCCAAGACTTTTCGCCGTAAGCTGAAAGAGCCGCCTCATAGCCCTGCGACGAACGCTCGGCGTCTGACTTTGCCGCCAGGATGAGAGCCTTGGTATTTAAGGCTTTCCCTTCGTACTCTCTTACGTCCGACTCATAGCGAGATGAAGCCTCGACATAGGCCGACGACTCGTTCCAAAGCATTTGCACCGAGGGCGCGAGGTATAGACCGAGGCCAAGGATAAATATTCCGACAGCTCCAAAGGTAACAGTCCTTTGGTGCTTTCTCTCGACGCGGGCACCGAGCATGAGCATCGGTGTAAACTCGAATGCTACCGCTATCAAAAGGTTGCCAAACCAGTGACCCGGAAGAGATGTCGTCATCGAATAGACAAGCCAAAAACAGGCAAGCGTCGAAATGATCCAGTAAGGAGCTACCGAAGGAAGGGTCTCGGACGAGACGAAATTCGTCACACTAGCAGGGCTACTCTCGGCCTTTGGAAAGCTGAGGGACGAAACCGCTTCCGCCGACGAGACGAAATTCGTCCGAGACGGAATTTCCGTCATCAGCCCCAAAGCCTTCAGCTTCTCGACCTCAAGACGAATTTCGTCGGGGCACGGATCACACGGAGTGCAGGATGGGGACGGGTTTTGATTGTCGGACGGGTTTCGTCCGGCAATATTCTGAATTTCAGTAGGACGGAAATTGACGCTATTTTCAACATCTTCAGAAAGACGATTTTCGTCCGCTTGGGGATGGAGTGCCGGAAGAAACTCTGCCAGGTGTGGATTTGGAACGAGACGAAGCGAAGGATTCTTTATGAACTCTTTCGCGCTGGCTAGACGAAGTGCTTCGTCATAGGAATAGCCCTTATCGAGTCTGTATTTTAGACGCTGTTTGAATTTCTTATTTTCGCGATGACTGTTATCGACTTGTATGAAAGCATGTTCCACAGGTAGATCTCCCTATTAACGTAGGTGATTTGCTTAGCAGAGCTTGAGTGTTAGTAGCACTCGGGCACTGCGCCTTGTTTTTACCCCATCTCTAGCTACATTTGCCCTCATCTCTTAATTCTTAGCTTCCCGACTCTGATATGCAATCACTTAATATCGTAGAACTTTTGCACTTCGCTCACAGCAGTTCCACGTCGAGCGATCCATTTGCGCAATCCAATATCATTCGCAAGCATACAAAGCATTGCTTGTTTGGAGACTTCAAAATTGCGACCTCTATGCCCTTTTCTGAAATAGTCATTTCGAAAAATTAAGATCGAGTCGGACTCTAGTCTCCTTACAATTCTTCGAGTCGATTCGGGATTAACACCAGATTTTTTTGACAGAAAGTCATAGGAAATTATTTCAGTAGTTAGAGATTGATTCTCAATACACATCTTGCATATTTCAGATATCAAACTCACCCAAGACTTTTCAATGAGAAGGTAGTTAAAAGAACCTGACAGAGACTTATTATTTATCTTTATATTCAAATGGTTAAGAATATCATGTGACGCGACTCCCGCCGCGACTGGCGCTTGAACCTGCGCCGCGACTCCCGCCGCGACTGGCGCTTGAACCTGCGCCGCGACTCCCGCCGCGACT
>CAXSGP010000104.1:0-2797 GCA_964236955.1 uncultured Oligoflexus sp. | reverse complement strand
GGCGCTTCTTGCAAAACATCGCGAGTTAAATTTTGCTCAACACATTCTGAAGAATCAGCGTAAGTTTCAATGACAGCCTCAGAAGAATCTGGATACCAATCTGGAGCACGCCGCTTTCGCTTCGTACTTTCTCGTGGCTTCTCAAGCCCCGCTTTCTCGATGAGATCGTTTAGGTTCATTCTTTTCCACCACCCATAACGTGAAGCATTAGCTCCGTATACTCCTGAGAAATCGGAAGAAGTTTATATCCCTCTCGCGAAAATATATGCCTGCTCTTATTAATATTTTTAGCAATCTCCGCTGACTCTCGAATAACTAACGGGCACAGTCCGTACTCGCTTATTACTTCGTTCTCAAGAATCATCTTCATAGCACCCATGCTGTTTTTTGTGCGCTGCTCAAAATGAGTCATGAAAGGGAAAATTTTGATTTTCTCTTCCATCCCAAAGGCTTCTACTATGTTTTGATATTCCTCAAGACAGATTTGACAGCCTTTAATTGCAGTCTTATCTGGACGAATTGGAATACAAAGAACTCGATCAAATTCGTCGCCTAACTGGTTCGCCGCAAGAAAAAAGGTGTGCGTAATAGGTGAAAGGGCAGGAGGTGTATCCATGAAAATTTTTAGATTTCCATCAATCGAAAAAGTTTTAAATGCCGACTGAATAATCTTTAATCCTTCGGATTTTATTTTCACAGGATCGCGAACTGACTTGTCCAAGTAACTATTTTCGAGAGAGCTAGGAATCAGAAAGATATTCTCACCAATCTCTACAGCAACCTCGCGAAGACTTTTGACTTTGCCTAAGACAAAATCGGCAAGAACTGGTGCATCCTCGTCAATATCTCCGAGGAGCTGACCTGTCAGCGAGGCTTGACTGTCTGCATCTATAATAAGGATAGGGTGTTTTTTTCGATCGCTGATCCGTGCAAAAGCCATGGCCAAGTTGATAGTCGCCGTGGTCTTCGCTACGCCACCAGTCTGGGAATTAGTCATATAAAGACCAGATCGATACACCTTCTGGAAACCCTTTGACATCAGAAAGGTTTCAGCACCGTCCGGTTGAATTCCTGTAATTTTACTCTGACTTTTGAAAACCTCGCTTTCGGGGCGAGTTTTGAAGTACCGCGTTAAGTTGGGAAGCTGTACCCCAGATACACCAGCCAATTCCTTCATTTTAACTAGAGCGATATCTGAATACACATCAACCTCTTTGATAACTTTTTTGATCACTTATCCATAATACAGTTATCATCTAGCAAACGTCTATTTATATTACATGCGACACTTCTGACTAAATTCAGAAAATGCCACTTTTTTAACCATGCGGAATTATAACTTCAGCGATAATATTTGCGTGCCTATTCCCGTTACGTCGAGTCTGTTTACCAATCCAAAATACCGGCTATCAAAACTGAGTTTGGAAGACGATCCTATAAGCAACATCTTTCCTTCAGGAACCAATAAGGGAGTATCAAATTCCCAGGTAGCGCTCTGTAATTCGGTTTTAAGTACACCGCTGTCGGGAACTTCTCGACCATTGACTCGAAAGGAGCCTGTGTACTCGACGACATCTCCCGGCACGCCGACCACCTCTTTCATCAGCGGTAAATATGATCCTTCGCAGGGGCCTTCCTGAAGTATCCCCTCCTTTTTTGCCGTCCTAAATAAAGGGGTATCTGGGGGACAGAACAATACAACGCTTCCCCGAGGAATAGACGTGCCGATGGGGATGTGATGGACCTTCCATATCCCTACAGGCATTGAAGCCGTGGTATTGATCGTAAGTCCCAGGCTCCAAAACCCTGCTACGAGGAGGCTAGGGAATGAAATCGCAAATACTGCCATCGCGATTATCATCCTCAAACTTTTTCGCTCCATAACTTTCATCGTCCAGCTCCTCATCGTCATCGGACTCGTCGTCATCAAAACCCGTTTCGGACAGAAGCTGTACTGCCTCTTCTGGATGGTTCTTATCTTCAACCTTCGGCTGTGCCCCCCCTTCGACTGGCAAAGGTGTGGGGGGATATGCGGCAAGATTTTGTTGAATAACGTCACTAATAAAGGGTGCCGAAATCTTGGAGCGAGCCGAGAAGACCGGGTCTTTGAAATAAAGGATCTGCTTGCCGTAGATCGCTGGAAATCCGGCCACGAAGATCAGCATGTCACCAGCCTCGGTAACAAGCCCTTCCTTGTCCTTCTTCGGACCTGGAAGACGCGAGCATTCATCGGGCGTCATAAGAGGCCGCTCGATCTCTTCCCACTTCTCTGAGTAGTGGGATGAACTCAGAACGCCCTGGCCGCGCTGGGCTGTCCGTGATTTCCGTGTGATGGTGGTTTTACCAAGCTTTTTCGACAGCTCTTCCGCAGTGCTGTATTTATTCGGTGCGTAGGCGATCTGAATATGACAATTGGAGCTAATGCACTCATCTTCGCCGTAGTATTTATAAAGTTGGGCGAGATCCTGCACGATAAATGACGCCTTAATTCCATATCCGGCCATGTAAGCGATAGTTTCCTCGACGATAGGAATTCGTCCCAGTGCAGCAAATTCATCGAGTTTTAAAAGAAGCCGGTGATTATAGCTCCGCTTGGTCTTGCCGTCCTCGAACTGCATTTCATTCGTAAGACCGTTGATTATCTGACTCAAAAGAAGCCTGATAAGAGGCTTAAGCCTTAGCCGATGCCGAGGCTGGATAACCAGATAGAGAGAAAGCGGCTTTTCATGATTCATAAGATCCGAAATTCTAAACTCAGACTCCGCCGTATTTTTAGCAACGATTGGATCTCGGTACA
>CAXSGP010000103.1:0-15885 GCA_964236955.1 uncultured Oligoflexus sp. | reverse complement strand
ATTTTCTTCGAAAAAAAAGTTGACACTAAATACGCTCAACTGTAGATCTTTACTTCCAAACGGCGAAAGCCAGAGGACATGTAGGGGCTCTTAGCTCAGTTGGTAGAGCAGTACACTTTTAATGTACGGGTCGATGGTTCGAGTCCATCAGGGCTCACTTTTTTCGCCGAGTATGTCCCTATCGTCTAGTCGGCCCAGGACACCGCCCTTTCACGGCGGCGACGGGGGTTCGAATCCCCCTGGGGACGCCATTTTTTGAGCGTTCGAAAAAGCTCTGCTGCAAGGTGGAGCTTTTTTTATTGCGTTTTTTTCAGCTGCACGGGATCACGCGAAATTACAGTTGATTTCGTAAGGGATCCCCTTTACCGTTTGCGTGAGACAAAGCCATCGTAGCTCAGTGGTAGAGCAACTGATTCGTAATCAGTAGGTCGTGGGTTCAACTCCCGTCGATGGCTCCAGTTTTGACCTGCCCGTCTTTTTAATCACCATAAAAAATTGCCATAAAGTCCATGGATCGCTGCAAGGCGCTCATGATAACGTCCTAATGAGGTCGGCTGCCAGAGTCCCATGGGATCCAAGGCCACTCAAATTTATAAGCGATGTTTCTCAACAGAGGCATAGTGAGACGATGATTACACAATTAACGATACGTGGACTTGCGATAATCGAAGAATTGCATATAGATTTTTCCCCCCGCCTCAACGTAATCACCGGCGAAACAGGTGCTGGTAAATCGATACTGATCAAAGCCCTGCACCTTTTGTTAGGGGCCAAGGCTGATGCCGAAGTGATTCGCAATGGATTTGACAAAGCTTATGTTTCCGCCCGTTTTCTCCTGCCGCGCTCGCATCCAGCGGCGGAGTATCTTGACGAGCATGGGCTTTGGCACGACGATCAGGACCTCACGGAAATCATTCTGCGCCGCGAGATCAATAGCAAAAATCGTTCGCAGGCCTGGATGAATGATCAGGCGATTACCCAATCGACGCTTCGCGAATTGGGTCAGACGCTGATCGATATCTATGGTCAGCACGAAAACCATCGCATGCTGGATCCCTCGACGCACATCGATTATATCGATCAATTTCTGGATAAACCTCAGCTGCGCCTCAGTGTCATCAATCTCATGGGGCAGGTGTCTACGCTTTATCAGGAAATCAGAAAGCGCCTCGAGCAATTTCTCACGCGTCGCCGGGAGCAGGATTATCTGCAGTTTCGATTTCAGGAGCTAGAGGAATTTGAACCGAGCCTTGACGACTATAACGAAATCACCAGAATCTGTGGCGAAGCCAAGCAGTATTTGCAGGAGCAAAAGGTTCTGCAGCAGCTGCAGATGATTCAGGACGAATCCTATAACGGTAAGTCGATGAGTGCGGCCGTGCGGGATCTGCTGCGCCTGAGCGATAGCTCCAGGCTCATCAAAGGCAACCCGCAGTTCGTGGCCGTGCTTGATCAGCTGCGTGAAGTCAGCGGCATCTTCGACGAGTTGAGTTTTCATCTCGGCCGCATCGTCGATGACCAAGGTCTCAGTGAGGAAACGCTCGAGGCAAATGAGAGTCGCCTCGCCGACTATCAACGTCTGTTCCGAAAGCTCGGCGTCCGCAGCATCGAAGAAATGATGGCCGAATATGAGCGGCTTGATCAGGAGCTGTCGTATGTGCGCGTGGCGCCCGATGAGCTTGCCGATAAAGTCAGGATCCTCCTCAAGCAGCTGCAGGAGATCGATAAGTGGGGTCGCCAGCTGACGACGGCGCGGCAGAAGGCAGCAGATCAGGCGCGTAAAAAGATTGAAAGTGAGCTGCGTGATCTGAACATGGCAGGTGCTAAAATCAATTTTGAGTTTCAGGCGGTACGGCAGACCATTCCCGAGCTTGATCTTTTGGATTTTGATGAGGAGACCAAGAAGAATTGGGCTAAATGTGTCGATATTCTCAGCGAAAATTCGCGCTTGGGCCGGGAAAAAGGCCAGTTCCTGCTGGCCGCCAACCCTGGGGAGGGCTTTAAGCCTTTGGCCAAGGTTGCTTCGGGCGGCGAGATTTCAAGGATCATGCTGGGCTTCAAAAAGATCCTGTCAGCGGGAGCCAATACCTGCGTCATGGTCTTCGATGAGATCGATACCGGCATCTCCGGGCATACCGCCGACATCGTCGGCAGCAAACTCAAGGGTCTTGCGGATAGCTTTCAGGTCATTTGTATTTCCCATCTGGCGCAGGTGGCCGCCTATGGCGATGCCCACTTTAAGGTGGAGAAGGTGCAAAAGAAGGGTTCAACCGAATCCCATATCTTTAGGCTTGATGGCCCGCAGAGTGAGGCGGAGATCGCACGGCTCTTATCCGGGATGAAGGTCACCCCGAGCAGTCTTCAGAACGCCAGACAGCTTATTTCCGCCGCTCAGAAAGGCTCGGGCGGCGAGGAGCTTTCAGTTGACCTTTGATGGGACGATCGAGCGGTAGCGCCACTGCGTCAGGCGATACTTTTCTTCGATCCGCCTTTTTTTAGTTACGTCCTGCTTTTCATGAATCTGTTTCAGCTTTTTTTCCGACACAAAAACAGTAAAGGGCACCTCCAGCGTATCCGACGTCGTCACCTGGATGGGAATGCGATTGGAGCGGCGTTCCCAGTCATTGGTAGCGATAGCATTGTACTGGGCAAGATAGTAGCGACCGACGATCAGCGGCAATTCCGTTTCGTCTTCGACCGGAAGATCAAGCGAGCGGCCCACCGAGGGAAAGCCCGAGGCTTCAATGCGCGAGAGGTCGGTAATTTGGCCATGGCGATGAAACTGTTTCGGGATAAGGCGGACCCGACCCACCTTAAACGTCGAGTCCTGCTGCTGGGTGAGCTTCATGCGAATATCGCGCGAACCCTGCAGGCTGACCCAGGCATCGTCTTCAAAAAAGAGCAGTGGTACATCAGTGATCCCCTGGGCGAAGGGATAGGACTTATCCGTTTCGTAAAGGTAGATGTCTTTGCTGCCAAGGCAGGACCAATCCCAGGGCGAGCAATCCAGATCGACAAGGACTGAGCGCACCTTTTTTTCCGTCGTCACATCCTCGACAAGATCGACCGTGTGCTCTTTGAGGCTGCCATTCATCTTCAGCGTAGCCATACCGGGCAAGACAGGATAGACCTCGTTGAGATCGAGCCAATGGCCCTGATTGAGTTCCACGTAGGAGGGTGTGCCCAAAATATTGGAGGAGGTATTGAGATTGACGTTTTCAGACACGCCGATTTTTAAAAATGCCGGGCGCACCTCATGCTGCTGGCCTTCCTTCAGATCGATATCAAGACTTGTGCCGTTCACCTCGAGGCGATACTGCCCGGCGAGGAGAAACTGCCAATGGCCAAATTCCTGCGTCTCGGTCACCGACAGGAGGCCATTGACCGGCGAGATAAAGTAGCTGGTTTTTGGTTTCATCCCGGCATAGCTTGTGACGCGCATTCCCGACAGTTTATAGGTGAGCACCTGCGGGCTTTTGTGATCGGTGACCTCATCAAATTTGATCTGCATCGGCACCATACCGACCAGGAGATCACGGGTGCCGTGCAAAACGTTTAGGGAATAGCGATTGGAGAACTGCTGACGGGATTTGGTTTTCGAAAAGCGATTGCACTGTATCGAAAAACTATCGGCTGGGTCGGGTACCACGGGCGGATTGAAAATCACCTGGTGAGCAATCAGGGAGCGGCTTTCATTGGGTCTGAGGATCACGTTTTCAAAGCTGCAGTCGGCAAGAATTAGGTAGTGTCCCGCCGGCAGCTTCAGCGCCTCATTGAAGGAACCGACCTGTTCGGAGATAAACTGCAGGGGATCTTCCGATTCAATGCGGTAAATTTCATAATGGCCTGGATTCGGCGCGCGGACGAGAAGTTCGCCCGCCTGCTCCTTCATTTTACACGACGTAAGGCCTGTCCCAAGCAGCAGCCAAAACCATGCGGGTAAAGCCCAGGCTAAGTGCCCTTCCCCTTTTCCTAGATCCATCCGAACTGACGGGAAATAGGGAGACTTGGCCATACTGAAAACTCCGGGCATTTAGAGGAGGAAGCGAAAATCTACGCCAAATTGAGTGGATTTGTACGTGCCTAAACCCAGATGAAGTTGGGTCCCTACAGCGATTTTGTCGAGGACAAGATAGGATACCCCAGCTCCAATCGTCAGATCAACTCCGGATTTTTCAAGGGCCCCGTCAACTGTTGGGATGCCATCAATGGGCCTTAGCGCGACCCGGGCCAGTCCCAATTCTGCACTGGCGACCGCAAAGAGTTTGGGTCGCAGTTCCATCTGTCCTTTGCCGCCAAGGAGATAGGTCTCCACCACCCCGCGGTAGGCGCGCGAGCTGCTTTTTACGGTGACAGCACTTGGTCGGTAGCGAAAAGTCCCAAAGATATCGAATTTGCCCTGATACTGTTTGATAAGTTTATTGGCAAGCTCAAGATCGCCGGTGCTGGAACTGTTCCAGGCGCCTTGGCTTGACGTCGTCTTCATAATTCCAAGGCTCGTGCCGATATACCAGCGTTGAAAACCAGCTTCGATTGGCGGCTCGGGAGCTTTGGGTTCCTTTTTGTCTTTATCAGCTTCGGCCTCGGCTTTTTTCTCGCCTTGAGGTTCGCTGTCCGCTTCCTTCACGGCGGCGTCAGGTTTTTTTTCAGCGGGTGCTTCGGCCGGTTTTTTATCGGCCTTTGGCGCCTCGAAGTCTTTTTCCTTGCTGTCGTCCGCTGGCTCTACCGTGGCGGGCTGCAGCTTATCCAGGCCTTTTGCGACGAGCGCTGACGGGAGTACCATACTTGCTAACAGAGCCTTAGCAATCCATTTCATATCGAGAGTCCTCTTTCTCAAGGTGTTTGTTTAACCGGGGCGCTTAGAGCAAAAACTTAAGCTGAGCGGCGATACGGCGATCGGCTTTGTAGCCGGCCGTAGTTCCGAGCTCCTCAGCATAGGACACCAGTCTGATGCTTAAGAGTCCGACGTCGAACTGGAGTCCCGCAGTTAAATAACCCTGATAAAGGCCGGTTTGAAGTTTGAGGATATTGCCGAGCCCCCCTTCCACACCGAGATTAAATTTTTTGGAGAAGGAATAGGGCTGATTGATCGAATGCATATCAGCGGCCACCATCACATAGCTCCATCCTGTTTGAATCGGCTTCGCACTGATCCCGACATTGACGCTGGGCTCCTGTAGGGGTGGCGCACCCAGGATACTGCCTTTGACCTTGTAAACGGCGTAGGGGGTGCCGCCAAGATCAGTGATGCTCAGTCCAAAGGTCGGTTCAAATTGTTTCATGGGCGTGAAGAGGAGGCCCAGGTCGGCCCCATAGCCGGTGCCGGCTTTGACGTAATCTTCAAGTTCGCGACCCGTTTTATCGGTTTTGCTGGTCGATTGGAAAGCGGCGATATCGTCCATGCTAAAGTTTTGATCGATGCCAACCCGGGCGCGAAGCTTAAGGGCCACCCCGATCGCCAAGCGATCGTTGAGAAAATTCTTGGCAAAGGCAATCGGCAGGACAGCCCGCAGGCCGGTGTCGAGATCGACCGTGACGTCGCGGTGAAAGACGGCGCCCGCCGAAGCATCAAGGCCCAGCCCAAAGCCAAAATTAGGAAAGATCAGGTGCGGGGTTAAAGCCAAGCCAACATTGTAATTTTCGCCGGTATTTTTTTCAACCAGATTGAGGGTGTCCTCGGTGCTGCCGCTCTTAAGATTTTTTGCGTCATTCACGAGTCCCTTGACATTTTGTGACCAGGTGAGGGACGGGTTCAGGAATTCTCCGTCCCAGGTCTTGAGTCTTGCCAGCCCGGCAGGGTTATAAAACAATGCGTTAAAGTCATCGGCAACGGCTACATAAGCGTTTCCCATGCCTAGCGGCCGCAGACCATAATGGGTCCAGTGCTCCTGCTGCCGAGCTTCGGCCAGCGGCGTAAGGTAGGGAAAGGCAGTGAGACAGGTTGTTGCAAATATGGCAGGCTTTAGCCAACGCATTACTTACTCCATACGGGTGTTAAAAAACCCCGCAGCATGTAGATTAGGAAATCATGATGTTACACTTTAGCATAGTCGTCAGCCAACAGACAAACTTCTGACGCAGCGATTGTGAGGACTGGATAAGGGCACAAGATCTAGACATTTTCGACAGGGTGTAGCCTTGTTAAGAAAAAATCCCTATGCTACTATTCAGGCTTTGCCAAGCGGAAACTGAGGCTATATACCCTGGCATTCAGGGTTGTTGTCGAAGTCGATTCGTCTTCTCATATCATCCTAAAATGACGGCCCAACGGTCGATGCCGAGTGAGCCATTTGGCAATAAAAAAATTGTAGATTCCAGGATTGGGAATAAGATGTCTAAGCCCGATGTAGCAGCAGAAAGAAAAGACCAGATTGTTCGAGCCACGGTGGATTGCATTACCAAGCATGGCTATCACAATTTTTCTATGCAGGACGTCGCCCGTACGGCCGGTGTCAGTAAAGGCATTATCCACTATTACTTTTTGAACAAGGACGATCTGATGATGTCCGTGCTCGATAAGGTGTCTGGGGATATTGAAAATATTATTGCCGCCGATATGGAATCAATTTCCAGTCCGATCGATAAGATCAAAGTCTTTATTGCCGTCGCCTTTGATATTGTGCGCAGCACTAAAGAATATTACCAGGTGAATATGGACTTCTGGACGCAGATCAACCAGAAAAAGGAAGTTCGGCAAGTGGTTTCCCGCCATTACGCAAAGTTTCGTGACTCCTGCGCCAAGGTCATCGAAGAAGGCGTCAGGCAGGGAGTCTTTCGCCAGGTCAACCCTCAGCACCAGGCCTCACTCATTCTCGCCACCGTCGATGGTGTGAGTCTCCAGTGGCTCTTTGATGAGGCCGTGTATGACTACTCGGAAATCGTGAAAACAGCGAGTGAAAGCCTTTTGAACAATCTCATAGCCAAATAACGCTGGCGCCGGGCGGCTCTTTCTGGGATGGCGCCCTCTTCCTCGTTTAGATACGCCTCCCGACTGTCCAACAGCAACTCCCTCTGATAACATAGGAAAAAGTCCATTATCCGATGAGGGATGAATAGATGGAAGCGCCATTCGAAATCTCTGAATTAGTCACATCAATCCACAAGGGCTCACTGAGCCCTGAGACTCAGCTTGATGAGGTCTTCGACTGTTTGCAGAATTTCGAATGCTGGACCAGTTATTTTCACATCTTAGAACAGCAAATCGACAATCCCAAAAAAAGAAAGATCGACCACTACGTGCGCACGGCACGCGCCTATGCCATCTACCTCGAGGATATCAGCAAGGCCGCGCGCGTCTGCCTGAAGCTTGTCAAGGATCTGCATCTAGGCTACGTCGAGTTTCGTGAAAAGGCCCTCCACTCGATCGTCGACGAACGTGATTATGGCAACGAGGCAATTCTACTTCAGGCTATCTATCCCAAGCTGAAGACGAAGGAAGACCAGATTGCGTGCATGGAGCGGCTCTGCCTTATCTATGAAAAAAAGAAGTATGACGAGCATCATCTCAATCGGAGCTACGAACGCCTGATTGAACTCGACCCCTTTAATCAAAAGGGCCTGCGTTACTTTAAAATCGTCTATACGCAGAATAACCAGTGGGATAAAGTCGCGCAAGTTCTGCAAAATCTTTTTTCCTCGGCCAAACACGTCAACGATCGCTTCCGGAGTGCCCAGGAGTTGGCGGCAGTCTATCTCTATCAGCTCGATGCACCCCAGAATTCGGTCGATGTCCTGGAAAAATACTGCGTCGACAGCCCCCTCAGCACTTTTGCCATTCATTATGAAGCTTACTACCGTCTGCAAAATTGGGAGGGATGTCTGCGGGTACTCGCCGTGCAGGTGAAAAAAATCGATGGCAACCTCAACAAAGCCATCCTTACTCTGCGTATCGGCGAGATGCTGGAAAAGACAAGGCGCTATGATGAAGCGATTGAAACCTATAAAAAAGTGATCGATCTCGAACCCAATATGCTCGAGCCATTGGAGAAGCTGGTCGACGCCTATCTTCGCCAGCAAAACTGGCCAGCAGTCCTAGAAACGTTGAACACGCTGGATGAATGCCTCGACGATCACTTCCTTAAGGAAAAGGTACGAGAGGGCATCAGTCGTCTTCAGGGCGCCATGGACGATACACACAAAGGTTTTTAGGATGCTTAATTATCGTATCGCGCTTGAGATCGAGGGAACGGTATCAAGGCAGGTCATCGAGGTTGAGGATAAGGGCTGGCAACGCTGGAAGGCGCTTGATTCTCTGGTGGCTCAGCGCATCCATAAGCAAAGGGTTATGCCGAGCCACCTTCTGTTTGCCTCGAGTGATCGGGAGCGGCCGACGATGGCCGCGATCTTTCAGCAGTGTTCCCAGCTCAATGGCCTATCCGACCTCTGGAATGCCATCGTGAAAAAACCGATCGATCATGCCTGCTTTGTGCAAATCGTCGATCAGGCCCCCGATCTCAGCGATCCGGCCCGCATGGCTCTTGAAAAATCCCTTTTAAGGGTCAGCCCCTTTTCCCTCGATTCCTTCGAGGAGCTCCTCGAGGTGCAGGAGCAGGTCTATGACACAAAGATCTTTTCCGGGGTCCTGCTCGATCGCCATGGCCGCCTTAGCTTTCGGGACGAGCGCAATTATTTTCAAAAACGCGACTTAAAACAGCGCCCGGCGCTCTTTATCGAGGCGGTGATACACGAGGATGGGTCCCAAGGCAAACAAAGAGCCTTGCATGGGCGGGACGTTCGGGTCCATGATTTTCGTTTGGGCCTCATGGGTATGGCGGAACTTTTCACGCAGTGGGACAGCTGGCTTGACTCCAATGGCCGCGCCCCGGCCCACTTTCAAAGAATTTATATCTACAGCCACTTAAAAGGCCTTCTGCCCTCCTGCTGGGAGCATATGCAAAAGCGCGGCCTGGCGGCCGAGGTGATTCGATTGCCGCAATGGATTGCCCACTCTAATGCAATTGCCAGTTACATGGAATTTTTGGTGGCCGAAGTTGAGTCTTGTGCCTATATTTTCGTAGGCCTCAACGGCAACTGTCATTTTGCGGAATGGAAGCGATGAACTTTGAACAGCACGATAATTTTCTCCTTGCCGATTGGGTCTGCTCCCATTCCCCTCTGAGCACCGAGGGGCAGAAGGAAATCGGTCAACTTGAGGATTTCTATCGTTTTGCCTGCGATCAAGCTGCCAGGGAACGAGTGCAAGGCGTTTTGTGGCTGCAAAAGGTTCCCTGCTATGATGCCAGCGAGGATTGGCTCCATGAGCTTTTCCACGACTTGTTGCGCGACCAGCTGCGGGCCCGCATGCTGCGCCTACATAAACTCACGCGCATGATTCGCTCCTCGCCTATTCCCTGGAACTATGCGACGGAAAAGGACTGCTGTGGAACGATGTTTGAATTGATGCAGGCTTGCCACAAACGCTTCGTCTTTGATCGGGAGACTTGGTTTGGTTTTCCCGAGTTTGCTATAGGTCAGGTGTCATCGCTCGGGTGGCTCGGTGCGCAGCTGCAAAAGCAACCGGCCCTCGCTACGGTGTGGATGAATCGCAGCGTGATTTCCGCAGAGGAAGCCGTGCAAAGTGGAGTTATCACGGCGGCCTTAACCTGGAAGGACTGGCGCCGCAATCTCATCGCTTGGATGCAGCAGCAGATCGGGGCCATTGAAGCCGATGGTTTTGTACGCAAGGAGGTCCCCAACCATCCCAGCTGGCAGCAGGATCTATGGCCCTCTCTTGAGTTTAGCAAAGTGGGAAAAAATCATATTCAAAGCTATCAGCAGCTCTCGACCCAACCGATTCCCTATAAAATGGTCAATCGCGATCTCATCGATACGGCCTCGCATTTTATGATGCAATCGACCTACGAACATTGGTTGAAGCAGGAGGTGTCGCGTCTTAAAAATTGGGGCCGGCAATCGATTCCGAAGCTGATCTATTTTGATATCACCGAATCCCTGCCGCCCATGGCCACCTTTTGCCGTCTGCTTGATCGGGGTGTCCGTATCGTCGTCTTTGCTCCCGATGCCGAGGTGGTGCGACAGGGGGTTGAGGGCATTTTTAATCACCTCAACGGCCGCTACTCGCGCAGTGAGATTCAGCAATTCAACACCAAGATCGCTTGGTATACCGGTCCAGCCCAGCTGGCTCCGGAATGCTACACGATGAAGTTTGGGGCTTTTCGGGAATTCACCTGTCGCTATCGGGATGCCGACCTTCAGGGCTGGGCCCTCGCCTCACAAAAGATGACGCGGCAAACCGTCGAGATCTATGGGGATAACCCAGGATTGCAGTCGGTGCTTAGGGCTGTGACGGATGTATTTGATGGCGTCTACCGCGTACGTAAAAACACGACCGAGCAGCCCTTACTTATCAGGGTGCGGCTGCTTATGATGCAGATGCTGATCTATTACTGTCAGGACTCAGGCAACACCTGGAACGAGATGCTGGAGCAGTTGACCGGCATGGGCTGGTTTCTCTTAGGCAGTTCGCGCTTTTGGGAACGCTTTTTAGAATTTCGTGTGTCGGTCAAAGAAACCAACGCGGCCTTCTCCCCGGTCGGCAGTTTCAATTTTGATGCCCGGGTGCTGAAAATTAAAAAATATGCGGAGGTTATAAAGCTCAGCAGTCAAAGAAACATCGAAGAGCTGGAAAGTGGGCCTGGCTATCTGCATCGATTGCTTACGACCTTTGCTTATCTTCTGACCCATGCTCTGACTGAGGCGGGTTATTTTGAAAGTATCGATCTTGCTGACCTTTATCTGAGCGATGCAATCGGCTTTCCCAGCAACTCAGGCAGCCCGCTTATCTTGGCCCGACGCCTCGGTCTCCTCAGGATGCCGGAGGCCAAGTATGCGATGGAAGTGCGATCGTACTGATCTAAGCTTTGGCCCTGGCCCGAGCCTCGCTGGTAACAGTACCCGTTAGGGACCCCTGGACTTCTGAACGTTAATGAGCGCAGCTCGACCGAAACGCTCTACCTCCAGTTCGAAGCCTCGCAAAGGACTAACGCCGTCGATTTCATGACTGCAAAAGAGTACCGCGATCGCCTTCTGATCGCGACTGATGCTCATCCCGAAGTCGCAACGCCATAGCTCACTTCACTCAATACCCAAATCAAAGGATTGGAAGGCAAGGTTACACGCGTTCAAGACATGGGCTGGTCTGGCTTGATGGCATTACGAGTCCATACAATACCAAAAACCAAGGATATCCTCGATAAGACTGATAGCAACTTGGTCTTCATTTTCGCTCGCGTCGCTCACAAATGCAGTCAGAAGCGGGAGAGTGTCATCGAGTGGGTAGGAACGAAGAGCATGGACCGCCAAGAGTCTGATCTGCCGAGAACGAGGCCATTCAGTCGTTCCACGCCACATAAAAACTTCGACAGCAACTCATTCACGCGGCTATTGTTCCGGCAATGCGAAGTTGAGTTTTTCTTCATTTTTGGGAGGGATACCCTCCCAAATTTAGGAGGGATCGATAGATTTGACTTATTACAAGCAACGAGAACTGTTCGTTCCGCTTAAGAGAAGCCTAAAAATATAGTAATTTTAATCATGAGGCACCTTGCGGCATGTCCTTTGCAAAAGCCCCCGTGAATTTAAAAAGTTGGTTAGAGTCGGGCTAAGTGCGCGACTTAGACTATTATTTCAATACAGGTGCATGACTATGTCGATTAAGAAAAATGTCGGACTTTCACTTCTGCTCGCGTCTCTCCCTTCCGCATCATTCGCAGAAGACACCACAAATCCTTCTGCATCGTTCGAGAAGCAGCAAACAGAAGACCTACCCAAGGTATGCGTATGGGTGCTATCTGACATATTCTCTATGCTTTTGCGGCGAATAGATCTAACAAAAGTTGAAACAGACGCGGAGCTGGATGGCACATGTAGTACCGCCAAATAATAAGGGTTGGAGTTCGTCTGTGAAACGCTGGATATTTGCCGCTTTCAGTGTGGTTCTTTGCTTGAATGAGGTTATGAGTATGGAAAAAACTTTGACGGTTCAATTGTCGACTCAGGGCGATGAGCCATGGAATATTGATGCTCCGGTTTCTGCAAAAAAGCCTTTCAAGCATGCCGTATTCGGATATTTGGTAAATATTAGCGATAGCCTCATTGTCGAACCTGGCCTTCTCGAAGACTGGAGCTGGGACTTTGAGGCAAAGAAGTATATCTTCAAAGTCCGCAAAGGTCTTAAATTTCACAATGGCCGTCCCGTGCTCAGTACCGATGTCGAATTTAGCCTACAGCGCTGGTACCTCATGCAACATCCGAGCTTCGAAAAAGCCTATGTGCGAATCGTCAAGGGGATTGACACACTCAAGTCGGGTGGTAAATTCGTGAGTGGCACTGTTTCAGGTATCAAGATCATTGACGAGAGGACGCTTTCAATAGAAGTGTCTTCTTATAATCCCACATTCTTGCACTCTTTGATTGATGTGCCCTTGGTTCCCATTGAAGAGTTGAAAGATGACTATTTTAGTTGGAAATCATTACCAGTGGGTGCTGGTGTTTATAGAGTCGAAAAAGCTGAACCAACAAAGGGAATATACCAGCTCGTTGCTCAAGTGAGGGGTGTGATCCAGAAGATTAATTTGTTAATGAAGAACGCAGCTGGGCAAAACATTGATATTTCTACCGTCGGAGGCAGCTCCATAGAGGATCCTGAAGAGATCACGATTCAAACTAAGCACGACTGGATTGGACACATCCTTTTCAATTACGACACAGAGCTTGGTCGCGACAAGAATTTTCGCAAGGCTATTCAACATGGATTGGAAAGAAGGAAGATCGCCTCACTCATCTCCAAACACGCCCAACCTGCTTGCGAAATCGTTCCTCCAAGCTTTTGGGGCAGCTCTGAATATACCGATTTTTACAATCTCTCCCTTGCCCGTGAGTATTTAGCCAAAGTTCCGAAGAGACTCTTATCCCAAGAGATGGTTATCCCTGCTCTCCGCAAAGATGTGGGCCCTTACTTGCAGGAAATCGAGCGGCAGATTAATGAAATTGGGATAAAAACTCGCTTTGTCGGGGGATGGGACAAGTTCGCCACCCACGATACATCCCCGATCAGGCTCATTGAAATCAACGTTTCGAGTCCCGATCCATTGCTTCAATTCTCATTTTTCATTGATGGCAGTCCGCTGGAGAGGAATTTTCCCAGGGGCGATGCCACCTTTGATAAGCTTTTCGCCGAGGCAGCTAACGCCCCGTCTTTTGATGTAAAAGTTCAGGCAATTGTGAAGCTGTCGGAGCATATGAAGGATCAAACGATTGCCGTGCAAACCCACGCTACCCCTCCTATCTTCTGGGTAAATAAGAGGTCACATGTGAGCGTTGGTAAACAGAGAAGTTCTGTTAGCTTCTTTCTGGACAGGGTGCGCTGGCAATGAGTCTCATGTTTGGCCAAGTGGGGGCCCAAAGACTCGTCACATTAGCTGCCGAAGTTCGGAAACGGTATGTTGAGAGAATTCAGGAGCGTTACTCCCTCTACGGCCTGTCTTATAGTCCATGGATGGGTATTGATGAATTCCTCGAAAAAGGAAAAGTTGGGACGTTGCTCTTTGAAACATACTCTCGGCCATCGATATCTCTACCGCCAGATGGCTTGGAAAAACTGAAAGTTCTCAAAACATTCAAACGTGGTGAGAGCCTAGTTCTGGATGCCTTATCTGAGTGGGATGTTCTCAACTCATCGGATGTCGAAAGAGTTGAGCACACAAACCTTATGTTCCAGAAAGCCTACAAGCTGCTAACAGGCACATCAGAGTATTTTTCAGCAGTCTTTCCAAAGCTGATAGATGTTGTACTCCCGCTTGACGAGACTCTGGAATTCGAACGTGGTTTCAGTAATCATCATGCGAAGGGCGCCATCTTTCTTGCGCCGCGGCATGGTGAATTCGCAGCGTATAAGCTGGCAATTTCGATGGCTCACGAGCTTGGGCATCAATCCCTGATGAACTACCAAACTGCCGACTCTATGATTGTGAATGGCCAAAAGAAGATTCCCGTTTATTCCGGAGTGCGTAAAACTATGCGTCCTGCAATGCAAACATACCATGCAATCGCGGCTTTGGCGTTTATGATATATGCCTGTGATGAGCTGTCAAAATCTAACATTGATAGGAGTACATCGGCCTTCGTTCATGCAAGACGCGCAAAATACACCGAGAGTATGCAGGCATCCTTATTTGATTTAAGAGCCAAGTGCAACTTCACAGATGTAGGACGGTACATGTTGCAAGAGTTTGAAGGGACAATTAGGGGACAATGACGACGCCAAGCATCGACGCGCATTCACAAAAAACATCTAGGAGTTTTTCTCGAAGGATTTCCTTGCGTCTCTCGCTCGTGTTTGTCCTGGCATATGGTTATTTCCTCTATATCGACATCATTAAGACGACGACGAGTAGCGTTGAGTCATCTCGCCTTTTCATTACTCAATCGATAAAGCTGGGGGACACATTCGCCCTTGATGCACACCTCAAGTCCTTAACGGAAAAAGAGTTTGCGGCTGCATTCCTATATTATCATTCTGACAAATACGGCAGAAATACTACCGGAATAGTCAGTTCCGACGAGATCGGCTCACAGTCGAATTCATTTGCATTCGTGCGGGGGAAGCTTTGCTTTGTCTCAGATCACCATATTGCGGATGTTTTGAATAGAGAATTTCGCTTGAAACTGGCCAAGCCTCTGGATCTCTGGATGCCTGCAATTTGGTTCTCGCTGCTTATAACCGGTATTTTCTCGATCGGGCGCTTTTCAAGTAGGACATTTCGCTCGCTCGCCGGGACTTACAATAAGTCCGTTTCATTCCTAGTAGCGACGGTTAACAGCTTTGAAAATATCGATCAGAACTCTGTCGATAAACGCAAGCTTACTTTCCTTGAAGTTGAACACCTCTTCGAGGTTTTCAGGCAACAATGGCAGAATATCAAGGCTAATGAGCTCGAGATGATCATGCTCGTCAAGGAGCGCGCCGTTGCCCATATGGCCCAAATGCTCACCCATGACATGAGAGCCCCACTCGGAACCTTTGAGAGGCTTATATTAGCCCCAGACAGTGAGCTTCCGACTTTGCGAGTCGCGGTGAAGGATTCTCTCAACCGTTTGTATGCTTTGGTTGAGGCCCTGCGGCATTCCGAAACCGAGAATATTGTAAGCCGCAGTGTTAGCGATATCGATTTCACCTTCGGAATTGAAACGTTACAGGTGAAAGCCCAAAGGTATGGATTAAAAGTATTACACCCCGTTTTGCCTGCTTCTGACTTAAGAATCAAAGCCAGAATTACAGGAATATCGGGAGTTCGCTCGCGTAGTGGTTTCAAGTGAAGCTCGTAGCCGATGAGGCGCATTCTTAAATCGAGTAAGATTCGTCCTTGCTCTACTTCAATACTATCCTGATGCAATCAAAATTACGTTGGGCATGGACAACCTGAGCCTACATACTAAAAAAGCCCTAACTGATTCTTTAGGGGAAGCCGTAGGGACAAGGCTTTGGGAAAGGTTCGAATTTCACTATACACCTAAGCATGCGAGTTGGCTCAATCAAGCTGAAATTGCCATTGGCATGCATTCACACCAATGCTTAGGAAATGGCCGCATCGGCAACATTATGTACCTCAAGGCTCAGACGTCAGCCTAGAATAAAAGAACCAATAAAAAGGCGCCCCTGATCCAATGGCGTTTCACGAAAACAAAGGCAAGGAAGAGCTTTCAATACGATCCGAAAAATACGGGATAGGGAAAAACTTATTGGACGAGGTACTAGAAGCCAATCGGATTATGGAACAGTACCCGTTAGGGACGCTTGGACTTCGGAGCGATAATGAGCGCAGCTCGACCGAAACGCTCTACCTCCAGTTCGAAGCCTCGCAAAGG
>CAXSGP010000102.1:0-16110 GCA_964236955.1 uncultured Oligoflexus sp. | reverse complement strand
ACGAGTTTGCCTGTACTTTTCAATCACTTATCTCAAACGTCAACAGCCCCTAGCCCTTGGACAATCCGAAATACCGTCGTTTCGAATGGGCGCAGGCCAAGCCCTAGGATTTGGCGAAGCCACGTTTTAAGGTCCCCAGGTAATGCACTGTGGGCAAGACCCATGTCGAAGGCATCAATATAGTCCCAGGCGACAGGACTGCGTTGCAACCCGTTTGCGCCTTATCTCCGACGAGCGCACCAAATTTCCTTAAACCTGAATTTATTTTTTCATCGGTCTCAGGATGAATGACAGAAACTTCGTTGCCGCGAAGCTTAAGGTTGGCGAGCTTGGTGCCGGCACCAAGATTCACGTCATGGCCTAAAATGGAATCGCCGACGTAAGCGAAGTGTCCGGCTTTTGCCTCGTCAAAAAAAATGGATCCTTTGACTTCAGTCGTATGGCCGACGACTGCCTTGGCGCCTATGAAGACTGAGCCTCTTATAAAGGCACCATGGCGGACTTCGGCGCCCGGACCGATGAAACTTGGGCCTTGAATATAGGTGAAAGGTCCAACTTCCGCCCCTTCGGCAACATAAACAGCGCCTTCAAGCAGGGCCTGCGGATGCACGCGCCCTTTGATGACGGGTTGGTCGCTGACGCCATGATCTTTGAGCAACCGAACGATAAAAGCCGTCAGTGGTTTGCCCAGGAGCTGAAAAACGTCGCCGGTCACAAATTGCTCACCTAGAAAAACCTTGTCGAGTTGAAAGAGAATTCGGGGATTTAGAGAAGTGGCCATAGAGTTTTCCTGTCAGGACCGGCAAGTTTTGCCTCAAGTGATTCTGTTTTTAGCCGAATTAGGAAATCAAAGGTAACAAAATCCAAGTAGCCTGTCATGTAACTAAAACAGTGGATGAAGGCTTGGGACGGAGTGGGGTCAATCGTCTTATGTTCGATGTGAATAGGTTCAAAAAGTCCGTAAAAGAGTGGATTCGCGTCAATGCAGGTGGCACCGAGATTGACCTGCGCGATTACTGCGATGAAATTGTTCCCGCCCAGCAGTATCAAGCCAACCAATGGTTGATCGAGCAGACCCTGTCCTGGTATCGACACATACTTGAACGCCGCGTGGAAGAGGCCTCTGGTGCCGAATCCGAAGCTGGCGAAGTTTAGTATGCGCTTCGGTTCAGAAATCATGAGGCTGCCCGTGCCCATTCCAACCGCAAAGGCTCATTATTTCTGAGCCGAAGCAACTGTAAGGCCCTGGTTCCCCTAAGAATCCGGGCTTTTTTTAGGAACCTTCCCCATGGAAAAAGCCGCAGCCAGATGGTCTGGTTGCGGCTGAAACTTCATGAAATCGATCGAGAAGGGCAAAATTTCCTTGCCCTATAAAAAGCTTTTAAAACCTAGACATGGCGTGCGTTAGCTTCTTTGATCCGGAGATACTCGGTCTCGGGAATGAAGTCCAGAACTTCGAGATCTTCGAAACCCATATCTTCGATCCAGTGAACGTTGCGCATCTCGGGTAGCGGCGAAACTACAAAGCTGCCGTCCTCTTTCTCATAGTACTCGTAGGCATCCAGGATCTTGCCATCGCGGGTGATACGGTAGTAATGATAGCCATCGCCATTGACAAGTCGCCCATCACGGGAATCACCGGTCCAATATTCTTTTGCGAAAACCACGTCGTCTGCTTGCACTAGTTCTTTCATAAGCATCCTCCTGTCTCTCTCTTACTAGTCGGCAGAATTTCGAGACAGTTGAGCTGTAGGAATGAGCCGAAGTAATTTGCCAAGACAAATATGCGACTTAGCGCAATCCGTGCCCGAATCTATCCCATCGGAGGTGCGGCCAGAATCCGTCGTCCGCAGTAAACATACTCCACATCACAAATAGCGCCTTACCCTTCACGTAATCGCGAGGCACTTGGCCCCAAGATCGTGAATCGGTCGAGTTGTCCCTATTGTCACCCATTACGAAAAACGATTTTTCGGGAACCGTATATTCGCCCCCATCAGAAGGATATTTCATGCTGAGCGAGAACATCGCATTGCTGCCCTTATCCTGTATCACCCAGTGATCCAAGTCGCCGAGTTTTTCGACGGAAAGGGTTTTAATATCAGGATTGTCATGGATATCGGCAAGAATGGATCGATCGCTTTCGTGATCGGTGCGCTCCTGCACCGTGCCGTTGATATAAAGCAAATTATTCTCAACCCGGATCCTATCGCCAGGCAGTCCTACGATCCGTTTAACGTAGTCGACATCCGGTTCCTTGGGATACTTGAAAACGATGATGTCGCCTCGCTTCGGCTCAGCCCACGAGACCAGGGTATAATCGAGGAAGGGTACCTTCAGATCATAAGCCAATTTGTAAGCAAGCAAACGGTCCCCCACTTTAATCGTGGGTTCCATCGAGGCAGTCGGAACGTGGTAGGGAGATGCGACAGACCATCGAAAGGCCAGGATTAGGACCAAGAAAATAGTGAGTTGACGCAGGTTTTCGGGACTCCAGAAAACAGGCTTTTGCTTTTGCTTTTGCTTTTGATCTTCCGACATAATTCCTTCTTTATCGCCAAACGAAAGGTATGTTGCTCACGTGTCTAACGCGAAGTAGAGAAATGCTTGTAACCCAAACTACCAAAATTGTCATGAGACTTCACTGAGGGTCTCTACAGAACCTTTATTTTGGGCCGATGGAGATGAGAAGAGGAGGAGCGCTCGATGCGCATGCGGGCTTTGATTGGCTTCATTACCCTGGCTTTAGGCCTTGTCCCCACGCCGCTTTTCGCCTTTTCCGCCAACAAAGTATGGTGGGAATCCCTGGATGATGGCCGGGTCCGCATTGCTGTGCAGTATACCGTGCCTGCCCTGAAGGAATTCCGCCTCGCTCATGCGATCTTCACTCAGAAAAAAGAAGCCGACGCGTTTTATTGGCATTTGATTCAGGGAGGTGAATTTTCTGTGAACGGGCAGGCTCAATTGCGATACCCGACTTTAAAAAAAGAAGCGGTTCCCTGGTAGAAAATGCCGGGTGACGGACTCTTGCCTGCCGCTGGCATTCTCACTCGGCGCACGCTCATTTCACTATCTCAGAGCTTAAATCAAAGCGCTTTCGCCCGCTTCAAACCTTGATCGGACACGCTGGCGCCGAGTCGGCTGATCACATCGCTCGCGAGAGTTGCCGCGATAGTACCGGCAGCTTCGACTGATTTGCCCTGACACATTCCATAGAGAAATCCGGAGGCGAACATATCGCCGGCACCGGTCGTATCGACAACTGTGGTGGCGACAGGTTTGATCGTGAAGCGGTCCCTGCCTTGACCGATCAAAGCCCCTTCCGCACCTAGTTTAATGGCCGCGATCGCGCCGCTGCCAGTGATGCGATTGCAGGCCTGTTCGGGACTTGATTCATAAAGGAGGTGAGCCTCCTCACGATTGGCAAAGACGATATCCGCATAGTCTTCGATGACCTGAATAAATTCCGCTCGGGAATTTCTGCAGACGAAGGGATCGGCAACATCGAAGGACACCAGCGTACCGGCTTCCTTGGCGACCTTGAGGGCGCGCTTGATCGCCGCGATCTGCGAAGCATTAGCCCATTGATAGCCGGAGAAATGGAAGATTTTAGCGGCTTGGATATCGGATACGGGAACTATTTTTTCATCGAAGAGACAGCTTGCGCCCAGGCTGGTGTTCATTGTTCGTTCACCATCTGGAGTGACGAGGATAAAGCACAGGCCGGTGTGCGCTGATACCTTTTGCAGGTGAGAGGCGATGGCGAGATCTTTCATGCGGCTTTGAATCAGGTCGCCATAAGTGTCGGAGCCGATCGTGCCCGCAAAAGACGTCTTTGCTCCCAAAGCGGCGAGCGTACGGATGGCATTCATGCTGGAACCGCCGAGTTCTTTCGTGGTCTTGGCATTTTTAAAGTGAGCGATTACGTCCTGCTGTCTGGCATCGTCGACAAGATGCATGATGCCCTTATTCAAGCCCAGGCTTTGAATATCCTGCTCGCTGGCGGTGACGAGGATATCGACGAGTGCATTACAAATTGAAACTACATGTAAGGTCTTCACGATGCCGAAATCTCCAAGGGTTGACGAGCCTTCGGGCCAAGTCTAGGGACCCGGGATCGGAGTGTCAAGCTGAGTGCTTGTCAAGTAAAGACGGCAAGGATTTAGGAAGTTTTTTTGATGCGAAAATTGTCAAAGTTGCGGGTATTTTGAAAGGAAGCCTCTTGTTTTAGCAGCTTGGCATGAATCGCTTCCAGATCTTTAACACTCGATACGACGATTTGAATATAACGTTTTCGGCATAGATGGCTGATGGCCAAAGCACTGAGCACGGGAATAAAATTGGGCAGGGCAATCAGCGTTTCCGCGAAAAAGGCCAAGGCTAGAATGACGGCAAGGCCTGCCCCCTGATTGCGTCTTTTCGACCAAAAACCACCATCATTTCTATAAGCGGTAACCGCAAAGCCAAAGAGTATGAGCGCACTGGATCCGGCAATAAAGGTTTCTATCCATGGGTTGGACGCAAAAAAACCCAGAACCTGAATGGTGATCAAAGCTACGAAAGCCCAAGACGCGATGGCATTCTGCCGTCTTAGGCTGGATTCCTGATAGTGGCATCCATCCGGTAGCTTCAAGCGCGTCCAAAGCCATAAACACAGCGTGACGACAATAGTGCAGTTGCCTGCATCAATTTGAGGAATAGCCATAAAAACCTACGCGTTTATGAATTGATTCAATGAAGTATAAAGGCATTCGCGTCATCTGTCACGGTCAAGCTCTTTATTGTCTGCCTTAACTAGTGTCCGTCCGGAAATGGCGCTGGCTGCGTTTCATCGGCAGAAAAAAATGCTCATTTATGGGTAATAAACTCCGCTTTTTTTCTGCCTCGCGCCTTGCCATCCCCATTTTCGGACAGACACTAACGAGTGTCCGTCCGGAAATGGCGCTGGCTGCGTTTCATCGGCAGAAAAAAATGCTCATTTATGGGTAATAAACTCCGCTTTTTTTCTGCCTCGCGCCTTGCCATCCCCATTTTCGGACAGACACTAACTAGCTAACACGGATTTTGCCACTTTGGCTGCCTCTTTAATGTCCCTAAGCAGCATGAAGCCTTTTAAGGTCGAGGCCTGGAGATCTTTTAAGGGGAGTCGCATAGGAGTGATGTAGGCGATTTGGAGACGGGGGGTCGGCTGCGATATATAATTGACCGCAATCAAATGGCGATTCGGTTTTACCAATCGCTCCAGAGCCGTGATGGAAAGATCCTGCCACGAGAGATCGGTAGGACCCTCGATATGGAGGGTCACCGAGCAACCATCGGTCGTAAGATTTTGCTTATCAATTTTTTTGAAAAGTGGGGCAGCTTCGTCCTGAAATGTTTTCAGCATGTCCCGGCGTTCGAGACTTTGCCAACTTTCGTGTTGAATGAGATGTGGCCCTTGCCAGTTCGAGGTCTCTGCACCCCAGGATGATACCTGCTGCAAATCAAATTGAGAGGTGATGGCGACGGCCTGAGCCAGAAGCTGAAAGATATACTGCGCGGCAAGCGTATCGCTGGAATCAAGCCAGGCCGCGATCTTGGATTCACATTCAGGCTTGTCCCAGGTCGGCAGCTTTTGATCAAGTTGTTCCACCCGCATCAGGAGATGGCGGGCTTCAAGACCTTCACCCATCCCCCCAACGTTTGAGCCGTCCGAGGTCAGGAGAAAGTGCGAGGCGTCCGGGGTATCTTTTTGTTTTAGAAATTCGAGTTGGGCACCGGTGGTAAAGCGCTCAGCAAGCGCCGCCTGCAGACAAACCAAGGCTTGACGCAAGGGGTCTTGGAACTGGATAAGTCCCTCATAACGCTGCTTTTTCTTCGCCACCACCGTCATATGGCTTTAGCCCTAAATAGTTGAACTCACTAAAATATCGGCAAATCGACCAAGAAGTTGAGGGTAGGGAAGTGTCAAAGTTGGAAAAGGAGCGACCTTATCTTTCTAAAGTTCGGTAATTATAAGGAAAATTAAAATTGATCCCGATTTCTTTCCCAGAATTTTTGCCAGTACTCAAAGCCCGACACATAGGCGAAGCCAATGGAAACCCAAAGGATGATCATGCCAACCGTCTCGATACTTGGCTCACGGGTCAACAAAAGCGTGATCGAAAGGTCCTGCAGAAAAGTTTTGATTTTACCAAGATTCGAGACCTTGATCGAGAAACCCTGCTCGGCTGCTGCCATACGCAGGCCGGAGACTGCAGTCTCGCGTGAGAGAATCAAGACGGTGACCCAGGCGCTCAACACGCCACCGCCCACCATTACAACCAGAGCCGCGCCCACCAGTAACTTATCCGAGATGGGATCGAGGATTTCACCGATCTTACTGACGCTGTTGAGTTTCCTCGCCAGGTAACCGTCAAAAAAATCGGTAAGAGCTCCTAGCGCGAAGATCACCGCGCACAGTATGTTTAAAACCTTTGCATCCCAGGGATAAAGGACGCAGATAAACGGGATGACGGCGATGCGGAAAAAGGTCAGTTTATTGGGAAGGTTTTTAAGCCAGGATTTAACCTCTGCCGTTTGTTTTTCCATTTTTTTGCCGACCTTCCTTGTCTGCGGGATCAAAAGCTTAACTTAGCGTTTCGTCTACCGTATGATAGCTGACTTGGCAACCGCTGTTCGATTTAGTTAAGGCGTTCCCCCCTGCTTTAAATCAAGGGGCGTTCGCACTCGGTTGGTACCCTGCGTTATATTGTCATTCACCTAATATAACTGAAGACAGCTCAGGGTTACCATGATAATTGCTGCCAGAAGGCTTAAGTCCTGGAGTATACAAATCTGTCTGAGGTGCAGAGATGGCTTTAACTATCCATACCGACCATTTAATTGTCGGTTCTGGAATCGCTGGATTAATGCTCGCCCATAAACTTGGTCAGGCGCAAAAGGTCGTCATTATTGCCAAGGAAAGTTTGAGCGAGAACAATTCGAGCTATGCGCAAGGTGGCATTGCCTCTGTTCTTTCTCCGGAAGACTCCTTTGCCAAACATATCGAGGATACGCTCGAAGCGGGAGCAGGCCTTTGCCATCGTGAAATTGTCCGGGCTGTGGTTGAAGCGGGGCCGGCTGCCATCAAGGAACTCATTGCCCTTGGCGTGGATTTCACCCGAGGCAAGGGCGGCAACGCAAGTCAGCCCTATCATCTCACTCTTGAGGGTGGGCATTCCGAACGGCGAATCATTCATGCCAATGATCTCACCGGAGCGGAGGTGGTTCGGGCCTTAGTTCTGGCTATACGGAATAATCCCAATATCACTATTTATGAAAATATGTTTGCGATCGATCTGATCACCAGCGACAAGGTGCGGCCAATCTTTGAAAAAAACTTTTGTCTTGGCGGCTATGTTTTTCAAAGGGAAACGGGCCAAATTTTTGAAATTCGCAGCAAGGCCACTCATCTCTGTGCCGGGGGCCATGGCAAGGTTTACCTTTACACCTCAAACCCTGACGTGGCGACGGGAGATGGTTTGGCCATGGGGTGGCGGGCTGGATGCCGGGTGGCGAACCTAGAATTCATGCAGTTCCATCCCACCTGCCTCTACAGTCAAAAAGAAAAAACCTTCCTGATCTCGGAAGCCGTGCGGGGCGAGGGCGCTGTCCTCAAAACCGCCGATGGCGTCCCCTTCATGCAAAACTATCATCCCCTCTCCTCACTCGCGCCAAGGGACATCGTCGCGCGGGCGATTGATACCGAGATCAAAAAAACCAAGGTCCCCTATGTTTACCTCGATGCCCGGGGCCTAGGCATCGAAAAGATCAAGGATCGTTTTCCCAATATTTACCGGGTCTGTCTTTCGCAGGGGATCGACATGAGCACGGATATGATTCCAGTCGTGCCTGCCGCCCACTTTAGCTGCGGAGGCCTGGTGACGGACAGCCAGGGCCGAACCACTATCACCAATCTTTTTGCGATCGGCGAAGTGGCCTGTACCGGACTCCATGGTGCGAATCGCCTGGCCTCCAACAGTCTGCTCGAAGCTCTGGTCTTTGCCGATCGTGTTGCCACATTCATTGCCGAGAATGGACTTGAGGATTCTCCCGAACTACCGGAAGCGCCCTGGCGTGAGACGGGGACGATAGAACCCGATGAGCTCATCGTCTTGACTCACACCTGGGACGAGATCCGGCGGGTGATGTGGAATTACGTGGGGATCGTTCGCTCCAATAAACGTCTGGAAAGGGCCTACGATAAAATCGTTGCGATCCGAAAGGAGCTTGATAACTTCTATTGGGAAAATCCCATTGATACGTCGCTCCTTGAGGTTCGCAATCTGGCCGATGTCGCCTTCCTGACGATACGCTGTGCCTTGAAGCGCAAGGAGTCCAGAGGCATTCATTTCAATATTGATTATCCCATGACGCGGGTTATGCCGGATCCAATCGACACGGTTATTTGGTAAGGCAAGCGGGCATGTTGTTTTTCTGGGGCTGGCAAAAGCTCGTAAACAAGGTATAACAATCAGAATATTCAGTGCTTTCTTTGGGAGACCGTATGCGTATTAAAAACCTCGCGATTTCGAGCCTCGTTTGTATCGGCCTGTTTCAAGGCTGTAAATGCAGTGAAAAACCTAAAACAGATGGCACAGCCCCTACGACCTCGGCGGCTCCGGGTCCAGAAGCGGCGAAACCAGCTGAGAATGCGACCGAATTGAAAATTGAGGAAGTGACCCCAGGAACAGGGGATGAAGCGGTTGAAGGCAAAGAGGTTACGGTCCATTACACAGGCACCCTGACCGATGGCAAAAAATTTGATAGCTCCCGTGATCGCTCTGAGCCCTTCACCTTTAGATTGGGTGCCGGCATGGTTATTCCAGGCTGGGAACAAGGCATCAAAGGCATGAAAGTCGGCGGCCGTCGCAAGCTGACGATTCCTCCTCAACTTGGCTACGGTGAGAGCGGAGCAGGTGGCGTCATTCCTCCCAATGCCACGCTCCTCTTCGATGTCGAACTGCTCGGCGTCAAATAAAGAAGATTATGCGCCCCGGCTTGGCTCGATACGAGAGATGCCGGTCGAGGGCCGTTTCTGAGAAGCCGTCTTCACCAGGCAGGACGGCTTCTTGCCAAACTTATCGTCCCGGGTATCAGTGCTTCCGATTGGCGATCGCTTCCACCCACTTTTTGGAAGCCGAAAGGATGTCCGCTTCATTCAGGATCAGCTTCGGTGGGGCGATTCCCGGGCAAAAGGTTTTCATGTCCTTGAGTTTGCCCAGTGGCACATCCGCAGTCAGCTTCACGATCGCTTCATCGAGATGCGTCGTGCTTCGACCCGTGGTTTCAAAGCAATCCCGACAACGTTCGAGTGCCGAAGCGATATCCTCGCGGGAATATCCATATTCATTGTGCAATTGACGGCTGATGGGCCAAATCATGCCGGGTTCCACCATATTCCAGGCATGAAAATGCAATACGACCTCAAAAAAATGGTCGAAGGGCATGCATAATTCGGTCAGCGGCGGAGCCTCCACCAAGTTGTAACGAGGGGCTTTGCGAATCAGAATGCCCGCCACGGTCACGTTTTCCCGCGGCAGCTGAAGATAGGGTTCAAGGGTTGGCAGGACTTCATCGTTGACACCGCCAAAGCTCAAATATTCCCGATAGGCAGGCCGCGAGAGGTAGCCTTCCACAAAGAGCTTGACACCCAGATAGATAAAGGCGTCGAGTTCGGCGTTGTCACCGATCAAAATAAAGCGTGCATCCTCGGGGGCCTGGCTCATCTGCTTGAGTATCGTCGCAGTTTTATAGGCAGCATGTTGTTTCAGAAAGCGAAGCTTCCGGGTCTTGATGTTATAGGCCTGGTTTTTAAAGGTATCGCTCGTCCAATCGAGGCCGTCGATCGCGAGCCTGGAGCGAATGACCTTTCGCAGTTGGGGTGGTGAGGCGGACACAAAATGGATCGAATTGGGATGGCGCAGCGATTGATCACCGTAAAAATTGCCCCAACGTCCCGCTAAAAGAGCGATCGGTGCGCCGGTGACCGTTTGTTTTTCTTCGGCATTCTCAAAAGCGATTTTAAGCATGGCCATCGGCGTTTCAAAACGAGTCTCAATATAGGTTTTGTCGATATCGCAGATGATTTGAACCAAGCTGTGAGGCTCGTGAATCAACACTTCAGTACTGATCAACTCATCAAGTCGATAGCGTGTTTCATTTATGGATTCACTCATGGTCTCTACCCCCTTCCGATTCGATCGTCCCGGCCGCTCAAGACTCAAACATACACGAAAAAATGCCCGCCTCCCAGTCCATCCTCAGCCACTGCTCCGAAGCTGTATCGGGGCAAAGGGCCTTGACCTTTGTGAATGATGCGAAAGTTTTGGGTTTTATAAAAGCTTGAATAGGGCGTTGCCAGGTGCCTGCAAAAGGCTTTGGCCAGACCAATCCCTGGCTAGGAAAGCAGGCTGTTGACCCGACTCACACCGAGCCGGGCGGCAAGGTCGTTCTGAGTCAAAAGTGCGGTCGTGGTTTGCATCAAGATCTTGTTTTGGGTGAGTCTTGAGACTTCAGAGGCATAGTCGGTATCCGAGATTTTGGATTTTGCCGCTGCGATGTTTTCAAATGAAACATCGTTAAAGGCGCGCGCTCGCTCGAGTCGCGTTTGAATAGCCCCATATTCAGCCCGAAAGCTGGCAATTTTATCCAAAGCCTGATCATAACTGCTGGAAAAGCGACTGGTATCAGGCGCCATAAGGTCGTTGGCGTCTGCGACCGTTAGGTCTCGGTCCTCATCTAAAAGGCCTGCTACCGGCTTTAGTCCGAGGCTCAGGGCGGAAGCCATGACCTTTGTTAGATTATCAAAACTAATCTCGTTGATAGACCCGCCATCCCGAGTGGCAGTCGGATCGCCGATCCTAAGGATCATGCGCTCAGGAGTCCTTTCATTCTGCCCTTCGAACAGGGGAATTCCATTGCTTTCTGTGGTTGCTGCGATGCGATCGATCTCTTGGTGCAGGGCTTGATATTCGATGAAAAGAAAACGGCGTTCGTGGTCCGAAATCGTGGCGGAGGTGCCGGCAATGTTGATCTCTTGCATGCGGTCTATCATGGCGCTGATCTCATGGAAGCCTCTTTCCGCCGTTTGCAGGAGCGAGACGCCATCATTGATGTTTTGTTTGGCGGCACTCAAACTCCTGAGCTTAAATTCCAGCCCTTCGGCAAGGGACCGATCAGCCGGGCGCGGATCCAGGCCGGTAACAACCAGCCCCGAACTTAACCTGGCAAGACTCTCCGGATGCGCGCGGTTCTGCCTCTCAAGGTCATTGAGAAGCCTGGCCGAAAGATTGTGGTCGTCCCGTATCACAGCTTTCAGCCCGCCTTATCGAGCTTACTATCGATCGCAATATCGTCGCCGCTGTGCAAGGCGCCTGCATTGGCATCTGCACCTTTAAAATCCCTATCATCGTCCTCGTCATTACCGACATCAGGGTCGAAGGAAATCTTGCTGTCATGATCCTTGGCTATCTTCAGAGTGCGGGTGCGTCCCCGGATAATATCGAGATTGGTCTGACAGAATTCCACACGATGGAATAAAGTCTGCTCCCCATTTCCCTTAGACTTCGGCAGTATGGGAGCGATGGTCAGAAGGCCCCGATATTGGGCTTCCCAATCGCTTCTAAGGCTTCGGGTCTTCTCAAGTACCGTCATACCGTGACTGAGCAAACGACTGAGGCCTTCAGTCTGGCCTTCAACCAGACGTTCCGAATGCTGAATGGCGAAGTACTGCCTATTCATCAAGCGTGAAAGTCTATCGGTATGGACCGCAAGATGATTGCTTTCGCTGTGAACCGTGGAATTGATCTGGTCGACTTCGTTGAGTTCCCTGGTTATTTTACTAGTCATTCTCGTGACTTCCAAACTTTGTTTTTCTATGCTTTGAATGTCCTGGCTATGCTGCTTGGTGATACGGCTGAGATCAGAAAGATCGCTGGCGACCTGGCGCGACAAATTCATTGTTTCCCGGCAGCGATGGTCAACCTCAACGATACGGCCGTGGGCGGTACCGACGGAATGGTTAGTCTTTTCCAGGCAGTCTGAGGCTCGATTGGCTTCGGTCTGGATCGTTTCCAGGAGTTCCGTGATGGAACGTGTGGCCGTTGAGGAGCGCGCTGCCAGGAGACGGACCTCGGCGGCGACCACGGCGAAACCTTTGCCCTGCTCGCCGGCCCTCGCCGCTTCAATCGAGGCATTCAACGCCAATTGATTGGTTTGTTCGGCGATGTCATCGATCACATCGATAATATTTACAATCTCCTCGGCACGCTCCGAGAGGCCTTTGACGAGCTTATTGGCGAGATCAACGTCGTCATGAGAGACAGCCATAGCCTGCATCAGCTTTGAGAAAATCTCGGTTATGCCCTTGCTCTCTTCGTACATTCGTGTCGAGTCCGCCTTGCCGCGTTCCGAATGATGAGCATGAGTGGTGGAGAATTCCAGCGATTTGATCAGCAGCTCCTGACAGGACTTCTGCATCTTGCCCAACATATCGACCTGCACACGAACCCGGTCCTGGCTTTCTTTGAATTGCTGGAGTTTGATGGCCAGTCCATTCCATTCGAGCCGTACTGCGGCCGAGAAATTTGAATTATCATCAGCCTGGCCCGAAAGGCGACGGAGATTTTCCAGGGCTTTTGCATTTTGTGACGAGAGTTGTTCCGCTTGTTTTTGGATAAATACCAGTTGCCCCTCCAGCGCCACAATATCGTTAGATTGATTTTCGATGGCTGCCTGAAGGCTTGAGCCCTCCTTCGGTTCCCGGGTCTTCGTGAATTGAAGCTGAGCTTTAATTCCCGCCAATTCTTCGATGGTCTCAGACAGAGTCTGGCGAAAGGATTCGATATTCGGGCTGCTTGATGAGCCATCCCTGGTCGCGTTTCTGGCAAATTCAGAGGCGCTGGGCTGGGCCGTTCGAAGAACCAGGTTGAGGGAGGCAAATCCTAGAGTCACCAGCATCAGCAGCGAGGCGATATGCAGGCCCCGTTCCTCCAGAAGGACTGCGCCTTCCGAGACTTCCTGTAGATTCCTTGCCGTCTGTCCGATCAGCTTGTCACTTTCGGAGACGCCGCCCAAATTTTTCGACAGCTGGAGCAAAGTCTGGTTGACTCGGTTCAATTCGTTGCTGCGTTCATAGCTGCTGTCGAGATTGAGGGACAGGCACCAGGCAAACGATACGGCAGCCAATATCCACATTAAGCCGGCAATATATTTTTGTCGCGACATAACGAAACTCCTTGCTTTAAAAGAAGGCCTTGCATTTCTATTCGGTTCGAAAACTAAATTCTTGAGATTGTTAGGCTCCGGGCATTGAGGTAGTATTTAGGGAAATGCCAAGATTGAGGGAATCCTGAGGCTTTATTGGATGCTTATGCCGTTCTTTCAAAATCAGACCCGATAGACCAGACTACGCTTGGCGACCGAGGGAGTAGGGAGTAGGGAAGGATAGCGCAGAGAACCCGTCCCCCCTTATCAGGAAGAGGTAGGTCATCACTTGAGCGGAGGCACATATTTTTTACCAGGCCTTATCGATCTTCGCACTGCTCCTGGCTGGAATATTAGGCTATGTCCTTTGGCTGGAGAGACGAAAGCTTAAACAACTGCAGAAAATCTTGCAGGATCAAACATTCGCGCTTCAAGACTGCAATCAGACGCTGAAAGATCATCTGAAACGCTTTAAAAGAATACTCGATGCCCTTCCGGATAGCGTTTGGATACTCGCGGCCGATGCGTCAACAGTTTTCATGAACCAAAGCTGTTCCTTGTCCATGAACTATCCCGATAATGCCGATGCCATCAGACAATCATGCCGCGATGGAATTCATCCCGAGGATCTTCAGCCGGTTCTTTCGATCTGGCGCAACTGCTTTCAACTTGGTTTGAAGGGTGAATGGGAATTCAGGATGCGCCGTTCAACTGCGGACTATCGTTGGTTTAGCGGCTATTGTATACCGCTTCATGATGAAGCTGGGCAGCTCACCCATTGGCTTTTGACTGCAAGCGATATACAGGACAAGGCCCACGCTTTGATCCAGGCCTCCACCTCGGCCCAAAAGTTGCGCTGCATGATCGACCGCCTGCCCATTGTGCTGTGGACTGTGAACAATCAAGGCATTTGTGATTTTGTCGAAGGCCGCCTGCTGCATAAATTAGGTCTAGAGCGCGGTCAACTTGAGGGGCGGAGCTATGCCGATTTTTTTGATGAGACCGACATCGCGTTGGCGAACTACCAGCGAGCCAGTCACGGCGAGGAGTTTTCCTGCCTGCGCGAAATTGGTGATCAACTTTTTGAGGTCTACTATTCGACGCTTTATGACCACAATAAGCAGCGTCTGGGTATCGTGGGTTTAGGCGTCGATATCACGGAATTGCGCAAAGCCCATTTTGAACGGGAAGAATTTAGAGTGAGGGAAGGTGCGGCGATCGAAGCCTCACGTCTAAAGTCTGACTTTCTTGCCAACATGAGTCACGAGATCCGCACACCGCTCAATGGAGTGATAGGTATGGGTCACCTCCTGCGTGGAACCGCGCTGACGGACGAGCAGTTGCCTATCGTGGAATCGATAGAGATCTGCAGTAGAAGCCTTCTGCAGGTAGTGAATGATGTTTTGGATATTTCCAAGATCGAAGCTGGCAAGATGCTGCTGGAGAAAAGAGCTTTTGATCTGCTCGCTTGTCTACGTCATGCGTATTCCATCGCTTCAATCATGGCTCAGGGCAAAAACCTCGAGCTGGACTTCAAGATCGCCAATGAACTGCCGCAGTTTCTGATCGGCGATGGGCACCGCCTGCATCAGATCCTAATCAATCTCCTTTCGAATGCTGTGAAGTTTACGGAAGTAGGCAAGATCACCTTAATGTGTTCGGCCGAAGCCATTGATGATAGTTCCTTTCGCATCAGGGTTAGCGTCAGCGACACAGGCATCGGCATGTCCCCAAAGCAAATCGAACACGTTTTCCAGTACTTTACTCAAGCGGACGTTTCGACGACCAGACGTTTTGGTGGCAGTGGATTAGGGCTGTCGATTGCCAAAAATCTCTGTGAAGCGATGGGAGGTGCAATCGAGCTTAGCAGCAGGGAAGGTGAGGGCTCCAAAATAACATTTGCTGTCGTCCTCGCTAGCACTCATCCGCCAATGTGTCTGAGAGACCCCTGGGGAAGCGCCCTGGCCGATCCTGTTCCGATCTCAAGAGATCTTTCTATCGTTGTTGCCGAAGATAACGTCATCAATGGATTATTGATGCAAAATTATCTGCGCAAGTTGAACTTTGACTGTGAGATGGTCAAAGATGGCGAGCAACTTTTACAAATGCTGCAAACCAGGGCGTTTGATATCGTATTTATGGATATTCATATGCCCAAGGTCGATGGCCTTGTGGCAACAAAGAGGATCAGGGCGCTGAACCCTCCCGGCAGGCAACCCTATATTATCGCCGTTACCGCCAGCGCTCTGCTTGAAGATAAGGAGATCTGCCTGGCGGTCGGCATGGACGATTTCCTGACTAAGCCCGTGCGGGTTGAATGTCTTTTGGAATGCATCATGAAAGCGAGTCAGGCCCATTCCCGCTCTGCGGCAATAATTTCCCCCGCCCCCGTCCCGGCAACGTGCTCGGGGCAGCTTCTTCATCAACCGATATTTGCAGAGTTCGACGGCGATCCTTTGATATTTGATGAACTGTCTCGGGTCTTTCAACAGCAACGGACTTTCATCGAGCAGAGAATCGAGACAGCCATCGCAAATGCCAACTTCGACGATCTGTTGAGCCTGTCGCACTCACTCCGTGGAACGCTCTGTATCTTCACCTCGACCCTGGCGACGCCGCGTGCGGAAGCATTAGAAAAAGCAGCTTACGAACGGGATCTTTCTCTTGCTAAAAGTTCATTTGAACTGCTCCGCACGGAACTGCTTGAACTTGTCAGATATATGGATATCGAAATCGACCGGCACCGGCATGAGGCTGGATAGACAAAAGATCGACTGGCAATCGCCTTGCCAGCCGGAAATTTTATTAGGGGCTGCTGACGTTTGGCTCCGCCAACGTCGAACATCCCCAGTAACGCAGTTGATGTCCTTTGCATTGCCTTAG
>CAXSGP010000101.1:0-16722 GCA_964236955.1 uncultured Oligoflexus sp. | reverse complement strand
TAGTACTAGCCGGCCCTCCATAAACAGGAAAAGTATTAAAATTATAATATTGGCAAGTGAGTTTACGCGTCCAAAGCCCCAGATCTTCCTTTGGGACGATTTTAGGTCGTACAAACTGATAATCATGCTGCCAGTGCAAATCCCATGAGCTGATACTAAGCAGCGTCTCCTCCTCTGCCTGCCCAAGTTTCGCCAGCGTCGCCACACCAGACTTGCCGATACTATGCATATGGATGTTAGCGGAATGAGCCTCAAGATTCTTCACAGACTTTCTATCAAGCCCGAGTGAAGCCAAACCAAATTGAGCAATTTCATCGAACGTCGCCTCAACATGATAGCTCGCTTCCTTATAGGGGTCGATGATCATGCTGTTATTAAACAATCCAAGCAACCAGTCCATATTGGTAAGTGGATAATAAAAAGCCGGCTTCTCAACCGAGCTGGCCAATTTCATCGCTATCTTAGTCCCCAGATCACGCTCCCCTGGAGCATTTTCCGTATAATAATGAATCTGGAGTATCAGGGCGCTACCGATTGGCAGTTTTAGTCCCAAGCCTTTGGGAAGCGTCACCCCGTCTTCCATTCCCGGTGCCCAATGCGATAACCAGTGGGTGCCATTCAGCAATCGATTGACTATACCGGGCTGGATGGACTCAAGTTTTTCCTGCACATCAAGACCTGATATACCATCCGGAAGAGCTCCGCCCGCACAGCGGTACCCCAAGCCATCCTCGTCTTCATCCATCTGATTGATGGCCCAAAGCACATCACGGTCCACGGTGTGAGCCACAAGATGATGAATTATTTTGGCATTGCCGGGAATCGTTGTAAACCCTGTCACCCAAGGTGTTTTCGCGAGGTCTTCACTGATGGGTATCACAAAACAGCGATATTCATCGGTCCATTCCTGATCGGGCAAATAAGTGACTCCCTCTGGAAACGCGGAAATCACGGTATCATAGGTTTGCTTGGGTTTCACTTCGGGAGCGAGGTAATCCCCTACCTCCCCCATCTTGGATCCGGCTTTTACCCAGGCGCTGACCGTGGCAATGGATTCGTCACTCAAAGAAACATCATCTCGGTAGTCTTGATGCCCCTTATCAGCCGACCAGGGCGGCATCATTCGGCTTTCGACCGCATATTGGATCGCTCGACTTCGGTTCTGCACCTGTTCATAGGTTGTCAATTCAAAAGGCGCAAGCCCCCCTTTCACATGGCAGGCGACACAATTCTTGGTCATTATGGGCTTTATATCTTTATAGTAGCTGAGATTTTCTGGAGACATCACGGTATCGCGGAATGATAGATTCTCGGAAGGAGGATTGCTTTTAAACAGCGACTCCGATTTTCCGGGCAAAGATGCTTCCGATCGGACGCAGGATCCGCTGAGTGCGAAAAGAGCGACTCCAGCTAAAAGTGACGCGAACCGTGCTTTCATATATCGTCTCCTATCGCCTTTAAGATGAGTGCATACTTCAATTATTAATGTCCCCCTCTTGATTACGCCATTGCCAGAAAGCAAAAGGAGCTTTCGACGCTAGAGTTAAATCGTCTGATGAATGCAGCTCGCGGATGGATAGGTCCCACCAACGCCGGCATCAAGTTTGAAATTTTTAATCGTGATTTTTTGCTCCGGCCCCTGCCCTTGGCCTAGCGGATCCGAAGGCTTGGCATCTTCATCATTCTTATGCGGTTTGACTTCATCGCTGGCAGGAATATCGACCCGTTCCACTTCGATCAGTCCGCCTTCAAGATTTTGCACAAACATTCCGGCTTTGACTTTCAGACCATCGATGCGGCAGATTTCAAGTCGGTCACGGGTTTCCGACAGCTCAAAATAGATATTGATCTTTTTCGTCAGCATAATCGTTGGTGAGCCAAGTACAGGCACCGCAATGCTTTCCGCCTTGAATGAATAGTCGCGTCCCGTGCTGACGATTTTGCACTTACGGGACAGGCATTCGATACTGGCAGTTGGATCGCGACTCGCAATTAGACCTTCAAAAATTTCTTTGAATTCCCCTGTAACGGTAAGGCTCTTAGTCAGTGCCTGAATGTCGATCATCTGGGGACCTTCGATGACAAAGCCATCAAGCGTATTCAAAATATCACTTATGATCTTGGGATCAACATCCTTTTGTGGCACTTCGATGTCGACATGCTGCTTAGAAGTCTCTTGCACGAGAGGCGCCCGGCCACAGGCTCCAATAATAACAGTTGCAGGGAAAGCGATCGCCACGCGTCTTGATGTAATAAAAGTTCCTACTCAGTCTGGGAATGGTGTGGGCATCCTACGAAAATTGGGTTGATCGTAGGGATCGGGTGAGACAAAGGTCAACTGAAAATTTTTAAAGCCGAAACGCTTCTTTGATTTTGTTTATCCATTCAAGAGGAAATACCGTGACCCTCTATCTCTATCCCTTTTGAAGTTTCTCTCAACTGGCACCACTGACTTAAAATGTTTGGGAGATACCGAGACTTTGACTAGAGGCGCGCACCCTTCACTTATCTGGCCAGCAGGTTTAGGCAGTCCCAGGGAGACTCAAGTCAGTAAGCAAGGGATTGCAATTGATAAGTAAAAATAGGGTTTTATTATCATTAAACGCTATTATTTCAATGAGTTTGAGAACGAAAATTTAATATTTCGATTGCTATATCAAAGCCGTTTGGATAGCACAACGACGAGACCCTTACTCAATAGAAGTTCCCATGGTCAGCCCTGACAGTATTGTTGCTCCTGAGTTTAGTGAACTCTTTGGAATCAAAGGCCCGGGATTATTTCTTGCCGCAGTAACAAAACTCGAGTTGAAACTTCATTCATTGTTTTTCGAGGAACTTATGCATTCAAGTATTTTATTGAAGGTCAGGACATGTTTTCTGCCGCTCGTTTTATCTCTGGGCCTATTGCAAGCGTGCGGCGCCGGCAGTAGCAAAGCTCCCGATCAAGCCAATCCAGGCCCTGCTCCCGTACCCGCTATTCTACCCCTGGTACAAGGCTGTGGAGATGGCTTCGCAGACGGACAGTCCCAGCAAATGACCCTCTTTCGTAGTGAATTCGCTCCCCTAGACCAAGCTTGTAAGGACCTTTCCTATGAAGGGACCGTAACCTGTTCGAACGGTCAAAAGGTTTTCCAAGATAGCGGCTCAACATCGTGCGAAGAGACCGAATTGCGTGGTCTAACGATTCTAGGTGGGCTGAAGGAGATCGAAATCGGTCAAAATCTAGCCCTCACTCTTGAAGGTCGTGACCAACGCGATGGGAAAGTGTCGATCGAAAGCAGCAAAGCCAAATGGTCCAGCAATATTGACCTTGTCACAGTAAGCGTGAGCGGCGTTGTGAGCGGTAAAAGTGCCGTCCAGGATGCCGTGATTACAGCGACTCTTGGCAAGCTTTCGGCCCAGTATCATGTGATAATTACTGGCAAAAGTTGTGACGATACTCACGATGGTGCCAGCAAACTGTTCCCTCGCTTCAAGGAGGCTCGGGTTCCGTTTAATTCTGCCTGCGCACCCCTAGCGGTTGAGGGCCTATGTTCCAACGGAACCTTCACCTTCGCCGAAGGGACATCAGAAACCTGTGAACCCGCGAACCTAACGCAGCTCATAGCTGACCCTGCTTCGCTATTTCTAAAGAAAAATGAATCGGCCAAGGTTAATCTGTTCCTTCTTGATGATATTGGGACACGAGTTGCGTTAGCAGCTCATGAAGCCACCTGGGAACTGCCAGCGGGTGATGCTGTGAAATTGGATCAAGGCACTGTGACTGTGCTTAAAGCGATTCCTGACGGCATAACCTTAAAAGTCAGCGCTCAGGGTCTAAGCGCTTCGATATCGGTCAGCAGTCCCAAAGAAAAACCCCAATTGATCGGATTTGTTAAAAACCAGATCCTAATGAAGGCTGGGGATGAGCAGGTTTTGGAAGTCCGGTCAACCCTTCCTGTAGAGCTCGATCAGCTGAACTGGGAATCAAGCGACGTGACTTTGGTCACTGTGGAAGCTGGCAAAATCAAAGCTCTTAAGCCAGACGGCGAAGCGACGGTTACAGCCAAACTGGACGGCAAGATCATCGAGGCCAAGATCAAAGTCGAAGCTGTGCTCAAACTTGATGCTTCAGCGGTCGTATACACCAGCACCCAAAAAGGAAAAGTTCACCCTTTAACCCAGGACAAGCTGAGTCTGTTACCCGCATACATCGCGACGATTCAAGGCTTGACTGCCGATCAAAAACCAGAACTTAGCTCGGTCACGGAGGGCTGTCAGTTCAGTGTGCGTTTAAGTCGTCAAAAATGGGAAATCAGTGCCGAACTTGACGAGAATCAAAAGTCGCTGCCAGCTCAATGCGAAGCGCAATTAATATTGAATTCCAAAGCAGGTCAGAACATTACGCAGAAATTTGTGATCCCGGTTGATTACAATAAGGTCACCCTTACCGAGTCACTCCCTAAAACCAGTGATGACGGAATGGAAGTTGCTCGAATTGGCTACAAGTTTTCAAGCAGCTACAGCATCACATCTGCCGAAGTAAAGCCTTTTGAAAACAGCGCGTTTTCAGCCTGCGAATGGAGCCTTCTACCTGAAGACCAGGGTTATCGCGTCATCGCAAAAGGCGACGGCTCCAAGACTTGCGCTGGCCAGGTCGTCATTAAAATGCTTGATTCCAATGATAAATTGACTTTGACCTATACTGATATGGTAGTTGTCTCGGCCAACAAACCATTCGCGGATCTCTGCGCAAGCCCCGACAGTGCTGCAATTAAATTGACCGTATCGGCGATGCGCCAACAGCTGGCTCCCAGCGTAAGCTGCGAAAACCTCGCTCGATTCATCCGGGGCAAGAACTTAAATGCTGTGGTGAGGAATAGCGAATTTGCTTTGGCTTTGGACAATAAGAACCTTACCGACCTCAGCCCGCTGGCCCGCTTCGTTGGGCTACAGGAACTTAGTCTTGCGGCAAATCGCCAGCTAGTTGATATACAAGCCCTTAGAGATCTCAAGTTGTTGAAGATGTTGAACTTGAAATTCACAGCAGTATCCGACTTTACTGCCATTTTTCAGCACACTCTTATCACGGATCTTCGTCTGCCTGTAGGCGCGGCCGTGACTTGCAATCCCGAAATCACAAATAACGAATTAACCAAAATCTGCAGATAAAACGAAATGAGAAACCCTATGAATATTCGAGCTCTATTTCCCACTCTAGTGTGCGCTTCGCTTCTGGCGGCCTGCCATCCAGGGGCGACGAGCGCTGTCAAAGACACCTGGAACGAAGCCAATAATCCCGTTATCATGATGGCTGTTAATAATGAATTTGAAACCAACTTCGATAAACTGCCGAAGTCAGGTCGTCCCGAGAAAATGCCATGGAGTGATCATTATTGGCCAACCTATCATGGCGGAATCAGCTATCGTTGGGGTGATACTAAAACGAAACAACTCGATAAGATCGTATCGGGCAGCAGCGATAATGAATTCGCAGGTCAGCTGGATGATGATGAGACTCTGCAGCACATGCGCAGTGAAGTCTTAGGTTATAATCCCTATACGAAGGATCAGCTGCAGGCCCTGAGTGCCGATGAAAGAAAGGCTTTGATCGCGACTCTTTCCCCGGCTGAAAAGTACGATATCTATCGAGGGGACTTCGACTACCCGACAGTAAGGTCAGAACGGGCCCGCACCCGTATCCTTACGACCTTGCGCACGATACCTGGCACCATCGAGGAGCCATTCAAGGAAAATCGTGATTATACCAAAGGCGCAAAGATCCCAACATGGTACGGCATATGTCATGCCTGGGCTCCTGCCACTATCCTCTTCGACGAACCAGGACCTCTGACTCTCATGAGTAAAGACGGCTTCGACGTACCAATGGCCGCGTCTGACGTTAAGGCCTTGCTTTCGCATGCAATTGATAGGAGTCCATCGCAGCAGCGTACACAAAGTTTCCTTGCCGAACGCTGCAACAATGACCTTAGCGACTCGACCAAAAACAAACTCTTCGCGATGATTGATGCTTTGAAGCCTGGCAGTATGGATTCCATCAACGAGCAAATCAAAGCTATGTTGGATTTAAACAAGTTCGACACCGAGACTGATCTTGCCGTAGCTTCCTACTTCTTTAGCTTCGCTCCCAGCTCGGAAGAAGCAAAAGTTGGCTTTCAGACCATCTTTCAGCGTCTGCAGAACCAACTTCAGGCAGGCAGCGCACGGCGTAATAAGTTAGCGGTCATTTATTCCGATTCCATGAAAAATTTTGCAGAGGCCGGCAAGCCTGAAAATCTTGACCTTAATAAGCTCAAGGACGCTGTCGCCGGAGCCGTGAAGACTGCTGCTTGCACCGATACCAACGCGGGTGCCTTCCACCTGGTTATTTCTAACCTTATGGGCATCCAAAAGAAAAGCTTTGGCGTCGATATCACGCGGGATGCCGAAGTATGGAACCAAGCAGCTGCCGCATACAGCAGCAAAGTCATGAAGTCATTTAGCGGCGATCAAATCTCAACTGATGCAGCCCCTGGCACCGTCAAGGAATTGTTGATTCAGACCGAATTCCGCTATACCACGGAAGAGATGCCGGGCTGGAATCGCTATGGCGACAACGTAAAGCTTCAGCGTTACCACGTACCCGCAGGTGACACCTATATCGAGAATGGTCGACGCATTCGTGCCTTCCGCTATCGGCTTGAACTTGATGCGAAAAACAATATTATTGGTGGCTCTTGGGTGAGTGAGTCTCGACCTGACTTTCTCTGGGGCACTGGCAACTTCGTTTGGAGCAGGGAATTTAGCGACATCGAAGATATTTACTACCAATCGCTTTAATGGTCTGGGCCTTCGATCGGATGGATCGAAGGCCTTTTTTTTAATTCCTGATAATTTTATTCTTTGATACTTTGGCCCAGTTGGCTAAGCAATTCTTTATAGCCTTCCTTATAACTTGGATAGACATAGCGGTAGCCCAAGGCCTGCAGTTTGGCCGATAGGACCCGTCGGTGATTACGAGTCGGCTCCTGGGTGAAATCCTTGGGATATTCGGCGCTTTCTGTATGGGATTGTGAAAGGATCCAGGTTATGACCTCGTCGCGCTTCGTGGGCTCAAGATCAACAGCATTGATAAGTTTCATACCCTGGTCCTCAAGCCGCAGAAGAAAGGCAACGATACCAATAGCGTCATCGCGATGAATGCGGTTCATAAAGTGATCGGCGTTTGGCGTCAGGACTTCAAGGCCATCCCGCACCCGCCTTAGAAAGCTCGTCCGATCCGGGCCATAGATCCCACCATAGCGGAGTACCGCACCTTCAAATCCTGATGTTAAGACGGAACGCTCTCCCGCGACTATAAACCGGCTCATTCCCTCCGAGCTAACTTCGCTCCTATCTTCTGTGACGATCTCACCCGCTTTTGCTGCATAGACGGAAGTACTGGATGAGAAATAAAACTTAGGTCTGATAGAACGCGATTTATAGTGGTCAATCAGATTCTTAACCCCTAGACTATAGGCCCTCTCGTATGCAGTTTCGGTCGCCCCATCGGCAGACACCGCATAATAGATCGCGTCCACTTCCGGGAGATCCCTTAGCGAGGACGCTTCACTAAAATCACAGGCAATAGTCTTAAACCCTTCGGAATCGAAGGGTGTTCTGCGTGCCAGGTAGACTTCATAATCCAAAGGTGAACGAAAGAGAGATTCAGCCAAGGCAAACCCTAAATATCCGGCTCCGGCGATTAAGATCCGCTGCATATTCTACCTTTTTGTGAACAATGTCCATTCTCTCAATCAACCCTGTGGAACGCTTTGGCGATTGGCTTTGAAACTTGAATCCAAGACTATTCTCTCTCCGTTTCCGTTCGATATTTTTTCATCATGAATTTCAAATCGCCAGTTGCCCGGTAGAGACAGCTTGACTCAGCACTCATCTCACCTTGACTGCATGAACTGGTAAGCAGACGTTCGCCTAGAGTCTTGCTTTGTTTTTCAAGCCATTTTTCGCAAAGGCTGACGGCTTCCGATTCGCTGTTTTTCGAGCAAAAAACTTTCGTTTCCGTTTTATCCTGCTCCTCAACTATCTCGGTCTTGAGCACAGACCGAGCAAAGGCACCCGGCATCATGAAATACGCCAAACTGGCAAACAACAAAGCTCTCATATAAATCATCCTTTCCCATTGTGGAGCTTGCCCAAAAGGCTCGCCTTTTTTTTAAATCCCATGCTAAACCCATCTACTGATAAGAAGAGAGGACCTTAGCTCATGGCCGAATTCATCAAGCTTAGCCCAGCTTTACCTTGGATTGCCAAACAGGGGCATGCTGGACTTGTGACCGCTTGTGCTCCGGATCGCCTGATCTTGGAAAGCCCACTTAAGAGCTTTTCCACTCACCTGACTCATATTACCGTTTCTTTGCAAAACGACCAGAATTTTCATTTCAGGGGTCGACTCGAAACAGAAGTTTACCCCTTGCACTTTATTATAGCGCCGGACGAACGCCAATCGCTCCAGGAGATGCTAGGGCAAATCCGCAAAGACCAGCATATTGAGATCTGTCGTTCGCAGGATGTGGAAGCTAGCGATCGTTATACGGGATTCCAAGATCTGGCTTTTCTTCCCGAGGCACTTCCGCTTTTCGACCATTCTGAAATTGATACCACTGTTGAATTTTTGGGCTCCAGCTTTGCTTTGCCAATCCTTATCACCGGCATGACGGGTGGGATACAGAAAGGTGCTCAAATTAATCGACGCCTGGCGTTGGCCGCACAAAAATTTGGGATCCCCATGGGAGTCGGTTCGCAAAGGATAGCCTTGGACAATGCTGAATATGCTCCCATCTTCAGCGTTAAGGACACCGCCCCCAATGTGTTTCTCATAGGCAACATAGGGATCGCCCAACTCGCGGATGGTGATGCTTTGGATCGCTGTCGACGCGCGGTGGACATGATAAAAGCCGATGCCCTGGCGATTCATTTTAATATCGTTCAGGAACATATCCAGGTCGAAGGCGATCGCAATCTTGCGGGTATTATGAAAGGTCTCGAAATGATTTGTGCCAAGCTCGATGTTCCGGTAATCGCCAAAGAAGTTGGTTCAGGCGTCTCGCCTTCGTCGGCAAAAATGCTGGCCGAAAGGGGAATAGCCGCGATTGATATTGGTGGTGCGGGAGGAACATCTTGGGCCCACATCGAAGGTCTAAGAAGTTCCTCTGATATCGTGACTCAACTAGGAGCGACCTTTCGCAACTGGGGTATTCCTACGGCCTACAGCCTCGCAGCGGTACGCGAAGCACTGCCCCATTTTCCTTTGATTGCAACGGGTGGAATACGCGATGGCCTTACCGTCGCGAAAGCCTGTGCTCTGGGAGCCCAGTTTGCAGGCGTCGGCCTTCCGCTTCTCAAGGCGGCTTTGCAGAACGAAACCGCGGTGGAAGAAACGATAGAGGGATATGAAAGAGGCTTGCGACTAACGATGCTGGCAAGTGGGGCAAAATCACTTAAGCAACTCGGTAATAAGATCGTTCGGGGGAGACCCTATGAATCGACTTTTACGCGCCTCATTCCGACCCAACGTTAGGATTTTGGCAGGCAATTATTTTTGAATTTCAGATTTAATTTGAGATCAATTGTTTTGCCCATACTCGTTCCCATCGCACTTTCCATAAGCTTAAACTTATCATCAAGGTCGATGGCATTAACAGCCGGTCTCGACTGCCGGGCATCGATCGTGACCGAGCCGTCGAATTCATAGACACCGTCTTTTTCTGATATTTTCACAGGCATGGTCACTGGCGAGCGCCGCCCGCCAATCTCCAGGTTACCTTCTGCCTTCATATCGATTGATCCGCCGTTAGCAACTGCGGTTGCCGTTCCGTTCAGCCTTTTAATCGCAAAACGAAAGGGCGAGGACGTGCTTGAACCGAATAGGATCTCTTGAAACAGACGATCGCGGATCGGATCTCCCGTCGCCGTTGCCAGCACATTAAAATTAATAATTCCGGATACTTGGTTAAGCAGACCCTTGCTCAGTTCAATCTGGCCCGAGGCTGGATTTATCGAAGCGATCGGTGCCTGAATGCTTGGAGTGCCTTTAAATTCACCGACGCTCCAGCTTATCGAGGATGGATCCTGCGTAACATAAATAAGATTCTTATTTTTACACTGACTACTAGCCAGGGTCGCAACACTACCAACCGTTGAATACACGGTTTCCTTCGGAACATATTGCTTACAGCTGCAGAGGAAAAGCAGCAGACCCGATACTAGCGGCTTCATAGAACCTCGCAATATGCACTGGCCTTGGCACTCTGATCGTTTTGCATGATCCAAGCCAGTCGATTTAAGATATTTTATCAAATAATTACAATTTATTACACACCTGGCTTAAGTCTAGTATTCAGACACTGTCACAGCCGTGACAGGCACATGGCCCAGAGCCTTCTGATGAGAAAACGCATTGGAACGCCGTTCCTGTATCGAAGCCTCGAAAACATCATCGGCACCAGCCCGGCGGGTCCCTGCATCGGCCCTTTAAAAAAGCGTTAGGCCTTGAAAGTTTAGCCTTTAATTGACTTGATCATAGCTGATCTTAACCAGCGTACACCTCAGCCCTTTCAACATGGTTCACCGCAGCTTTATCAGAACAAATTAGCTGCAAATATAGCCAGCTAAGGCGCTTGGTGGCTTAGACCTGGGGTTTGTTCAAGAAAGCTTGAACTAGCATTCATAATCAGGCATTCTGAAAGCGCTGTAAAGACTGTTAAGGGCCCAACACGAGTAAAAAAGTTATGAATGGCGACACGAATTTACACTTTCCGCAGCGTAAAGATTCAACGGCGACTCGCTTCAGCTCGCGCCTACCGGGATTCTATGAGTTGGGCATTAGCCAGCGACGCGAAATCATGCAAGACATGGCTCAAATCGATTCGCAGCAAAATGAGGCTTTTGGTGACTTTTCAACTTTGAATGCCGATTTAGTCAACGTCTTTATAGAAAATGGCATTGGTACGATGGCGCTTCCATTAGGAGTGGCCACAAATTTTCACATCAACGGCCATGACGTTCTCGTGCCTATGGCCGTGGAAGAAACCAGTGTTGTGGCCGCAGCCAGTCATGGCGCAAAACTCGCGCGACTTGGTGGTGGATTTCAGACCTCGAGCACCGCCCCCGTCGGCACCGGTCAAATCCAACTCTACCCTAAGGAAGACCTCGATTTCGGGCGTATTCTCGGCGACTACAATGAAGAACTTATTGATCACGCCCATGAAGGCCAGCAAAGACTCCTTGCCCGCGGCGGCGGGGTTCGTGAGATACGTTGGCGTTATATCGAACCCATCCAATCCCTGGTTATTTATGTCGACATCGACACGCGTGATGCGATGGGCGCCAACCTTATCAATACGGTCTGCGAGAAGTTGAGCAAGCGCATCGCCGAAATCATCCCCTGTGAGATGGGTTTGCGAATCCTAAGCAATCTTTGCGACAGGCGTATGGCACGCGCGCACTGTAAAGTTCCTAAAGAAGCATTAAAAAACCAGGAATTCTCCGGCCCGGAAGTGGTCGACCGCATGGTTAAGGCCTATCTTTTTGCCGTTCATGACGTATATCGCGCCACCACTCACAATAAGGGCGTGATGAACGGCATCGATCCCGTTGTCATCGCCACCGGCAATGATTGGCGAGCGGTTGAGGCCGGTGCCCATGCCTACTGCTGTCGCAGTGGAGTCTATCAACCCATGACGCGCTGGAGGAAAAACGCTGAAGGGGATTTGGAAGGGTCGATTGAACTTCCCATGGCGGTCGGTACGGTTGGTGGCGTGACGACTTTGCATCCAACCGCACAGGCCGCGATCCGATTGCTGGGCAGCCCGAATGCGCAAGAACTCGCCGAAATCATCGTCACGGTTGGACTCGCGCAAAATCTTTCGGCTCTTCGCGCTTTGGCTTCGGAAGGAATTCAACGCGGGCATATGAGTCTTCATCAAGGCAATATTCAGCTCGCCCAACGGGAACAACATTAATGAGGGAATGCACTCATTCTCAGGCTGTTCGTGTAAGCGTGCCGGGTAAAATCATGCTGGCAGGCGAATACGCCGTCCTGCAAGGCAGTCGCTGCCTTTCTGCAACAGTCGGAGCGCGTTTGACCCTGGATGTATCGCCATCCGACCTTTTTCGCGTAAGGTCCAACCTCTGGCCAGCAGAAATTATACTCGACGAGAGATTTTCGGCAGAACCTTTGCTTGACAGCCTCAAGGCCAATGCCAGGATCCATGACGTTCCATCTGCATTGGTAGAGGTCCGCTCGGAGCTTGACGTATCCTATGGTCTCGGTAGTTCCTCCGCCGTCCGTTTAGCGTCCCATCTTGGGCTGCTGGCCTATTCAAAGCAAGCCATCGAGTTTGGGCCCCAATCCCTTTGGAATGCCGCTCGTGATGAATGGCAGCTCCAAAGTAAGCAGCAGGGCTTTGCCTCAGGCTATGATCTGGTGACTCAAGTCCACGGTGGCTATCTTGAATGGCAGCCTGATTATGAAGGCTGGCCGGGAAGCATCCGGCCACTCAATATCGCTTGGCTTAGAGAGTGGGTTCATCCTTATGTCGGCGGAGCCGGTGCCTCAACCTTAAAAGTCGGCGGCAGCGTCTGTCGATGGCTTGATGAGCACCGATACTGGCAGGATTTACAGCTTCGCACGGAGGCCTTGGTCGAGGCATTTTTAAATGAGGACCTGAGAGACCTTGTCCAGGCCAATCATGCGCATCGAGACCTTTTGCAAAAGGCCCCCTTTTATCCGCAGGCCCTCTATAAACAGCTTGCGTCCATCAGGGGATTTGATCGATCTTGGACCTTTAAAACGACAGGTGCGGGTGGAGAGGATGCGATTCTACTTTTGGGCCGCAAAGACCATCTGACTCACGTTGACCTTGAATTGCGTGGCAACGGATGGAGACCTTTATCCAGACCCTGGTCGAGTCAAGGCACCGAGATTCATTGGAAGGACCAGCGCTGATGATGGAAATATACCGCGTAAGCGCTCCCAGCAATATTGCTTTCCTCAAGTATTGGGGCAAAAAGGATGCGCTATTGCAGTGGCCCGCAAATGATTCCTTGTCGATGACGCTCAATCAATTATCAAGTCGTACCACAGCTTTTATGCATGAGGCAGACGATCACATCTTTCAATTCCAGGGTGAGGTACTCGAGCGCGCTCATACGAGCTTTCGAAAGGTCTATCAACATCTCGACCGCATCGCCGATACCTATGGATTTCAAGAAAAACTATCGGTTTCAAGCAGTAATTCCTTTCCCACCGGCGCCGGTATTGCCAGCAGCGCCAGTGGTCTGGCCGCTTTAACCCTGGCGGCCTTAGCCTGCTGGACTCATTCGGGCAGCATTACCGATCTGGAAGCCAAGGGTTTTTCGCGTGAACACCTGGCTCACCTTGCCCGCATGGGTTCCGGGAGCGCCGGCCGATCGCTTTTTGGCGGTTATGTTCAATGGCAAGCCGGATCGCATGCCGACAGGCAAAAAATCCTCGCCCTCTATCCGGCAGAACATTGGCAGCTGCACGACACCATTGTGCTTTTTTCTCACAGCGAAAAGTCCAAAAGCTCGACCGCCGCCCATGGCGATGCGTGGAGCAGCATACTTTTTAGACCGCGAATTGCAGGTGCATCCGAGCGCATGAAGGCAATGCTCAAAGCTTTGGATGAACGCAATTTAGCTGAGCTGGGTCCTCTGCTTGAAACCGAAGCTTTGGAAATGCATGCGGTTATGATGACGACACTTCCTCCCCAATATTATCTGACGGAAGCGTCGGTGGAATTTATAGCGGCTTTTCGTCGCGCTCGGCAGGAAGACCGTTTTCAAGCTTATTTTACCATAGATGCCGGACCGAACATCCATATCCTCCACGAAGGCTCGGCGGCACTAGTCCATTGGCTGGCAGAAACTTTTCCGACTCTTCCACTGCTTCACGACAATGTAGGCGAAGGGCCTTGGATTGAACGAGGTTTGAATTGAGCGAAAATCAATATCCGCGTCCTCGAACATCAGATTTTGCCTTGCCTTCGGTAGAAACGACAGCCTGTGGCAAGGCCATAATCGTCGGTGAGCATGCTGCTGTCTATGGTGCCCATGCCGTAGCGATTCCCTTGCATCAAATGCGTTTTCGCTTTCACATGAAAGAGCGGCCCGTCCGTTTTGGTCACGCCCCTGAAGTTCACCTTAAGCTGGCGGGTCACGAGGGTTCGCCACGCCTGCAGGCGGTCGTGTTCAAAGCGATGGATCTTCTCGGCATTGAGCGGTTCGCGCTCGACGGTGAAACTCATTCGACTCTGCCGATAGGCGCCGGTCTCGGGTCTTCCGCGACGCTGTGTGTTGCTGTATTGCGGGCCCTGTCTGAGGCCCTGAACATTGCGATATCCCCCACTCATTTGGCCAATCTTGCCAATGAGCTGGAAAAAAGCTTTCATGGGAACCCTTCGGGCCTCGATACTGCGGTTGTTGCCTTTGAAAAGGCTGTACTGTTTGCGAAGGGCAGGCCGATTGAGATTATCCCGATCGCTGCCCAGCTGAGCTATGATTTTGTTCTGATCGACAGCAACATCCGAGCCTCGACGATGGCGATGATTCGTATAGCCGAACCCTATTTTACCGGGCCATTAGGTCAGCGCCGTATCGCTCGATTTGATGCTATCTCTTTGGCGACCCATGAGGCTCTTAAAAAGGGAGATTTTGAAAGCCTGGCCCTTGGCATGAACGAGTCAGGCGCTCTTCTTAGGGAAGCCGGCGTTGTTCCCGAGAATCTTCGCGACATGATAGGGCGAGCGCTCGATCTTGGCGCTTTGGCTGCTAAGACGACTGGGGCGGGAGGTGGCGGCGTCATCATTGCTTTGCTCGATCCGGCGCGGAAGGACGAACAGTTTTTTTCGATGGCAGAGCAGTTTAAAGGCCATGGCATCTATCGCATCACTCTCGACGACGGCTGCCGGGATAGGGTTTAGGATCAACGCCGATTTCGAATAAACTTGAATTCAAGTTGATCTTCGATAAGTTCGCGGCGGGGAGGAAATGCTTTTAGGGAGGCATCGAGGCAGCTGATGATGTCCCGGTCTTCCCTAAGGGGCTGGATCATTGTCTTGGCCAAAGCCAATTGAGGGCGGGCATCGTCGATCCAATGCAAACTGAGACTGATCTGCTTGAGTATACCGCGACCTTTTAAAAAATCAAAACACCAGGGTATATAGCTGTTTTGACGAAGTTCCTTGAGAAATACCGCATCTTTTCCGAGAACCTGCAGCGTCCAGTCTGTTTTGCCGAAGGTTATTGAGCTTTGCGCCTTGGCTTCGGGCGTTGGATGGAAGATCAAGGCTGAAGCGGCCAGCAGCGGTCTTAAAAGGTAAGAAGCCGGCAGCTTTACCCTGATCTTCATAAAATTAAGGATTAGCATTCTCATCAGCGCTAACATTTTGTTCAACGCCCTGATTGCCAAATTGATCGGTAACTTTGAAGGTTTTAGTCTTTTGCTGGGCACAAAATTCTTCACCAAAAAATGCCACATTGCAGATACCCTTGCTTAGCAGTGCTTTGGCAAGACTTTCCTGCTGCTCTTTTGCCAATGGAGCCGCGAGTTCCGGCGCTCGCTCGGATGGCTGTGTTTGAGTAGGTTCCGCAGCGACCGAGGGCGCGGCCTCGTCGGCAAATGCCGCAGCACTCAAAGATAGGCAAACCGGCCCGATCCAGGCAGAAAAAACATTCATAACAGACCTTTCTAAGACTGTCGTAATTCCAGACTACAAAATTAACATCCTTAGCGCTCAAACGCTACTCTGGAAATAGGGGCAGAGGGCGTCTTATAGTTTGGAATACTTGAGCGAAAGGCCTCTGGCTTTATCCACAGGATACTTCAACTTCACTTTGGCAAGCTTTTCAGAAGTCGCCTCTATCGGGTCAATAGCAAGACGATTGCATAGGTTGAGCAGGCAAATCATGACATCGCCGATCTCATCCTTAGCCTCGGCTCTATGTTCCGCACTGAGATGATCGCTCTGATCGGCTGTCAACCATTGAAAGACTTCCAAGAGTTCAGCAGCCTCGACACTGACTGCAATCGCCAGGTTTTTTGCCGAGTGAAACTGTTCCCAATCCCGCTCTCCGGAAAATTCGCGTATGGCTTGTCTCAAGGATTCTATATCGGTGGCACGGTCCATCTCGTTAATTCCTTAAGCTTGGGTTGGAAAATCAGTTCCCCACATCTCTCGCCAGGCCTGATCGAGAGGAGCCCTTAGACTCATTCGTTCTTTATTCACGGGATGCTGAATTTCAAGAGTTGCAGCATGAAGGGCGATACGGCCCTCCCATGGATTTCTCGAGCCGTACTTTACATCGCCAAAGATGGGAGTACCCAGGGAGGCCAATTGCACCCGAATTTGATGGCTCCGGCCCGTTTCGGGAAAGATTTCCACAAAAGAAAGACCTCGATGGGAGGCGAGGACCTTATACTGCAAAATGCAAAGCTTGCCTTCCGGATGCCCTTTGCCGACGATGCGGACAAAGTTATCGCTTTTTTCTTTGGCAAGATAGTGTTCGAGCTGAGCGCTCTTTGGTTCGGGGCTGCCTTCAACCACTGCAAAATAGCGTTTGCTCAGGGTTCTCTTGCGAAACTGCTCATTGAGCCGCGTTGCGGCCTTACTGCTCAAAGCAAAAATAATGGTTCCCGAAACAGGCCGGTCGAGAAAATGG
>CAXSGP010000100.1:16536-16797 GCA_964236955.1 uncultured Oligoflexus sp. | reverse complement strand
GTCCCGCTGGTCCCTGGCTACCATTTTCTCCTTTAGCTCCATTTACGCCGTCTTCACCCTTGGCACCATTAAAACCCGGTATTCCGATCGGACCGGTTTCTCCCCGCAACCCTGTAATACCTTGATCGCCCTTAGGTCCTGTGGCACCAGTGGCACCAGAGCTTCCAGTCGATCCGCTGATTCCCGTGCCGCCGCTGCTTCCCGATGATCCGGTGGCTCCCGAGGCTCCGCTGACACCCGTAGTGCCCGTCGAGCCGGTTG
>CAXSGP010000100.1:0-16526 GCA_964236955.1 uncultured Oligoflexus sp. | reverse complement strand
CGCTGGTCCCGCTGGACCAGCGGGACCAGCGGGACCAGCGGGACCAGTGGCACCAGGGGGACCAGCGGGACCAGTGGCACCAGCGGGACCAGGAATACCAATAGGCCCTACGTCGCCCCTTTCACCTTTATCACCTTTATCGCCTTTATCGGACGCGCGGTTATTCAAGGATATCCAATTGTTTCCTACACACATCTCTACATTGTCGTCGCTTGAGTATGTTTTGCCGTTATTCGTCAGGTTGCAATTCGGCCTTTGCACATTATTCGCGGCAGCTAAACTGGTGGTGAGCAAAGAAACCGAAACGAGAACTGCGTGATTGATTTTCATGGATCGTCCTTACATCTTTCAATTGTGGAAAAAATCTCAAAGCACAAAAGCAAACATTCAGGAAACAAACTCAGGACACGTGGTTCATCCTATTCTCAAGGTCTTCTAAAACTTGCGGGCAGTGTTAGGGTGCGGCAGCTAGTATGAAAGCTCTACTATCAACTTATGGCAGCGCCCTATCCGATGGGAGGGTGCCAAATAGCAGAGCTTGAAAACCAAGGGAATACTTCTCCAAAATATTCAGCGGCAATGGGACGTTGAATGGTGAACTACAAAGTCTATCGGCTTTCAAATTGAGAAAGGGCGAAATACTTTTTATGTGCGCCGGAATAATTTGTAACAGTTTGATATCTAGAATAAAGGGGTTCTAATGTTTTATTTATTTAAAGAGGATTTAAGAAAAAAAGCCGTTTGCCTTTTCGGCGGAATTTTTCCGTTTGGGATGAATTGGATCGAACGGCCAGAGAGCGTGTAAAAGGCGCAATGACTTAGAGCAGCGACAATGCCTAGCCTTTCAGTAACAACGCTCTCATCAAGTTTAACTTGGTGCCTGAATAACTTCAGCACGGGGCCCTGGGAGTCAATCTCAAAAATCTGACCCAAGCCGATGAAATTTGAATTCCTATGAGCCTAGCAAAAGTAGGAATTGAAGGGTTCCTTTGCTGCTGGTGATTTTTGGGATCGTGCTCCATCAAGCTCTGATAATCATGCGATGGGCGATCTCATATCGATATCCTGGAGCTGATAAAATTCCGATTCTTTAAATCTTTCGTCGCGTAGGGATTGACTGCGGAGGGTCACAGTCAAAAACCGTACTTTACGGTAAGTACCATAATACAAATAAGTGGCTTTCCGATAAGGCTAACATGGAATGTGTGAAGCTTTTTCCTTTTGGAAGCAGTGATGACTCATGCTCATCGACGAAATGTAATTGCTCGATTTCAACGTTTTCAAATTACCACTCCTGTTAGCGTAATCGTGAAAAACGTGCGCTCACGTTGCACATGTTTTTGGTTCAACCTCATAAACGTTTCCGTTTCGGGCGTGGGTCTTAGCTATCGGGGTAACGGATATGTGCCCTACTTCGAAGGTGATGTGCTGCATCTCACTATCGACCTATCTTGTACGATCTTTGCCCGACCGATCCACCTCACCGTTCTCGTTAAAAGGCGAATTGAAAAAGAGCTGGTGTCGAGTGAAACGGGGGAAAAGGTAATCGAGATATTTCTTGGTGGTGAGATTAAGGATAGTGAGGCACTTCATCGATCCGTTTGGCTGGAAGGCCTGAACAGCCTCGGAGACCCCTATAAATACGATACGATCACGCATCGAAGGGCTTAATCCCCGTGGGTCATGGCTCGCTTTTTAGCCCATCAGGACCTCGGGCTTGGCCTTCGCAAAAAAGCATTTCTCGCCTTGCCGATCCGAAAGCCGTGTTTTGCATTCGGAGTTGGCACCTTAGCGTTTGCTAAGGAAGACGATATGCTGCCGAGGCAGGCGAGGATCAAGTTTTAACCAGTCAAACTTAAATTCCTTGCGTTCAAACTCTTTTCGAATTTGGGTAAGGGTCATCTTGTGCTCGGCGCGGATGGGGACCTTGGGATCTTCGCCACGGTATTCGACCAGCACGAGGAGTCCGCCCTTCTTCAGGGCTTCGCTGATATTTTTGAGCATCGCAAAGGGATTGTTGAATTCGTGATAGACATCAACCATCAAGGCAAGGTCGATCGAAGCGGGTTTGAGTGTGGTGCTGACCGAAGTTCCGAGCACAGGCTGGATATTCTTTATCTCAAACTTTTCGTTTGACTTAAGCAGGCTATCAATCATCTCCTGTTGAATATCGACGGCAAAAATTATACCGCCAGGCAAAACCTTTGGTGCCATAAGCCGCGAGATCGTGCCACTGCCTGCGCCTATGTCGGCAACTTGCATTCCAGCCTTGAGCGGCAGGGCTGCGATCAATTGTGAAACACGTTCTTCCGCTTCACGCTTGTCCCGTTCCAGCCAGTCAATTCCCTGGGGGCCCATGACATCGGCTAATTCGCGACCCATATAAGATTGCTTGGCGTAGGCATCGACACTTAGAGTTAGCAGGAAAATACTGGTGTGGACGTGAGTGAATCTCATAGGGCCCCAAGTCCTTTGTCATCAGGAGTGGCCCTCATCTCATCGGGGATGAAGGCACGGCTACCAACAACTTGTTATGGAATGAGGTCGGCAAGCGAGTTAACGACCATGCTGCTGACGATAGCACCGTTTCTGTTTTCTTGAAACATCAAAGAGATGTCGATCTTTATGGCGAGTTCCCTGAGTTGCGCATCACTTCCATAAAATTCCAGCAATTGGTCGTATTGCTTATCCGTTGATTTGGCGATTTTCACGATCACAGGTATCGCTTCGGAGAAACCCAAGGCCCAGGTGCTCTTATAAAGATCATCGCTGTCGCTCAGGCGGTTCTCATCGATCATTCCTTTTATGCCTATCATGATAGAACTGGCAGACGCTTCAGCAGGAAGAATTGCGGCGGTCATGTAAGCGCCCGTAATGCGTACGGGAGGCTGCACGCTTTCCTCGGTAGCTGTTGGCTCAGGCTCAATTTCTGGAGGGGTGATGGATATGGGTTGATCAATCGGCGGCTTTTCGTCGGCATTCGGCAGCGGAGCCGCTTTCGCTACGGTTTGAGTTCGGGCATCGGTGCTTGCAGGGGTGCAAGCCAATGAAGTTGCAAGAATTGAGACAGTCGCGAGCCTCAGTAATTTTTTCATAATCCCCCCTGAATGCTGACTCGATTCGAAAAGACCCTGGCCGCTTTCTCATAGAAGAGCTGAAAGGCTCCATCGTTGGTGGCGACGCCCGATGGAAAAACACTGCCCGTGCCCGGAATTGCCGTGATCGGTAAAGCTAACCATTCTAAATTTTGGGCTGTCGCCACAGTCCTGCTGATCATCATTTTAATGTTGCAACAGTCTTCTTCCGTTCCATCTTCGTCTGACATGAAGAAAACCACGGGCCGGCCATCGGCAAGTAGAGAAACCTGGGGTGATTTCGCACTTCTTAAACCGTTCAGTGGGACGTAGATATCCTGCGGACTCGACCATGACAACCCGTCGTTATTCGATTGGGTCGAGCGCAGGATGAGATGGGAATCGCCATCGGTTCGGGGGGTATCGAAGGCCAGCAGTATCCCGCCATCTTTAAGTCGCGTTACGCCGGGAAAGGAAGCATTGCCAAGCGCCCGCGTCGCCACGGTAATCTCATTCACCCAGGTCCGGCCCTCGTCCGACGAGGTGCGCATCACTATATTAAGGGCGCCGTTGAGAGCCTTTTGCTTGGAGTAATAGGCCTGAACCTGGCCTACGGCATTGACCATCATAATCGGATGGAGCATGTTTCGGGCATCAACCCCCGCGAGTGCTTCGACAGTGCCTTGAAATGCCCAGGTTTGGCCGCCGTCGGTACTTGCCGATGTCTGGAGGCGAAAGATTCCATCGCTGATGTTTCTGTAGATAGCCAGCAAAGTACCTGAGGGGAGGCGGACGAGATTGGCATCTCGCAGCTCTCGTGTTGCTGAAACGGCTTCGCGGGCGATTTCACTGAATTCCTGCCAGGACTTGCCATTGTCGCGACTAATTTCTGTTTTGAGGGTATGGAAGCCTTCAATGTCCTGATTGTAGACGACGATCAAAGTTCCATCGGCCAGATTCACGGCGCGGGGAAAGGCGCTGTTTGGAATCAGTGTCACGGCTGGAATAGGACTCAGACTCACCGAAACTGTCAAAACCTTTTTTACTTCCGCGGAAGCGGGTGTTGGGGGCTCTGCCGGAGCCGGGGCACTGGCTTGTGGCGAAACAACGACAGGACCAACGGCCGCATCGGTTGCGGGCGCTGCATCCGCTACCGGTGTGACAGCTGCATTGCCGTTGGAACTTGTATGTTCAAGGTCGCCGGATCCTGAATAAATTTTTTTGACTTCCGCCCGCTCTGGGCGCGCCGACGAGCAGGATAGAGCCAGCAGGAGGCTTGCCCCTGCGAGGGATCGACCAAGGCATGATGAAAGGGACGAATACTTCATAGGGTCACACTAACCTGATTTTCGTTTAATCCGCTGGGACCAAATCCTCTTTCGGCCAGTATGGGTGATTAGCCAAATAATTCTTTAAAAATCAGTAAATTCAATAATATACAAGAATTCGTAAACTGTCGGTCGGCTCTGCTAAAAGAGCTCTTTTTGAAAAATGCTTGCCGATAAAGCCTCTTGTTTAAAAAAAATAATCTGCAGCTGGGATCCAGACTTACTCGACATCATCATTGAGGAAAGGGGTGATTCGCTTTTACTCCTGCCCTTCGAGCGTTCCGTCCTATAATGGCATTTCAAAAATATTTGATTTCACCGACTTCGATCGTATCCGAACTATAACCTAAAGTCTCAAGATGAAGGTTGAGGGTTTGCATGCCATTCTCGACTTTTTTGCAGCTATAATCTTTATGCACAGTCAGCTGCCGGTATTTGTAGGTTTTGCCTTGGGCCAGTTTATAGGGGCTGCGTTTACTGCCCCCGTCTTCGGATTTTGGCTTAAGGTAAGGGGCGCCATCACTGTTGAGCCAGAGAATACAGACCTTTTCTTCGTCCGAACTTGCCGGAGCCGGCGGCTGATAGTCGGGAAGATGGCATTCCTTGTAGTTATTCACGCAGGCTTTGGCGCTCTTTCGGATTATTTTCAAAGTCGCATTCAGAGAAGCCGCTGTCCCCCGCAGTTGGTTGGGATCCTTGTCAGGGAATTCGCTCAGGTGATTCAAAGTATATTCGACTCCAGCCAGCCTATCGCTCATGAGCAAATCGTCATCGGCGAGCTTGTTTAGGACTTTCTCTTTACTGTAGATATCCAGTGACGAGGGCCCGCCCGGAAAATTCAAGAGTGTCTTATAGGGTGCGGTAAAGGCCATGATGGGCCTGGAATTGGTGGCGGTGATCGTAGCCGGATAGCTGCTGGCTTTGCGAATAAGGGCGTCGGCGGTGAGGTTTACATGCTCGAAAGTGCCGCCAGATTGATAGAGAAAGATATCCGTTTTGTTGTTCGCTATCGCATCTTCAAGATTTTGGGAGAAGCTGATCGGACCCTCATGGCTGCCGTAGGAGCCTTTTAGGGAAGCATCGATTTCTTTTTTGTGCTGACTGTTCTCGGTGTGGATCTCGAGGATGGCAATGAATTCACCACCGCTGGTAAAGGATCTGACAAATTCGTCCCCGCAGGTTTCCCGGAAACCCTCTTCCCCCCGATTTTTATAGGCTTCGATAGCCTCACTTTTCATCTTCACGTCGGCGATGGTATAAAGAGGGTTGGTAACGCGCACATTGATCGATAGGAATAACGATTGTTGCTTGATAGAAAATTGGTCCGAAAATGATATCTTGCCGCTGGCGTTTTCACCGCCCGCATAGTATTTGGATTTGGCAGTGATTCCGATTTGTCGGAATAAGTCCTGACTCGATTCTATTTTACTGATCGACAGAGTGAATTCCTTGCCATTGGTATCAAAGGCAGGCGCCGTTTCCGGCGTGAAAATGCAATCGCCTAGGGCTTTCCCCGTAATAATGTCGATGCCCCGACCGATTTTAAAATCGCTCGCCTGAGGATCGATCGTGGTTTTCAAACGGGAGTTTTTGGCAGAATCACCGCAGCCACTTTGAGTAAGAAAAAGTAGGGTGGTCCATGCAAGCCCTGGCAAGCGAGAGGAGAGGGTCATAAATAGGCCTTTTTCTTTCATGGTCATACTTCGAACTAAGCTTGTCCTAAGAAGACAATGCGTCAGGACTTAAAGACCTGTCAATGACGAAAGATTGGTTTTGTGGCTTACATTACGACTACCTGCCTAGGTAGCCAGATTACAGTCAACCTTTATAGGCCTAAACCTTGGGAAAAACGATTACTAGGCGAGATTCCCAAGCGCTTAACTTATACAACAAGGATGAAAGTTGTTACTTTCAAAGCATAAAATTCTTACTAAAACTTCCGAATTTTCAAGGGTTTTTATCGCATAATTTGACCAACTGTCAGCCACTTTCGAAAGCTTTGACATATTCCGTCGACGCATGTGCCCGTGATCTCAGTGCCGTAAAACATGCATAGTTCTTGCATTCCCCGTCTCATCAATTCTATACGGATGGGGATTTACATGGCACTCAAGACACTAAGTCTGCTTTTTTACGCGGCGTATAATGCAATGCAACCCTGCGAACTTGTTTTCCAGGAAACGGCACGAGCCGCAAACCCTTCCCTTGACTATTCGATCGAACAGCCTTATCTCGAAGAATTCGCCAAGGCAGCCTGTCAAACCTCCAATCCTGATGTTCTCTGGTTGCTGGCTCAGCAGGAAACAAATTTTCGCTTTGCCATCGTCCGTGAAAATGGCCCCGTACCCCTTATCCATGAGGGCAAGGATGCCGTGGAATTTTTGAAGAAATTCAAGACTGAGAATGCGAACCCGGATAGCACCGCAAGTCGCAATATCGATATAGGCGTTCTTCAGTTCAACTGGAACTGGCATAGCGAAGGCTTTAAGAACGATCCCTTGAAAGCCATATCGCCATCCAAGCAGGTCGATTACTTTCTGCAAAAGTATGGGACTGAAATCTATAAACGTTGCGATGATCAATGGGTCGGCTGCTACCACAATCAGATCGATAAGGAGCGCGGGACCCGTTACCAATCGGCGGTGATGAAAAAAGGCAAAACCCTTGCCCTGCGGGCCCTGTCTTATCTAAGGGATCATCGTGCCCTGATGAGCAAAGAGGAGAAGGCGCTCCTGCCTCTTATTCGCAAAGACGAATTCTATCAGGTCTTCGAAGTCGCCAAGACCTTCCCCCTGCCCCGAAAACAGATTCTTCAATATGCTGATGATAGAGACGTGCGGACTCAGGATCTTAAAGTCTTGATTGATATGGAAGGTTAAGACAGCAAGTGGATCGAGGAATGTTGATAAAAGAAAGTCGGAACGACATCAAAAATCGCCGAGAAGCATAGAGAGAACCGCTCGATTTTCGCCAGTCACGGTATTGGTGAAAATGATCGTGAGTTTACTTTTAAGGGTCGCCTCAAGGTCGCTGCTGGAAAAATCATATACCGCATCCCAAGTGCTGGAGTCGCTGCTGTCAACCTGAAAGTTCACGCCGGTCGACACAGTCGCAGTGAATTTTATGGTTTGGGCGATAGCAGTAAGCGGGACTCTTTTTCCTCCCTCATCAAAGCGGCACCCAATCTTGCTGCTCACCTCGCTTGCTGTTGGGTTTTTTAGCATCGAGCACAGCAGTTGTGCAGGACCAATATTGGCTGTGGCAGGAACAGTCTTTATTTCAGGGACCGAGGTTTTTTTTGGTTCGGTGACGGTCTTGGCGATAGTTGACTGGGTTTTTTTAGAGTCTATATCTTGAGAAATAGGGCTTGTGCTTTTTGCAACGGAACTAGCCTTTTCATTCGAAGTTTTGGCGGGGCCGCAGCCTGACTCGATCAGAACCAGGGCAAAAAGCAAGCTCTTCATAGTAACCTCTGATCATTCGTATTAAAGCCGGCAGCTTCGTATCGGAAGGCTTGGGGCAAGTAATAAATGGAATGTAGCCAGCGGGTGGGGCTTTAGGACTTAGTAAACCGCAATTATTGATGAAAGGGCCTTCCTCGGAAAGTCCTGAGCGGTCGTATTTATGAAGCCGGGTATGCTTTTCATCGATCAGGGGCAAAGTCTTTTTTTGAACCCCTTCTGTGGACCGGTCGCATGGCGCTTTTCCAGACCGAACGTCCGGACGCTCCTTGAGGAGCGGCTCTGTCTGGATAGATCCCGTGGACTCATATTGAGCAAACTTTGGCCGCTCAGTGAATCGGTGAATAGAAATTGATGAGATTTCCGTCTGGATCACGAAAGAGCATCGATCGATTGCCCCAGGGCTGGTCCGTTGGCTCCTGCTCCCAATGTCGAACAGTCTTGGCAAGGCGTGTGCGCTCCTGATCGACATTCTCAACCTCAAACTCAAGAATCACCGATCGATTCGTGGCTCCCGATGCTGCCCCGGCGTTGAACATATCAACCGAATTCTGACTGCATAGGACCAGCGTACTGCCATTGACTTGAAACTCCACAAAGTCCTCCACCCCATCCGCATGGACTCCGGTAAGCATCTCATAGAATCGGGCAAGGGCTGGAACGTCCCGGGTAACGATGCGGATCGAGGCAAGCTTCATAGGTTAAATCCCTTTCAAAATCGTAAATTTTCAGTATAGCATATTTGGTTCTGAGGCCGCTATTCGGGAAAAGTTGAGGAATGCCTGGCGTTTTTCCCAAATCTCCTAAGGAGCATCCCGACCCAACTTTACCCCCCTCCCGTGTCCGATCTGTATTTTTCTTCCGACATGGCGGCTTGTTTAAAGAGTATGCATAGGGGCATGGGGCGGGCTGAATTATTCAGCTTGCCGTTTCGTCAAGCTTTCTTTAATGACCCTGACCGAGGGATCGCATTTCGAGGCTTCCGTCAGGTATTTGATAGACTTCACTTTATCTGCCCAAAATGCGCGCCCGAGATTATATTTAGCATCGGCGTTGCATCCCCTGTACAGGGAATCGACTACGGAGCATAAGTTCTGTGCTTTCTCTAGGTCCCCAAGGATGATCAGCATGCGGCAGTAGACGGAGAGGTCATCGGGCTCGGTGAGTTTGAGTTGGTCCTCGGAAATCGATTTGAAGAGTTCCAAAGACCTTTGAAAATCACCGTTATAGCCAAAAGCGGCGGCGATAGAGCCTCGAAATTTAGTATTCCCATCAAGATGATAGCGGCCGAGGAGTTGATTCAACCGAATATCACCAATGGCCCTCATATGCTTGGCATAGGTGAGGAGCAAGGTCGCCGATCGCCGCTGTAGCCTCTCAACCCAAAAGTCTTTGGGTGCTGGAGCGAGTAATAGGGTATCGAGTATGCTTTCCACCGATGTCTGCGCGAGATCCAAACCCATGGACTCGACAGTCTGAGGCCCTATCAGTTGATAGCTGAGGCCTTTTAATACAGGCCTGTATCCCTGACTGCTATAGCGAGCGGCACAGTCGGTGATATGCACGGGCACGGTGGACGTTGCGAGGAGATCCTCGAGGCCTAAATGCCTATCTATGGATTCCGCCACCCCGGGCCCACGCTCGTATAAAAAGGGCTTGCCGCTATCAAAGTAGGAAACCAGAAGATGAGTATCCGGCCTTAGACGCTTGACCGTGTGCAGATATTGGAGCGGAAATTCGTCGCCGCATAGAATCAGACGGGTGTCGGGAGGAAGTGCATTGAGCAGAGTCGTCGCCCAAGCCTCAACGACTCGATTGCCTCGGTTGTTCGCGATAGGATAGGCGTGAACAGCTTGCGTTAACACGGTCAAGGCATAAAGCCCCGCAAGCCGGTTTTCGGACAGCTTTTTACTTTGCAGCAAATTCTTTAGACCGATGGCGGCAAACATTGTGAGGTAGGTGAGGGAAGGGAGGATATATTCGTAGAATTGATCGAAGAGGATTTCATCAGGGGAGGTTCCAAGCAAGACGAAGAGAAGGACCGACGAGGCAAGAAAGGCAATGAGCAAGGGCCAGCGGAGATCAAACTTAGTCTTAAAGGCAAGGTGGATTCCCATGGCGACCCAAACGATAGATAGGGCAAAATCCTTAATCAGGGCAAGGGATAGGGTGAGCAGTACCTCCCACTTCTCAAATAGGCTTGAGCTTCTGCTATCGAGGAGTGAATAGTTCGAGCGCAGAATGTGCGCCATCACTTTTTCAAAACTCGCAATATCGAAGAAGATATAGTCTATATTGGCCATTCTTTGCGATTGGATAAAGAGATAAAGATAGGGAGACAGTCCTATGAGGACAAAACCGAAACCCCTGATTAGATGGCGAGGTCGGAAGAACTCTCTTCTTACGAGCCCAATCAAGCCTAAGCCAGAGAGTAGAATCAATGGATAGCTATTCGCCAGAGCCAGCCCTAAAACCAGGCAGAGAGTATAGAACTTTCGGGGACGGAAGGACCTTCGAAGGTCGATGGCAAGGAGCCAGAGAAGGTTATTGAGCAGGAGGTTTAACGTATAGACTTCAGTCGTGCATGAAAGGGACCAGGTAGCGGAGGTGAATGCGAGGCTTAGGCCTCCTAGTACGGCCAGCTTCTTGTTCGCCGTTAGTCTAAAAATGATGACCGTTAGCAGACCGCAGGCCATGGCTCCAAAGAGTGCATTTAATAAATTGATACTATAGGCAGGTTCGAGAAACCAGAGGGCCTTGGCGGTGAGAAACCCTAAGATGGAAAAAAGCGGATAGCCGGGTGGATGCGCTATGCCCAGTCCCGCCGCTGCGGTTATAAGGTCTCCGGAATCCATTAAGGTTATGGCTGGTGCCACCGACCATCCGTAGATAAGCAGGAGCAGGGTCGTCGTGATAGCAAAGACCTTGCTGGCATCTTTTAGCTTGGGGAATGACATTGTTGATCCTCAGGCCACCTGAAATTGAATCGAGGAGGCCGTGGTCATAGATGATTGCCTAAGATCTAGACTAGCAGATTGGAACTGAGAGAGTTGACCCATAAGGTAAGGAAGAGGCCAGACCTCGGCCTCGTCAGGTCAGTTTTGGGATCCATAATAGGAAATTCTAGACACGAAATCATTAAGTTTTGACTCGAAGTTATTAAAGGCCCCGGTCACGAGTATGCCGTTTTTTCCGGACAGGACCGAAAGTCCGGTGTTGTTGAATCCGAGGGGGGCGACCAAAGCAGTATCCCGGACCCCGGTCAATCTTAAAGCCGCGATTCGCGACGAGCTAACACCCTGCACCGTGGTAAATGATCCCGTGAGATATAAAAGTCGGGAATTGGCATCAAAGCCGATGTAATAGACTGGGTTATTAAATCCAGCACCTAGGGCGAAGGTGGTGTCTAATTTGCCATCCATTTTGATTCGGGCCAGACGGTTTTGAGTCACGCCCTGATAAGTGGTGAAATCACCAGCAACATAGAGAAGATTATCGACTATAATCATATGTCTCACGGTATTGTTAAACCCTGTTCCCACCACAAAGCTGCTATCGATATTCCCATCAGCTGCAAGTTTGACGATCCGGTTTGCACTGACTCCATTATAGCTGGTAAAAGTTCCGGCGATAAACGCCCCTCCATCCGCGGTGGCGACGATAGCATTAACAGTCGCCGTTGTAGGCACAATGCCGGTACCGGCTAGAGTAAAGGTTGTATCCGGATTGCCGCTCGGTAAGAGGCGGGCAAGTTTGTTTTGCGGGAGGGAGTTATAGGTCGTGAATTTTCCGCCGGCCCAAATTTTACCATTGAGACCCTGGGCAAGGGCATAGACATCGGAATCAAAGGCTTTCACTCCGCCGACAAAAGCTGGATCGACGGTCCCGTTGCTGAGAAGGCGGGTGATTCGTTTTTGAGTCGCGGCTCCGACGGTGGAGAATGTTCCTGCAATCACCAGACTGGAGTCACTGGCGCTGTAGAGCATAGTGTTCACGTTGCCGTTTAAGACGGGTGCATAAGCATTGTCCATAACTCCCGATCCATCGACCCGCACGAGGCGGTTGACGAGTTTCCCGCGATATTGGGTAAAGGTACCGCCTATATAGATTTCGTTTTCATTCTTTCCGAAAGCCGCGAAGTTGGTCTGGGCATTGAACATTGATCCTGCCGCGAGAGGGCTTTGAGCCTGGTAGTTGCTCAGGGAGAGTCTGACCATAAAGGCCAGGTTTTGGCCCGCGAAGCTGTTAAAGGATCCCCCTACGACAAGGCCCGATGGCAACAAAGCGATGCCGTAGACGACAGCATTGAAGCCACTGCCAATACCTGTGGCCAGGTTGTTATCGAGAGTGCCTGAGGCATCGAGGGCAAGTTTTGCAAGTCGGTTACTTGCTGCCGTTCCATAAAGGGTGAAGTCACCGGCAGCGTACAAGGCGTTGGCGCTGCTGTCCAAAGCCAGAGCCCAGACGGCGCCATTGAATTTTTTCGTAACGGCGTAAGTCGTGTCCACAGCCCCCAGGGGACTGAGGCGCATGAGGTATTTATAGCTACTCGAGCCATTCACCGTTGTAAAGGCTCCTCCGACATACGAATTGCCGCTGGCATCAAACTCCAGCGTGTAGACGTTACTATTTGGTCCAGCGGCTATCGCAAAGCTAGTGTCCTGCGTGCCCGGGGAATTATGGGAGGCTCGGGTTATTCGCGACAGACGATTGAATCCATTGCCGGTTTTGGCATTGAAGCTGGTGAATGAACCACCGACGAGAAGGGTCAGGGCGTTTGGTACGGATCTCATGGTATAGATGGTATTGTTAAATCCGCTGCCTATGGCGGTGGCGTAATTCGCGTCCAGGGTCCCCGCGAGGTTCACCGCTGCAAAGCGTCCTACGGTTCGGGTTCCATAGGCTGTGAACGCGCCCGCCATGTAAAGCCTTTCCTGGCCTGCCACCTGCTCGTCCAATTCAAGGGCATAGACGGTCGAGTTTGGACCGGCCGTGCTTATAAAACTTGTATCCAGGCTTCCATTGGAGAGTAGCCTTGCGACGCGAAGGGTGCTTACCGCCCCGACCTTAGTAAATGTGCCGCCGATATAGATGCGGCCACTGCTGTCTTCGGTGATTGCGTAAACGCTGCCGTTGATGATGCCGGTTACAAAGTTTGGATCCAGTTTGCCCGTGCTGTCGAAGCGAGCGATGCCGGTCACGGCCGGATTGTTGCCGTACTGTAGGAAGTCGCCAAAGGCATAAAAGCCGCCGCTATTTCCCAAACGTTGTTTTTTCACACCACCGCGAAGGCTGCGATCGAAGCCTTGGGCCACGTTGAAAGGCACAGGTCCTGGCGAGCTAACGCTGCCGCTAACAGGGCTCGAATAATTCAGGGTATCGTCGAATACGTAGATTGCATAGTACGCTGGGTTGGTGGAACCGATGCGGCTGTCGAATATTTCGGATTTCAGCCCTGAATAAATAACGACCATCCCCCCTTTTTGAGTCCCTACATTGTAAGTCTGACCATCGACCGGACTAAAATCAGCTTGGGGATCCTCGGACCTCACGATCAGATATTTCAGAACTTCGGCCGTCGCCACATCGTAGTTGATCCTGACCCGTTCCGAAAGGGCAATGAGATTGAGCTGTGTGACCGGCGCGGGTGCAAAGAGATCAACATACCATTTGTAATTTGTCGCATCGGCAAAGGCTTGCCAATTGCCGCTTTGCGACTTAGCAACGACGCAGATTTTCACGCTTTGGCTATCACGTCCTGTCATATTCAAAGAGATCTGGGATGCAGTCGACTCGTCGCCGTAATTGGCTGATGGCGTGCAGCTGTCAGTGCCGGGTATCAGCGCATAGCGATAGGCGACGACCCCTACTCCCCCGACGTTGATGGAAACGTTGACCAGCGCTGAGTTCGCGGCAGGAAGATTGCTTAAGACCGCGGTGGGGACAAAGGTCTGGTAAGAGAAGGGAGCTGAGCTTGCAAAGCTTGCCCAGCCAAAACTGTCGAGCGCCCTGACGCATAATTTATAACTGAGGTTGGCGACCAGCGAGGGATCATCCGCACTAGGGATAACACTGCCGAATAATAATTTTTTATCGCAATCAACCTGGGACTGGATCAGCGTGTAGCCCAAAGTCATTGGACTTCTATCGCTGGCAACGACGGCTTCAATCAAAGGCAAATGCCTTTGGGAATCTTCGATACTCAACCAGCCATCGGCGAGAAAGTCAGCGAGCTGCAATGGGTCAATAACCGGCGGATTCAAGTCGAAGGTGACCCGAGAGCTGGCGCTTGCGATCTTGCCGTTGACTCCGGTCGCGGTCAATTTGAAATCATAGACGCCTTCGATAGTGGCCGAGACAAAGGTTTTGCCAAGGCTTTGAGAGAACGTAAGGGCTTGAGGGCCGGAAAGAGTTTCCCAGATTAATGTGTTGGCTTCGGCGCTCACTGCGAGGTTGAGGTCGATCGCCTGGTTGGACTGATACTGGGTCCCAAGCGTTAGGCGCGGCGCATCGTCCTGGATCTCAACTTCGGCATGGCTATTGAGTGCGGTGAGATAGGATCCAGGACTCAGTTCAACATCGAGAGTCTGATCGTCTTCACCGAGATCATTGGAAGGGACGGTCCAGCTTAAAACCTTAACTTTCTGGCCGATATTGAAATCAACCTGGACAGGGATGGCCGCTCCTTTCAAACGGTTCAAGGCATCGCCCGTGAAATCCACGCCTACCGTCAAAGGTTCGAGAGCCTGGTCTCGGGTGAGGGTGAAATTGATAGTTGAGCTGGGTCCTTCGACGACGATCTGAGCATCGGCGGTCAACGCGACTGTGGTGAGGGTGAAGACCGAAGAGAGACCCTTCGTCATATACCCAACCCTAAAATTGATCTGATCATTGGAGACAATTGGCGATGACAGTTGGGTGATTGTGCTGACCAATACGCTTATTGTATGGCCGCCATTGAAATAGATTTGGGTGGAACCGGCTCCCGCCACAGGATTAGCTGGGGCAAAGAAGTCGATTCCATTCAAACGAAACCGTGACAGGTAGGCAAGGCAATTGCTATCGCCTCTGAAGAGCTTGATTCCCTGGAGGCTCCCATCATAATGAAAGCCTGACAGGCAGCCATCGACGACGAGTTGAGCGGAATCTATCGTGTTTGCAGTAAGTCCAAGCGCCGAATTTGAGGTGGCTCCAGCATGATCCATGACTGCTGAAACCCATATCAGGTTTGAATCACTTATCAAGGGAGTTTCTTCAACGTCGGGTTCGCTTGAAATTTCCTCTCTGCAGCCGGCAAAAACCAGCAGCAGGACGAGAAAAATAGTTGGGGTTGCGAAGCCTTTCAAGGGGAAACCCTCCTTCAATGATTAAAGTGATTCGGTAGTGATCAGGAAATACTGGAACGAATTGCCATTTTTCAGGACCAGGATCATTTTGGGATTCAAAGCCAACTGGTTGGGACCGTCAAGGACGGCTGTCGCGAAACCACCCAAGTTGTTCGTTGTATTGCTGACGACCTGGTTGGCCAATACCGATGTCCCAGGAAAAAGGCCGGCAAGCTGGGGTGCGGTTGGAGCACCATTGAAAGTATCCTTGACCAGGACATATGAGGTGTCGGTAAACGCCAGGTTCGAGCATTTTGGAGCTGCTCCGGTGACGATAGCATCCAGGCATTCCGTTTGGAAAATAAAGCGTCCACCGCCATTGGCATTAAGACCTTGAAAGAAGATCTTGTCGATCTTGAAGTTAGGCAGGAGATCGCCTTCCACGGCAACCGAATGGCCTTCACCCAGCGCATCGTTCGTCACTGACTTTGCGTCACCGACCTGAATGATGGAGAAGGTATAGCGAATGACATCGGCAGTGACAACCGGGCTCGACAACTGATTGGAGACCGTAACATTGATTTTGTTGGCACCTGTGCTATCGGTGAAAATCGCGCTTGAATTCGCGGCAAAACTGGAGAAGGGTACTGCCGAAGGGTTGGTGCTGTTGTAGGCTTTACCATTGACAGTCAGGCTCGTCATCTTCGCGAGGCAGGAAGTATCGCCTTTATAGACTTTGAATGAGGCAGCCGATTCCGTCGCTGTTCCCGTCTGACCCGACGCGCAGCCCGTCAAATTTATCGAAAAAGCACTGGCCGTTGCCGCTAGATTCAGTTGCTCCGAGGTCAGACTGATAGGAATCCTCAGCTGCTGACGCGTGGGGTCGGTCGGAGACGAACCTGAGTTGTCGCCCTGAGCCGCTTCAGGTGCCGCCACTCCCTGCGCAGGAGTAGCATCAGAATCACCCGATCCTTTCGACGATGTGCCGCAAGCGGCGAGACTAAGCGAAAGAGTAAGAATTGATATATGTTTCACAAAAGCTCCTTAAAAAAATACCTGTTTCCCTACGTGCATCGAAGCACCACCAGAATAGCTGGCAGCTAGTAATTCAATATTCGGGGGAATTTTGAGTATTCTTGAGGAAAGCTTGAACAATTACAGGAATACCCTTGCACGCATTTGAAATCATGAGCTTATTCATGCATGATTTAAAGATCATATGTGAGATTTTTACGAATGAAAAATGAGAGGTGAGTTTAAAAATCGCGGACGAAAGAATTATTCCTAGGGGCTGTTGACGTTTGGCTACGCCAACGTCGAACATCCCCAGTAACGCAG
>CAXSGP010000099.1:0-17322 GCA_964236955.1 uncultured Oligoflexus sp. | reverse complement strand
ACGAGTTTGCCTGTACTTTTCAATCACTTATCTCAAACGTCAACAGCCCCTAATGACATGACCCATTCCATAAAAATATCCTCCAAAGTTTACTCAAATCTCGTAATGACAAATTGCTCTGAGGCACTATAAGAAACCGTCTTTGCTGTTTGGTTGTTATTATACAAAGTAGCTCCTAGGACTTTCGCTAGTGGTAATACAAAAATCTGCAAATACATCGGATGCAGATAGCCACAATCTTTCTTTGCAGGTAACTCAATAAAAATATGCGCAGGAAGGTTGGAAGGCATGCGAGCTGTCACTGTTTACTCGTCTCAAGGAAACTTTATTCAGCCGACTCAAGCCAGGCAATAGCAGCCCCAAGATCATTGTAAAAGACCCGGTGATCCTCATCGCCAAAAGAGAGGCGGGCAAGATAAGCAAGTTGAGTATTGGGAACCACAATCGCTCGTCGCAGCTTGATGTCCTCGGTCCCTTTATCAAGCTGCCACTGCGAGATTACGACTTCAATGGAAGGCACGTCCATCTCCAGGACATCGTAGAGGACTCGACCTTGTTTGGTCTCTTTTACGAGACGGATGATTCGCTCCTGCACCTCTTTAAGCACGGGCTCCGTAGGTAAACCGCGGACCCGCGCGATGATCAACTTACCAACCGGTTCAATCCAAAGCTGGCTTTGCATAACACTCTCCGCCATCCAAAAAAAACCATGATCCAACGTCTCAATACAAGGATTGATATGAGCAGCATTATTTGAAGACAGCCCATTGTCTAGTCAATTTTTTAAGTTCGGACGATCCTTTGAATCTTTTTGCGTCTTCTAGACATTTGTTATCGGAAACACCCCAAAAGCAGCTAGGCAAAGGGGGCCGCTTCGACTCTTTCGATGTATCGCCCAGCATGATCTCAAAAAAAATTTTTGCGATTGATAGGTTCGACTCATAAAAACGATTTCAGAATTCAGCGCTAAATTGGCCGGAAAAATAAATATAAAAAAAGTCCATGGGTGTCAAAAAGGTAATTCATTCTCATCTTAAACAGTTCTAATAGTCAGCGTGAGTAATTTTGTTGGCCATCCGACCAAATCTTCCGGGAGAAGCTTTACTTCGCCTTAATAAACTGTTAGCGACAAGGAACAGTAAGTTCCGACTTAAGATTATAGAGGGGTTCAGCCATGGCAAAAGTCTTTGGAGGCGGGGTTACAGCAGAAATGCTGGCATTTCTATTGGCCATTACTAGCACAACAGGCGCGTCAGCTTTTGCTCAAGAGACTGTGCCACAAGCCAACACAAACAATCCAGTTGCCGATGCGCCTACACAAATAGACTTGGCTTCGCCTAAGCCCGCCACGCCGATCAGTCCCGAAAAAGACTCAGCCGGCAGGCCAAAAGCTAAGGCCGAGCGGATCATCGTCACGGGTTCACGGGTCAAGCGTATCGATGCGGAAAATGCTGTTCCGACTAAAGTCCTGCGCCAAGAAGATTTTAATAAGGCTGGCGTAACTTCGATCACGGAGCTATTGCAGGGCATGTCTGAAAACAGTTTTGGTAGCTTTATGGGCGGCGGCAACTATGTTTCCGTTGGGCAAGCGACATTGAGCCTTCACGGCCTCGGTGCGAATCGGACGTTGGTCCTCGTCAATGGGCGTCGCCTACCGGTTGAAGCGAGCCTTGGTGGTACCAACATCAATAATATTCCGCTCGCCATGGTCGATCGTGTTGAGATTTTGAAATCCAGCGCGGCCGCTGTCTACGGAGCGGATGCCATTGCCGGCGTCATCAACGTCATACTCAAGAAATCGGTAAACGGATCGGAAGTTGCGACGAAAGCGAATATCTCCCAGGATAAAGGCGGGAATTCGCTTAACGCCAGCGCGGTGACGGGCTTTAATCTCTGGGATGCCGATTTTACAATCGCGGTTGGTGGTGGGCGAAGCGAGCGCGTACTCACGCGTGACCGTAAACAGCTTTGGAGGGCGGAACCTCCTTATGATAAATCAGCCGCAGGGGCACCGGCTGGAACTTATTCCTGGGGGCTTTTGAATACCGCAAAGCCTACCGACAGCCTGCTTGCTTATGTTTATCATCCCAGCGCGAATTGCCCGGTAGAAAACCAAATCACCCTGCCCAATGATAATACCAATACTCAATGCCGTGGTGATGCCCGCAAAGCTAGTACGGGCGAGTTGATGCCAGAAAAAGAAAATCGTTTCCTGACGCTTAATATGGAAAAGAATTTCGGCGATGTGGCCATGAGCACGACCCTTTTGGGATCATCAGTCCAGACCTTGGGTTACGAATCGAGCCGTACTTTAACGAGCAACCCGTCACGCAGCGGTGCTTACGCGATTCCATTTGGTCAGGCGCCGGCCGCCCTCAAAGCCCAGGCTGCAGCCGCTAATTTGAATTATCAGGATAATCAGCTCATCAAAATCAACGGGGTTCGACTCTTCCCGGAGGTCAAAGGCGATACCTCGACTCTTGACACCTCGCTCGGTCTCATCGTGGCCTTTCAGGGTCCGATCAGCAGCACATGGGACTGGCATATCGATGCCTCGCATTTTGCTTCCAAGCGATTACGCAACTTTACCAAAGCAGCCGATCGCCTGGCCTTCGCTCAGAAGCTGTTTCCTGTTGCCGCGACGGCGACGCCGGCCTTGAATATTTTTACCGACGATTTGAGCTCAATCTCAGGCTTTTTTGCGGATTTGCATAGTGAAGAGGCCAATTTACTCACCAACGCAACAGCTTATGCCTCGGGTCCAGTCTTTGAGCTTAACGGTGGCAGTGCCGTCGTTGCAGCGGGCGTGTCGGTTGGCCATGAAAAATATATACTTCGCGGCGATAGCAAAGATTCCCAATTCCTTGCTGACTTTCCTGAAACCGCAGGAATCTTAAGAGCTCGTTACCTGGGAAGTTTTGCCAGTCAAGGGGTCGGCAAGCGTGATGTTGTCTCTGGTTTTGGCGAATTAGTGATGCCTTTTTACAAGGAATTGGATGTCAGTCTTACGGGACGCTACGATCAATACTCCGATTTTGGGGATACCTTTAACTACGGAGCCAGCGTCGTCGGTAGCCCTCATACGGGTCTGAAATTTCGCGCTAACGTAGGTTCGGGCTTTCGGGCGCCCAGTCTTGCCGAGATTTACAACCGGGCCGATGGCGGTTATCTGACGGTTCGCGATGAAAAGTATTGTAACAATTCGGATCCGGCCAATAACCCCTGTGGAAACAATGGCACATCCTATAGCACCTACGTCAACAGCCCCGGTAATAAGGACCTTGGCGAAGAGATATCGTTGAGCTACAACCTCGGCATGGTGTTGGAGCCCTGGGACTTCTACAATGTTTCTATCGATTATTGGTCGGCAAAGATTGATGATATCATTGGCCAGGAGGAACTTGATAAATTGGTCGAAAAAGATATCAAAGGTGAATCCTTGGGTTCGTCCAAAATCAATCGCGGGGCGGACGACAAAATCGGGTCTATCGACCGCTCCTATGCAAACCTTGGCAAGATGCGATCCAGAGGGATAGATGTTGCCTCGCATTTGACTCTGCGTGAAGGCGCATTTAAATATGGATTAAATACCTCCTACTCCCGCATCCTTACCCGCAAGGAAAAACCAACAGCGGTCGATCCTGAGCAGGAATATGTGGGGGCCTTTGGCGAACCTCGCTATCGCATGACCAACTCGCTGTTTTTTGATGCCGATATCCATAGCGTTTCGTTTGATGTCACAACCATTGGCCGTCAGGAATCTGGTCGCTTTGACTCCGATCCAGACATGGGCTATATTTCCCCGGAGAATACCTATGACGTAAGCTACGGATGGAAATACGCAAGTTCTGGCACGCTCAGTCTTGGTGTGTATAACATTGAAAACCGTATCACAAGTATCTATCTCACCGATCGGGAGACCCGCGATGTTTCCTTTAACCGAGAATCGGCCGATGTGCGAGGCCGTCAGTTTCAAATTGGTGTAAGACAGGCTTTCTAATAAAAGAAGAGCAAGGGCCTTCGCGGATCATCGTCGCGAAGGCCATTTTTTATGCCTTGCATGGCGACCAGGGATCAGGTCTTTGTGATTTTTGGACCGATGTAGACGACATCAAGAGGATGCTCCGGCAGCCCCAGATTATCGTCATAGTGAATGCGCAGCTGACCTATCTTGACCTTTCCATGCCAGGGGGCAAAAATATATTCCCCAGGATTGCTGGGATGAGGGAAGGTCAATTCATCCTTGAACATCCGTTTCTCCGTTTCCGAAGAATCAGAAAACCAGGCCTTTTCCCCCACAAAATGCTTCTGTTTAATCTCCATGCCCTTGGCCGAAAGCTTACCCGTCTCCGCCTCCCGACTTTGCGCGAGCTCATTTAAGACGAGGAGCAGATCCTGCAGCCGGGAGCAGGAACCGCCTGAAAAGGGATGCGAGCCGAGCCTGTCCAGGGCAGTTGGGGCGAGACGGATACCTTTACAATTCTCAGCGGTCCAGTCGCGAAGCTCTGCCCATTGGCCGATAGGCTTGACGATCGCCGTCAGCCAGGCTTCGAGCTGGGAGAGCTTGGTGATGCTCATGATTTTGAGCAAAGTGCGCGCTTGGGAATCCATATCGCCGATGGCAACATCCAGGACTTCCTCTGAATAGATCGACGGATCGAACGAGAGGATGGCCGTGTCCTGATTGGAAAGCCTGCGGATCGCAGCTTCCGCTAAAACGGTTCCCTGTATCAAATCCGAAAAGCATTCGATCCAAACTTCGTCCTTATGGTCTTCATGACGATCCCACTTGGGATTTTTATCCAAAAATCGGATGAGGCTGCTGCGTAGATTTCGTTCGAGCGGGTGCATGCAGTTGAGCAGGACCTGTTTGTCCATCACCTCACAATTATAGAGGGAGGGCGACACGTGAACTTCCATCTTCTTGGATTTTGCAAAGGCGGCCAGTTGAAGAATAGTATGCAAGGCCAAGCTAAAACTCAACACGTCAGCGTACTGGCCGTGCAGTGACTGGTCATTCAATAATAGCATTATTTAAGTCCGGATAATGCCATCAGGTCTTCGTCGATCTGGTCGAAGAAACCTTGGGGCCAATGATCGATCCCACCTTTAGCATCGAGAGTAAGGAATTCAACCTGAGGTTCATTTTCTCGATTGTCCCTTGGACGAAAGAAGTGAATGAGGGCCGCGTCATGACCTAAGGTCTGGGAGGCAACGGCTCGACGGACGCCATTCAGAATGTGATCGGAATGGGATTCGACGATAACCTGCCGGCCGGAGGCGGCGACCACGGCAAGGAAATGGGCGATCTTAACCTGCGCTCTGGGATGCAGGTGGGTTTCAGGGTTCTCAACGACGATCAACTCACCTGGAAGACTGACCAGACAGCCTATGATAATGGGCAGCACATGAGTGATGCCAAAACCAACATGCTGGGGCCGATGGAAATCCGTGGCGTTGCTAGTCCTGATACCGAGACTTACTTTATTGGTGTTTCGGATGCGCTGGATATCGATATTGACCCCAGGAAAAATCGTGTTGATCCAGGCCTCCAGCTGATGGAGCAGGGTCGGGCGCGATTCATTGGGGTGCTGCAGATCGTTATCAATATTCTCGGATTGAAGCCAATAGAGGAGGCCTATCGACTTTTCGCCCTGGTGACCAAGCGAGCGCTGCGGATCGAGGTCATCGAGCGGAAAAGTCTCCCGGGGAGATATGCGGTCGGCAGGGACATATTTAATATTTTTGATAATCTGCGCCGGCCATTGACCCGAGTTGTCAAAGACATCGGATATCTTGGGGTGCTTAAGCTGGCCCTTTTTGTCTCCGCTGCGCCAATCGATAGCGACAATGGGGATGCTCAGGCCATCCTCATCGTTTCGATCCCCTTCGAATGTCCAGGTGCTCGTCGTCGCCTGGATCGTAAATCCAAGTTTGAACTTTCGAACGCCGTTGACTTTATCGACGACGTCCTTGATTGTCCCAAGATTGACGATAGAGCCGGAAAGGAGGATTTTACCTGTCGCCGGATTTTCCACCAGACTTTGCTGAATGAGGAGCAGAGCCTGGAGAATGGTGGACTTACCGCCTCCATTGAGCCCAGTGAGAAGGGTAAAGGAATTCATAGGCAGGGTCAGACGCTCAAAGCATTTGAATGACTCAAGATAGATTTCTGAGATCACGAAATTGCTCCCTCTATCATGGTTTCGAGCTTTTTAAAGCGACTGGCGACTTTTTTGATGTCGCTCGTTGCAAAGGTGATCGATGCGACGAATTTTTCGTCGCTCTGGAGGGCATAAAAGCCTTCCCTTATGGCTTCTCGAGCCCGATAGATGTCATTGGCGTCAAACTTCGCAAAGAGGACGGAAAAAATATCGAAAAGCGAGAGATTGATTGGATTGCGCCGCAGTTGGTCTTCGGTGTGCTTACGGAAGGCATTGGCTCCGAAAACCTTGGCATTGGCTTTCATGCTCAAGCGGAACTTGCTCATCATCTCTTCGATCTCGATTGCCCTCATCGAATTGACCTTTCTAAGAGCTTCTGCCAGGAATGCATCGATATCCCCTTTAAAGGCCTCGGCGCCGAGGAGATAAAATCCGCAGAAACGATTGATGGCCTCGCGGTCCTTCATTTCATCCGCTGGCAGACTGTCGGCCGTTGCATCGATGAATTCGGGTGTGAGCGCCGCCATCTTAAGAAATTCCGTGCCAGGCCCCTGATAGAGAGCATTCCTCATTTGCTGGCGCGTGAGGGGGCGACCGGAATTGACCCGTTCAAAAATGTCGAGCCGAACTCGATCCGGAACTTTTGCATCGATGATGTAAAGAGTGAGCTGGGCATCTTCAATACGGTTTTGGAACTTGGGTGGAAGCGTCTCAAAGGTCTTGCCTTTAAGATCGGGATTATCCAGCAGGAGTTCCTGCTGATTGGCTATGAAGCGCTTCAGGGTTGAAAGCCTCTGCAGACCGTCGACAACGACGAGTTTGCCGTCCTGATTTTCCGCCAGGTAAAATACAGGCAAGGGAATGCGCATCAGCAGCGATTCGATTAAACGGCTTTGGCGCTCCGGTTCCCAGACAAAGGCTCTTTGAAAGTCGGGATCGAGGATGAAGTAGCCCTGCTGCTCGCGACGTAAAACATCGTGAACTGTCCTTTGATCCGTTCTGATCAGAAGACTGTCGACGGGATAACTGCCGATTGAGGCCGGATCTCCTTCCCCTTCAATGGGAAGTTCAGGCAGCATAGTCACAGGTTCTTGATCCATCGCTGATATCCTTCAGAGCCAAGCGGGGCCGTTTCCATAGGAGACATCAGGCTAGCTTAGTTTCCTTTGACACTCCATGCCATGAATTTTTGGGAGAAGAACAGCCTAAAATGCGACTTTTTGGCCTTTTCTGGGCTGAAAACAGCGGGTCCTAAAGCCCGACGACCCAGGGACGGGCCGGATATGCGGACCTATAAGACGGACCAGGGCCGGTTGAACTCCATCGTTCTTGCATCCAGCTGAGGTGTATAGAGGCCGAAACCTTCTATTGGTTTGGGGTCATCAGCCAGACCTCCCTACGATCCTTATCGGTGGTAACTGCCGCTCACTCATTAATTTCTAAAAAAGCTTGGTAAGCCTTTATTTTTAAAGAAGTAATCATTTATTTTTGGCCCACCCTCAATTTTCAAATCCGTTGCGCCGATAAGCTGAAAATAAATAGGTCCCAGTGCTTAAAAACGAATTTCCCGAGGTGCCCGTGACAATTCAATCGAAAAGAAGTCTTCTCCTCTTCGCCATGACCGCGATCACCTTGGGTGCCAGCTGTAAAAAGCAGGAATCGTCGGACACCAGTGCCCTTACCAATCAAACTCTGGCCTGCACCGATTATTCGGCCGCGCAATATCAGCAACTGAGCAATGACGTCAACTCAGTGCCGGGCTTATTCAGTAATTTCCCCAGCAGCGAAATCCCAGCTCTTCTCAAGCATTTCAATGCGATCCCTCCGTCCTATCGCGCCGAACTGCTGAGCCTAAAGAAGAACGGCGTATTCACCGGCTTCGTTAAGGCCGATCTTGGTACCGGTGGCGTCATGGGTTCGTGCTCTTCAAATAATAGAGGGCCGCGGGTCATCAATCTAACCTCACGCTATCCTAATGCCATAAGCTTTGCGATGATTCATGAAATCGGTCACGGGGTCGAAGGAATCGTTCAACGACGCGCGGGTAAATCCAACCAGGCCTGGGAAGCGAATCTGAAAGACTTGATGGGCGAAGCCGATGCTTACAACAAAACCAGCGGCGTCTCGCGTGTTAATCTGGTGCGTGACTATGCCTTTGCCTCAGATGCCGAATTCTTCGCAGAGACTTTCCATAACTATTACTGTTCCCCCGCGACTCATTCCTTTATTCAAAAAAACCTGCCAAAGACCTATGCGTTCCTGAAGTCGGTGCTTGAGCAACCGGTTTGGGCTGCCGGAACCAGCCCCGCTCCCAATCCCGCACCAAGTCCTGCACCCAGTCCTAACGATGACAAAGGTGAGGCTTTGGCTTTACAACACGTTAGCGATATCGTGAAGACTTACAATGGAAAATCGACCAGGTGTAACCTGAAAATCAACTCAATAAAAAACGTCGAAGCCGATGGCGACTTTGTTTTTGATGCCGTCATGCTTAAGCTTGATGACGGGATGCTGCCGGCGGTTCGATTGCGCACGAATTACAAGCTTTCTATCGCTAATGAAATGGCCGATTTGAAGGCCATCGTTCCCAAACTCTTTGCCGGTTGCCCTGCGGAATAGTCGATTGACTTGCCGGATCAGATTGGTGCGGCCTCTCCTGGAGGCCGTTTTTTTTTGCGTCCGGGTCTTATCTCGACCTTGGATTGCCCGCCGATTCCACGTAAGAGAAAGGATCAGCTGTTCCGTCGCCTGCAGGCACGTGGCGGATTTTAGGGAGAATCGACCATGTTTAAAAATCTGCTTGATCTGGTGGGGCATACGCCACTCATTCCATTGAAATCCATAGGCCGCGACCTCTCCGTTCCGATTCTGGTCAAATGCGAACAGCTCAATCCAGGGGGATCGGTCAAAGACCGGCTGGCAAAGGCCATTGTCGAGGATGCAGAGGCGCGGGGCGTCCTTAGTCCTGGCATGACTCTTATTGAAGCCACGGCTGGCAACACCGGGCTGGGTTTGGCAATAGTTGCGGCAACCAAGGGTTACCAACTTTGCTGCGTTATGCCGGAGAAGATGTCGACCGATAAACGTGCGGCGCTTATCGCTCTGGGTGCAAAGGTTATCGTCACCCCTAACGCCCCTCCCTCGAGTGCCGAGAACTTTCGAAATGTTGCGAAGCGACTTGCCGAAGAGAATGCTTGGTTTCTGACGGATCAGTTTTGCAATCCAGTTAACGTCTTGCTCCACGAGTTGACGACTGGCCGCGAAATCCTCGACCAAACCGCCTATCGTGTGGGCGCATTTGTTGCGGGCGCTGGTACAGGAGGCACAATTTCAGGGGTGGGTCGCTGTTTGAAAAGACATCTGCCTGCGGTGAAAATCGTTCTTGCTGATCCGGTGGGTTCGTCGCTGGCTGATTGGATTCGCACGGGAGTTTTGGGACCGGATGGTTCCTATCAGGTCGAGGGCATAGGAGGCAGTGAGCCGCCTGATAATCTTAAGCGCGAGTTCATCGACATGGCCGAGAGCGTGACTGATGAGGAAAGTTTTGCGATGGTCAAAAGACTCATCAGGGAAGAAGGCTTGCTCGTCGGGGGATCGGCCGGAACCAATGTGGTCGCAGCACTCCGCATGGCTGCGCGTGGCGATATCGATGGCCCGGTGGTAACGATACTTCCCGATGCGTGGGACCGCTATCGGGCAAAGCCGTGGATGCAGGACCTCTAGGGACCGGTGCGCTCGATCCCTGGAAAGATCAGGGTGGGTCTGCAATCTCAGTATTTTGCCCGGCAATCACCGTTATATTCTCTAAATCCTTCACTGGAAGGCCATCTTTAAAGAAGCGCACGGCATAATTGCCGGCGGGTATAAATTTTAAGCCAAATGATGATAAATTCAAGCTGAGGGACGTTAAGGCATTGTCGCAAGAATCGTTGGTATCTTTGACTGTGCCCGCTTCATAGAGACAAAGGACCGAGCTGTTCGACCCACTGCCTGAGATGCTCCCTGATTGAACATTCTCAATCAGCCTTAGCACTGGCTTTAGCATGTACTTGCCGCCATTGCCGTTACCATTGCCTGTCAATTTTAATGACTTTCGCAGATCGAAATCGATGGTGAATCTTGCCTTTTTGTTAGCTTCGACAATGATCGACTGTTTGATCTTAAGCCCACTTTCACTGCCGCTTGGCACTTTGAGTATATGCTCCTGCCCATCGAGACCGATAAGGCGCGCCGGGCTCGAATCAGACAGGATTATGCGCGTCTGAGTATAAGTTCCGGCTGCGAGGGTCTCAAGCGCTGCAAGCGGAGTCGAAAGTCCACCCTGCAGTTGAAGCAGGTCAACTTCCGTTGCATTTTGAAGAGGGATTTCGATCCAGTCTTCGCCTTCTTTAAAAACCGCTAGGCTTTGAATCGAAATGAAAACGTTCTTAGCATCGGCAACCGGCGCGTCTGTCAAAGCAAAGGATATGCCCGTTCCCTGAGTGGCGTCGGGGTTGCCTCCTGTCGGGTCAGGATTGCTCACGACAGGCCCTGGCGTTCCCGCAACGGGCCCTGACGCTCCTCCTTGAGTGAGTTCGGGATTGCCCCCAAGGGTTCCTCCGCATCCATCAAGAGCGATAACGCAGAGTAAAAATCCTATTTTTGATGCAAATGCATTCTTCATCTGATTTTTACTCCGTAAAAGGAAACAGTTGTATATTGATTTGATAGATTTCCTCGCCTGGTCCGGCCCGTTCCGCTTCATCAAGCAATTGCAATTGAAACGCATGGATCATAGTTCTTAACTTTTTAGCAGTTTCATCGCTAACATTTACAGTTAAAGCACTCACGTCCCGCCGGGTCCCGTTCATCGTCGTCAACGCAGTCTTCGCGTGAGTTATCATACTGCTGTGATAACTAACCAAAGCCAGGCCCTTGATTCGGTGACCCGTCGTCACCCTGTCTTTAGTCTGGCGATAGGTCTTCGCTCCTTCATCGTAGACGATCAAACCCAATCGCTGGAGCAGGTCCAGACTTTCTTGCACGACAGCCGGCTTAAGATGGGGAACGATTTTTTTAGCGATCCAATTGGGATCGGGCTGAAAGGCTGGTGAGGCAACGAGTTCCCAGATAACCGGATTATACCACTCAGCGAAGTATGAAAGGAGGTCCTGGTCCATTTCATCCGGAAGAGTCTCTTGCTTTAGAGCCCGTAATTTCTCAAAATGCAAGTCACGTTTTCCTGCATCTTTAGCATTGCAAAATTCAACCGTAGCGATGAAATACTTCGATTCGGCTGAGGGAATTCCAAGGGTCTTGGCAATAGTCGTAGCCGCCTTGACACTGAGGGGACGGTAGCCGCTTGCGATCTGATGCATCACCGTGGTTGCGCCGAAACCTAGGTCCAAAGCGAATTTTTGATAGGAGTAGCTTTCTGACGCTTTCTTGCAATGCTCATAAAGCGCTTTGAGATAGAGGCGATAGTCGAGGTAAGAACTCGGCTTGACTTCTATCTTAGCTTTATCGATGGCTTTTGCCTTACCCACGTTCGACCTCATGGATGGTGGGACCACTCACACACTGTCACGTATCGGCTTTCGGCAGGCAAACTTGAGCCTATTTCTGTGTATAAAAGGATCCTGTAAGGATCTATTACTTAAGTTCTATAACCGGTTTTTCTCAAGTTTTTGGGAAATTCATCCGAACAGTTGTGTACGCCAACGCCGGTGAGTTTATAAAGCAATAAAACTTTCTATTCCTGCCCATAGGCAACGGCCGTTAGTCAATGATGGGTTGCTGAAACTTTCAAACAATTCTTGGAGAATCACCATGCACCGCAAAATCCTGATCTTGAGTATGCTTTCTGGCCTGACGGCAACGGGCTGCGACAGCAGTGAGTTTTCTGAAGCCGCTAGTTCGAAACAAGCCTTCAAAGTTCAGGTTGTCGATGATGAAGTATCGGCTGACGCTATTCTAAATCCGCCCGAAAAATCGTCTTCTTCCTCCGAAACTGTTGCCATAGATCGAGGAAATAATAGAAACCCTGAGACCAAAGAAACGAAAGAAGTTAAAGGGCCTAAAGAGACTGATGGAATCGGGGGAACCCCTGGTGGCAAAGACACAGATATAGCGGATTGTGCGAAGCTAAGCGGTCTCGACGCTATAAATATTAAAGTCTCTGGTTCCACCAAAGATATCAAGCTTAGCAGCTCACAGGCTCTGGCGATGAAAGTGACAGGAAACCAGAATTCAGTCGATGTAGACCTGGCAAGCCAGCCTGCGACGACTAGCATCAAGGCGATTTGCCTCTTTGTCGCTGGCAACCAGAATGTTGTTCACTTTGATATTGGCATTCATGTGGGCGCTTTGTTCGTCATCGCTCGTGGCAACAACCCTCTTATTGAAGTCGCGACCACCAAGGATGCGATCATTGATTCGGTTAATTTTAATGAAGCAGGTAACGGAGGCCAGTTGCTCCTGCAAGGCGAAGGTAGTTTTCCCTGTGATAGTGCCAAGGGAATCGTTTGCAGTAAAAAGTAGCCGACTCATCCGGTTGGTCCTCTTTGGGCCTTCAGCGCCACCTCCAGGTGGCCCAAGAGCCGAAGTTTAGAAACTTTACTTGATCAGTTGACTGATCTTGATTTTGGCTTTTTCACCGGCAGCCACGTTTTCGACTATTCCCACTAAATCTCCGGGCAAATCGCCTCCTGCAGAACCGTCCTTATCCAGGCGGGCCTTAATTTTGAATTTTTTGGGCAGGGGGCCTTCGCCCATTGTGGTGATGTTTCCCGATGTGAGATCCCCTGTATAAAATGTGCCCTTAGCGTCTTCTTTCAAATCCACCTTAAGTGCGCCATATGGTCTTGGAGTGCTTGCCTCCCTATCGTAAAGGATGACGAAAAGTGTGTGGATGCCAGCTTTCTCCTTTTCAAAGCTACCTTTGTCAATGCTCACCTGGACACTGGCAAATTTCTCAAGTGGCACGTCTGCAGCCCAAGCATGCGAGGCTAAATTCACTGCAAAAACTAGTGAAAATCCAAATTTTGAAATGAAGCGCATGAGCCAAACTCCTTTAGAATTTTAAAAGATGCTAACCGTTTTATTTCGAAGGGTCGAGCCAAAAGAATCGATTGCACTTTTCCGTCTCCTTTCAAGCTTCATGAAATTTCAACAATGCATCCTGTTCAAAAGCTCCAGTTTCCTAAGTTTTCACTTCCCCAGCCAAAGATAGAGCGGATACATTCCAGCGCTCGCGAGCGACCCTCTTGATTTTCGATTTCGAGGATTTGATAGAGAGTCGATGGCGAATACAAAATCGATGGGATCGAGCTGAGCGTTGGACTGATTTAGACCGTTTCGATGCCATCGCCTCTTAACGCGATTTCGAGGAAAGTCAGGAGCGGCCCGGGTCAGGGTAAAAACGCTTGGGGAATTTGAAAATTCTCTGGCAATTTGGCTGAGGCCGGTCCAGCCAAAAAGAAGCATGAGAATAGGCTGGGCGTATTGGCGAAATTGATTGCCACAGAGGCATTGATAAACTTGTATTGATCTGACACTTTACGAGTGGCGCCCGGTCTCTTACCTATCAACCCTGAGGACTCCGCACTGAACTTGGGCGCATGTACATCAGCAGAGTGCCGTAGCTTTTCAAGGTTTGAAACGCTTGATTTATCATCCGTCATTCAGAAAGCCATTCCGATGGAAATTCAATAGCAAAGGGCTTCGAACCTGGGGAATGCCATCCCTAATGAAAAGCCTGAAGGAATTTCCCTGATTCATGTTGCATTCATTTCGGCTCATTATTCTGGGTTGTTAATAATCTAAAACCATCAGTGGTCCCTATGGAAGCTTGAGGTAGAATTTTGCGGGTATTAATCATTGAGGATCAAAATCTGATTGGCAAAGCTCTCCAAAAAGGACTGACTGAAGAAGGCTATGCCGTCGATTGGGTCGATAATCTTCTTGATGGCCTTCATATGAGCCGCGAAATAGAATATGACACCATAGTGCTGGACATTATGCTGCCTGATGGGTCCGGATTGGATATTCTGCGATCGGTTCGCAGCTTGAGCCATCAGACTCCTGTTATCATGCTCTCGGCAAAAGATACCATTGCCGACAAAGCTTTGGCCTTTCGCCTCGGAACTGACGATTATCTTACCAAACCGTTTGTGTTTGAAGAGTTACTCCTACGCATAGGGGCTTTGATTCGCAGAAAATATCAGGTCTATGGGCATATTTTGCAGATAGGCGAACTCCTGCTCGATCTTTCCGCGCGTTTCGCGAAGTCGCATGGAGAACTTCTAAAATTGACCGCCATGGAATTTTCTGTGCTGGAATTGTTTTTCCTAAAGCGATCAAAGATCCTGTCCCGGCAGAAAATCGCCGAGCATATTTATGCAGATGCGGCTGAGCAGGAAAGCAACGTCATCGATGTGTTCATCAATAGACTACGCAGAAAACTGGAGGGCGCGGGACTTCCGTCGGTAATAGAAACGGTTCGAGGCGAAGGATATGTGATTCGATGAAAAGCGCCAGCTTATCTCAAAAGTTGCTGTGGGCCTGTGGTTTTATCTTTATCTTGTTCTTGGTTTGTTCGACCTATGTTTTCTATAGGGGGCAAACTCGTTTGACCGAGCAGGAAATGGATAGACTCCTCCAGAGCGAGGCGCTGACACTTTCGAGCCTCGTCAATCTCGATCGCAGAGGAGGCATTGATTTTGAATTCTCGCGTCAATTCGTCAGTCTCTATGAGACCCTGAAATTCACGTCTTTTTTCCGATACTATACCCTTGACGCACAAACCTTGCTCAAGGCCAGCTCAGAATCACCAAACATCGATTGCGATCTCTCCCAACCCTTTCGTTTTGTCAAATCCGGCTCGTCAAATTATCGAGTCTTCTCTTATCGTTTCGTGGTTGACGTGGAAGTCGGCGAGAGCCTTCCGGCAGGCACGAAAACCCCTGAATTATGCCTCCTGATTGGCAACGATGCCGCACCCTACCAGGGTCTAGTAAACAACACGATTCGATCCAGCGTGCCATTTCTCATAGGGCTGTTGGTGTTTTCCCTTCTCCTCTTCCAGTATATCGTGCGCCGCCTTACACGTGATCTCTCGCTCCTTACGAAGTCTCTCTCCGCCAGCGACTTTAGTTCGACACTTTCCTTTCCAACCCTTTCGCAACCAAGCACGATAGAAGTTAAATCTATCGTCGAAAAACTCACCGAAATGCATAATGAGGCAACTGCGGTATATGAAGAGATGCTTTTATTCATGGCTAGAGCGGCCCACCAACTGAAGACGCCAGTCACAGCGATACAAGCGACACTCGAAGTATTGGTAAGAAAAGAAAGAACCATGGCGGAGCTTATGGAGGGCATCAGCGATCTTCAAATCGGAGTCAGGCAGATGAGCCAACTCACCCAGAAATTAATTTCATCCTCACGGGTAACGTTTGAATCAAAACCGATTTTAAAGTTGATTGATTTTGTGCCTTTTCTAGAGACTCAGTGGAAGCTGTTTCATTTTCAAGCTAAGGCAAAAGGTATTAGCTGCTATCGAGACGGAGCGTCCGCATGTTTGGTGCTAGCGGATGCGTACCTACTCACTGAAATCTTTGGCAATCTCCTGGAAAATGCCATCATTTACTCGCCCCCCCATTCCAGGATACAGGTCAGCTGGCGTCGACAGGCGGATGCAATAACCGTCTTGATAAAAGACGAAGGTTTTGGATTTAGTGAAGAACTTAAAGCCCATCTCTTTGAACCTTTCTATAGGGGGGATGAAAGGCTGGCAGGGGGATCAGGTTTAGGTTTATCGATTGTTAAAAGAGCCGTGACCAGCCTTGGGGGCACAGTTCATCTGGCAGAAACGAGCGCTCAGGGCTCAATATTATGTGTTACCCTGCGCGCGGCAGAGGCTGTCCGCTAGTTTATCCGACGGCTTTCATAATTCTGGACCATTTTTGGGGAATAAATATCTCTGTATTCATTTGAAGTTCATGTCGTGACGTTATAATGCCGACAATTTTCGATAATATTTGGAGAACGTCATGAGATACAAAAACTGCGCTCTAGTCAGCATTGTTCTTGCCAGTTCAAAACTGCAGGGAGCGCCAATAAGTGCCCCGCTTCCCCAAGTCGATCACGTCATAATTGTTGAATTTGAAAATACCGATTACAACAAGGCGATGGCCCAGCCTACCTTTGCCAGCATCGCCAAACGGGGCGCAAACCTTAGCAATTTTTACGCTGAGACCCACCCTTCCCAACCGAATTATCTCGCCATGATTGGCGGTGAAACCTTTGGGGTTACAGGAGATAGCAATGTCACCATCGATGACAGACATATCGGTGATCTCATCGAAGAGGCGGGCAAAAGCTGGAAGGTCTATGCCGATGATTATCCCGGTCACTGCTTTCTCGCTGCAAAATCCGGAGAATATGCAAGAAAACATGTCCCCTTTTTGAGCTTTAAAAATGTCCAATCCAATCCGGCCCGATGTGCCCTTATTGTGAATGGAGAGCAGTTGGCTGGCGATCTCAAGGCTGGCACATTGCCGAACTATTCCCTCTATATTCCAAACCTTTCCGATGACGGCCACGACACCGGAGTCGCTTATGCCGACAATTGGGTTAAGTCTACTTTTCTACCGCTGCTGACTTCAAAACTACCGCCTCGCACTCTGGTTGTCTTTACTTTCGACGAAAGTTCGCTGTTTGGAGGCAACCATATCTACACAAGCTTCTATGGCGACGTAGTCAAACCTGGTTCGGAATTTTCAAATAGAATCGATCATTACGGTTTTCTCCATACTGTCGAAGAAGTCCTAGGTTTGGGCGATCTCAATAAAAAGGATGCTTCCAGCCCAGTCGTTACTGGAGTGTGGAAGTAATATTTCCCTTTCCGCACCCAGCAGCAGCTCATAATTAAAGTTTAATGCAGAGGCATGGCCTAAAATTGCCTCTGCATCCCGCAGACCAATTGAAGTAACAGTTTATACAGGGGTTCCTGGTGATTGGGTGCCTGCTTCTCTCATTGAAAGCGTTCATAAAACCTTCATTAAATGCCATAAAATTTTTCACCTCAATTACTTCAACAAAAAAATTGAAAAATACCATCTGCTTGTGAATTTCCAACAGGAAAGCTCCCAACACCTGAACCCTTGATCCGGAAATT
>CAXSGP010000098.1:0-17506 GCA_964236955.1 uncultured Oligoflexus sp. | reverse complement strand
GCGTTACTGGGGATGTTCGACGTTGGCGTAGCCAAACGTCAACAGCCCCTAGCCTTTAACACCTTCACATAAATCTTTAAACGCTGCGGGAACTTCGGTGCCCTTGAGCCTGCTGTAAAACCCCTCGTGCGCCATTGCTATAAAAAGGGCAGCTCCTTTAGCGTCAATATCCTGGGGGCCCGGCCTTTCCATTCGTTTATGAACGGGGGATATCCGACTCTTTGATGCCCTCTTTGTTCTTAAAGTTCTCAAGAAAGGTCTGGCACTCAGGTCTTTCGTCGAGGTTCAACAGCCCTCTCAGCTCGCCCCAATATAAAAACGAGAAAAGCGATGCATGCATGCTCAAACGGAGGCACGCGGTCGAATGCCTATAATATATTTCCATGGCTTCAAACCCAAGGTCATCCTCGATTTTTTTTGAGGAAGCTAAAAGGGAAGCTTTCCAGAGATCTCCCTTCCCCTATGCCCCGGCCGAGACATCACGGCCCCATAAGGCTAGCAGTGGCGTGTAGATGGAACTGTTTCCAATGCTTTGAACACTGCTTTACGAGGAGCTAAAGGTGCGATACAACGATCTTTCGAAAAGTCGCCTGGACCCTGGCAGCGACCAGGCCATTTTTGGCCACCACCCCTGGTCAAATCACTCAAGGCGCTGCTGCCCTAGCCCCTAGCCAAGGATAATGTGTGCATATAGCTCTTTTTGTCCTGGTCGTAGAAGACGATATCGACTTGAGGGAGATCATGGTCGAAGTAGTAGATGAGCTTGGCTATAAGCCAATTCCTGCAGCGAGTGGCATGGAAGCCCTGGCTCGGGTACGATCGTCAAAGGTCGATATTATCATCTCTGATTTACATATGCCCCAGATGTCAGGGACCGATCTTTTGCAAAAATTGAGAGACGAGGGTTATCAAACACCCTTTATCATTCAATCAGGCTCAAACCTGATCGAGAAACACAAGGAGCTCATTGACCTGGGAGTCTTTGATTTTCTACTCAAACCTGCACCTTACGAAGCCATTCAGGCCTCGCTCGCCAAGGCTGCCCGTTCTCTTCGTCATGAATCGGAATTATAGTCCTAGCGATCATGCCAAAATTTCATTTATGTTTCTGAGCCATGCATGAAGGTCGCTGCAGAGGCCTATATATACAGGCCCACCGTCTCAGAAAGCACACCTTGCCATGGCTTGGCTCCACTGCCATCAAGGGTATCGATGGCTGAGGGCAGCGGACTCTTACGCGTTCTTAAAGACATTTATAGTCTTTTGTGCGTATTTTGGGGATGCTTTGATGATTTTTTCCAATTCGGCTACATGGGCATCCCGCCGAGCTTCGCCGCGATAAAGATACAATCCATCTTTTTGCTCATGCAGTTTCATCTCTTCAAAGATTATGCCGTCTTCTTCGGTGAGCAGGGCACTGAAATAGGTCTGGACAGTCTTCATCGGCATCTCCTTGCAGGGTTGCTACGATTATAAATCATCAGGGTCCAAAGACGAAGGTCTAGAAGCGACATCTTCAGTCCCGCCCCAGACTGAGTCGCAAATAGTTAGATTTCGCCCCTCTCAAGCTTGAATGCCTGGCTTTTCAAGAGAGGACCTTGCAAATTCCGCGCCTGTTGAAGCAGTCAAGTTGTAGATAGTCAGGAATTCTTTATGCTAACTTAGCCCAAACGCAGAGGGAAGGGTATCAGGACTTCGATCCCTACTTAATTCTAGCCGTTAAAGCTTATATTCAGACCTATAGAGAGTGGAAATGAAAGTCGATAAAGACCAGCAGAGTCCCGGAATTTCCAATTCCAATTCCAATTCTAATCCTAGTTCTGGTTTCGTCAGGGTCCGTGGAGCCCGTGAACACAATCTAAAAAACATTGATGTTGAGATACCTCGGGACTCCCTGGTCGTCTTTACTGGTGTGTCGGGCTCAGGGAAATCATCCCTTGCGTTTGGTACCCTTTATGCCGAGGCCCAACGCCGCTATCTCGAGTCAGTTTCACCCTATGCCCGCAGGCTTTTCAATCAAATGTCGGTGCCAGAGGTCGATGAGATCGATGGTTTGCCGCCGGCCGTTGCCCTGCAGCAGCAGCGCGGATCGCCAAGCACCCGGTCATCAGTCGGCAGCGTCACCACACTTTCCAATCTACTCAGGATGCTCTATTCCCGGGCGGGAACGTATCCCGCAAAACAGGCTCTGCTCTATGCCGAATCATTTTCGCCCAATACTCCGGAAGGAGCTTGCCCCACCTGCCACGGACTCGGCCGCGTTTACGAAGTCACCGAAAGATCCATGGTTCCCGACGATAGTCTATCGATAAGGGAAAGGGCTATTGCCGCCTGGCCCCCAGCGTGGCATGGCCAAAACCTTCGGGACATGCTCGTGACGATGGGCTACGACATCGACACGCCGTGGCGCGATCTACCAAAAGCCGACAGGCAATGGATACTGTTTACCGAAGAGCAGCCGTCGGTCCCTGTTTATGCCGGCTTCGAGGCGGCTGATGTGAAGCGGGCCCTGAAGAGAAAGGAAGAACCCAGCTACACAGGTAATTTTTCGGGTGCCCGCCGCTACGTGCTGACGACTTTCGCCAATACCCAAAGCGCTTTGATGAAGAAACGTGTGGCCCGTTATATGATCAGCAGCGAATGCAAAGAATGCCTCGGCAAACGTCTGCGCCGCGAGTCCTTGTCGGTGACATTCGCCGGTCTAGATATTGCGGATATGTCGGCCCTTCCCCTCAAAAAACTCGAGTTAATTTTTAGACCTTTTGCCGACGGCAGTCATTCGTCCCTCAAAAAGATAGCGGTCGCTCACCCCGAGCAGGCGTTGGTGGCTAAACGCATCGCCGGCGATCTCCTGGGACGCTTGAACGTTGTGCTGGATTTAGGCCTGGGTTACCTCTCCCTAGAACGGAGCACGCCGACCCTTTCCCCGGGTGAATTGCAGCGTCTGAGGTTGGCGACGCAGGTACGATCCAATCTTTTTGGGGTCGTCTATGTCCTCGACGAACCTTCGGCGGGCCTTCATCCTGCCGACACGGAGGCCCTGTTAAGGGCGCTTGATAAATTGAAGGACTCAGGTAATTCCCTCTTTGTCGTCGAGCATGAAATCGATGTCATTCAGCATGCCGATTGGATAGTCGACGTCGGTCCCGCCGCCGGGGTGCATGGTGGCCACATCCTCTATAGCGGTCCGACCAAAGGCTTAAAAGACGTTGAAGCATCCCAGACACGGCGCTTTCTATTCGGAAGCCATTCGCTGCCAGATCATGCTATTTTAAAGCCTAAATCCTGGTTAAAAATCAAAGGCGTCAGTCGGAATAATCTCAGGGAACTCAAGGTGGATATTCCTCTGGGTGTGCTGACCAGCGTCACCGGAATCTCGGGCTCAGGTAAATCCAGTCTGGTCAGTCAAGTGCTCGTCGAACTCGTGGCCGAAGGTCTGGGCCAGGAGATCGTCACTGAGGAGGAGGAAGGCGAGGCCTTGGAGCGAAGCTTGGTCGAAACGCTCGGAGGTGAGATCGTCAGCGGATTGGATGCCATCAAACGCATGGTAAAAGTCGATCAAAAATCGATTGGCCGAACGCCTCGATCGAATTTAGCGACTTATACGGGTCTCTTTGATCATGTGCGAAAAATTTTTGCTTCGACAGCTATGGCAAAGTCGCGACGATACGATGCCGGCCGTTTCTCCTTTAACGTCGTCAAAGGCCGCTGCGAAAACTGTGAAGGGGAAGGCTTTGTGATGGTGGAATTGCTCTTTCTGCCGAGCGTCTATGCCCCCTGTCCGGTCTGTCAGGGCGCGCGTTATAACGAAAAGACTTTAGAGGTGAAGTACAAAGATAAGAACATCGCAGACGTCCTCGCCCTGACGGTTGACGACGCCTTTGCGTTCTTTGCCGATGAATCCCCTATCAATCGCGCCTTAAGCATTTTGACTGAAGTTGGATTGGGTTATCTGCGCCTTGGGCAGCCTGCGACAGAACTTTCTGGTGGGGAGGCGCAGCGCATTAAACTCGCAACGGAACTGCAGCGCATCAGTCGTGGCGACACGCTATATATCCTGGACGAGCCGACAACGGGCCTGCACCCGTCCGATGTGGATCGGCTGATGATACAGCTGGAACGCCTAGTCCTAGCAGGCAATACTGTGATCGTGGTTGAACATGATATGCGGGTGGTTGCCGCCAGTGACTGGGTCATTGATATGGGACCGGGGGCAGGGGATGAAGGCGGAAAGATCGTGGCCAGCGGTAGCCCTCTGGAAGTCGCGCGATCCAAAAAAAGCCTTACCGCCAAATATCTCTCACGCTTTTTAAAACTGAATGGTCCCGTCTAAACGCTCAATGGCAAGAACTCCGACGGCAGGGCTCGTTGATAGTTAGACGCAGACTTATTGTCCCCGACTGGCCATAGTTCGTAAGACCATTGTATCCAATACGTCTTCCAAGGCCTGTTGAACCGCAGAGCCTTCGAGGACACCCATGGCTCGGGCAATCGCCTCTATCGTCGCAAGCCCTTCCGCTTTGGTCTCTTTGCGGACTCGATAAGCGGATTGCAAACCCAAGGGTAGTGTCACTTGCGGAAAATCATTCATGCCAGGAACTCTACGCCGCATCTTGCTTGTCTGACGCCAGTTGCCGTCTGGGACGATGAGGTTGATCGGACCTGTAAATTGCTTCCTATAAGCGGCGTCAAGCACCTGGGCTTGATCGCTGGGATAAAGCACAAGACTTGGGCAGTTGACCATCAAATGGTCGTGCAGTTGAAACGGCCGATTTTGATCACCGTTGCTCAGGATAACGCTATTGCTGAGTGCCTGCGCGGCTAAGCGTCCGGTATTGGTAGGGGTTATCAATTCCCTTTTGCTCATGACGACTATAAGCCGTGTTGCGAGATTGAGCCTCGGAATGAGGGTACACATACAAAATTCCAAGCGCATGAGGCAACCTGGACAACGTGCTCCAGCTTTTTTTCGAAGACTCAAACCCCACCCCTTTCCCTTGACCCAAGTTTGGGCACAGCGTTGGCGGGGAAGATATCAATAAAAGCCTTTGACCACCAGGCTTCAGTCAGCAGAATTTCACAGCCGCAATTCACTGTTTTCGTCTTTTATATGAAGCCTGACGGTTTTAACCAGAACCTCCGTATCAAGTGGTTTCGTAAGATGGCCATCATAACCAGCCACCTGGGTCTTTTTACGCTCTTCTGCCATGGCATGAGCGGTCAGTGCGTAGACCATGCCCTTATAACCAAGCGAACGCAGCTTTTGGATGGCTTCATAACCGTCCATGATAGGCATTTGAATATCCATGAGGACGATAGAATAATCACCAGACATTGCCTTTTCGACCCCTTCGCATCCATTATTGGCTATGTCTACTTTGGCGCCATTTTTAGTCAGGATACGTTTAATGAGAATTTGATTGTCCAGGGCGTCTTCCACGAGAAGCACGCGCGCCTTGACAAGGACGCCGGTCTCCGTCTGAAGGTCATCCGCTCTTTCCGCATGCTTGACATCAACTTCCGGATGGGCAACTTCTATCGTTATCTGGAAGGTACACCCCCGTCGCAGCTTACATTCTGAAATAGCAATATTCCCACCCATTGCCTGGGCGAGCCGTCGTGACAGCGCGAGGCCAAGGCCGGTTCCCCCATACTTCCTCGTCGTCGTATTGTCCGCCTGGGTAAAGGGCTGAAATAATTTCTTCTGCTGGGAACGCATCAGCCCGGGTCCGGTGTCCGATACCGAAATCGTGATCTTGGATTTGCCGCTTTTAAGATGGGCCGCCTCCACCTTGACTTTAATTCCGCCCAGACTGGTGAATTTAACAGCATTACCTATGATGTTGATCAGGATCTGTCGCAAACGCGCCGGATCGGAAAGCACCTGATTCGGTACGTTGGAATCAATGGCGAGGGTGAGATAGAGCCGCTTGGCCTTTACCGTTTCACTGAACAAAGATGTGATCTCGCTTAAAAGATCCGGCAGGCTGAAGGGCATCTGTTCGATCTCAAGATGCCCCGCCTCGACCTTGGACAGATCGAGTATATCGTCGATGACCCGCGTCAGGGCCTTGCCGTTGCGACAAATGATATCGAGGTATCCAAGCCTTTCCTCAGGGCCGGTGTTGGGATCCCGAAGCAGTTCGGTGAATCCCAGGATGGCGCCCAGAGGCGTTCGGATTTCATGGCTCATATTGGCCAGAAAAGCACTTTTGGTGGCATTGGCCCGTTCGGCTTCGCTCTTGGCATCGGAAAGTTCCTTGGCCTGAATTTTCCGGTCTTCAATATCGGTCGCTGAACCACACCAGCCTATTATCTTGTCATGTTTATCGCGGGTGGTTACCGCCCTTAAAAGAAACCAACGGTAGCTGCCGCTCTTGCTCTTAAGTCTGACATCGACTTCCAAAGGGCTTCCATTTTTTATCGATTCATCCCAAGCCTGACGGCCTTTTTCTTTATCTTCGGGGTGGGCGAAACTGATCCAGTCAGTCGGATAAATAGAGTTGGAATAATCCTTCCACTGACTATTGGTATAATTAATTTCGCCTACTGGGTTGGCGGTCCAAATAATTTGCGGCAGGGTTTCAGCCAGGCTTCGGAAGTGAATTTCACTCTCTTTAAGGGCATTGCGCTGCTCGGCTTCCTGTTTTTTTCTGTCACTGATATCCATGCCAGAAATAAGAATGCGTTTAATCTGGCTCCTGTCCGTTCCCTCGGGAAGGGGTTTGAGAATCAGATCCATCCAATGCTCTGATTCACTGCTATCAACGGCTTCGTAGGGTATGTCCAACCTTACGGTAGTCCCGGTCAAGCTTTTTTCAAAGGCTTTTTGCACCATTTCAAGCTCTTTGGCCTGGCGCGACCACCAGTGTCCATTCCATAGGACCTTACCTATCAAGTATTCCCTGCTCGATCCACTTGCCTTGATCGCATAATCATTCACGAAGGTGATGACTCCATTCGTCAAGGCAATGGCTGCAAATAAGGGGAGGTTATTGAGCATCTCCTGATAGGAAAAAAGGTCTTGGCTCGAAAAGTCCCTGTATTCGTTTAGACCGGCGAGTACCGGTCCCGTTAAAGAGGCCTCGCCATCGGCGGGCATGGTTGGACCTTCAATTTTTTGAGAGTCCGCAAATCCCCCTTCACCGACAATAGGTTCCCAGGCTCTCATGGATGCTTCAAGCTGCCCATAAGAACCCGCCGTCCTGGTTTCTACCTTTGACTTTGCCTTCATCGACAGTGCTTTTTTCATAAAATGGCCTTGTAGTGAAGTTCCGGCGATCCGTAGAGCTTTAGCCTCGGTGTTCCAGGCAACGGTCTTCCATTTCGATTGGATCTCAGGCTTAGCTCATTCCGTATCTTTCCCGAGATCCTATTTGAGATTATCCTAGCCTGCAGAAAATGTTTCACCTCAAATTCTCTTCAGGCGTTAATTTCCCTATTCTTACAATTAAATCATAATCTAAAATTCATTCGCGTTTTTATAGTCTTGGTTATGGGGCTAAAGGCACCCAACACCCCGCACGAATAGGCGTTCACAAAGTCTATTTTTGCAGCTGTTTAAAACAAAAGATTGGCTCTTTGAGCCATTTTAACTCTAAAGTTTAGCGGCAAGCGAAAACGAATGGGGCCTAAGCAGTGAAAATGGTATGATTCTGGGTAATTGACTTGCCAGTATTCAGGCGAATGGTTAATGTCTGTTAAGTATCGTCTCCGAAAGTAATCTTAACGACTGGATCCCAGACCAAGGAGACTCTGCCGATGGATGAAAGTAAAAAGTCGTCGCTTTATTTCAATGACTTTGAAAAAAATATACTAAGCAAAAGTGTGCTGGATATAGGAGCCGGACGCGATCCTGTGGTTCCCCACGCCGAGGTTTTTGATCTGGCGCAGGGTGATGCCAACCGCATCACCCAGTTTATCAAAAAACAATATGATTGTGTCTACTCGTCGCATTGCCTGGAGCATATGCATAATCCGAGCACAGCCATCCAGGAGTGGTGGCAACTTACCAAACCAGATGGCTTTCTATTCTTTACTGTACCGGATGAAGATCTTTATGAGCAGGGGGTTTTCCCAAGCCGATTTAATGGCGACCATAAGCACACGTTTACTCTTGGCAAAAAAAAGAGCTGGTCAGCCGTATCGATCAATATCATCGATTTTGTAAAGACCCTTCCTGACGCAGAAGTAGTCAGTCTTGCGCTTAATGATATTGGTTATGATAGGCGCTACATCAAACACGGTAAATTCAATACGGGTTTTATTTTTCGGTTTTTCACGCGACTCATTGGCAGTCTGAAAAAACGGAATCTGAATGTCTTTTCTAAAAAAATTGAAGCGTTTTTCAACCGTCATTCCCTGGTCGATCAGACCCGGGTCGATGCTTTGGCTCAGATTGAAGTGATTCTCCGAAAGAAAACCGCTTTTTAAAGGTTAGGCTGCCTTGGAAAGATAGGTTTCCCGCCAAGGCAGACTCTTGCCCGCCTATCCCATGATCGAATCGACCTGCTTACAAAAGAGCCTCGAGTTTGATGGGGATCGCCATGGCCTTGTTCCAAAGCCCAGTGCGTTTTTTCGCTTCAGGAATCACGGTCACTATCGTAAAATCCGATGGTGTAATCCCAGCCTCAAGTTCCGCCCTTGTTATGGGCGTCGAGACCGTAGCCCCTGGCCGTGCCCTTACCGCCCAAACTCCAGCCACGCTCTTGCTTAAAAAATTCTGCTGGGAGTCGAGGTAAACACTGCCCTTTTTGCGCTTTTTGACCGATCGTTCGATGGTTCCGTTGGCATGCGTTTCGGCGACGCGGCCACAAACGATCTCAGCCGCGAGTAGCGCCTGCTCCCAGGACGTCTTAGGGGGCAAAGGCAGGTAGATATGGATACCTGTGGCGCCACTGGTCTTCATTGCTCCGTTCAGGCCCCTGCTTTGCAGAAAATCAAGTACAGCCAAGGCTACCGAGCGAACCGTTTCAAAATCGGTGGCATAGCCGGGATCAAGATCAATAATGGTATAGTCAGGGTATTTGGGTTCATGAATTTTTGAATGCCAGGGGTCATAGCTGACGCAGCTCATCTGTACGGTATAGAGTAAAGTCGTCAGATCACCCCCGATCAATCGGGTTTGTTTTTCCCCATCCTCGCCGATGATAGTAGCCGTTGATACGGGCGCCCCTTCATCGGGCGCCTGTTGGTAAAAATCTTTGCCTTCGATTCCTGAAGGGAATCGTCTCAAGACCAAAGGTCTATCTTTCATCCAAGGTAAAATATATTCAGCCATGAGGGTATAGTATTCGAGCAAATCGCGTTTGCTCAGCTGATCCTTGGGAAAGACCACCTTATTCAAATGGGTCAAGCGTAACTCGGCCCCGGGCAAACTTAGGTCACCCTGCTCCTCGATAGACTGAAGTTTTTTTATAATGACTTTTGGGTCAAGCGTCTTGCCCTTGGCCCGCACTTTACTTAAACCTGAAGATTTTGACTCGAGTGCGGGCGGTTTATCTGCAATTGAATTGTCAGCATCCTCAGAAATTCCGGAATCTTCGCCCTCCCCTCGAATCACGATATCCTCGGCGCGTTTATCATCACGAATGCCCAAAAATATAGGCTGACGAAGGATTCTATCACTGGTCCACTCCTGAAACTTCACCTCCGCCACGATCTTAGGAACAACCCAATGGACGATATCGTTAGGATTCGGGGCTTTTTTTGCAAAGGGAGACCTCTCCTGCTCGATGGCGCATAAAGCTTCGTGCAATTCACCAAGAATCTTATGATTAAAGCCACTGCCGACATGACCGGCAAAGATAAATTGTCCTTTTTCATCATAGTAGCCGAGCAAAAGGCTCCCTATAAATTTGCGGCTGCCTTTGGGCTCGGTCCAAGCTCCTATAATCAATTCCTCGCGTTTTACAGTCTTCCATTTGAGCCAGTTTCGGGTGCGGGAACCCGGCACATAGCTAGTCCCTAAATCCTTGGCTATCAATCCTTCCCAACTCCCCTTAAGAGCCTTGGCCTTCATAGTCTGAGCGGAGGCACTGAGCACGGTAAGGGCGATCCGGGGATAGTCACGATCTTCAAAAACCTTCTCCAGCAAGGCGCGGCGGTCCCTCAAAGGATAATCGACCAACGACTCGTTACCCAGGAGCAAGGCATCAAAGACGAGAAACTGCACGGGACAGTCTTTGATTTCCTTTTCTACAGCCTCATGGTCATCGAGATGAATTCGGCCTTGCAGAAACTGAAAACCCAGGGCTTGCCCCTTTGGGTCGATAGCAACGACTTCGCCGTCCAGAATGAGAGGGCCACCTGACGCTGCTGCTATTTTCTTAAGACCGGCACCCAGTTCGGGGAACTGCTTGCTCTTGTCGTTACCAAGCCTTGATATGAGAACCCAGTTCTTGGCGTCGGCATAGGCTAAGAGCCGAACGCCATCGAGCTTTTGTTCATAGACCCAATCCTTGCCTTCAGGAAGTTCGGGAGCTATATGAATCAGCATAGGTAACAAGCTCACTGACGTAGAGGACCGCTTGCTTTTGCCTGCGACACGCGCTCGCCGTGGGACCGATTGAGGCTTCGGCACCGGGCTTTCCCGGACAGTCGCCTCTGCCATGGCGCGATCAAGTCCCTTCACGGTTTTTTTTTTAGCTTTTGCCCCGCTCGCACCCTTTTTGATCTCTTCCATCGTTCGTTCCGTTTTAGCGGAAGTCTGAGCGTCGGCGACGGGGTCATAGTCCGGATCAGCGGCTTCATCTTTGTGCTTAATCATAAGCCATTGGGCTTTTTTTCCGGCAAGTCGCGTCCGCACCAATGCAAAGGACCCACGAAGTTTAAGGCCATGAAAGGTAATCGAGAGCTTGCCCTTGTCGATGCCCTCCAGCATGAGACCCTCAGAATCGTCACCCTGCCCGGCATTATCAACAGTGTAAGTGCCGTGATCCCAAACCATGACAGTGCCGCCGCCGTATTCACCGCTCGGAATAGTCCCTTCAAAATCATTGTAGGAAACAGGATGATCCTCGACCTGCACGGCCAGTCGTTTTACCGACGGATCAAACGAGGGCCCCTTTGGGACGGCCCAGCTTTTCATCACCCCTTCAACTTCCAGTCTGACATCATAGTGCAGGTGACTGGCCTCGTGCTTTTGCACGACGAAGGCCAGACGATTCGAATGCTTGGCAGTGACCGCCCCTTCAGGTTCGGCAGTCTTTTTAAAATCGCGCTTGGCATTGTATTCCTTGAGTTTGCTCTGTCCCTTCATTCAAGCCCTCCTCACTTTCTTGGCGATCCGGGTGGTTTTTGAATTCGCCTTGGATTTCACCTTTGTCGTTTTACTATTGCTTCCATTTGCTTTTTTCCTGGCAGCGGGACTTTTCGGGGCTGGTACGGAAAGCGCGGTTCCCGACTTTTTCAGCAGGCTCTGCTGCAGACGTTCCATCAGATCGATAACCGCGGTCGGCTGGCGCTCGGCAGGTTGATCGAAGTCGAAGTTTTTACCTTTGGACTTGGACTTAATAATTTTTTCAAGATTCTCCCGGTATTCATCATGATATTGACTTGGATCAAAATCCTGAGTGAGAGAGTCAATCAGTTGCTTTGCCATTTTCAATGCCTGAGGTTTTGGCTTTTCCCGTGTTGGGATCTCGTATTCGCCTTCGTCAATGATCTCCTTGGCGAAGCGCATGAGATTGATCTCCAGGGCGTTGCCAAGGGGTTTTATCGCGGCCAGATGCTGTTTATTACGGACCGTGATGCGTCCGATGCCGACTCGATTGGTCTCAACCATAGCCTCACGCAGCAAGGCATAAACGGCCTCCGAACCTTCATCGGGAATCGCATAATAGGGTTTTTCAAAAAACCGGGAATCGATCTGCTCTTGAGGTACAAATTCTGTGATTTCGAAAGCTTTAGAGGTACCGACCGAGGCCTTGTCGAAATCCTCTTTGCTGAGGATGACGTATTTGCCTTTTTCATATTCGAAGCCCTTGACTATCTTAGCCCAGGGAACACTCTTTTTAGTCTTTTTGGAGATGCGGTCATATTGAATAGGAGAGAGAGTGTCTTTCTCCAGCATGTGAAAATCGATGTGATCATCGCGCACTGCACTTTGCAGACTGACCGGAATATTCACTAAACCAAAACTTATCGAACCCTTCCAGATCGCCACCATCGGAATTCCCCCTTATACGCTACAGCCCAGAAAGGGCTTAGGATCGCGACGCCTTAAGCATCGTGAAAGCATGATAGCGAGAATGGGGGGAAATTCGCTTGGGGTTTTTGGTGAAGCAGGCCTATGTCGCGAACTTCACTAAGTTTCTAGAATTTTTAATAACCCGGCGGTAAGACCACTCCACGCAGGAACGAACTGAAGCGATCTTCGTCCTCATAGCGGCCCGTGAGGTAATCCCAACTTAATCGGCTATAACCATTGCCAAGCCAGGGCCTATCGATACGGTCGGCACCCCAGGAGTTTTTAACGACGAGATAACTGAGATCGCCTTGCATCGCGAGCGCCTTGTCTTCATCACTCATATCGCCCTCGCCCATGTCCTCACGGCCGGGCACATGGGTAACGGCATAATCATGGAGCACGACCATGTGTCCACCGCTACTGCCGATTTCACCGCGCTCCGCAAGAGTGCTCAAATTAAAGAGCCCTTTCGAATCTGCGGCATTGAAACTGACAAACCAGGACATCACGACCGGTTGGTGGTCATTCAAAGCGGCTTTGATGCGCTGTTCGATCTTTTTATACTGGGAAAGTTCAGCCTCGGTCGGCAGCTTTTTACCTTCATAGGCTCCCCAGCTGTTGCCAGCACTCGTCGAGACCTCCTTCCACCGTCCCATCCAAACACTAAGATTCTGTTCTTCCCTGGTTTTGACATCAATCAGCCTGGTGTCAGTAGCCAGGCGTCTCCGCTCGTAGGTGGCATTCATATCGAATTTATATTTGCCATTGCAGCTAAATCCTTTATCCAGCTCGGCTCGAATCAGCCCGGGAGTCCGTTTGCTTACGTCAAAGAGAGTCCCGCCCTCTTTGCCCTGTTCCATAATGTACTCTTCGGCACAAGCCTGGGCTTTCGACATCACGAGAACTTTTTCTTCAGGGATAAAATCCTCTTCCTTTACCCAGCCATACGTATCAATGAGCGAACGCGAACGGCTCCATGACCCTCCGGTGTTGAGTTCGTCTTCCGGGATCGGCTCGTTGGCGAGCAGTTTGTGATAAAGGTCCCAATAGGTCCAATAGCTTTCTGAAACGTTGACGACTTCACCAGTCGATACCTTAATCATCGATTCCAGCCAGGTCGCCTGGGCATAGAGCCAGCAGTTTCCAATCGACTGCCGTTTGACAGGACTATGGTTGACGGACGTCACCTTCTCCCGACTGACGCTCGCCGGCTGGCAACCCGAGTTCAGGCCGCTCAAGGTCAAACACATTGTGGGCAGAATCAGAAAATTTGCCTTAGCTTTCCATTGCTTTTTCATGGCTTGACTCCTTTTTCGGCAAGGCGTTTAGCAGCATAATTCAGATAGCGAGCGATTTCTTTGGTGTCTGGCTGCAAACACTCGACCGGGCTGGCGATGACTTCCCAAACCCAAGTGCCCTTGTTGTAGGTGTTCATGCCTAACACGGGCTTTTTCTTCGGATCGTTCCAATGCCAGAAATAAGCATCCCTATCGAGTTTTCGTAAATTATTTCGTTCGCCATTGGTGGAAACGACGATGACGACAAAAGTCAGATCCCCGGTCACTCCTTTCGCCAGGAGTGGAACCATTTTATCTTTGAAGGCCGCAGTTGCCGCGAATTTCTCGTAGGCTGCCGTCGAGGTCTTTAAACAGGCTTCAGCAAAAGCGGGAACTCTGCTGGCATCTCTCTCAACCCCATCGCCCTCGATTGCATCCCAAGGCGTGTTGAAAGTGAGTTGGTTATCGACTTTTGTATAAACCCAAAATTGATTTTCCTTCAGCTTCAGTTCCGTTTGTTGAACGGGTTCAGGCACAGGTTCAGGCACAGGTTCAGGTGCAGGCTGTGGTTCAGGAGCGGGAACAGGAACCGGCGCAGGCTGTGGTTCAGGAGCGGGAACAGGAACCGGCGCAGGCTGTGGCTCAGGAGCGGGAACAGGAACCGGCGCAGGTTGAGGTTGAGGTGCTGGAGCCGGCACGGGTGAAGGATTTGGCAAAGGTTCAGGAACCGGTGCAGGCACAGGTTCTGGATTTACACTCGGCGACGGCTGAGGCTGTGGCAAGGGACCTGGACCTGTGCCTTCAGGACCCGATGGCGGCGGATTCCCTGTTCCGCCTGCAACCCCAACGGGTGTACCCAGAGCGATAGGACTCTCGGCTGGCGGCGGCGTGGGTGTATTTTGTGCTGTTGTATGGGCGACTGGCTCAGACGATGGGGCCGGCTGTTTGGATCTGCTGCTTTTATTCTGGCAGGCACTCATTAAGACCAGACTGCTGCAAGCGAAAGATAGCAGATGAGACTTCCTGAACATGGGTAGCACTCCTCCCAATTATTAGATACCGCGCGCGATGTCTAGGAGCTTGGTATAGCTTGAAACTTACTCGCGATAAATGACAACGAATTGTAAAACCTCCTAGGGTATATCCTCATCTGCCTCTATAAACCAAAAATATCAACCCTATAAATGATAGTTAGTTCTATTTACGCGAATTTCGACGGGCCTTTTTTTAAAGGATTTTAAGGCTGCCTAAAAGTTCATTGAGCAGAACTAAAGGAGTCTCATTTGCCAAGCTTGGAATCAGATTTGCATAAGCCTTCCCGGAAGCGATCGATGTCTGAGTTTCAGCGATTCTCTGTACTCAATAAAATACATCACTGTGGGAATTATTTAACAGGCTACTCTCATCTAAGGAGCCCCATATGAATGAGGTTAATACCACTGCAACTGGCCGAGGCGAAGCGCAGTACCCAAAAAATCCACTGCCGCCCCAGCATCAAAACAAACCGGGAATAGAAGGAAAGCTTAATCCGCGGCCTTTTTATAGGGGCGATACCTACAAAGCAGCCGGCAAACTTGAGAATAAAGTCGCCATCATCACCGGTGGTGACTCGGGAATAGGCCGTAGCGTGGCGGTGCTGTATGCGAAGGAAGGCGCGAAAATAGTGTTCACCTACCTCGAAGAGGAAGAGGAGGATGCCGAAGAAACGATAGAAGCCATCGAATCACTCGGCGGTGAGGTGGTATCGATCTCGGGCGATTTAAAGGACTACAGCTTCTGTCAAGCCGTCGTCAAGAAGGCTATCGATACCTTTGGCCAAGTCGATATCCTGGTGAATAATGCAGCCTTTCAAAATCATGTGGAATCTTTGGAAGAACTCTCCATCGAACAGTGGGACAAAACCTTCAAGACCAATATCTACGGCTATTTCTTCATGGCGAAGGCCACCTTGCCTCATATGAAAGATGGTGCGGCCATTATCAATACCGGTTCCATTACAGGCATGGACGGTTCCAAGGCGCTTCTCGATTATAGTGCCACCAAAGGGGCGATCCACGCCTTTACCAAATCCTTGGCTCAAAGTCTGGTGGACCGAAGGATACGCGTGAACTGTGTCGCGCCGGGCCCAGTATGGACCCCGCTTAACCCCTCGGATTCCGATGCCGAGAAGATTCAATCCTTTGGTGCTTCCACACCCTACAAAAGACCCGCGCAGCCCGAAGAAATCGCGCCGGCCTACGTCTATTTCGCATCGAATGCCGACAGCAGCTATGTAACGGGGGAAATTATTTCCTTACTCGGCGGCAATACTACTGCAAGTTAGTGCGTTAGCCATCTTTATAAAGGGGCAGGCGATCTTTCAATCCCTGCCCCTTTTTTAGACCATTCTTTTTATCGAGCGTCCGCGATCGTCATGACCAGGGGTTGACCTTTCGTGATCACCATCGTGTGCTCATATTGGGCCGAGACATATTTGGGAGAGGTGAATAAGGTCCAACCGTCATTGCTTTCATCGACATGAGTCGCACCGTTCGAAAGGAAGGGTTCAATCGTGATGACCATACCCTCTTTTAGGATTCTTTTGTCTTTGGAATCAAAATAGGGCGCAATAAATTCTGGAGATTCATGCAAAGCCCTTCCGACGCCATGACTGCCGAGGTTACGAATAATGGAAAGCTTATGGTGAATGGCTACACCTTCGATGGCACGCCCGATTCCGCTGAGAGGCTGGCCGGCTCTGGCAACCAGCATAGCCGCTTCCAAAGCCCGCCGGGTTGAATCACAAAGGTGACGTTTCACTCTGGTCTCTGGCGGAACAATAAAGGATCCACCGGTGTCACCGAAGTAGCCGCCCATCTCAGCCGAAACATCGATATTCACCATATCGCCCGCTTGGATCACCCGCTTGCCAGGGATCCCATGGGCAACTTCGTTATTGATACTGATACAGGTGGCCCCAGGAAAATTGTAGGCCAGACGGGGGGCGGACCGTGCCCCTTGTTCGGTGAGATAGCGTTCTCCAGAGAGGTCTAGCTCCAGTGTCGTCATACCGGGTTCAATCTGTTTGCCCATATACTGCAGACAATTAGCAACTATGCGCCCGATACGTTGCAGACCCTTCAGATCATCGTCAGTTTCCAAGGTCATAGGGGCGTCCTCTCTGATAAAAACAATTTAAGCCCCTAATATCGACGAGAAGCCTGGAAAATGTCTATTGGGATTTGTCTCGGGCATAAAGAACGCCAAAACAACACATAATACCTGGCACCCCTTACATGAAATATCGGAAAAGAATTATTTTGCGCCGTCTTTGATACAGTTTCGTTGCAAGGCTTCGAGGACTTTCTTGGGCCCTTTACACACGATTGTGGCATTGCCAAGCGCATCTGCCTTCGCACAAGTGCTATCCGCTTTGGCACTCAAGTCCTTTTGAATCGGACTGCCGGCCAGCTGCTTCGGTGTATTGATAAGAGTCGCTGATTCCTTCATTTCCTTTTTGCATTTCAAAACATAGGTCATGCCATTTTTCTTTTTGCATTCGTCAGCAGCGGTTTTTGCGGCGGCAATTTTGGCTTTGATTCCGGCTTGAACTTCGGCGTCACAGGCTGCTGTTTGCGCATCATATTCTTTGCATTTGGCCTCGGTCGCTGCAACATCAGTACAGGTCAAAGGTGCGTCAGCCGCCGAAAGATTAGAAGTCGATAGGCCGCTCAAAAACAAACTTAGAAACACCGTTACATTCTTTGCAGATTTCATTTTCAACTCCATGGGAATAACTTAAGTTGAAAACAGTGTAAGCCCTGTTTGGAAGAAACACTATAAATAAGCGTGGTAAATCAAGTTTCCGAAGCAGCGGGTGAGGGATTTCCCAAAGGGAAATGTCAGAAAGGCCATGAAAAACTTATTAATCTTTTCATTATCAGGACTTAGGTGATTTCATATAGTTAGTTCCAGCGTCGATGTCGGTTTCTATAATAATCATTATCATTAGGGGCTGTTGACGTTTGAGATAAGTGATTGAAAAGTACAGGCAAACTCG
>CAXSGP010000097.1:0-17763 GCA_964236955.1 uncultured Oligoflexus sp. | reverse complement strand
TTCCCACGGCTATCGCCAGCGGACCAATATCGCTCAAGCTCTCGTCCATAGACCCAAGGTTCTTATTCTCGATGAACCCATCAACGGTCTGGATCCAGTTCAGATCGTCGAGATGAGGGACTTGATCCTTTCCCTCAGGCAGCACCATACGGTCATCCTTTCAAGCCATATCCTTTCCGAAATCACCAGAACCTGCGATCGCATCCTCGTCATCGATAAGGGGAGACTCGTTGCCGAAGGCACCGAGCAGGAGCTGCGTGGCAAGGCGCAGGATGAATTTGATATTCGCCTCGAAGTCATCGGGCCCATCGAAACCCTTTTGGCTAAACTCAGAGCCATGCCAGGCATCGTTGAAATTCGCATCGTCAACGAACGAAGCCTCGCCCTGACTTGCTCTGAAGAATTGCGACCCGCCATCGCTAGTCTTGTCATTGCGTGTGGACTTGGGCTTTTAACCCTGCAGCGGCGCGAAGCGGAATTGGAAACTCTTTTCCTTAAACTCGTTAGGGGAGAAAAGGCATGAGCAAAGTCCTGACCATCATGCGGCGCGAACTCGCCGCCTACTTCTCGACCTGGCTGGGCTATATCGTGATTTTCGCCGCCTTGCTGCTGAACGGGATCTTCTTCAATGTCTTCGCCCTGGGCGATGCCCCCAAATTTTCGGCCGACGTCCTCAAAGACTTTTTTTATTTCAGCAGTGGCATTGGCATGGTTTCGGCCACGCTCCTGGCCATGCGATTGATCGCTGAAGAAAAACAGACGAAAAGCCTGGTCCTTCTCTTCACCTCGCCCATTACCGAACGCCAGATCGTGTGGGGAAAATTCTTAAGCGCCCTGCTGATGTTCGGGCTTTTGAATATTTTGAGTCTCTATCTGCCCGCAGTCATATTTTTAGAGGGCAAAATATCCTGGGGGCATGTCTTTGCTGGCTATCTTGGAGTCAGTCTGCTCGGGGCTTCTGTTTTGGCTATCGCCTTATTTTCGTCAGCGCTCGCTCCGACCCAAGTCCTCGCCGGCGTCGCCGCAGCAGCCCTTACCGTCGTCCTGCTCCTGCTCTGGTTGCTGTCGAACCGGGCGGATTCACCATTTAAAGAATTTCTCTCCTATGTCTCCATTCATAGCGAACGATTTCGCCCCTTCACGCTTGGTATCATCCATAGCCGAGATGTCATCTTTTATTTGAGTCTGTCTCTATTCTTTTTGGAATGTTCAGTACGGGCCCTGGAAGGGCGGAGGGCGCACGGATGAAAGATGTGCTGCGCCGGCTGAGCCTCGTTTCCTTTCTTCTCGCGACCGTGATCATCTATTCAAGTCAACGCTATGGAACCCTGCCCAGGCCAAGTCTGGTCATCGGTGGGGTAGCGATCGCCTGCGTCCTAGTCATCGACCTTTTGGCCTTTTTTCGTAGCGCCGGTCAACGTCGGGACTATCTCAAAGTGGTGATAGGCTGGAAATTATGCTGGATCCTGGCGATCGCGATTTATTTCCTCGCCCGCTCCTTTCTCTCATCGCCGCCCCTCGTCCCATCGCTCCTGCTCGCAGGATGTACGGGTCTGGTTATCGTCGGTGCTTTTGTGGCCCTTGGCATTGAACTTCCCGCCTTGCGCTCTTTGACCTTCGATGGTCAAAAAGCGGTTCAGCGCCGCCTGCATTCCTCCCTAAGTCTTGGTCTTATTTTCATCGGTCTGTTGTGCCTCAACTATGCCGCGAATAAAAAAGATATCATCTTCGATATGAGCTATCTCAAAGCCTCCAAATCGGGTGAGGCCAGCAAAAAAATCGTCGGACACCTGAATAATCCGATTCGAGTCGGCGTCTTCTATTCGCGCGAAAGTGAAGTCCTGCCTTTGGTGCGCGAATACTTTCAGAGCCTGCCTCCCAGTCAGCTGAAATTTGAATACTACGATAAAGATTTTAATCCGATGCAGGCCGAGGAATTTCGTATCGCGAGAAATGGGCAAATCGTGCTGATGGATGGCGAGAGGCGGCAGCGTTTCGAAACGGGTGATCGCATGGATGAGGCGAGACGCAATCTTCGTACCCTGGACAGCGCCTTTCAAAAAGCCCTGCTGCAGCTCACAAGTGAACCCTCCATCATCTATTTCACGGCGACTCATGGCGAGATGCTGTGGGAGTCGGGCAGCCCGCTCCGGACGATGGCGACCTTTGAAGCCCTTTTGCGCAGTCAGAACTATCGAGCCCGTCGCCTTACAACTCTTTTTCAGGATGTCCCGGCAGAAACCAAGATCCTGGCGATCATGGGCCCGGAAACCGGTTTTGCCGTCGAGGAGATGACCGCCCTGCAGCGCTATATCGATAGGGGTGGCCGTATCCTCCTCGCCCTTGATATCGACCAGTCCGATCAGTTGCCCGGTTCGATCAATGCCGATGACGAGTTACCAAAATTTCTGCTGCGCAACGGCCTAAGGTATGATCCCACGCCTTTGGCCCATGACGAACGATTTGTCACGAACTCCCGTCAGAAATCGGATCGCTACTTTATCTACAGCAATAATTTTGTCGATCATCCGGCGATCTCTACACTCAAGGCCAACTCGGATCGGCTGTCCCTCATGAGCTTTCGAAGCGGTTCCTGGGCTCTTTTGGCAAAGCCCCTCGATTGGGCTTTCAAAGCTATAGTCCTTAGCATAAGCGGCAGTTTCCTCGATACGAACCGCAATTTTGAAGCCGACGAGGCAGAGGCACGCGGTAATTATCCGCTCGTGGTCGCTGGTGAAACCAAGGCCAAGGCCAAGCTTGTCGCCTTTGCCGATGCCAGTATCTTCTCCGACACCTTGATGAAGGTGGCCAGCAATCAATTGGCAGCGATGGATGCCGTGCGCTGGCTCAGCGATCGCTCCGAACAGGCCGGTTCAACGGAATCCGAGGAAGACGTCCTGATCCGCCATGAAAACTCGCGGGAGCTGCTGCTCTTTCATGGGTCTATCTATTTGATTCCACTGCTTGTTTTACTAGCTGGCTGGTATTTTAACCGACGTCCAAGGAGCCGCTTATGAAGCAAAGACTGTGGCCCTATGGATTGTTTGCGGCATGCGGAGTCGCGTTGGCTCTGGGGGTGACTTTGCAAACAGGCCCAAAGCACCAGGATGGGCAGGCCTGGGAGAGTTTTAAGCCCGATGAGGTCAAAGGCGTGGCCTATCAAAGTTCAAAAATGCAGGTGCATCTCCTGCCGCTCAGCATGAGCTATGGCTGGCTGGAATTCGCTGAAAGAGGGCAATCACCTCAAACCTTTCTCGTGGGGTCGAAGGCCAAAAGCCTTTGGTTTAATCTCTCCCCTTTATGGGCCTCGAAGGTATTGGGCGAGGCCTCGCGCCTGAATCTTTCTGAATTTGAACTCGATAAGGAGGACAAAGCCTTTCAGATCGAATTGATCTCGGGCCAAAAACGTGAACTTCGTATCGGTGGTCGGGGCTTTCAATCATCGGATTACTTTGTCCTTGACCTGCAAAAGCAGATCGTCTGGCTATGGGACCGGCAAACATTGGACCTCATCGAGCATGCGCCGGCGCAGCTGGCGCTCACTCAAGCCGAGTTCTTAAGCCCCGGGAGTCTCAATAAAATTGTGCTTATGGTCGAGGGCAGATCGAGGACCCTCTTGCGGGTCGCCAAGGAATGGCAAGAGGATGGCAAGGCTATCTTCGCCGAAGAGCCTTTGCTGAAGTGGCTCGAAAAGGCCTCCAAGGCCCCGGTGAGTGGCTTTCGCAGCATGGCAACGGCAAACGGTGAACTGCTTTTCAGCCTGACTCTGGAAGGCGATAATGCCTTTCAGCTGCGCTTTTTTCGGGATGCCCAGACCAAGGATTTTTGGATTTCTTTGGGTGACGACAAACCCGTGATCCTACTGGACCAAAAAGCCTTTAGCGCGCTCCACGACGAATTCCTGGCTGGAAAATTCTTAATTAAGATCTAGATTCTCCAGCTATCTGCCCGGTTTATGAAAGCGGGCAAAGTTTGCCTTGGACGCATCTCCGGGGCCCTCCTTGTGTCGCATTGTGACAGCATGTTAGAATCAAGTTGAGCTTCCCTGCATTTTTAATAAAGTCTTTTTCTGATTGAGATTCCATCTCTCAGAGCGTGGCTTTCTAGTGTTCTCCTCGACGTGTTTCGGAGGGTTTCCATGGGTTTGCGTATTGCGACCAACATTTCGGCTTTGAATTCTCAGCGGCACATGGTTAACACGAGAAAACTTCTCGATCGTTCCCTCGAACGTTTGTCGAGCGGATATCGAATCAACAAAGCGGGCGATGATGCCGCTGGTCTGGCGATTTCTGAGAAGTTACGAGCCAAAACCCGCGGATTGGTCCAGGCCCAGCGAAACGCTTCCGATGGTATATCCCTGATTCAGGTGGCGGAAGGTGGTCTGGAGGAAGTTCAGAACATCCTCGTACGCTTACGTGAACTTGGCGTGCAGGCGGCCTCAGATACTATAGGTAACCAAGAACGAAAATACCTCAATGAAGAATATCAGGCCCTCAAGGAAGAAGTGGATCGTATCGCCAACGTTACCGAATTCAACGGTACCGTGTTGCTCGACGGCACCGGCGGAAGTCTCGACTTCCAAGTCAACACCGGGGGCCAAAACCTTTTAGGTGTCGACCGTATCTCCTTTGATGCCTTCCGTGCCGACGTCAACACGGATAAGCTTGGTTTGGAAGAATTATCCGTCGACTCAAAGGTCAACGCACAACGGGGCTTGGCTATCCTCGACGGTGCCATCGAGCATGTATCCTCCGTTCGTGGTGAGCTCGGCGCGATCGATAACCGACTCTCCTCCACGATCCGTAACCTATCCGTATCGATCGAGAACCTCTCGGCTGCCAACTCCCGCATAAAAGATGTTGATATTGCTGAAGAAACATCCGAACTTACCAAAAACAATATCCTTATGCAGGCCGGCACATCGGTGCTCCAACAGGCCAACTCCCTGCCGAAGATGGCACTGACGCTCCTGCAGCAGGGCTGACGGGTTTTTGGTTTTTCTTAAAAATTAGCTTCTTTAAATTGAAGTGCTTGATGGATCAAATCCATGAGCACTTTTTTGCGTGGCAAGCCAAGCCCGCCGGGACTTAACAGTGTCGGCCCGGAAATGGGGATGGCAGGGCGCGAGGCAGCAAAAAAGCGGCGTTTATTCCCCATAAATGCGCATTTTTTTCTGCCGATGAAACGCAGCCATCGCCTGTTCCGGACCGACGTTAAATAGAATCAAGCCCCCAGACAAAGAGTGAGGAATAATCTTCGGTCCTCTCTTTGTTAAGCAGGTATTTCACAAGCGCCATGGGATGCTTTTCATGGCTCTCGGAATATTTAACCAGAAGCGATTTCCATGAGGCATCGATCCTGTCGGGAACGAGCAGCATAAGACTCTCAAAGGGCAGCGCGTCGGCCATATGATCGATGAGGGCCAGCAAAGTCTCCTGGTCGGTCGCGCCCCATTCATGGATCACGCCTACCATGTCATAGCCTTTACCGATCAAGGCCGAGCCGACAATTTCATCGCCCCGAAGGATTCGAAAATTATCGAGCCAGGGAATATTCATGAGCCTGGCAAATTCGGACGCATTGCGTGAGAGGGTCAAGGGCAAGCTTGGCCTTAGCGCCATCATACGCTCGAAATCACGGCTTTGCAGCGGACCGTTAAGCTGAAATTCCCCATCAAAATTCCTAGAGCTTGGCCTTTTCGGATCGGTTTTTGGGAAGCCGAGATGTAATTCCTGTCCTACTGACTCATAGCCGAGTTTGTGATAAAATTGGTCCAGATCGCTCCACAGCACCAGCGCATCTAAATTTTGCCTTTTGCCTATTTCTTCGAGATTGGATAGCAGTTTTCGCATGTGCCCTCGGCCTTGCATGCTGGGATCGGTCGCAACATTTCCAACCAATCCCACCTGGCCTTTTATTCGACCCAGACGGTCAACCACAGGCCGCGGCCATAGGTTGGCATGAGAACAGATGCGATTGTTGTGTTTGAGGCAATAGCTGGTGGATCGAGCCTCGTTGGATAAGACTATGGGATATTCTTCTTCGATGGGAAACGGCAGCGGGTCGGGCCGCATGCATATTTGCAGCAGTTTATTGCGTTCGAGGAAATGCTCGGGTTTAGTTGGATTGAAGTAGCTCATCGTTGGAATCTCCTTTCACCGTCTTTTCTGCAGGAGGCTTTATGGGCGTAAGATTGCCTGGTTCGACATCTCGATTGTTTGATCCAAAGGTCGTAGGGGATCTTATTGAGGTCGAAAAGATGCCTATCAAGAGTGCAGAAGCCCGTAAAGAAAAGGTCGTCAAAGAGCGTGATGAATTTAAAAAGCTCCAGGATCTGGTGGAAACGTTGGACACCTCCCTTAGCAAGCTCAAGACTAGCACTGACTTTAAACGCTTGAAAGTTGAATCCACTCACCCCGATATCATAGATGGTTCCATTACCGGTCCGACAGTTCCTGGAAGCTACGAATTCGAAGTACGTGGTATGTCCCGTTCGGAAAAGGAACTTGCCTACGGCTTCCCGGATAAAGATGTTACACCGGTGGGTTTCGGCTACATGCGTATTGAGAGAAAGGGTGAGGATGACCTTGAGGTGACGATCAACCCTGGCTCTACCCTTCATGATGTTGCCACCGCTATTAACAGCACCGATGGTGGGGTTAAGGCTATGGTGATCAATACGAAGTACAAACCCGATCCTTATCGACTTATGGTCTTAAGTGAAAAATCCGGCGAAGAATCCAAGATAAAAATCGATGAAGACACCACTTTTCTTGAATTCAAGGAGCAGGTCATAGGCCGTAATCTCGACGTTCTCTTTGAGGATGTTCCGGTAACGGATGAAGACAATACCCTGGAAGATCTGATCAGTGGGGTTGCCTTCAACGTGAAGCGAGCGGAAGCGGGCACCCGCGTGGAAATCAATATATCGCACGATATCGATGCCACTGTCGAGAACATCCAGGGATTTGTGACTGGTTACAATGAAGTGGCAAAATTTATTAATGATCAGTTCAAGGTCAATCAGCAAACGCAAAAGGCTGGAATTCTTGCTGCGGACGGGACGATTAAGGCTGTCATACGGTCCCTGCAGGGCGTTCTCCAAAATGCGGTAAGTACGGGTGGCAAGTTCAACAACTTAGCCTCGATCGGTATCACGACCAATGCCAAATCCGGAGAATTAGATTTCGATGCCACTAAAGTTAAAAAAGCGCTTACCGAAGATTATGACAGTGTGGCCAATCTCTTCGTGAAAACGGACCGGGGCGTTGGACTCGCAGCTGGCCTTGCGGATCGTATTAAAGGCCTGAAGGATGCCTCTAACGGCATGCTCAAGACCCGGTCAAAATCCTTGGATACCATCATCAAGGGCCAAGACGAGCTGATCGCGAAGAAGGAGGCAGATTTTGCCCGTAAAGAAGAATCGATAAAGCGCCGATTCACGGCACTAGAAGGGAACTTAGCTGGGATGAAGGCGCAGGGCGACTTCCTCTCACAGAAGTTCGGTGGCGGTGGCGACTAAACCAGGAGAAAGAGCCTATGAACAACCCCTACAAGACCTATCAGAAAACTCAAGTGACGACAGCGAGCCGAGAGAAGATTCTTCTGATGCTTTATGAGGGTGCGATTCGTTTCGTAAAACATGCCCAGGTCGCAATGGTTGAGAAAAAAATCGCCGATAAAGGCCGCAACCTTAGCAAGGCCACGGCTATCATCTCCGAACTGATGGCGACTCTCGACTTTAAGAGTGGCGGCCAGCTTGCCATTGATCTGGAAAGCCTCTATATCTTTATGATAGACAAGTTGATCGAAGGTAATATCAACAACGATCTCGAATGTCTAAAAAATGTTGAGGGCATCCTAAGAACTCTCCATACTGGATGGCAGGACGTGATTGAAAATCCGCGTCCGGACGGGGTTCCTTCCCCCAAGCTGCAGCCTGAAGAATATAAGAAGTGGTTGGAAAATAATCCAGGGGAAGCAGAAAAGTACAAACTTACCCGGGTTAAAGCCGCCATGTAATCCTTCGGGGCAGGTTCGCTATCTGCCCACTCTCCTTTGCCTGTTCCCCCCTAATGTCTGCATTTACACAGCCATCCACTCAGCCTCAATCTCCATGTTAATCTTTTAAAAGATCCCAGATGTGCGCTATGGAGGTGATATGGCTATTACTCAAGCTCTTTACACAGGTGTGACCGGAATGAACGTGATGTCGGACAGTATGTCCGTCGTCGCGAACAACTTGGCGAACGCAAACGCCAAAGGTTTTAAGTACGATCGCGTTGAGTTTGACGATCTACTTTCTGCGGACACTTTAAGTTCCACTGGGTCAACCCAGATAGGACGAGGAGCGAGAGTTAGCGATGTGCGTACGGTCCATTCTCAAGGTGGTCTCACCGTCACCGACCGGCTTACCGATTTAGCCGTGCAAGGTAACGGCTTTTTCGTTGTTGCCAACCCAAAAGGGGAAAAACAAGAGGCGGGCGGCCAATTCTATACCCGCGTCGGTGCCTTCAACTTTGATAAGGATGGCTTCCTTTCCGATCCTGTCGGCGGGCATTTGCAAGGCTATGAAGCGGATAAAAACGGTCGTCTCTCGCCCTTACTCACCGATGTTCGTCTCGTTACCAATAACCTTCCCCCGCAGTCGACGGAAAAAGTTCTCCTTAACGTCAATCTCGATGGTCGCACGGAAGTATCGGAAACCCCCTTTGATATTAAGAATCCGGCCGAAACCGCGGATTTTGAGAACTCAGTTAACGTGTTCGACAGTCAGGGCAACAAGCATGCGATGACCACGTATTTCAAACGCCTGCAGACGGATGAAGGCATAGCCTGGGAATATCATCAGACCGTCGACGGCAAAGAAGTTACCGACGCCGATGGAGCGGCTTTAAAGGAAATAGGCAAAGGCAAAATCCGATTTGATACCAAGGGCAATCTGCTCGCCGAAGAACCTGATACGGATCTCGTTGCAAACTTCTCGAAAGGGGCAACCCCCGGCCAGAAAATATTGATCGACCTTGGCAAAAACCTCTCGACGGAAGGTGGCAACGGCGTCGGCGCATCGACTTCGGTCGCAGCGGCTTCGATCACGGTCTTTCACAGTCAAAACGGTTTTGAAGCAGGAAATATCAAGTCGATCAAGATCGATCTTGATGGCAAGCTTAAGGGCTATTACACCAACGGTGTTGAAAAATTATTGGGTTCCCTGGCACTCGCGACCTTTGAAAACGTCGATGGCCTGCAAAAGGCTGGCCGTAACCAGTTCTTTGCCACTCACGAATCGGGCGAGCCGCGTGTAGGCACGGCGCAGACGGGTACGCGAGGTTCCATTTATGCTTCGACCTTGGAGGAATCCAACGTGGACATGGCCCAGCAATTCGTGGAGATGATACGAACGCAGCGTGGCTTTCAAGCGAACTCACGCTCGGTTACGACGACCGATTCGATGCTGGAAGAAGTTATCAATATGAAGCGATAAGAGACTGTTAATCTAAATTAATGATACCGCTCGCTAAATTGCGGGGATTTTAAAGGCTTTTATCTCGCCCTAAAATCTTTGCTTCTGGCAGCGGAATTTTTTTGATCATTGCGTAGGCGTTTTTTGAATAGGACGGGCTAAGCTTTCGACAATTATGCTGTGAACGCGATCCGCAAAATCCCGGCTCGTCTCCCCTTCCAGCCCCCGAACCGGCGGCAGAATTTCGATATCGAGATGAGCCTTTTTTGGGAAACCGGAATTTTTAACCAGCATATCCCTCGTGCCACGTAAGGCGATGGGAACGATCAAGACGGATTCATCCAGGGCCAGGCGAAAGGCGCCCACCTTAAATTCTTTAACCTGTCCATCCTCGCTTCGGCTTCCTTCTGGAAAAAAAGCCATCGACACGCCCTTTCTCAACCACGCGCGACTTGATTCGATTGCTTCATATTGAGAGTGCTTGTTGCCTCGCGTGACGGACACGTAGCCTGCCCAACGCATAGCCTGGCCGACCAGGGGCACCCTGAACATGGCATCTTTCGAAAGCCAGCGGAACTGGCCACCGACGATGAGCAGAGCCCAGATATCGGCCGTGCTCGTATGATTGGCAACCATCACATAAGGGGCGCTACCGGCAGCAGGCAAATGTTCCCGGCCTCGCACCTCGTGGCTCCACGCCGGGCCCAGGGCAAAAAGTGTCCGGCCCCAAACCACGGCCACGTTGTGACAAGCCTGAGACGTGAGGTGGGGCTTGAAGACCTGATGGTAGGCGTGAACGATCACGATCCAAACGAAGAGGACGCAGGTCGTGAATATAAAAAGAAACCAAAAGTAAGCCGCTAAAATATACTTCAGCATTCTTTTATCCCAAGAGTTGCTTGGCATCGTTAACCAGGAAGCGGGCGATGGCCTCCTTGCCCGCCATGTTTTTGCTTGGCCCTTGGAGGGGACGCCAGATGTCGGCGGTGTGGGTCGTGGCCGATACGTGCTGGAGTTGATTCATCACGAGGTGACTGAGATTGTATTTACTGAGGTAGAGTTGAGCCAGCTCGGTCGATGCCGCTCCCGTCTCGAGCTTGAAGCCAACCTTAAAATTCAGCGGTGATTGCACCGAAGATATAATTTTTGGGGTGGCCTTGAATTGAACCTGAAGATCTTCGGAGGAACGGATTTTACCGGTTTTTCTTGCCGTCGGCACAAAATCAAGGACCGATGCCGCAAAAACCGCTCCTTGGATTCCAAGAGCTTCGACGCTTTTCACAGCGGCTAGCATCTCGTCGTTGGTATCGACGGGTATGAGCTTCGTGAAGACGCTTGGGCTTATGGGGCAGGGACCTTGTACGACCGATGTGAGATAGCCCTGACGATAGAACTCTTCAGCGATGCGGCTGCCGAGGGCTCCTGAGCTATAGTTCGAGATATAACGGACGTCGTCGATATACCCACGGGTCGTGCCCATGGTGATCAGGATCTGCTGCGGGCGATGATTGAGGGCATGGGCGATTTGATCGGCGAGCAAAGCGGGCTCAGGGAATTTTTGTTTGCCTTCCTCTCGCCGCGATTCAAGGATGTGGCAGTGGGTGGCTATTTTTTTGAGGTTGTCCTGAACAAAAGGCGAATCGAACATGCTGTCATGCATATTTACCACGAGATACACCGGTTTTTTCCTGCCTAGGTAAGAGGCTATCAGGGCCGACGCTGGGGTATCCGTAATGCCACCAGCGATCTTGGCCACGATACTGGCCGAAGCGGGAGCCACGACGCAGGCATCACCTAAAGCGATATGTGAGGCCGTTCCCTCGAACTTTGTGCGACAGGGTTTGGCGGCAGCCCAGGACAGAGCGGTTGCTGTGGTGAATAACGATCCTCCTTGGGTCAGCCAGGCTTGAGTCTCCGCTCCGATACGCCTGAGTGCTCTCAGAAAACGGACGCTTTCCACAGCTCCGATCGAGCCCGTGACGACGACATCAATGTTTCGGCCTGTCAACGCGTCGGAACTCAGGACTACAGACAAATCGCTGGAAACCATGCACACTCCCGTAAAGATTGGAGCAGAAAGAAAGGTCTACTATACGGTTCGGGCGGGAACCAGTCCAAGCGAATTCAAAGCCTTGGAGCCGACTTGAACAAAAGGCCAAGCCAAAAGCAGCTGAGCCTTGATAAAATTGGGAGCTAAAGAGCTTATGGGAACAAAAGCTGGAGTGATAAAAAAATAAAGGAGACCTTACTATGAATTCGCAGAACGAAATTATAGTAAGATCTCCTGAACTCAAACTCAGATTAAACGCTGGCAGCGGTTACAGCGGCTGTTTCGTTAGCGTTCGGCATGTTCAACTTCAAGCTAGGCCTAGTTGAACCTACGATGCGGAGTTTATTTTTACGTTTTTTACCAGCTCGTGCTTTGTTTCGGGCGCGGCAAACTTTAGATTTTTTCGTTGGGGAAGCCATTGTGTTTTCCTCTAGACTCATAGCCAAATGTCACATAGGTCGGAGGACAGTATTCCATCTCCTGGGCCTTGGCAAGTCAAATTCAGTTGGATAGGTCAGTTGATGGAACGCGGAGAAATCTTTCCGTCCGCTTCCCACTTCTATAGAGTAAACTTTCTTAGCGTTCAAGGAGTAGCTATGAAAATTCATGTCGTATTGGCTTCTTTGTGTCTCCTTTGTCCCATGCTCGCCCAGGCTCAGTCGACCGATCCCGTCGATAAGAACGTCGGCGGAGGATTTGTGGGTGGGCAAGCCGTGTTGGGTCAGGCCAGAAAAGTTGGAGATAGCTCCCCGGCAGCGGCCTATCTGATCGGTGCCGACCTGGGCTATGTAATGAAACGCGACAGCTGGAATCGCTTGGAACTGGGTCTGGAATTAAGTACGGGTCAGGCCAGCTATAAAGACAAGGACTTCGACATTGATGTCGATATCGACTTAAAACTTGTGACCATGCTCAAAGCCGGCTACGGCTATAGCCTCGGCGACCATGCCTTCGGAATCTTTCGAGTCGGGGTCGGCATCGCACAGGCTCAATTTGATGGCAAAGCCACTCATGGTCTTAAGATCGATGGGGGCTCAAGTTCCGGGGTGGCTACAATGGTGGCCTGGGACGTGGTGACACCAGCCAGCGATAGCCTTGATTTTAACTTTGGCGTCAGCTTTCGTATGTTGAACTTTAATTTTAAAGATTTACCAGGCGATACAGGCTCATTCCAACTCAATATTCCAGCTATTTATGCGGGTGCGCGGGTGCGTTTGTAAGGCTAGCGGTATCCTCCCATACGTAGAAGGCCGGCTTGCCTTCCAAGCGTATGAGAGGCTCCTCCCGTATGCCCGATTCTCGGGATTTCAGCGCCACGGGTTTAAAGCCAAATCTCAAGAAAAGAGCCTGGGCGTGGCTCATTTCCGCCGTCGCTTCCAAATAAAGCCTCTTATATTTAAAATTTAAGGCTGTGGCAAAGGCGGCCTGAATGAGGGCCAGGCCCAAACCCTGCCTTCTATAGGCAATATCGACAGCTAACTCACGAATTTCGCCTATGCCTTCGGAAGGATCGAGTCCGGCAAAGGCTAATACCCCTACGCCACCTACGACGGACGCAGTTTTACGATCAATCAGGACAAGATAAATCGAACCATCCTGAGTGTAGGAGGCATAAAAATTATCAAGCTTACGACGGGTGGCAGCTAATTCGGAGCCACTTTCGGGCAAAAGCATCAGTGTGTTGCGGATAAGCTCAACTGTCTGAGCCTCAAGCTCTTCGTTAAGGGCTTGGGTAAGATACCGTTCGAAACTGCAGTCGCCATTGACGTTTTTGCTGTCTGATATATTTAAATAAGCCGACATTTCCATTTACAACTCCGAAATAGGCGAACAGAAGGGAAAGGCTGCAGGGCCACCTTGAGGTTTGTATGTCTTGATTATAATGTCAATCAGTCTAGCAGCTTTCTTGCTATTGTCAAAAAGCTCTTGACTTTAACAGTCTGCACTCGTAGCTTCGATGTCTCTTTGCTTTTACTATTTGCTTTCAAAGCAATGGCAGTCGTGGCATTTAGGTCCTAACTGGGAAATATTTCCAGTTGTTTTCATGAGGTTTATAATGGCTAACGTTCGTAAGAATCGGCCGCCCCGTAACAGACGTAAAACCGCAAAATATCGTGCTGCTAAAAAAGCCCGGGTTGTGCGTAAGCGTTCGAAAAGCCCGCATGGTAAACGTGGTGGTATCATCCGTTCCTAATGGATGAAGTTTTTTTCAGGTTGGCCTGGGGTTATTTCCAGGCGCTCCTGCTCTTTTGCCTGGCCTTCGTCTTTTTTGGCGATTGTCTCCTTTTCAGCGTCCGACACATACTCCAATCGCTTCAGCAGCTTCGAGGTACATATCATTTGCCTCCAGCTCACGATAGCCACTGGCGATGCTTTCATAAGAAACCGCCTGCAGCTTATGACCCCGCATAATCACCACTTTGGAAAAGTCCTTAGTTAGCGCCATATTTACCGCTTTTACGCCATAAAGTGTACCAAGGATCCGGTCTCGAGGACAGGGCTCCCCACCTCTTTGGATATGACCCAGCACCGTAATGCGCGCTTCGCTACCCGTAAGTTCAGAGAGTTTTTCAGCGACTTTTTGGCCTATTCCGCCCAGGCTTTTTTTGCCATTGGAGCGCACCTGATACATTTTTTCCTGGCCCTTTTCAAAGGCCCCCTCTGCGACCACAATTACGCTGTAGTTATGGCCAAGATTGCGGCGATCGGCGATCTTTTGAACCAGGGCGGGATAGCTAAAGGGGATTTCAGGCAAAAGAATCGCATGGGCACCACTGGCGATGCCACTGTGAAGCGCTATGTGACCGGCATGCCGACCCATGACTTCGAGAACCATGATGCGGTCATGGGATTCCGCTGTGGATTGAAGACGGATTATCGCTTCGCTGGCGACTTCGACGGCAGTTTCAAAGCCGGTGGTAAAGTCGGCCTGCAAAACGTCGTTATCGATCGTTTTGGGTATTCCAATAATATTGAGTCCAAGCTTGATGAATTGGCTGGCGATTCGCTGGGACCCGTCACCACCGATGACGATCATGCAATCAAGACCAAGGTCATTGTAGGCCTCGACCACCTTTTGGCTCTTGTCACAGGTTTTGGGATCCTGTCCAGGCTTCAGCTTAAAGGGGTTGCCGGAACTTCTGGTGCCGAGGATAGTTCCCCCTCTATTAAGGATTCCTGAGACATCGGGCAGCTTCAGGGGCCGGGTTTTGTAAGGGCGTTCAAGCAAACCGTTGAAACTATCTTCAATCCCAATCACCTCATGGCCAAGTGTTGCCGACGCATAGCGGACGATGGCACGAATCACACTATTAAGACCAGGGCAGTCGCCCCCACCTGTGCTGAGTCCGATCTTCACGAGTCCCCCTTTTCCATTCTCCGCCTCACTGCTGCATAATATATCCAGTGGCATTGGGCACTTTACAGCAACACAGGTCAGTCGTAAGTTGTGATATACTCTACCTAATGAAATTACAGCGAGCGATATCAATATTTTCGGTTCCCTTAATGAGAATGCTGATTGCGCCGGCATAGTAACGAGCCTAACACTTAGACGATCGAGACCTTTTCCAGCCTTCTTGTCTAAGTTTGAAATGAATGGGGTCTGACAGTGGCTGATGCTTCATTTCCGCAAAAAATCCTAATCGTAGATGCCGATAAATCAGTCGCCCAAGCCCTCAAGGTTCCCTTGGATAAACAGGGCGTTAAAGTCGATGCAGCCGCTGATCTTGGCTCGGCCCTCTACATGTTCAATCAATCGATTTATCCTGTCGTTTTCATCGACATGTCTTTCGAGGAGCTGCCGGGCCTCGTCCTGGTCCAACGCTGGCGTCAGCATGAGAAATCTGATAAAGCCAACACGGGTTTTATCCTCATGTCGGGCAACCGCAATAAAGGCGATGCCGGAGAAGAGCGTCTGGTTCAGGAACTTGATGAGATCGAGATCGTCTCAAAACCGATCAATCCCATCGCTGTCCTTGGTCTTTTGAAAAAAGTCATGGGCATGCGCCAACGCCGTTTGCAATTCCGGGACATCTCCGAGCAGGCCATGAAGCTTGCCGCAGGATCAAAGACCATGGCGGCCGCAGTGGATTACGTCAAAGCCAATATGAAAGAGCACGGCGTCAAAGGGCAGGACCTTCTGCGTGAGGTGCTTGAGGCCCAGAGTCAATGGCAACCCGCATTGGAGGTGGTGGACGGCATACTCAAACTTAAGGCCGATCATTTGAGCGCCCTCAACAACAAGGGGCGTTTGCTGCTGCGCTTGGGCCATACCGAAGAAGCGCTGAAGTTTATGGAAATCGCCGATAAGCAGGCACCCAACAACATCGATCGTATCAATGAGTTGGCGCTCGCCTATCTGGTGGCGAAAAGGCCTGAACTATCGGTGGAAAAAATGCGTCAGATGATAAAATTTCACCCCGATAGCCCGGACATGAAGTTTGATATGTTTGCCAAGCTGCAGGAATTCGGCTATGACGACCAGGCCATCAAGCTCTGTAAAGACACCACGCTTCCCCTCGACGTCGTTCGTCATTACAACAACAAGGGTGTGGCCCTGGCCAAGGTGAACAATATCGAAGGCGCAATTTTAGAATATGAAAGAGCTCTAAAATATTTCCCTAAATACAAAGAAAACTTCCGTATCCTTTACAATATCGCTCTGGCTCATTTGAGCTACAAAACCCGCAGCCATTATGAGATTGCGCAGGATTATGTCACGCGCTGCCTTGAACTCAATCCCAAGTTTGATAAAGCCTTAAAGACTAAAGAACAGATCGCGGTTCAACTCGCTAAAGGCACGCGCAGCGCATCCTAGGTACTCTTCAAAAAGCTTCTCGAGTCTGGTCTTTTTCGTGTAGTGTGGGCACGGATAGGCGATTTCAGAAGGGTAATTTTCATGGAAAACAGAATAGAACGGGCTCTGAGCGCTTTCGAGGCCATTGGGAATCATTGGGGCAACGGTTATGGAACAATGACGAAACATTCGTCCTATGTTTACCTGTGGAACCCGCCTCTTCCGGGCCTTAGACCCACAAAGTCCATAGGCCTGACCCTTCAGGCCATCACGCATGGCAATGAGGTGGGAGGGATAATTTCCCTCATTGACTGTATGAAACTGATTCAGGGCGGGGTGATCAGGCCCGACATTCCAATGGCCTTTATTCTGGGTAATCCTGTGGCCGCCCTTGAGAATCGACGTTTCCTTGAGACTGATCTCAATCGATCTTTTGGCAGTAAGGATCGCACGAGTCTGGAGGGGCAAAGAGCCCATCATCTGGCGACCATTCTCAAGCAAAGCGATTATCTCCTCGATTTTCATCAGACGATCGAGGCGAGTCTACAACCTTTTTTTATATTCCCATACACTGAAGAGGGGCTGGCTTTCGCCAGAGCTGCCCATAACGATGTTGCGGTCGTGACTCACTGGGGTAAGCCCTTTTCTCTTGACGGCATGTGTACCGATGAATATGTGAACCATTCGGGCGGCACGGGAATAACGATAGAACTTGGGAAAAAAGGCTTCGAAGCTTACCAAAGCTCGGTCGGCCTGCAGGCGGCGCTCGGTGCGCTTCATTTTGTACAGCAAAAGCTTTCCTCGCAATTTCAGTCTCTAACGACCGAGGGTCCGTTGTATACTTGGAAAGTGATCGAACTTTATCAAGAAGGGATGGAGCTCAAAGAGGGTCTTTATAACTTTCAACCTGTGAGCCAGGGTGAAATCATTGGGACCTTCGGCAGCGAAAATCTTCAGGCGCGGGAAAGCGGTTGGTTGCTCTTTCCCAAATATCACAGAGATCAGCTTGCCCCGCGTCCTCGCGAACTCTATCGGATCGCGAAGAGGATTGAGCCGCAGGACCTTGGTCAGCCCGGAGTGGTTGGTGTATGATGAATCGTTTTGTCGCAATTTTTGGAACCTTGCCACTGCTGGCGGCTTCCCTGTGGGTAAGGCCTGTCCTAGCTCAGGATGAAGAAGGGGCGGTCGCGGTGCCGCTAGAACCGGCTCCGGCCGTTGCTCCCCCCATCCCACCTGCGCCGGCGTCAGTCCCTATACCTAGCCCCGTAAAAGGCAGCTCACAGGCTGCCCCGTCTGCGGTCAGGGGGCCTTTGCCTGAGTGTCAGAGCTATCTGGCGACCCCCATAGAAGGTGGGATCATTCAGGTGGAATCGAAGCTCTATTTCGTTTCGCCGAAACTTCCCAGCGATAAAACCCCAGGCACGGTATATCTGGTGGAAACCGACCTTGAAG
>CAXSGP010000096.1:0-17771 GCA_964236955.1 uncultured Oligoflexus sp. | reverse complement strand
AAGATTGGTCGGGGCGACAGGATTTGAACCTGCGACCCTTTGCCCCCCAGACAAATGCGCTACCAGGCTGCGCTACGCCCCGACAATCAGAATGGATTTTTTATAGGTTTATGATCATGGGGTAAATCTATTTTTTTAAGCCAGCTGCATTTTTTTTCAAATTCCCCGCCAAACCTTTGCCCAGAGAGTGCTCAAAGGCAGCATGGTCAAGAAATTGGCGCCCTGGCCTAGGCTGGCTTGCGTAGCTAAAATGGCACTAGGTGTCTATTGCGAGCCAACAAAAGGTCTGAGCTATGCGTCATGCTATTCGCACTTTACTCTTTGCGGGTCTGGTCGTATCAAGCTTTGGGTTAGCCCAGAGCAAGGCCGACCCGTTCCCAGTCAGCCCCATAGTCCGGCTCCAGGCGGATTTTTGGGAGAAAATTTTCCGACGCTATAAAAGCTCATCCTTTGTGATTCATGACCCTGAGCTGGTTGACCTCATCATCGATGTCGTCGACTACGAAGTTTTCGCCAAAAAATACAACAAAGGCAGATCCTATTCACGGGGTGAGAAAAAAGAGCTTCTCAACCGTTACACCGACCGTTATCAGCTGGCCATCAACCGCTTGCAAAAGCTAGGCAAAAAAGCCTTGGAATACGGGCCAATGGAGAAACGGGTCCTTGAGGTCTACAGCCGTCGCAAGGAAGCCCAGCGCCGCCTCTTTACTGAAGAAATCTACCTCCGCACCCAGCAGGGACTCGCCGATGAATTCGTGAGAGCCTCGGGCCGTGCGCAGCAGTATCTTCCCTATATGGAAAACATTTTCCGAAATCGTGGCCTTCCTGTAGAACTCACCCGCATAGCATTTGTTGAATCGATGTTTAATAAAGAAGCCTATTCCAAAGTCGGTGCCTCGGGTATGTGGCAGTTTATGCCAGGTACCGCGCGCCTTTATATGACCGTCAATCCCTTTGTCGATGAACGCCTCTCTCCGCTCAAAGCGTCCTACGGAGCTGCTTTGATGCTGAGCGAAAATAAACGCATGCTTAAAGAATGGCCGATTGCCGTCACTGCCTACAACCATGGCCCTGGTGGTATGCGCAAAGCCGTAAAGACGGTCGGCACCAGCAATATGGATATCATTCTTCGCCGCTATCAAAACCCTACGTTTGGATTTGCAAGTCGCAACTTCTATAGCGAGTTCATCGCCGCACGCAACGTCTACCGCGATCTATACCAAAGCGGAAAAAGCAAAGCCGGCAATCCCATGAGCATCGATCACATTCGAATCGATAGGCCCATGAGCGTGGATCAATTGATCAGCTCCACGCCCATCGATGAGAAAACTCTCAAAGAATACAATGAATGCCTACTTCCAAACGCCTACAGCACGCATCGCGGCAAACCCCTGCCCGCAGGATTTGAAATCATTGTCCCGCAAAGCATTTCGGAAAAGACCAAGGTCGCCATTCGTACCTTTAAGCCTAACAACGTCGCTATTTACAAGGCCCGAAAATGATTCGCTGCATCGCCGTCATCCTCGCGTTTTCTATTTCAGCCATGAACAATCTTTTGGCCGCGGATAAAAATGTTCAGGCGATGGACTCCGTACTCGATCGCCTTGAACGCAAGCTGATGGAACAGGAGGCTTCAAGCCTTCATATCGAACCTATTAATCCGGCCCCTGCACCCGCCAATCAAAAAATAACTCTTCCTACCGGTAGCTTGGAAGGCCGTTTGCCTGGCTCCGAAGATTTTAAAGGACTCGAAAAACAAATCGCCGGCCTGGAAAAAGAAGCCGACGAACTCTCGGGGCAAATTGAAACCTTAAAAGGCGACCTGCTGAGTCAGGCCACTCAGAGCAGTTTGATCGAAATCGAAGCGTTGATAGAAGATCCGGACCTGACCTCTGTCCGCGAACTCAATTTTTATCTCGATGGCAGCAAGATCTTTGCGATGGATGGCGGCGATTGGGCTCCGAATCCAGAAATCCCTTTCTTTCTCGGCCCTCTGGAAGCAGGCGAACATACTCTAAAGCTTGAAGGACGAACGATCCGTCGCCGGGAAAAGACGTTGCCCCTCGATCAGAATATCTACCATCATTATGATCAAAACTTTAAGATTCAGATTCAGGCGGGCGTCTATCACAAAGGTTATCGTTTGCGCCTCGTCCGGCCCGAGCAGCAGAACACGCGAGCTCAGGCAAGTTTGGAGGTCTATGATATTCCTTAAGGTGATTCGCTCCCTCCTCCTTGTTGCGCTAGGGGCCCATGCCAGCCTTAGCGTGGCTGGGGAGGCGTCGCTGCGCCAGGACTTAAAACGCCTTGAGGTCAAACTTGCCACCGCGCAGGTGAGTGACAGTAGCGAGGCAGCGGGTGTGCAGGCGCAACGGGCTGAAGCCTTATTTCTGCGGGCCGAAGCAAGTTTTCGCGACAAAGAATATTTAGATGTCATTCGCAGCCTGAATCTTCTCCTTAATACCTCGGCACTCAGTCGTCATTATCTCGACTCTCAGTTTTATTTGGGCCGTTCCTACCAAGAACTCAACTATACTGCGCGATCGATCAAAGCCTATCTGCGTTTTCTCAGCAGCTTTGCCGGCAAAAGCGATTCCTCTCATCCGCGTTTGCTTGAAGTCATCCATAGGCTTCTCCTACAAAAAGAGCAGATGCTGGCGGAGGAGGGTGATACCTTCGACCGCCTCCTGGCCAGCTTGATCAGTCTAACGGGAATTCCCGCTTCCAAACGCCATGAAATCAAACTCCTTGCTGCCAAGAGTGCCTATCACGCGAACAAACTAGGCCTGGCCGAACAGTGGCTCAACGATTTGATAAAAAAAACTGCTCCGGTCCCCACCGAGGCCGATGCATTGTTCTACCTGGCTCTGGTCAAACTCAAAATGGGTTCCTATGATAAGTGCGAAGAACTCCTACTCAACCTTGCCGAAACGAAGCCCTCGCATAACTACCTCATCCAGCAGCTGGCGCGCCTCAACCTAGCGCGCATCTATGCCGCTCGCAATCTTCCGCAGCTGGCGTGGACTTGGTATCAAAAAGTCGAGGGCCCCGGCGAAAGTCAGCGGCTCGCCCTTTACGAAGGCGTCAATCTTTTGATGCAGTCCGAGGATTATGCAAAAGCCCGACCACTTGCCGAGACTTATCTCAAAGCCTTTCCCAATTCCAAGGAGGCCGCTTACCTAAACGAGCGCATGGGCTTTCTCCAACTATCCAGCGGCTCCTATGAGGATGCTGAATCAAGTCTTTTCGGTCGTGAAAAAGACCTTCAAATCCTCGACCAGCGACTGATCAAGCAGTTTGAAGGCAAATTCGTCATCAAAGACGGCGAACTCGATGATATCAGACGCAATCTCGCTGCCATGAATATTGAATCGCCGGTACTGGAACGGGCCGCGGCCCTCAATCACCGCCTCATTAAGGCGAAGAGCATGATTGCAGAACATAGCCAGGAAATTCGCTCAATGCAATTTACCCTCGGCCGTATTGCCGATGGCAACCTGCGCCCCCTTATCCTCGCCAAGGATGAACAGTACTGGAATTATATCGAAGAGCTCAGCACCATTGGCGAAGGGATGCTTGACCATGAAAGGGATTTCTATAAGTGGTCTGCGGCTGAGGAGCTGAGTTTTGCCAAATCCAAAGACCGCCGCAGGAATATCTTAGACGCCCAGACACCACGGTCCCCAGTCTGGCACGATACCTATCAGCTTGCCCTTCTGGAGAATCGAGCGGCCAAACTCAATAGAAAGATCCTCGCCGGACAAGCCGCACTCGCTTCAGCCATCTATCAAGGGGAACGTGGCAATCCGTCGCAAAAGGAAAAGGCCACCGAGGCCAGAGACCGCATCAAAGATCTGAACAAGCTTAGTCAAGGTTTGCAATTCGCCGTCGCGGATCAACGCACGTTTTGGCTGTCGCGCTACAAAAATAATTCGCCTCTGCTCAGAACCCGCACACATTTTCTCCTCCTTATCCAGGAGTTTTTGGAAGACAATTCCATTTTGCAGGAGCGCCGCGATCAATATTCCGATCCCGCCACCAAACATATCCAGGAAGACTTTGCTGGCAACTGGCAGGTTTGGCCGCGTATTGCTGGTAAAATTCTCAGTCTGATCAAGCAGACCGAGACGCGCGAAAGAGAATGGTTAACAGCTCAGCAGAACGGCCTGGCCTCCTCCCGCGATAACGCCACGCGCTTGGCGGCAAGCGAAGAACACCTTCGCTATGCCATGGCTAAGGCCAGCGGAAAAGCCTTTCCCGACGTTCTGCAGTATCTCCGCTACGCAATCAATGAGCAGGCCGCCCGGGGCAAAAAGTGGTTGGCCGATGTCGAATGGCAACGCTACCTGCGCGAGACTCAGGAGCGCACGCAGCAGACGGCGAAGCATGCACTCGATGAGGCAACGATCAAAGAAAATATCCGGGATATTGAAATTGAAAGGGCCCTTCATGAATAAGCATCTTCTTGCCTCTATTCTGCTCCTTAGCGCTTTGCCCCTCAACGCCCTGGAGCTACGGCAGGAACCCATCGAAGAAAAGGCCATCGACGCTTATGGCGATTACTGGAAGAACTTCGACGATTACGAAAACCACCAGTTTGCGCAGAAAAAATCTGATCATTTCGAATCGTGGGATCGACTTAAAAACGAGTGGCGGACTCAGGACGGAGCCTTAACCCAGGCTCAGGCCGTTGACCTGAAAAGCGCAGTCTTGCGCTATGAAAAACAGCTGCGGGAACATCCTACGGCTAGCACCACCCCTTATGCGCGCCTGAACCTGGCCCAGGTTCTCCACAAGCTTGGTGCTTTACAGGATAGCGAAAAGAGTGCCGAACCCTATCTTAAGCAGGCCTTAGCTGTTCTTGCCGACCTCAACAAAAATATGCCGGGCTTTACGCTTAATGATGAAGCTCTCTATCTACGTGCCAATCTATTGGGCAGCCTCAATCAACAGGAAGCGGCCCTCATTGTCTGGCAGGAGCTCGCCCGTCAGGGCAAAGACAGCATCTATACGCTTCATGCCAATATCGCGATAGGTGATTCCTATTTTGAAAAGGAAAAGGCTACACCGGCCTTAGCTTCCTATAAAAGCGCCGCAGCGGTATTGGCCCGCATTCGATCGCCAGAAGCCGACTACGAAAAGATACGGGTCAACTATCGCCTGGCCTGGGCCGCGTATCGAACGGGCGATCTGAATGAATCGCTGACCGCATCGCAAAACCTTTTACATCCTGAATCTGATTTTCGGCGCATCAGCATACAAAAGCGCATGACTGCCGATGCCTGCGACCTCATAGGCGACACACTTTTTGAGCAGGCTCAGATCAATAACACCAAAGACTTTCTCCAAAAGGCAATGCTGCGTCCCTATGCAAGCGCGATTGGGCTGCGGGTGCTGAGTCGCCTGTCAAACAATCCCACTCCGGCGGCAAGCATTGAACTTGCTGAATTTTTGCTCGAAAAATATCCAGCCGCCAGGGAAGCGCCTGAAGTCGCCACTATCCTCGCCGCTGTCTATCGAGACACCAAGCAAGACAGCAAATACATAGCCACCCTGGAACGCCTCACTCTTATGCTTCCGCGCAGCAGCGTCTGGCGAGTGCAGCATAAAAATGATCCCAATGTGCTTGCCTCCATGGAAATCAAAGCTCTCAATGCCAACCAGCTGCTTGCCGGCAAATTCTACGAAAACGGCATGACCCAAGGCAGTCAGTCCAACTTTGAGACAGCCCGCACCTATTATGAGGCTCTGCTTAAATTTGATCCTCAGAATGCCGAGGCGGAGACGTGGGATCTTCGGCGCGCCCATAGTCTTTATTTCGCCAATCACTTCGAAGAGGCTGATAAAGCCTATGAAGCCTTCAAGCAGCGCGGTAAGGTAAGGCCAGAAAATCTCGAAGTCGCGTATTATCAACAAACACTTAGCCGCGAAAAAATTTGGCGCCAGTCTTTGGCAAAATTTGATGACGCCGGTACCAAACCCGATACCAGCGGCCGGGCCAAACTTATTCGACTCCAAGACAATATCAATGCCTTTGCGGACCGTTTTCCCAACCGAAGTCATGTTGTCGACCTCTTGCTGCTTGCGGCTTCAGCAAATAGAGATCTCGACGATTTTACCTCGGCGGAAGGATTTTGGAATCGGGCCTTACTTTCCGAACCGAGCGCAACTCAACGAACCCTCGCCATTCGTGGCCTGGTCGAATCGAAGATCAAAACCGCAAAGCCCGAAGAAACCCTCGCCCTCAGCAGGAACTATCTTAAGCTCGAGAATTTCGATGAACTGGGCGAGCCATTTCAGGCGGAGCTCATAGGCATCGTTGCTACGTCGGCCAAGAGCACGGCCGCCGATCTCAACGCCAAAGGCAAAGTCCTTGAAGCCGGCGAGCTTCTTCTTGCCGTTGCAAAAGAATTTCCAAGCCTTCCTAATCATGATGCAATATATCGCGATGGAGCCTATTACATGGCACTGGGCGGCAACTGGAAGGGATCGGAAGAAGCTGCCGATCTTTTTCTGGCGAACCGAAATTCCAAGGACAATACCGAGGATCTGCTTTATCTCAAAGCCCGCGCCCTGGAGTATCAGCTTCGTTTTCACAAGGCGGCCGAGGCTCACCTGGCGCTGGCGCAGGAATTTCCCAAATATTCAAAGGCACTCCCGGCCGCGCAACGGGCGGAAGGCCTTGCCGCGGCCGAAGATGACTTTAGCTTGGCGGGTAAAGCGGCGAGCCTGGTCAGCAACTATCAGACGACACCGGAAGGCAAAACTGAGGCCCTGTTACGCTCGGCCGATTATTACACCAAGGGTCGGGCATGGCCCGAATCGCTGCAAACTTTGGCGCGTGCGGAAGCGTCCAGCCGTTCACCAAGCTTTCGACTCAAAGCTCAGCTCCAGATTGCTAAGGTCTGGAACGCTCAAGGTCAAAGTGATAAAGCCCTGGCTTCCTACCGGCGCCTTGCGAGCAATGCAGAAAACGGCAAAGACGATCTCGATAAAAACCTCTACCGGAGCATTATCGGCGAATCGAATTTTCTGCTCGGAGAATCCCTACAAAAGGAATATGAAAAAATCGACGTCAGTGAGTCGGGTGACCTGAGCCGACTGAAATTTAAAGGCAGCAAGCTTGAAGAGAGCCTAAGGCTCTATAACAAAGCGATCGCTGCCGACGACGCGGAGTGGTCGAGCCGAGCACGTTTTAATGCCGCGCAGCTGGCCGAAAACATGTCGCAGTCGATGCGTAAGACCCTGGCCAAACATGAGCAAAAATACGATCACACCCTCGACGAGCAGGCCCAAAGGTGGCTCCAGGTTTCGCAGCAGTATCATACGCAAAACCTGATGGCCCGGCAAAAAGATCCCTACCGCTACCGTGACATCGTCTGGATCGAGCGCTCGGCCCTGAAGGCCAGTGGCCTGCAGCCGCAGTTGGAGTCCACGGTTCGTAGTTTACCCAATGCACTCAATACGACTCAACCGTATCAATGGAGCCATTGATGAAATCATCATGGATTGCATTTACCTTCTTTGCTTTGGCCTGCAGTCACTCGCCACAACGAAGCGAGCTTGATCTTGCAAAGGATTCTCTTTCTGTTTCGACCTTCAGGGGCGCCGATCCAAGCCAGCTTGAGCCGTCGAAGATATTCGAATGGCAGAAGTACTATAAAAATCCTCCCGCGGGCGCGGAACGCGAAGAAGTTGCGGCAGCCTTTCTCAAAACCGATCCTAATGCCTCGATAGCGGATAAACTCAAAGCCGCGCGTAACGCTCTGGCCATCGGTGAACGAGAGAAATCCAAGGAGATTTACGCCGGCATTCTCAAAGGTATGCCCGAGCAGCTTGATGCTCACCTTGAGATGGCACATATTTATCTGGCTGAGAATGATGTTGAAAGAACCTTCGATTATCTCACCTCGGTAAAGGCGATCCTTGAGAAAACGGAACGTCCCGACAAGGATTACACGATTCGTTATCGATATGCATTGGCACAGGCCTATATCAAAGGCCAAAACAAGTCCCAAGGCCATCAGATCCTCACCGACCTGATCGAGTCGGAGCCGAAATTCACGCTGGCTTATGCTGGATTAGCCCAATCTTATCTGGAAAGCGGCAAGGCCGAACTTGCAGAGTTTGTCGTCAAGCGAGGTCTCGATCAGGAAGCCAGAGATCCCCGCCTCCTTAATCTTCTGGCCGTCCTGCATCTTAAGGCCGGGCGCCTCCAGGAAGCCCGTGATTGGATCAACAAAGCACTTGATCTCGATCCCAATTTTGTTCCGGCACTTGTGAATCGAGCTCAACTTGCCATGCAAAGGCGCGAATATGCCCTCGCCGAAAACGATCTCAAAAAGGCCTGTGAACTCGAACCCTTAAACCCTGAGGCTCACATCACCATGGGCCTCCTGTTCAGGCAGACCGGGCGGGTCACGGCAGCTAAGGGCGCCTTGGAACGAGCGATGGAAATTGCGCCGCTTAATTCACTGGCCCGTTACCAACTGGCAAGTCTTCTTCAGGATGAGTTTAAAGACAAGACGACCGCACTTCAGCTCTACTACGATGTCCTGCAGACGCAGGATCAGGAATTAAAGAATTTGGCAAATATTCAAATTCAGTCCATTCGTGACAGCCGTTTGTATCAATAGGCTTTGCGGTCGACCCAGGTTTTTTAGAGTCAGCAGCTTGAGTTTTTGGATTTTCTTCCGAAATTAATTTGAACGTCTTCGACTTAGTTTGAGTAGGAGTTTTTACATGACTATCCAGGATCGCGTTTACAACCGATCGTCTCACATTCTCGTCGTGGATGACGACGACACACTACTCAAATTTTTTAAGATTCATCTTAACAAATTTTTCTCAAGAGTGTTGGTCGTTCATAGCGCTCATGACGCGGTCGAGGCCCTTAAGGAAAAGGAGATCGATCTCGTTATTAGCGATATCCGCATGCCACGCATCGATGGGCTGCAGCTTATGAAGAAGATCAAAAACTTCGACCCAACCATCCCGGTATTCCTGATTAGCGGCGCCTTGCTCGACGAAGACCAAAAGGAAACGGTAGGCGCGAAGGCCGATGGTTACCTCAGAAAGCCCTTTACGATCGAAGAGCTCCATGATTATGTCGATCGTGGCATGAAGATCCGTGATGCTTACAAAGAGCTGTATACCTTTGTCGGCGATAAAAAGAAATTCCTGGAACTGATTCAGGGCAAGCGCCAGCTTCGCTTCATTAAAGATGAAGTAAGCCGCGGCAAGGCCCAGAAAATCCTCGAGGATCTCAAAGCGGGCTAAGTGACCCTCCGTCCACCAGGGACTGCAGGACTTGCCACGCCTCCATACTGGAATGTCCATACCAGGACATCAGTCTTCCATCTATTTTCAAAGTCTCAGGGCAACGCGACCACTCGTCGCGCAGCCTTTTTGCGTCTCGCTTTCGAAAGGGATAGGGCTCGCTGCTAAGCAAACAGCAGTCGACCTCGAGGCAAGCCATCTCTTCAAGCGTGACTTGTGGATAACGCACCCTACCTTCATAGGCATTGACAAAGCCAAAACATTCCAAAAATCGCGAAATATACGTATCACGACCGGCAAGCATATAAGGTTCGCGCCATATAAAATAAAGAAATCGAATAGGGTCGTTGAGCGGCCGCAGCGTTTGAAAAAGCCGTTCCAGTTGTTCGGCCAGGGGCGAGTAGACCGCTCGGCTTGCAAGAAACTGGTCCATATCCCGGAGCATCGCCGGAACATCGTGCGGGCTTTTGGGAAAGGTCAGCAGGAGAGGATATTCAGCCTGGAGTGCTTCGATCGCTTCCTGCGGGTTCTCTTCCTGATTGGCCAGGATATGGGTGGGTTTGAGGCTGCGAATCAAGGCTAAATCAAAGACCTTGGTGCCGCCTACCACCGTCGCTGAGCGATGCAGGTCGGCCGGTTCCACACAAAACTGGGTACAGCCCACCAGCTCATCGCGCATCCCTTGACTCACGACTGTTTCACTAAGGCTCGGCACAAGGGAAACGATGCGTCTACTCATGGTTCAACTCTATGCTTTCACAAATCGATAGACAAGGGCTGCCGCGTGACTGGCAAGGGTCAGGAGCGAAAGAGAAAGAAAAGCGCCGATGACCAAGCCTATTCCTTCAAGGGAATCACTTGCCCCGTAAGAGGCCCGAACCATCATCAATGGCCCCATGGCCACCACTCCGGCAAACAATCCTGCGGTTTGCCAGGCTTTGAATTTTAGGGGCAAGGGCGAATAGGGAAAGGTCAGTCCGAGGCCTATATGCAACAGCCCAAAAAGGTTGCTATGGCCATGGGCGCTGGCCAAAAGGGTCGTTTGCCAGGAATGAAGTAGACTGGGGTCTTTGAGAAAGGCTTGAGTCATATCAAATGAAACAAAGGCCCCGGCACAAGCGGCAAAGAAAATGACGATAAAACCGATGGCCATATTTAAAATACTGAGGCGCGACATAATCCGTTTCCCCGCTACAAGAGGCCAAACGCACTGAGACCCATCTGATAGGCTTGTTTTTTCCAATGGACGATGCCGGCAAGCAGCTCGATTGGTTTTATCCATTTAAGAGCGCTGAATTCGCCTTCGGAAAGTTCAAGGTGAGCCGTTTCCCCCGCCTTAAAACGCAAGAGAAACCACTGCTGTTCCTGGCCCGCCCATTGCGCCATACGACCAGTCGCAAACTCCGGTGGAAAATTATAGCGAATCCATTCTGCGTGATGTTTGACGATATCGAGAGCCGAGTTGCCGATCTCTTCGTGCAGCTCCCGCAGGATGGCAATTAAGGGCGTTTCACCCGGATCAACACCCCCCTGAGGCAGCTGCCAGGAACCCGGTTGGTCGGTTCGTTCGCCGGCCAGCAACAGTCCTTTTTCATTTTGAATGACAGCCACGACACAGGGGCGGTAAGGCTTTTCCATCGATCTTCCTATCGTCAAAACATTGACTCTACATACCACGCATTCAGGCCATGCTACGATCTCATAGAGTCAGCATAGCATGATACAGGTCGCCTGGCATTTGAAGCATCAACTTTGCGACTTCTCCAGCATTTATAGCATTGAGGAGCTGATGTATGCGTTTATTTTTGCTCGCGGCTGGTCTGGCGTTCGGTGGGCTCTCGACGCTTGCATGGGGAGCTGTAACGATCAATCTCTCGGGCTCCGCCCAAAACTCAAACGCCAACCTGGAAAAATCCACTTCGCACGCCATCAGCGCCAACATTGGCCTCGGTTTAGGCGAGTACGTTTCGATCGGGTTGACCCACAGACGTTCCTACATCAATAACGGCGGGCAGAAAAAAGGCGTGAACCCCACTCACACGGCGTACATGTACATTCCTTTTCAGGAGCGCACGGAATCCGTCACCAACTCAGTCGACCTTACCCTGATCCCCTACACGGGTATCGTCTCCCCCTTCATCTTTGGCGGGGTTGCCCGACGCGATTATCTCAACCAATTCGATTATCAAGGCAGTCGTACCACCAGCACCCAATCGCTTTACCCGGTGCCTAACTATGGTCTGGGCCTGGCGGTTCAGCTGGGGGCAGGATTTCAGCTTAAGCTCACGCAAACGATATCTCCGGGAAAAGAAACCACGGTTGATGCGGGAGTCGAAAAAGTGAGAGAGGTTCGGGACACTTATACCGAACTATGGCTTGGCTATAAACTTTGAGTTTCATTTTCTTTTCAATAAAATCAACATTTTAAATATCGACCAACTCAGTCTTTCTGAAAATGCTCCGATACCTTGATTCATAGGATAAGGAGCAACCGGAGCATGCGGGCTACCACCCTCATAGGAGTTATCGCAGTAGCGTTAACGATCGCCTACTTAGTCTGGCAAATGGTTAATTCCAAGCTGGCTGGCAACGCGCGTCGTAATAACCAAAACCGCGCCTCCGACCGGGTCAAACTTAAAGGCGCAGACAAGGCCGCCTATCGCCAGGCTCAAAAACTCTATCAAGAGGGTAACTTTCGAGGCTCATCAAAAATTCTTGAGTCGATGGGATTGGTGCGGGAAGCCATCACCATTCTAGAAAAGGCTGGCTTTATTCGTGAAGCGGCCGACACGCTCATCCGCATTCAACGCCCCAACCGCGCCGGTTCCCTGTTGGCTCGCAACGGTCTATGGAAAGAGGCGATGGAATGTTTTAAAAAGGCCAACCTGCCGCTCGAGGTGGCCCGCTGCGCCAGGGAGCTCGGTGACCTGCCAACGGCAATACCCTATTTCCTTGAAGCCAAAGCCAGCGCTGAAGCCGCCGAATGTTACCTCGAATTGGGAAAACATCATGAAGCGGCAAAAATATTCTTCAGTATCAAAGAGTTTGATCGAGCGATAGAGCAGTATATAAATTTCGTCGATAACTTCCAGGACCTTGAGAAGGTTTCGTTCAGTGACGCGGAACTTGAATTCCTACTCAAGAAATTATCTGTCGATCGTGTCGACATTCGCCTTTCCGATATTCTCATCGCGAAAAAGCGCCTTCCCGATCTCATCGTCGAACTGATCCGCACCGACAACCTCAAATCGGCCACCGCCGCGTTTATGCGAACCACGATCGATATCGGCCCGGAACTCATTGCTTTTAATGACTTTAAACCGGAAGAAAACCTGCTTCTTGCGGCCTTGTTTAGCAATGTCGGCGCTTATGAGTATAGCGGAATGGTTTACGAACGGATGGAGGAGTTCGACAAGGCCGGCGAGTCCTTTGAAAAAGGTGAGCTTTACGAGCGGGCGGCTTTTTGCTACGAACGCATCAAAAATAAATCCAAGTCCACCGAAATGCGCATCCTGGCCGCCACCCATGGAACATCTCCAGCCAAAGCCACCAGCAAACCTGCCCCCCTTGCAACGGAAAAGCTCCAGACCCATCTTCCTGGCCGGACCTCGTCTGCACCACCGCCCAAGGCTATGCAGCCTCCCGGCAATCCATTTAGCATTCAAGACACTTCAACGGATGCGATGAAAGAACCCAATAAAGTCGAATTAAAAGCTAACGCTGCGAAAATCGCCAATGCCAAGAGCGTAAAACAACAGGCGCTTGCCATACCCGCGGCATCAGCAGGCTATCTCAGTGCCAACGCCCCCTTCGTACCGCCCCAGCAAGAGCCAAACGAAACCGCAGATCCCCTGGTCGATTGGGACCCCTTCTTTCGGGCTGAGTTTCTGGTCGACCTAAGCTCGGCCGAACAGCAGCTTATGAGAAGTATCTGCGTGGTGCGTAAATTCACCAAAGGCAATGTGATCCTTGACTATAATCAGGCGCCAGCCGGAATCTATTTCCTGCTCGAAGGTAACATCACAGTCTTTCGAGTCGACAGGGAGGGCCACGAAAATCCGATGGATGGTCTCCAGCCATCCGATACCTTTGGCGAACTATGGCTCCTTCAGGATCAGCCGACCAAGGTGAAATTTGCGGCGACAACGGCCTGCATCCTCGCTTGCATCAAGCGTGCAGAGTTTGAACAGTTGATGGATCAGAACGGAGCAATCGCACGCAAACTCTACAAACGTTATGCTCACAAGCTGCTCTCAAAACTCCTAAATGAGCAAAATCGTTTAAAGAAAAAAGCCGCCTCCTAATCACTGGTCCTTGGCACGGTCCCTGCTTAACTACTCGGTGTGAACCCCATGTTGCTGTTGGAACCTGCTGTTACGGAGTGGAAATAATGGAAAAGATAGTTTGTATGCGCCATCCCAAATACGATGGGAAAAAAAATCCAGAACTGCGCTGCAAAGCCTGCTGCTCGATTTTTGTAAATCGTATCAAAGGTCTCAATTCCAAACGGGCCATCGATGTCGCTGCCTGGCTCGAAAGCAAATCGGCCAAGCACCAGGTCATCGCCCAGGGATAAGGTCAGCTTTTCTTATCCACAATCTCAATATCCATAAAAAGCATCCACGAAAAAGCCCCTTGTGAAAACATGGGGCTCGTTTGATTTCAATCTTAAGAATTCAGGCCATCTCAATGATAAGAGCGGTGGCCTCACCACCACCGATGCAAATCGCCGCCAGGCCACGCTTTTCTTTGCGGGCTTTCAAGGCATGGATAAGCGTAACCAGGATTCGGGATCCACTCGAGCCTAGGGGATGACCAAGGGCAACCGAGCCGCCGTTGACGTTGACTCGCGAGGGATCGAGCTCAAGGTCCTTGATCGCTGCCATCGTTACGATGGCGAAGGCTTCATTGATTTCATAGAGATCGATATCCGTGGTTTTCAGCTCGGCCTTCTGCAAAACTTTTTTGATGCACGCAATAGGCGCCGTTGTGAATTGCAGGGGCTCCTGAGCGAAGGACGCCTGGGCAACGATGCGGGCCAAAGGCTTAAGACCATGGGCGGCCGCGGCTTCTTCGGAACAGAGTACGAGGAGCGATGCACCGTCATTGATAGATGAGGCATTGGCTGCAGTGATGGTGCCATCCTTGGAGAAGGCAGGGCGCAGCGTGGCGATACGATCAAGATCGACCGAGAACGGCTCCTCGTCGATTTCAAAGTTCTTCGTACCCTTGCGGTCCTGAACCGCAAAGGTCACGACCTCATCGGCGAAGACCCCGGACTCGACCGCCTTGCGGGCACGATGATAACTTTGATAGGCGAACTCATCCTGGGCTTCACGCGTGAATTTAAATTCCTTAGCGCAGATTTCACCGCAGTTACCCATGGGAATATTATTGTACGGATCCCAAAGACCATCCATTTGCATCGAGTCTTTGACTTCAAAGGATCCGAAGCGATAGCCATTTCGAGAATTCGGCAACAGGTGAGGTGCCAGGCTCATGTTTTCCTGGCCGCCAGCAAAAATGATCGAGGCATCTCCCACCCGGATGGCCTGGTCGGCCAGCATCACGGCCTTCATGCCACTGCCGCAAACCTTACCGAGAGTGGTTGCAGCCACCGATTTCGGCAGGCCTCCAAAAATCGCTGTTTGCCGGGCGGGAGCTTGGCCCACGCCTGCGGTGAGGACCTGACCCATGATAATTTCATCGACCGCTTCCCCTTTAAGAGCTAGTTTTTTGAGGGCGTCTTCTACCAAAGCAGCACCCAGACGGGGAGCGGGAGTGCCGGCCAGGCTGCCCCCCATTTTTCCTATTGCGGTACGGCTGGCATAAGCTATGACAGTTTGTCTTGTTTTCATGGTTTATGAACTCCTGTCCCTTCGCTGGACGTCAAAAATATCTTGTCTCAATATTCTTATTCGGACTAAAGCATAGCCAATTCGAGATCGATCGGCTATCTTCGACCAAATTTTTTTCTGGCCTACTTTCTCTACCCTTGGGGTGACCATAAAATGCGCCAAAAATGTCAGTTAATTCTTTCGGATGGCAGCAGCTTTTCGGGGGAACTCATTGGAGCCCCGTTGCGGGCGAGTGGGGAACTCGTTTTTACTACTGGAATGGTCGGCTATAGCGAAGCTATCACCGACCCTTCTTATTTTGGGCAGATTCTATGTTTTACCTATCCCCTTATCGGCAATTACGGCATCCCCGATTTGCCAAGAGGGCTGGAACTTCCTATACCGCGTGGTTTTGAAAGCGCCAAGGCGCGAGCCGCAGCCGTGATTTTAGCCATCGATAGCTCGGAAGTCTTTCATTGGAACAGTTTTCAACCTCTTGATGAATGGCTGACATCGCAAGGTGTTCCGGCCATAGTTGGTCTCGATACCCGGCATTTGGTTCACCTCATTCGATCGACGCCTAATCTTCTAGCCCGAATCGAACCCGAACGTCCCGAAGGCTATCGGGATATGGGTCCAGTTTTTCAGCCGAAGAATGTTAGCGCTTTCTTTGATCCGGGCAATCATAACGTACTTTCCCAGGTTTCAACCGCGGAACGCAGGCTCTTTGGCAAGGGTAAGATCCGCGTGGGTCTCGTTGATTGTGGCGTGAAGTGGAACATCATTCGCAAGCTCCTCGATTACGATTGTGAAGTTCAGCTGCTTCCCTGGGACACTCGTCTGAGCGATGTTGATTGTGATATGTGGCTCCTGTCCAATGGACCTGGCGACCCGACCCGCACAGGCGATCTGGTTCAGCAGGTGGAAACGCTTCTGTCTCAGGATCGGCCGATACTGGGCATTTGCCTTGGCCATCAGATACTTTCTTTGGCGGCTGGCGCCAACACGCGCCGCATGGCCTATGGTCACCGAAGCCATAATCAGCCCGTTTATGAAATGGGGACACGACGCGGATATATCACCAGTCAAAACCACAGTTATGTGGTCGAAGATGCATCTTTGCCAGGCGAATGGGAGGCTTGGTTTCGGAACGTCAACGATCAAACGATCGAAGGCATAAGGCACAAATCTAAGCCTTTCCGCTCCGTGCAATTCCATCCGGAAGCCTCGGGCGGCCCGCGCGATACATCTTGGATATTTGAACAGATCCTGGCTGAGGTGAAAAAATAATATGCCTATGCTCAAACAACTGGCCAATTTAGGCCGTAGTCCTAAAATCTTAATCCTGGGTTCAGGCGGCCTGTCCATTGGTCAGGCCGGTGAATTCGATTATTCGGGCACCCAGGCGATCAAGGCTCTGATCGAAGAAAAAATCGAAGTGATCGTCGTCAATCCCAATATTGCAACAGTCCAGACGAATCCAACCGCTGGCGTCAAAGTTTATCTCTATCCCGTCGAAGTCGAATGGGTTGAGAAAATCATTGCCTGTGAACGCCCCGATGCGATCATCGCCGGCTTCGGTGGCCAAACCGCTTTGAATTGTCTGATCAGGCTTGATGAGCAGGGAATCTTGAAAAAGCATGGGGTGCTAAACCTGGGCACTCCCGCCAGCGTCCTTCGAATGACCGAAGATCGGGATGAGTTCGCACAGAAAATGCGCGAAATCGATATGCCTGTTCCGGAAAGTTTCGCCTGCGAAACCCTGCCTCAGGCCCTTAAGGCCGCCAACACGATTTCCTATCCCGTTATCGTCCGGGCGGCCTTTGCCTTGGGTGGATTGGGTTCGGGTTTTGCAAATAATGATGATGAGCTTCGGGCCCTCGTGCTACCGGCATTAGCCTCGTCACCTCAGGTCTTGGTGGAAAAATCGCTCAAGGGCTGGAAGGAAGTTGAATACGAAGTCATGCGCGACTCCGAAGGCAACGCCATCACGATCTGCAACATGGAGAACTTCGATCCTCTCGGTATTCATACCGGCGATTCCATCGTCGTTTGTCCCAGCCAGTCGCTCTCGGACGATGAGTATCAGATCCTCAGGAATGCGGCGATCAAGATCGTCACCTCACTTGGCATTGTCGGCGAATGTAACGTCCAGTACGCCCTTGATCCTCATTCGCTCAACTTCTACATCATCGAAGTCAACGCGCGACTTTCCCGATCGTCGGCACTGGCATCGAAGGCTTCGGGTTACCCCATAGCCTACATCGCGGCAAAGGTCGTGTTGGGCTATGATCTTCTGGAACTTAAGAACCCGGTTACCGGAATCACCTGCGCCTTCTTCGAGCCGGCTCTCGATTACATTACGATCAAGTTTCCCCGCTGGGATCTTTTGAAGTTTCAAGGTGTGGATCGTCATCTGGGCTCGACGATGAAATCGGTGGGCGAAGTCATGGCGATCGGCCGGAGCTTCCCCGAGGCTTTGCAAAAGGCCACACGGATGGTTACCGAGCATGCTGAAGGCCTTAGCGCCATGCGCTATAAGGGCTGCGACGAAGAGCTTCGCCGGGAATTGAATTCACCAACCGACAAGCGCCTTTTCGCGGTGGTGGAAGCCTTCCGTCGCGGCTGGACGATCGATCATCTGCGGGAATTAAA
>CAXSGP010000095.1:0-18141 GCA_964236955.1 uncultured Oligoflexus sp. | reverse complement strand
CTCGAAGGCCCAATTCATCTCAACCGTTTGCAAACAATCGACGAGAAAGCGAAGAGCCATGCCCTCGTTGAGCTCCAAAAAAGATCGAAGTTCCATCGTTTATCCCCTCAACCGATGCGCTGACCAGCTTCGGCTTTGGCGTCGGGGAAAAGCAGAGCGATATTCTCACCGTCGCCCGATGCGAGCACCATGCCTTCGCTCATACCAAATTTCATTTTCCTTGGCGTAAGGTTGGCGACCATAACGGTCATCCTGCCAAGTAAATCCTCGGGTTTATAGGTGGACTTGATACCCGAAAAGACCTTTCGCGTCACCCCATTACCTAGATCGAGCGTGAGTTGCAAAAGCTTGGAAGCCCCTTCCACATGCTGAGCCGCGACGATGCGCGCCACCCTAAGGTCGATCTTTTGAAAATCTTCAATCGTGATCAGAGGAGCGATTCCCAAGGCTTTTTCCGGGTCTGCCTTGGGCGCATTGGCGGCATGTATGGCCTTGGTTTCTTCGATGATCTTCTCCACCTGACTTGACTCGACGCGTTTTAAAAGATGCTCAAAAGGATTGAGCTTATGGTGCTCAAGGATGATCTTGGCGCTCTCCCAGGTGTAGGGGTCCTCGTCAAATAGAGCCTCCACTTTCTTTGCGTAGGAGGGCATGACCGGCTTCAAATAGATGGCCATGATGCGGAACTGGTTGAGTATGCCGCTCAGGATTTGACGCGTCGCCTCCTCGTCGGTTTTTACGAGTTTCCATGGTTCATACTTATCAAAGTATTTATTTGCATCATCAGCAATGGAGCGGGTCAGAACCATAGCTTTTGCAAATTCACGCTCTTCATAACAGGTGGCAATCTCATCGCCCAGCTCCTGAGCTTTGGCCACAAATTCCCGACCCTCGGCCGAGAGCTGACCCATCGCTCCACCCATTTTTTGAAGCATCTGGGCACCGCGTGAGGCCACATTGGTGATCTTTCCGATTAGATCAGAGTTCACCCGCGATACAAAATCGTCGAAGTTCAAATCCATATCGTCGATTGAGGAATTGAGCTTACAGGCCAGGTAATAGCGCAGATAGACTGGATCAAGATGCTTCCCAAAGGTCGATGCGAAGATCGAGGTGCCACGCGACTTACTCATTTTCGCGCCATTCACCATCAGCATACCATGGGCCCAAATACCGGTCGGAGTCGCAAGCCCCGCCGCCCTGAGCATGCTTGGCCAGAACAGGGCGTGGTGGTAGACGATATCTTTGCCAATGCAGTGATAGATCTCCACCTTGGGATCGTTCCAGACCTTTTCAAATCCCGCTCCTTTGGAATCTTCTTCCAAAGCCGCGAGATAGCCTATCGGCGCATCAAACCAGACATAGTAGTACTTCTTCGGATGAGCGGGAATCTCAAATCCAAAGTAGGGATCATCACGGGAAATACACCACGATTGCAGCTCAGCATCAAACCATTCGGCCAGTTTCTTCGCCATCTCCGGACTGGTGTGCTGAGGGACCCACTCCTTGAGAAAGCTGCGGAACTCTTCAAGCTTCACATAGAGATGCTCGCTCGGCTTTTCAATCGGCACCCTTCCGCAGACCGCACAATGGGGGTTTTTAAGGTCGGAGGCTGAGTAGACGGTGCCGCACACTTCGCAGCCGTCCCCATACTGATCGAGCGAAGCGCATTTGGGGCAGGTGCCCTTGACGAAACGATCCGGGAGAAACATCGCGTCGGTTTCGCAGAAAGACTGCATCTGCAGCTTTTTCTCGACCAGACCCTGCTCCTCGAGAGACTTATAGATGCGATCCGATATCTTTTGATTGGCTGGACTGTTGGTCGAGCCATAGTGATCAAAATCAATATCGAATTTTTTAAACGTTTCGATTTGTTCCAGCCGAAATGTTTCAACGAGGGAAGCCGGCGTCACTCCCAGTTTTTTGGCGTTCATCATAATGGGGGTGCCGTGTGTATCCGCGGCACAAACGAAGTGAACGTTGTGACCACGCATGCGTTGAAAGCGAACCCAAAAATCTGTGAGCGAATGTTCAACGAGATGACCGATATGAATCGGACCGTTGGCATAAGGTAAAGCCGGGGTCACAACGATGCTGCGTTTGCCTGTCATAAAGGACTAACTCCTGGGCAGAGATACGATAAAGACGGCCTCACTATACGTCGAAGCTCTTGGCCTAGAAAGAAAAATGAACGTTCTGCTAGCTGATTTACATTATTTCCTGCGTGGATAATCCTCGCGCTTGGGCATCACGAAGGTTCCTGGTTCGTCTGGCCATGGCTGCTTCGGATAGCGGCGTTTTAAATCTTTTTTGACTTCATGATAACTACCTAGCCAAAAATTCTGCAAATTGCTGGTAATCTGAGCGGGTCGCTGATTGGGAGCCAAGAGCTTCAGGAGCAAGGGATATTTCCCAAAGCAAAGCGACGGTGTCTGGGTTTGCCCAAAGAAATCTTGAATACGACTCGCTATCCAGGGTTCGGCCTCGCCCACATACTGCACCTTGAGTCGCCGTCCCGAAGCCAGCGCGATAGCGTCAGGGCAGGCCTTATTCAGCAGCTCAAGGTCCTGATGATCGAGCTGCTGCTTGATAGCCTCGCTGAGACTTTTCTTTGCCAGCTCCCGCATCGATTTGATCCCCGTAGAGAGGTGGTCGATCAAAAGATCGAGCATTTCGCCCTCGAATCGCGGCATATTATGCTCGATTGCCGTCTTTTCAAAAAGATCCAACTTGCGATGATAGATAGCAAGGGCCTCAGCATCTTCAAAACAATCGGGCCACTGCTTGCGAATTTCTGTCATGAGGAGGCCGTGGGCATGATCGGCCTCGGCATCCTCCCAGGTTTCCTCCATGAGCAGTCGGCCGTAGAGCAACTGATTGCAGCGTCGGGGCCGCCCGGCTTTGGGATCGATCTTGAGCGCGCTTTCCCGCTGAATCAGACCAAAGGGGTCGCGCAGTAGAAAGCCATAGGGAATGCCAGACGCGACGTAGATACGCCCCAGCTCTTCGTTATAACTTTCCCGCGCCTCAACCGCCACCAGCCACTCGGTGCCCTGAGCGGTTGAATTATCACTTAGCACCGCACCGCGACCGAGCGAGAAATTATAATGGCGAAGCTTATTTTTGCCCGTTTCCGCCAGGGGACGGTATTTGGCGACCCGATCGGCGAAGGCGACAAAGACGGCAAACCTCAGGTCCTCCTCTCGTTCAAGCGTAAGCTGCTGCAGGGGACGGAAGCGATTATTGCGAGCGATCTGTTCGTAGCTTCGCTGGATGCGCTGGAGTTTGCCCGGATCAAGGTTAAGACGTCTTTGACCTTTGGCAACCCAGTCTAGGAAGACCTGAACCTGATAGACGATATCGGATTCCAGATGCTCCTCGGGTCTTTGCTCTGGCCCGAGGAGCATGCCTTCGTTGATCATGAGCGCCGCGATGAGACCCACTTCGCCCACTCCCAGCCGCTCCGCCTCTATCCACAGCCGGGCCAGGCGCGGATGCAGGGCAAGCCCGGCCATGCGCTGACCTTCAGTCGTGAGAAGACCCTTGGCGTCGATCGCTCCCAGACTCTGCAAAAGCCCCGCATTCTGCTCCACGATTGTGGCTTTCGGACGTTCGAGCCATTCCAATCGGTCCCAGCCCCAAGCCTGGTTGGGGTGAATGCTCTGCAGCTCCAGTATAATCTGGCAAAGGTCGATACGCTGAATCTCGGGCTCACTGAATTTCGCGCGTGCGTGAAAATCACTCTCGCTGTAGAGGCGATAGCACACGCCCGGCGCGACGCGGCCGGCCCGGCCACTTCTTTGGATGCACGAGGCCTGACTGATCTTTTTTTCCTCCAGCGTGGGCAGTCCGCTCCAGGGCGCATAGGCAAGAATTCGGGCAGTTCCCCAATCGATAACCCCCCGGACATTGGGAAGGGTCAGTGAGGTTTCCGCGACGTTGGTGGAAAGGATGATCTTGCGCTGCTCGGGATTGATCAGAATCTTTTCATAATTCGCGGCATGTTCCGCCGATAGGGGAATGATAGCCGCACCATCGATCCGCCCCGAGAGGTAAGCGGCACAGTTAAAGATCTGAGCTGTACCTGACAAAAAGACAAGAATATTCCCCTGACATTCCGGATCCTCCAGCATTTCGCGCACGGCGGCTAAAATCGCTTGCGGGAGCAGGTGAGAAGCCGCCGGTGGCCGATAGCGGACCCGGACCGGAAAGACGCGCCCTGGAATGTCAAAGCTGGGAACCTGACCAAGATAGGATTGCAGCAATGTCTGTTCAAGGGTTGCCGACATAACGAGGAGTTTGAGTCCGCTGCGTTTTTGCTGCAGATCCTTAACCAGCGCGAGGGCAATATCACTATGGACATGGCGTTCGTGAAATTCATCGAGAATGATGAGATCGAATTCATGAAGCAAAGGATCTTTCATAAAAAGCCGGGTCAGGATGCCTTCGGTGACATAGAGCAGGCGCGTGTCCTTTGAACTGCGGCTGTCCAGTCGAATATGATAACCGACCAGCCCGCCGACCAAACCTCCGCTTTGTTGGGCGACCCACTCCGCCGATAATTTTGCTGCCAAACGACGCGGCTCGACGACCAGTATTCTTTGAAAATGCTGCAGGAGGAAAAGCGGCACTTGCGTGGTTTTGCCGGCCCCCGGTTCCGCCTTTAGCAAAGCCGCTGAGTTTAGGGTTAATGCTTTAGCAATTTCGGGCAGATAGGGATCGACCGGATAGTTCATTCCACGTGTCCTTTAGAGGGGTTACGCCACACTGCGGCACACCTTTATGGGCCGTCACCAAGTTTCGCTGGCCATCAGGCGGTCAGAATGGTAGTACTTTGCTCCCTTAAGATCATTAAGTAGGAGTCTACTCTCCATGGAACGTCATTCAATATCAGTCAGCTACCGTCTCCAAGGTATGCGCCTCGACCATGCCATAGCCGATGAAATCCCTGGATTTTCCCGCCGCCGCGCGAAGGCCATCATCGATATCGGTGGCTGCTACGTTAACAGCAAACGCGTCCGCATCGCTTCGAAAACAGTTTCAAAGGGCGACAGGATCGAGGTCGAATACAACGCCCAACTCTTTGAGACCAAACGTCAAGACGTCGAAATAAGTCCTGAGGATATCCTATACTTTGATCATTCCGTACTTGTCATCAATAAGCCGGCGGCATTGCCTTCCCAGGCGACGCGTGACCAGGCGATTCATCATGTCGTGCCCCTGCTACTGAAATGCCTGAAGGGCATGGGACATGAAATCAAAGATCTGCAGTTGGTGCATCGCCTGGACAAGGACACAACGGGCTGTTTGATACTTACCTTTAATTCAAACACGATGACCTATATCACCGAGCAATTTAAAAACCACGCCGTGCAAAAGGTCTATCATGCCCTGACCTGGGGCATCGGCCCGGCGCAATTCGAAGAACGCTGCAATCTCTCGGCGATTCAGGGCACCACGGGCACCGTCCGGGTTCTTCAATCGGGCGGCAAGTCTTCGCATACCTCCTTTAAAACACTCGAGGCCTTTGCCTCGAGCAGGACTTCGCTGATGGAAGCCCGCCCGGTTACAGGCCGCAGCCATCAGATCCGAGTGCATTTGGAAAAGAACAATCAGCCGATCATCGGCGACCGCGTCTATGGCGAAGGCAAGCGCCATAAACTTCCTGATGACATCATTCAAAAGGTGAATCATCAACTGCTCCACTCGCAAAGTATCCGCTTCTCCCCGGCCCCGGGTATGGATCCCATAACGATCACCGCACCCTATCGCGAGAACTTCTCAGTCGTGCTGGAAGCCCTTCGCGCTGTGAAATAGGCTGGTCTATGCGGCAAATTTTTCCAGAAAAAGGCCGCATCCTGATGGGGATGCGGCTTTTTTTTGCCGGCAGATCCTTTATTTAAGAAAAGACCCTGCAGGTCAGGATCATCTTCGTCTTCAGTCTTCGCTTTTACGCGAGCGACTGATGCGATTGCCGTCGGTTTTTCTTACCGCTTCTTTGGCATCAGACTTGAAGGGAGTTCTCTTCAAGGCATTGGGATTTCGAGGCTTCTGAAGGGGACGGGGCGAGCCTTCGGCTGCCTTGGGTTTTCTTTCGATGTCGGGCATATCGCGATAGATTTGACCGCGCAAAAGTTCGACCTTATGGCGGCTGGCTTTCACCTTATCGATGCTGACTTCAGGCGCACAGAGGAGATAAGACTTTTGTTCAAGCATAGGGTCGCGCGAGGCTTTTTCAACGGGCCGGCCGACGACGATGGACCCCTCTTTGCCCAGCTTCACATGCCCGTCTTCGATCAGGTCAGGGCTCACGAAAACATAAGCGCTCACCCCAATTCGCTGGCGATCGATCTTAAGGATGCGATCGACCTTCTTTACGAGCGGGGGGCGATCCCAGACCGCCTCGGAATAGCACCAGTCGCGCTTGGTCTCAAGCATGGGACAGCCCTGACTGTGAGGGCAGGGGTAGAGCACGAGATAGCCCATTGCCACTAAAGCATCGCGCAGTTCCATCGCTTCGCGAGCCAGTTCCTGACTTGCCGGCTCGAGAATAGTGATGACACGTTGCCCCTTTTGCAGACCGCCCTGCAGAAGACGCATAAGGAGCTGTGTGGTCCGCGCGTGTCGGGAAACTTCGTTCCAGACATAACCGAGTTGGTACCAGACGAGGCCCTCCTGCGGACCGGCTGCGACCTCACGACTTAAATATTCATCAAGTTTTTGCCGACGCAGAACCGGTCGGGCTTCGTCTTTAAGAAGTTTAATTCCCAGCGCGGCCATCTCAAGAAAAGCCGCTGACTTATCGACCATCTCCCAGGTGATATCGAGATCCTCGCGATAAGACCAAAGCTCCTGGGCCGTGAGAAGACTCAGCGCGCCGCTACCACAGCCAAGGTCGAGGATATGCACGGCTTCGGCGGCACTGAGCTGGGAGAGGAGTCTGTGCCGGTATTCGGCTCTATCCAGCACCGCCGACAGTCGAGCCTGGTTTGCCAGGTGAAAGCCAAGGAGGTAGACCATGCTTTCGCGCTTTGGATCCATAAGATAGCGCGAAACCTCAGTCCGGTCGGTAGTGAAGGCCTCCCACAGCCGCACGACATCATCACGATGCTCTTGGAGGACATAGCCGGCAATTTCAAGATCGGAATACTCCGCCCGGGGTTTTTCCAGATTGGAAGGCGTCTTGGCGAGCTGGCTGATCGTCTGCCCCCATATCTTATAATTGCGGTTGCTTACTAGAGACTGACGATGTTCCGACCGGGTATGATGAGATTGCATAGGGAATCCTTAGAGGCATCTTGAGGGACATGGCTTATCATGTTCCGGGTGAGAGTGCGACTGATCCTTGCTAGCCACTGGTCTTCTTCAGTGCTAAGGTCGATGGGTTAAATTTGCGATAAAAGAGGTGACTCATGAGTGAGCCAGAAGTCCCAGACAGCACTCAGATCTTGCCTATTAGTAAGCCATCTTGGCTTAAAACAAAAATTCCAGCCGGCCAAACCTTTTTTGATATCAAGCGCGACCTGCGGGCCAAAAATCTGTTTACCGTCTGCGAAGAGGCAAAGTGCCCCAATATTTCGGAATGCTGGGCGACCAATACGGCAACGTTTATGATACTCGGTGACACCTGCACCAGGGCATGCCGTTTCTGTAATGTTAAAACCGGCAATCCTCAGGCTTGGCTGGATGCGACAGAACCCGCAAAGACCGCGGAAAGCGTCGCTCTCATGAAACTCAAATATGCTGTTTTGACTATGGTTGATCGTGATGATCTGGACGATGGCGGCGCGGCTCACGTCAAAAAAGTTTTTGAGGCTATACGCGCAATAAGCCCAACGACACTTCTTGAATTTCTCGGAGGCGATTTTAATGCCAAAGACTCATCCTTCGTGACGATTCTCGAGGCTGCTCCTGAAGTCTTTGCCCACAATATCGAAACCGTCGAACGTCTGACCCCTCGCGTTCGGGACGCCCGCGCCTCCTATCGCCAATCGCTTAAGGTCCTCAAACGGGTGAAAGAGCTGGCTCCTTACGGGCTGCTCACCAAGAGCGCTATCATGCTGGGTTTGGGTGAGACGATGGAGGAAGTCGTTCAAGCGCTAAGAGATCTGCGTGAGCAGGATGTCGACTTCATCACGATTGGTCAATATATGAGACCATCCAAGCGGCATCTTTCCATCAAAGAATTTGTAGCTCCTGAACAATTCGACGAACTCGCGGTGATAGCCAGGGATCTTGGATTCCTGTCGGTGGCGTCAGGACCTCTGGTTCGTTCGTCCTATAAGGCCAGCGAATTCTATTCTAAAGCCATGCTCTTGCGAGAGGATCTGCAGCGTTGAAATCCACTTTCATAAAGGGCTGCTTATATCTGATAGCGGCCTTTATCCGTTGCTTGCCTTCAGCCGCCGTGCCTTGCTTTGCCTGGCTCTTTAGCCGTCTGGCCCCCGGACTTTTGAAACGCGACAGCCTTCTCATCGCTGAGAATATCGACAGGGTCTACCACCTGCCGGCTCAGAGTTCTTTTTCCGAGATGTTTAAGCGCCAGGTGTTTTACTCACAGGCCATAATTGCGCTTGAAACCTTTAAGCATCAACTGGCAGGAAAAGAGCTGATTCGCTTCGTCGGAGTTGAAGCCCTGACCGCGGAGGTGGAGCGCCTTAGCGCACCTGCTAAAGGGCTCATCGTGATCACCGCCCATCACGGCAGCTGGGAGCTCGTGGCCAGCACCCTAGCCAAAGTCAGCGGCAGGGTCTTTGTCGCGCTAGCCAAACCCTCCAAGCTGCCCGAGTTTACCCTGATCCTTGATAAGCTTCGCCGAGGTGGCAATACCGAAATCCTCTGGACCGATAGCAAAAACCTAGCCCGGGATATGATGAAGACGTTGAAGCAGGGTGGAAACCTTGGGTTTGTAATGGATCAAAAACCTGAGGGTCGCGTCGGTCCGCTCGTTGAATTCCTTGGCCAGCCGACCGAGTTCGTAAGTGGTCCGGCAAAGTTCGCGGTTCGGCATCAGACGCCCGTGATTGCCTTTTTTTGTATGCGCACCGGGCCCTGGGAATATAGACTTGTGTTTGAAACGGTCGCTGAAGCCTCCCACGGAATCCTCGATGAGCTTCTGCTGACTCAGAGGATGGCGACTGCCATGACCAAGGCAATCCTACTTTATCCCGAGCAATGGGTATGGAATTATAAAAGATGGCGAAAGAAAGAGCAAAAGCCCAAGGCGGCATTCGATCCGATTCCGAATCCGTCTTAGAGATCAGCAAGACTATTGCCGCCCACCTTTCAGAAGAAGGCCTGGTCCTCGCCACTCTTCTCATCCCCGATCCCAACCCGCTGTCCTTCTCCTGGGGGGCGGCCCTTACTCTCTTGGCCGTTGGCCTGCTCGTGTGGGAACAGGGCTACGGGGAACGCCCTCCGGTGATCGTTGGACCATACCGCTTCGTAAGAAACCCCCACAGCCTCTCGTTCTGGCTTCTGAGCCTTGGTCTAGCCATCGCCGCTCGATCCTTTCCTGGAGTCATACTCGTGCTCATCCTCCTGCCTTGGCTATTCTACCTGGAACATGAAGAGCAGGGCTCACGCCCAGACACACGACTCTTACGCTATCGCTTCCACGTCCCGGCCATGATACCGACGCTTCTGCCCTTCGAAAAAAGCCCTAATAAGGGGTTTTCCTGGCGAAGATCACTGCAAGTGGTAAAAAAGCCAACCCTTGCGCGCCTCGCGTCGGTTTTTATGGTTTGGGCTTATCTCTTGATTTCCTTTAATTTAAAGCTTCCCTGGTGGGGCGGAATGATAGCCGCGGCCTTCTTTATAGGCATCAAGTTATTCTTGTCACAAAGAAAAATCCTGCAATTTACCTTTAGAAAAAAAGTGAGGATTTCGCCTAAGACTTGATAACTTAAGAGATATCCTCCTAGCCTTAGCCTTAGCTAAACGAATTTTGGGTTTATTTGTTTCAGTTTCAAAAAGCTGAGTCGATAAGCCAGGAAACGTGCTAAGGAGCAGGCACTATGCGTAAGATTCCAAGTAATCCTAAGCTTACCGAAGCTAATAAATGCATTTTCGTGAAGGATTACCAACAGGCCGAAGCCATCATTGAGGATCTCGTTCGATCCCCTCAATTTGCTGATGATCTGTTGCTCCATCTGAGACGGATCGAACTTGCATCAAAGATTGACAAGCTCCCCGAGCTGGTGGAAATCTATGCCATCCAAAGCAAAGAAAACCCCAAAAATCTTACCTTTCGACTCGCTTACCTTTTTGCCGAGCAGCATACCGATAATTTATCGAATAAAGAGGCCCTCGATCGCTATCAGGAGCTTTTGCGCCTGGAAGGGCCTCACGCCGGGATCTACTACGGCATTGGCTACTGTCATGAGATCGAAGCCAACCTCGAGCGTTCCCGCAAGGCCTATGAGCAATGCCTCAACCTTGATAGCGGCTGGCATCCGGCCTATTTTGGTCTCAGCCAGGTCTTTTATCAAATGGGCGAGGAGAAAAAAGGCGATCAGTACTTCACCCATTTCGAAGAACTTGCACCCTATAATGTCTACGGGAATTTTGAAACGCATCGCAAGCTGTCGATTGAATTTACCGAACGCCATGACTTTGAAGCGGCGGAAACTGCGATCAAGACTCTGAGTGAATGGTGGGTGGAAAGCAAGGGTTTCACACCCCTTGAAATCCAGCTCTTCGAAAAATTCGCCAGTGCAAAAATCGCCGAATATGATTTGGATAACGCCACGGCAACACAAAGGCGCCATCTCGGGCGCCTGGTGGCTCACAAGATCCTTGAAAATGAAAGATCCACTGAATCGGTCCTCTATTTTTCTGCCAAAGTCCTGGAGGAATTTTCTGAACTCACGCTCGCCCTGGAGATGTATCGCCGTATTTTAAAGGCCGAAGTCACCAATCCCGAGATGGTCCAAAAGATTGGCGCTCAATTTGTGGCGATGGGCGAGTTTAACTTTGCCAAGGACCTTTTCGAGGAAGCCTATAAGTTCCATCCCGATCAGCCCGAGATAAGATTTTGCCTGCTGGTCGTAAGGTTAAAGCTTGCCAGGGTCAACGTCGAAGACTATCTGATCAGCAAGGAACGCCTGAAAAAACTGGTAGAGGATGGTACAGACCCGACGGAAACGATGAGTCTCCTCATAGCCATGACAGCTAAATACAATCTGGATGCCGAAGTGCATGGGCACTTGGCTGATCTTTTCATGGATCTCGGCAACAAGGAAAAAGCCCGCCGTCATTTTGAGAAAATGTATAATCTTGACGCCTTGAGTCGCTATTCGATACTGAAATATGCCTCATTTTTGATGCAACACGAGGATGCCGACCTCGCTAAAACACTGCTTGAAAAAATCGACGACACTAAAAAATTATTACCCGATGAGCTGGCCGAACTCAATTGGCTCCATGCAAATTATGAATTCCGAAAGCAAAATTATAGAAACGGCGTCGAAAGATTACGTAAACTTATCGACAATGAGCCCTGGAGCTTGACCTATCTCATACTCCAGGTGCGCTGTCTCTCGGAACTCACTCGTCAAAAAATCGATATCGAAGTCTACGACTCGACGCTCGATCGCCTCACGGCCGGAGACGAGCAGGATCTCAATTGGCTTGAATTTGACGCTCAAACGGAGAAACTGCGGAAAGCGCGATGCATTGAACTCGTTTACGTCCGCTCCAAACTAAGGTACCTCTACACCGAGGGCGATGAGGTCAGTGTCACTCAACTGGTGCAATCGTCGGCGAGCTTTGATGCTCAGAAGGGAATCTACGAGCTGTTAAAATTGCTAAACACCAATTTTGACAGTCCCAATATTTACTGGGCACTTGGTGTTTTATTCCGTGAGATTTGGCAATTGGAAACAGCCTGTATGTGGTTTGACCAAATGCTACTGTTGCCAAAACTCGACAAAATACAGCGAGCCCGTGCCTATCTTGAGCAGGCTGATTGTTATATTTGGCGAGGAATCAACCTTGAAAAAGCTATTGAATACACAAAACTAAGTCAGGAGCTGGGCCTGAGTACGGATAAGCGAACACTTCGCATCCTCGCCCATGGCTGCCTCAAATTAGGCAAGGCCCAGCAGGCTGAAGCCTACCTGCAGGACAGCGCCAGCAATGACGATCCGGAAGCGATCTATCTTCGGGGTTTGGTAAAATACCGAAATGGTGCCGCTCAGGAGGCGAACAGCATATGGAAGCCCCTGTTAACCTATCCCGCGGAGAACCTGCGACTGCACAACATTAAACAGGAAATCATGAAGTATTATTTCGATCGGACGCCGTATCGTGCTTTAAATTAAGACTTTATCTTTTAAAATTTGCAGAGTCCAAGCCCGGGCTTTGCAACAATTTTTATATCTTCCAAAATCCCAGTGATTCTTAAGCTCCTCCCATTTACCACCCGGCAAACTCCGCTGCGGGTCTAAGGATTTTTTGTTGACACCAAAGTCCGAATATGGAGAATGTAGGTCGAGCACTACATATAAATCTAATCTCTTATGCAGCGGTGAAGGTCCTGACCTTCCAAGCCCAAGGTTCTGTTCACCTTGCGACCTGGAGATCAATACCTCTCAATGCAGAGCCGTATCTAGCCTTTGCAGGCTATATGCCGAGGGACTATTTTACGAAAATCGGAGGATTTATGAACATTTCCGCACAAACCCGCTGCGCTATCTGCGACGAAGAGCGTAAAATACGTCACCGTGAATTTAGTCCCCATGCCTGGACTGCGCTTACCGTATGGGGCGAAGTTCAATCGGTTCAGACGGGCCAAGTCATGTGCAACGGCTGCTACTCAGATTTTCGCGACCTACTTATTGAGCGATCGGGCGAAGTCGAGCATTACGCCGCCCACAGCTTAAATGATCTTGCGGCCGTCCATGATCTCAAAGGCTACCGTGGTAGCGAGAATTCAGCCAAGTCGCAGATCGCCAGCTGATAAGTGCCAAAGATTCCTACTTTTGCGGCCTAGGCAGTAATTTCCGCGCAATGGTGGGCAATCATTTCCCCCGTGAAATTGGAGTCTTAGGCTAAAGTTTTCGAGCATTCCTGTCGATAGCAGACCAGAACGCTGAATCAGTGTCTCAGCTATCGACTAGAGGATGTAAACGATGACCAAGCGCCCCGTGAAGAGCTGGCTACTCAATCGCCCCAAACCCGAAGCTACCTATCTGAAGACTTTGCGCTTCTATTGGCAAGGGGAACGCGAAAGCGCGTTAGTCCTGCTGAGCGATGAACTCGGCGAGGGCGCGTCGGCGACCAGCGAAGCCTACTATCGTCTCTGGATTGAAACACTGGCCGAAGAAAAATCCGACGCTGGTCTGCGTGAGCTCATAGCCCACCTGGAGCGCAACATATCCCTGGGCCTACTCGCAAGTGTCAGCGGCACGGCACTCATCGCCCTGAGCCGATATGAGCTTGGCGAGCGGGAAGCAGCGCTTATCCTCTGGCGATCGCTTAGTAAGCATGGCAACGACGCCTACGCCCGCGAATTAACCCTGATCCTATCTGACGACGACGACGCGAAAGAGCAAGCCGCTCATAGCCTGCAAAGGATCAGCGGCGATTATTTTCATCTGCGAAGAACCAGCCTGTTTTTCCATTCCGAACGAATGACCCAGGCCTATCGCAAGTCCATCGCCGCTATCGACGAATCCTTTCCCGATAATCCTCTGCACGCGGAGATTCTTTTCCATCAGCAGTTTGCCAAAAAGCGCTTTTTCGAAGCTCATGGCTGGGCCAAGCAACTGCGCGAGGATTATCCCCAGCACAAAGAATACCAGTTCTTCTACGCCTACACTTCCTATTTGACACAAGATACCAAGAACGCCGTCAGTGAGTTCGAAAGCCTAAACAGAAAATCGGAAGGCCTCGATCCTGATATCCTGCACATGCTTGGGCTTTCCGTCTTTAAGGAAGCCGCCGGCAAAGCCGATGAAATCAAAAAGGCACGCTATTATTTGAATCGTTCCAAGGAACGTTATATGGCTCTGGGATATCCTGCTCTTCAATTGGAAGAGAGCCTTATGTCTCTATCACGTCCAAAGCATGCTGAGTCGGGAAAATACTGGATAGTCAAGCTCACGGCGAAACAGGCCTGGGATTTAAGTCAAAAAAATGAAGACTCGATAAAGACTCTTTATAAATCCATGGGTGAATTCGTCGAACGCGGGGATCATTGTCTCTTCGTCACCGAGACACGATTGTCGGATAAGAATCAAACAGGTATGTGGCGTCTCTATGCCATCTACCGCGCTTCCACTTCAGCGGAATGGCATCCCACCCATCGTTTCCGCACAGCTTTGGAACTCGTTATCCGTATGGATACCGCGATTCCTATTGAAATCGAAGGCAATGCCTTCCCAGTCAAAAGCCCTGCATCTGTTTACGGTCTTCTTGAAGTCGAGGCTTCGGCACTCGCTCACATCGAGGAGAGCATACAGGAATACACGCTTGAAGATCCACACTACAGCCAGATTTTTGAAACCCTTCGCATCGCGCGCGCGGGATAAGGAGAACCTATGAAACGATTACTTTTAGCCCTGTCTTTAAGCTTCTCCGGCGGCCAGGCGTTCGCTCAGGGAGCGCCTCCTCGGGTGCCCGCCGCTACCGAGGTGTCCAAACCGGTCATGAATTTTATCGCCAATGGCGAAGAAGTCGCAATCCCGAATGTCGGCTTTATCATTACACCACCGGTTGGCTGGGAAGTGCTACGCGAAGGATCGGGAGCGAGCCTTCTTTTTCAAGCGCCCAAACCCAAGCTCGTTCCAGGCGTCGCTGCCTACCGACCTAATATCCGCGTCATGGTCTTTGGTGAGCCTAAACCAATGGATGATGCCACCAAGGATGAATTCAGCAAAATTATCGTCGATAAGTATTCGGTCATAAGCTCCAGCGTAGCCAATTACATGGTTCGCAGCTCAGAAAAAGTTCAGCTGCAGAGCGGCATCAATGCGTATCTTTATTACACCGAGTTCCTCTTCGATTCGGTACCGACGATGCAAATGCATATTCTGGTCTCATCGGGCCGCAATCATTTCCTGATGACCTACACCGACCTCGCCAGTGTTTTTGAAGCGCCCAATTCGCCGGGTCTGGCGACGGCGTATACCTCGATGCAGGGTATCAAGCTCGATTCTGCACCACCGGAACGTTTTCTTCAGTACTATTATATCGGCGGCGGTATTCTGGCTCTGCTTATCTTTATGATGATGGTGCGATTGATTCGGGTCCAGCGCATGAAAAAGCTTGGCGAACGCATTGAATCCGATGATGGTGGCGATCCAACAACAGACGACGATGGTTATGGCGAAGGGTCAAGCGTCTCGGAAATCAGTGACATTGCTTCCCACCGCGAAGAAGATGAGGATGAGGAGGCTCATGGTGCCCAGCCCATGACGACTCCCCCACGCAAAGCAGAACGGCCGTCCGCCCCTCGGGCTTCGGCCCCGGCCCCAGCTAGAGCCCCTGCACCGGTTCCAGCCAAGCCCAAGGTCAGTGTTTCAGCCCCGGCCCCGGCTCCGAGACAGGCAAACTTTGAAGGTCGAACCCGAAAAAACGCGCTGCAGGAGCCGCCAGAAGTCAGCAATGCGGTCCCTCTGTCCGAGGCAGCTCCTCTCAGCGACACTTGGAATCTTGATGCGTCGGCATCCCGGAACGACAATGATGACGAACCCGAACATTCCGAGATTTCCGAAATTCGGGCGCAGCCGCCCGTCGCAAGCGCTACAAAATCCCGGCATCAAAACGTGAAGGCTCCGGTTCAACCGCCCGAACCCTCCATCGAAGATGTCTCAAACGTCGCCCTGCTGTCCGATATTCTGCCGAATACGGGAAAAGAAAAGAAGAAAAAGGGTTTATTTGGTTGGGGTAAAGGCAAGAAAAAAGACGACGATGATGCTGATGATGACGATGGCGAACACACGGTCGTGTCGGGTAGGGATTCCGACGGTGACGAGGATTGGGATAAGGCCAGCAGGACTAAGGCGAGGGATAGGGGCGTTAAGGCTGAGAGCCCGGCACCCAAACCCAAAGCAAAGGCTGTATCACAAGCAAAAACGAGCAGCAGTGCCATTGCCAATTCGGGTCCGAAAGCCAAAGGTGAGAATGACGGTTGGAACCTAAGTGAAAGCCATGGTGATTCCGATTCTGAAGAGGATGACGATTAAGTCGCGCGATTTTCTTTAAGGGATGGCTTGAGATTTTAGCATAACTTGATATTGTGGGCGCTTCTCTTAAAGAGGGCGCCTTTTTTATGTATACAGCAATGTCATTTGAAGCGGATCAGCTGAAACTCATCGATCAAAAACGCTTGCCGCACGAAGAGATATGGATCGACTGTCGAAGTCTCGAAGATGTCGCGCAATCCATTGAAAATATGACAGTTCGTGGAGCTCCCGCGATTGCCACGGCGGCTGCCTATGGTTTGGTGCTCGACACCCTTCAATCGCAAGCGGCAAACTGGAAGCAGTATAAAGACCGATTTTTTGAGAACTGCAAGCGCATGCAGGCCACTCGTCCGACTGCAGTCAATTTATTCAACGCTTTGCATGCGGTGCGTTGCCTTGCCGATCAATGGACTGATAGCACTCCCTTTGAAAAAATTCAGAAGCATATCCTTGCCTTCGCCAAAGACCTTGAGGCCGCCGATCTCAGTACGTGCAAGGCTATGGGTGTCTTTGGAGCAAAGCTTGCTGAAGGCCGTAAAATGCGGGTCATGACCCATTGCAATACAGGCTCATTGGCAACGGCAGGCTATGGAACCGCCCTTGGGGTCATTCGGGCCCTGCACGAGCAGGCTTTGATCGAGCATGTTTATGTCGATGAGACGCGCCCCTATTTGCAAGGCTCACGTTTGACTGCTTTTGAGTTGGCGGCCGAAGGCATTCCCTATTCCATTCAAATTGACTCAGCCGCGGCCTATATCATGAAGCATGAGAAGGTGGATATGGTGGTCGTCGGTGCGGACCGGATTGCAGGGAATGGAGACACGGCGAATAAGGTAGGGACCTATTCCCTGGCGATCGTCGCTAAGTATCACAATGTGCCTTTCTATGTTGCGGCTCCGCGCAGTACTTTTGATTCAAAGATTCTTCATGGCGATCAGATTCCTATTGAAATGCGTTCTCCTAAAGAAGTCTTGGAACATGCGGGGGTCCTGGTGGCGCCGGCTCGGTCGGAGGTACGGAATCCATCGTTTGATGTAACGTCGCATGAGTTAATCACGGGGCTTATCACAGAATTTGGCGTGCTTAATCCGCCATTTGGGCCAGCGATACAAAAACTTTTTGCGGAACAGAAGATCGAGCGTTGACAGCGATTTCGATATTTGAGATACAACCCACTCGCTGCTGCTGCAAAGCAACACGAAACAAAATGGGGATTTAGCTCAGTTGGTTAGAGCACCTGCCTTACAAGCAGGGGGTCACAGGTTCGAATCCCGTAATCCCCACCATTTCCGACTCGAACTCAATTCTAATAGATCATCCAACTCCCTAATGTATGTGTAGCTTAGCTTTCCGCCTTTTAGAAAAAGGTTGGATAACAATATTTTTGCGAGTTCTGCTTTCCTCAAGAGATTTACATCTAAATTGCTGTAATAACTTACTTTTGTCAGTAGTTGGATAACCCTCATACCCTCTTCATAAGTCGCTCTGTCGGCGCTGTTGTGCCCACGGACTTCATCCTCTATTTCCGTGAGACGCTTTCCCACTGGCCTCACCTTTTCTTCGTATCTCTCCTTCGTCATAAGTCCATCCAGCACCATATCTTCCGCTGTAATGATCTTCTCCTTCATCGTGCGAGCTTCGGCCCTTAACTTCGTGATTGAAGCCGTGGCGTATGCATCGATGTCCATGATGCGATCCCGAAGCGTCGTGATGAAAGCTTCGGTTGCAGTCTCAGAAAATCTCTCAAAAGGCTGGAACGCAGCGCTCAATTGTTCGTTGAGGAGATTCTGATTAATCCGCCTACTATTCGCTTCGCATTCACGGTGGGCGCATCGGTAATAGACGTAGACGATTCCTGACGCTTTGACGACGGATTCACCCGTGATCCAATGGCCACAGCTAGACCTTCGCCGAAAAGGTTTGAGCAAAATATCGCTGTGATTTTGATGGG
>CAXSGP010000094.1:0-18449 GCA_964236955.1 uncultured Oligoflexus sp. | reverse complement strand
GGAGCCACGGTGATATCGGCTGACAGTCATCCCACCCACCTCTGCCAGGGGTCGCGGGCGGTATCGCGTAGCTATCGGGTTCCTTCGCCTCGTTTTGATTTTGAAAGGTATCGGCAGCGTATACTCGATATCGTCAAACGCGAAAAGATCGATCTTATCGTTCCGGCCAGTGAAGACGTGCTCCATCTCGCTCGCTTCGCACCGCAACTCAAAGAGCTGTGCGAGCTGTTTTTTCCGACGCCCGAACTTTTATTCGCAGTTCATCATAAACAAAAATTTATTGAAATGGCGGCTGACCTTGGGCTCCCTGTTCCCAAGTCGACCCTTTATCGGGAGGAAGGTGGCCCGCTTCCCGATTATTGTGCGAGGGACTATATACTGAAACAGGTCTATTCACGTGCGGGTCAGGGCGTGGTCTTTGCCAAAGCTGGTGTCCATCCCAAACAATATGGCGCGGAAGCGGACGGATCCTGGACCCTTCAGGAAAAGCTTGAGGGTGAAACGCTGTGCTCCTGCACCATTGTGCATCACGGTAAGGTTGGAGCCCACCTTGTCTACCGTCCCACGGTGATCTTGGGTTCCGTGGGCGTCGTGTTTCGGCAGATCGATCAAACGGCAATCCGAGCCTGGGTCGAGGCTTTTGTCGCGGCGACAGGTTATCACGGTATCATTTCTATGGATTTCATCGTCAATAAACAGGGTCAGATCGCAGCTATCGAGTGCAACCCCAGGCCCACAAGTGGAGTGCATCTCTTTGACTCCGCGATGATCGGCTATGCAATCTGCGATCCCTCGCGTCCCTTGCCCGTATTGAGTAGTCGGCAACGGGCTCAGGTCACTCTCGGCATGCTCAGTGCATTACCCGCACTTTTGCGAAAGAATAAAGGTTTAAGAGAACAGCTCGCCGATATCGTGCGGGCCCGCGATGTCATATTTACTTGGAGAGACCCAATTCCCGCGTTTTACCAAATCATCTGTTATGGCTATCTTTTCTATCTAGGCTGGAAACAGAAGATGAACCTCACCGCCTGTATGATGGATGGCGTGGAGTGGAATGGTGAGGAGACGGTCAAGGCCTGATCAGGCCGTATCGCACTGGGTTTAATCGTTTTCCGATGGCCGCGTTGCAAAATGCCCTGCAACGCGTTTTTACGAGTCGAGTATGAAACCGTCAGTCCGCCTCAGCTTCAGCAAAAGTTCCGCTATTCAGAACGCGAAAATTAAGCCTAGAATACGCTACTGAATGAAGAGGGTAGGTTTATGGAATTAGTTTTGATAACGGGTCATACCTCAGGTCTAGGTTTAGAGTTGGCGCAGGCTTATCTGGACCGTGAGGCTACGGTTATTGGTATGGCGCGCCGTTCAATCAATTCAAAAAACCCTCGGCTCTACCAATTCCATTTTGATCTGAGTCGAGGCGGCACCTGGGAGGATAAACTGCGGGAAAGCCTGCCTCGACAGGACTGGTCGCGGATTATCCTGATCAACTGTGCCGGGACTATAGCTCCTACGGGACCCTACGGCAGCATGGAAGGGCTTCAAATCAGTCGCTCTCTTGAGCTCAACGTCGCCGCACCCCTCCGAATTATGAATATTCTGGCATCAGTTTATAAAGATAAGCTGCAGCGAATAGTCAATGTTAGCAGTGGGGCATCCCGTAAGGTTTATCAAGGCTGGTCGGTTTACTGTAGCAGCAAGGCGGCCCTACTTATGGCTTCACAAGTTTTGGCTGCGGAGATGGCGGCGGCTCAAAGAGATATCAAAGTTATCTCTTATTCGTCAGGTCCCATGGATACACCTATGCAAGCCGAAGTGAGAAAGAAAAAGCCTGAGGATTTTCCTCATGTCGAACGGTTTACTCAGTTGCATAACGAGGGAAAACTCGTATCTCCTAAAGTTGCCGCCTTGGATATGATGCAGCAAATCGATCGAACTGATTTGCCTTATTTTCTCGACTACACATTGAGCTGACCCAATGCCTTCAAAAATTAAAGTTGATGAAATCCTAGCCGATTTAAGGAAGGAATCGCCCGATCGGGCCTATATCGATGTGCGATCGGAATTGGAATTTGAGCGTGGTTCCATACCTTTCTTTGCTTCGGGTCCTATCCTTTTCCAATCCGAACGGCATCAAGTCGGAACTGCCTATAAGCAAAAGGGGCAGGAAGCTGCCATTCAACTGGGCTACGAACTGGTCGGACCATTTCGCGAACAAAGGGTAAGGGCCTGGAATCAAAATATTCAGCAAGCAAGGACCCAGCAGGGCGTGATTATGTGCTGGCGAGGCGGAATGCGGTCGCAGATTGCCTGTGAATGGCTGACCGCAGCGCGGGCGGAGGTTATGCAGCTTGAAGGTGGTTACAAAGCTCTCCGCAATCGTCTCCTGCCTGTATTGAATCAGACGCTGCCCCTGGTGGTTTTAAGTGGCTTGACCGGTTCAGGGAAAACAGATCTTTTACTTGAGTTTAACGGCTCTGCGGTCGATCTGGAAGGCGCAGCGCAGCATCGCGGCAGCGTGTTTGGCTTTCATTGGGACGAAAAGAGTCAGGCTCAGGCCAGCTTTGAGAATATAATTTCGTTAAAGTTTCATGGGTCCGCCAGACATTGGCTCATTGAAGACGAAAGCCGGATGATAGGATCAATGGTTATTCCCGATGGCCTCTTTCGTCAGATGAAAAGCGCGCCACTTGTTATTCTTGACGATGACAGGGAAGATCGGGTGGAAAGGATCTGGCAGCAGTATATTGTCAACCCTCTGGGCCGGGGTTTGAATTTGCCCCGCCTCGAAGGGCATTTTCTCAAAGCTCTCAAGGCGTTGTCCAAGGCCTTAGACAAACGCTTCGCCGGCCTTGAAATGGAAATGAGAAAGGCTTTTGCAGAGGGTGCCGATCTTATCTCCCATGCGAATTGGATACGGGACCTCTTGGAACATTACTACGACAAACGCTACCAACACGGCATGAATAGGTCGGTCCGGGATATTTTATTTCGGGGGTCACGCGAGCAGTGCCGGGACTTTCTCGCGGAGCTTTTGTTATGAGCGGCGTCAAGCGATTGGTATTGGTCGGAGGAGGGCATACGCATGCGCTCCTTTTAAAAATGTTGAGCATGAAGCCCATAGCGGGGCTTGAACTCATACTCGTTTCACCTGAAGGCCTCACCGCTTACACGGGAATGCTCCCCTCCCATATTGCTGGACATTTTAATTATCACGACATGCATATTGATTTGCGGCAGATCGCTAAGGCCGCGGGAGCCAGTTTTTATCAGGATGAGGTCGCCCTGATCAACGCCGATCGGAAAGAGCTTTTGTTTCGGCAAAGACCCCCCTTGTCCTTCGATCTTTTGTCGATCAATGTCGGCAGTGAGCCGAGTCCGATCCCCGGCGATTCTTTAAATGTGATTGGCATAAAGCCTGTTAAATATTTTATGGAACATGTCTTAAGCCTTTCACCCCTTGCTCCCATCATAATCGCCGGGGGAGGACTTGGCGGGATTGAAATCGCTTTGAATCTAAGGGCAAGAGGCTTCAGCGATATTAGCCTCGTGCATTCCGGCGCTGCCTTGCTCAGTCAGTATTCACTCGCCCTGCAAAGCCGAATCAAGGCTATTCTGCTTAATAAAGGTATTAAACTTGAACTCTCGACGCGTGTGGAGCGGGCCGAGGAAGGTAAAGCCTTCTTGTCGAATGGCAAGGTTTTAAATTTTCTAGGCCTCTATCGGGCCACGGACGCAAGGGCACCAGCCTGGCTCGCACAGAGCGAACTCGCCGTCGACGCCAAAGGATTTTTAAAGGTTGATCCCTATCTTCGGGCCCTGGGGCGCTCGTATATTTTTGCGGCCGGTGACTGTGCCGGCATCGAAGGGTTGCCCCGGGCTAAAGCTGGTGTCTTTGCCGTACGTGCTGCAAAACCGCTTTATCGTAACATTCGGCGCTATGTTTCCGCTCAGTCTCTCAAGCCTATTAAGCTTCAGAAGGATCATCTGCTTATTCTCACGCTGGGCGATAAGCGGGCGATAGCGATTCGCCGGGGCTTTAGTGTGGAAGGCAACTGGGTCTGGGCCTGGAAGAGAAAAATTGATCAGAAATTCATGGCCAAATTTCAAAAACTCAAAGCGCCGATGCCATTGATGAAAGCTGAACCCATGCGCTGTCAAGGCTGCGGAGCAAAGTTTGAGGGCAGTGGGTTAAGGGCTGTAATCAAAAGCCTTCAAAAAGCCTATCCGAACACCCTGCCCGAGGGCGGGGCCGCGGATGATGTCGCTGTAATCGAAGTTCCGCATGTGAGTCAGCTTCTGCAGAGTCTGGATTTTATCACGGCTTTTATCGATGATCCCTATATCTTTGGGCGCATAGCGGCGAACCATGCGGCCAATGATATCTTTGCCAAGGGCGTGAGCATGCAATCGGCCCTCGCCTTAGCTAATCTTCCGCATAAAACCCAAGCATCGGGCCGAAGCGATCTTTTGCAACTTATGGGTGGAGTATTGGAACAATTAAGCCTGTCCCATAGCGTTCTCCTGGGCGGTCATAGTTCGGAGACGACACAACTTGGACTTGGCCTCCAGGTGCAGGCTTGGGTGCAGGGGGCATGGAAAAGAAAGCAAGGTTTAAAGGCCGGCGATGTATTGATCCTCACCAAGCCCCTCGGCACAGGAATATTATTTGCGGGCCAGCATCTGGCTCCCGCCGATGCGATCGACAGCTGTCTCCTGGAACTTGTGCAGTCTCAGCACAGTCTCGCGAAAATTATCCGTAGAGACTCAGTTCATGGCAGCACCGATATCACAGGTTTTGGTTTGCTTGGGCACCTTGGGGAAATGGCGGGTGGCGACCGGCCTCTCATCGCGCTCAAACCCTTGTCGATCCCGCTTTACCCAGCAGTCGGCGACCTGATCGCTCGTGGCGTGCGTTCGACCCTGCTGGAAGCAAATATCCGTTACGCCCATGAGCAGTTGCACATTGCAGAAAGTTTTACTCCAGCTGATCTTGTTTACCTTTGTGATCCGCAGACATCCGGTCCTATCCTTATCAGCGTCGAAGCTGCTCACGGCGAGTCTGTGCTTGCCGCTATTCGCGCCGAAGGTTTCAGGCATGCTTCGATTATAGGCGAGCTGCAAAAAAACAGCGGATCTCAATCACGGATTGTTTGGCAATAACGGCAATTAGCGACGAAAGTAAACGCATGATAAGCATAGTCGGCGAATGCCATGACCTGCCGCCTGTAGCCAGCGGGCACTACGAGGGGCGCTGAGACCTATTTTTGCCGCTAATAGCTGATATTTTTGCAAACGAGGATTATGTTGGAGCAAAAATTGCCATGCTGCTTCACCTTCGAAATAATGCCCCGCGGTAACGATGCGGAGTTCGCGAGGAATGATTTCGTTCCAATTTTTGGGAGCTGATGGAGGGACCTGATACTGCTGCCATGCAAGGAAAGCCCAATGGCGCGGGGATTCATCAGAAACGACCTGGGCCAAAACCCGACACACGGCGCACTGCCTATCAAACAAAACGGTAACATTGTTGTTTTGCATTCTTCCCCCCTGGTCTTATTTTAGCACGGGAGGGAAGAGCGTAGACAATCAGGGTCGCACTCCCATCAAGGATTTGGGATAGTCCATGGGTTTTAGTCAGCCAGGGCACGGGCAAGGTTGAGTCGGCCCCCACTTTTCACTTTGGTTTTAAGGCTTGAAATTGGATCCACCGTTCGCATGAGCTGAGCTTTGATTTCTGCGCCTGTCCAGTTCGGATGAACTGCTTTCAAGAGGGCTGCAGCGCCGGCCACAACGGGGGTGGCCATCGACGTTCCACTCATGTATTCATAGGTGCTGCCTAGGACCGTGGAGTAGATGCTGGAGCCTGGGGCCCCCAAATCGACAGTCCTTATGCCATAGTTCGAATAACTCGAGAGTTTATCTAAAATTGAAGTCGCAGCTACAGTTAAGATTCCATCGAGTTCATAGCCTGCCGGGAGAATGAGTTTGCTGTCATTGTTCCCGGCATCGTTGCCTGCAGCAGCTACGAAGAGCGAACCAGCCTCGGTATTGGCTTTGATGGCTTCCAGCAGGATATCGGGACCTTCTTCGGTACTCTCTTCAGTTGGACCACCCCAACTGTTGCTGGTGATGGGGAATCGCATCTTGGTCGCATATTCGACCGCGGCAGTGGCGCCAGCGGTATCGCCTTCACCGGTTTTGCCATTGATGAATTTTAAACCAACCACTGTAACATCCCAGTTGATACCCGTAACCCCAACTCCATTATCGCCCTTGGCCCCTATAATGCCCGCACAGTGTGTGCCATGACCGTTGTCATCCATGGGATCGTTATCGTTGTTCACAAAGTCCCAACCCTTGACGTCATCGATATAACCGTTGTTATCATCGTCAATGCCGTTGGTGGCCTTGTCGTTGCCCTTTTCATCAAGGCCGGTCTCGCCAGCGTTGGACCAGTAATTCGGGGCGATATCCGGGTGTTTGTAGTTAACCCCGGTGTCGATGATAGCGACGACAATCGACTTGTCACCTGTTGAGATATCCCAAGCCTTCTCGCTGCTTATCGTGGCATGATGATATTGGGTCTTAAATTTTGGGTCCTCGGGGGTCTTCATTATTTTGAAGATGCGATTGGCCTGAATCGATTCGATATCAGGGTTGTTTTTCAAAGATTCAAGAACCGAATGGGAACGGTCGGAGGCGGCCTTGACCAAGATCGACGGCGAGGATGCGAAGGCTCTGAGCTGAGTAAGGCCGGCCTCACGGAAGAAGGCTCTGTTTTGCACAGTTCCTTCTTTGAAACGAATAATATATTCGTTGGCCCGATGCGGTTTATCAAATCCTACCACGCGGGCTTCAGCATAGCCTTGGCCGGCAGTCAGGGTAGCTAAAAATAACGCCGCTAACGATCGATTCATGATCGGCTCCAAAATAAAAATTGATTCTTTGTCTAACCATAAAATTGCATGACTTAGGAGTAGGGTCAATTCAATCCTTTCGAATAACTGGAATATGTGCGGTTTTTTTTGATTGTTTCGAATGAAAGGGCCTTGAGGGGGAGCGTAGGCGTTTTTGGAAAAATACTCTATAATTCAATCATAGTAGATAATATTTCGATATTTTAGACCCGAGGTAGAGGATAGGCATGATCAGAAGAGTCCTTGCCCTGTGTGCTCAATCGAAACGGGATATGATCAAGAAAGCTCTGCAAAACGACTTTAAGGTCAGCTTTATCAGTGCGCTAAGCGAAACCTACGATGCGATCAACAGTTTTAAGCCCGAGCTGTTCCTCCATGATTCTCAGGCACAGGACGAAACGCAGCTTCGTCAGTTTCATTTCAAATTTGGGCAAAGCACAACGGCGATCGACCTCGTGAGGATAATCCTGGTCGCCGAGGTCACGCCCCAGATGATGGCCTTTGCTAGCGACGCGCTCATTGAAAGGTTGCATAGCTTTAACGCTATATCGCTGTCGCTGGTGACCGAGGCTAAGATGCTGCTCGATGGTCGTGAAAGTAACGAGATGCAAAAATTTCTCCGCGAATCGAAGCAATCCAGCTTTCAATACAGTCAGGAAAAGATCGATTCGAAGGTCGAACAGCTCTACAATAAATTTGGCCATGATCCTAAGGTAAAGCTTGAGTATGGAAATCTTCTTCTCCGTCAGGGTCATCATGAGAAGGTCGTACCGATCGCTCAGGATCTGATCAACAAAGACCCCAATAACCTCCGGGCGAATAATCTCATGGCTCGGGTTAAAATGAAGTTGGGGTACTTTGAAGAAGCCCTCGAGCTTCTGAATCGGGGTAATATCTTGAGCCCATCGAACCCAAGTCGATTGGTCATGCTGGGCGATGCCTTTTTTGGTAAGGGAGATTTGGATAGGGCGCTCGAGCATTACGAACAGGCAATCAATCTAGACGGCGATACGTTGGTCGAAGCCGGACGTCAGGTGGGACGGATCAAGCTTGCCCGAGGCGAATTGGCGGAAGCAGTGACCTTTTTTAAGTCTTGCGTCTCCGAAGAGGAATCGGCAGGGTTCTTTAATAATGCCGCCGTTCAGGCCGCACGTGCACAGCAGTTTGAAGGGGCCCTAAAACTCTATGAATCGGCGCTGCAGACCCTTAAAACGGACCGCTTGAAACCCGTAATCTATTTTAATATAGCGCTTTCGCATGTCAGATTATCTCAAAATGATGAGGCGATCAAAGCTTTGAATCGTGCCCTTAGCTTTGATCCGAAGCATGAAAAATCGATAAGTCTCCTGCAAAAGGTCAAGCCGTCACGGGCCTCTTAGCATGACTCAGGTTTCGGTAGAGGAGGACAAGAGTGCAGGTGAGGAGAAGCGGGCAAATGAGAAAGGCGTTTTCTATGCCCAAAGCATCAGCGACGGTCCCCACGGTCTGGTGCATGATAGCCAGCATAGCCTGAATACCAACGAAGACATAGATCGTCATCGCCTTCCAATCCTCAGGAAATTCCCGACTGATACGCGCCATGCATAAGGGGAAAAAGGGACCAATCAAGCCGATGAGTGGGAGGCCAGCGGTAAATCCGCGCTGTCCTAAAATGGCAAAGATGATTCCAGCAAGCAGCGAGAGGACCAGAATACGAGGTTCCCAGCGCGGTTTGACAAAGAGAAAACAGAGAAAGCGCGTAAGTCCAATCAAAGCAAAAAAAACCATCCCATACACGGCAGCCTCTTCGGGCGCCTTGCCTTGCTTGCCAACGATCAGAGTGCTCATCCACATCGAGGCCAGGACTTCGCCGCCGACGTAGAGGGCAAACAAGAGAACCATTCCATAGGCCTCTGCACTCATCTTTTTGCCCTTTGGTTTTTCGACTGATATCTCTACGACTTCGTCGGGCAGGAGGATATAGAAGGCCATGGCGAGCAACAGAATCGCAAAGGAGCAACCCACCAGCATCCAGGACCAATCGAGATTGTAGCGGATGAGCCGACTGAATACATAGGGTGCGAGGAGCGAGCCTAAACCGTACATAACCTGCTGAAAAGATAAGTGTCTGCCGCGCAGATGACTGGGACTGCCCTTGATTGTCAGGACATTGCACATCGTCCCCATGAGGGTAACCGATGCCCCCATAAAGACCCCGAGAAGAAGCAGCATAGCCACCGAGTTGACAAAGGGCGCGAGAATCCCTGGAATCACACAGAGGAGAGAAACCCCAAGAGCGACTTTTCTTTCGCTCAGGCGTTTTAAGAAATAGCCGAGGGCAAAGGTCACGAACACAGCTGCTAGGCAGCCAATCGTAAGAAATGTTCCAGCGGTTTCATAGGGAATATTAAGTTTTTCGCAAAGCACGGGAAGGATAGGGCCACGGCTGTTGTCCAAAAAAGAAATGATGAATAAACTGGCAAAGCCTGAAATCAAAAATCCCAGATGCCTTTGATCCGACCCGCTACTTGCCATATCACCCCCTAGAGAGTTGTAATCTTACGGCAAACGAAGCCCTTGAGGTAGAGGGATTCGGGAAAGGTGAGGAGAACAGGATGGTCGTCGGACTGGGAAAGGTGTTCAAGGACCTGCAGCTCACACTGAGCATCCACGCCAGCGCCAAAGATCACCTTTTGAAAGAGATCGCGGCTGAGGAGGCCGGAGCAGGAGAAAGTCACCAGGATTCCATTTTCATTCAGGAGTTGGAGGGCGATTAGATTAAGATCTTTATAGCCGCGGCAGGCGCGGTCAAGATGCTTTCGGTCACTTACGAACTTGGGCGGATCCATGATGACGAGATCAAAGCTTTCTCCGGCCTCGCGCAGTTGGCGCAAATACTTAAAGACATCGGCCTGAACAGTTGAATGGCGATCGGAGGCTAGCCCGTTGAGCTTTACGTTGGCTTCGGCAAGTTTGAGAGCGGGTCGACTTTCATCGACGCTGATAACCTCAAGGGCTCCGCCCGTGAGAGCCGCAAGGCTGAAGCCGCCGGTATAGGAGAAGCAGTTGAGCACTCGTTTATCTTTGGAATAGGCTGTGACCCTGCTGCGATTGGTGCGTTGATCGAGATAAAAGCCGGTTTTGTGTCCGCCCCAGATATCGACAAGAAGTTTGATCCCGTGCTCGAGGATCTCGATGCCACCTTCCGGCAGAATGCCTTTGATCAGTTCCTTACGCTCCTCCATACCCTCCTTCTTACGAATGGGCTCGTCACTTCTTTCGACTATGATCTCAGGATGGAAGACGTCCTCGAAGACTTCGAGAAGGAGGGGGCGCATCGCTTCCATGCCCTGGGTGAGAATTTGAAATACGAGTGCTTTGCCGTAGAGATCGACGATGAGCCCGGGCAATTGATCGGCCTCGGAGGCAACGATCCGGGCGGCGGTCTGGCCCGGACGAAGAAGACCTTGGCGTCGACCCAAGGCGGATTGGACCCTTAGGTGCAGACTGGCTTTGTCCCAGGTCCCGCCATCTTTCCAGCTGACGACCCGCGCCGCCAGTGAGCTTTGTGGATTGAAATACGCCAGAGCTAGGAATTGATTTTTATAATCACGAACCTCGTAGGTTCCGCTTTCTTTTGGGGAGTGTTGGATCGCGCCGGAAAAGACCCAGGGATGCCGGTTCCGCAGTGATTTTTCTTTGCCGGCTTTCAATATAATCTTCTGCATAGATTCCTCGCACCAGGTGTAGAAGGGCGACAATCTAGCAGAAAACTCGAAAAAAGGAAGGAGTATTACACCGTGATCGTCGATTAAAACCAAGGCCCGTCAAAGGATTAAGACTTAGGTGGACCGATCTGGAAATTTGATTCCAGTTTCGAATCACAGATGACCTGGGCCAGTGTTTTATCGGGTTGAAGATTGAAGCAATACTGACTCTTTACGCCTTGCAGCAAAAAGTCGTTTTCGTTTAAGCCCAGGATGTAGAATTGCTCGGATTCATCGGTTTTTGTGCAGGTGCTTTGGATCAGGTGCGCGCCGAAATCGATAGAGCCATATTCGACCTTCAGGCATTTTTGGCTGGCTTCATTGCGCAGACGGTAAGCTCCGCCTTCATCGACATAATCGAAATTAAAGCTTTGGTGCGGCGCGGCAGCAGCGCAGACTTCGACTGTGAGCCGTGCGCCTTCGGCCGTGCTTTTATCCTTAAGGGCGAGACAATAATCGCCGTGGAAGAGAATGTAGGGTCCAAGCGGGGGGACTTCATCATCACCTGGGGGGCTGTTTGGGCCGTTGCTGGGCGCGGTCCCGCCTGTCTTGCTGTTGGCGATCTTTTCTGCTTTGGCTTTATCCAATTCCTTTTTCAGTTCTTCATTGCGCTGACGCGCGTCCTTCAGTTCCTTTTCGGTGGTCGATAATTTTTTGTTGAGTTCTTCGTCCTGAGCATCAAGCCTGGCTTTTTCCTCCTCAGCTTCCGCGATCTTGAGTTCAAGATCGTCCCGCTGGTTGCTGCTGAGGTTTTTGGAGTTGACCAATGAACTCTTGAGAACGGTGATCGCGTCGTCAAGCTTTTTCTGTCGATCCTGATTTGCAGCCCGTTCTTCTTGAATCGTTCGCGCAGAAGTTATGTCACCGGTGCCGGGCAATAGGATGCTATTCGTGTCAGTTAGCTCTAGGTCACCCCTTTTGCAGGCCAAAGCCAGCAGGAGAATGATCAGAATCGTCTGGGAAGAATGTTTCATGCCTTAGCCCCGTTTATTTTAAGATATGCTTCGACACTTTCAAGATGTGTACCAACGGGCGGTCTTCGCACTTTTTTATATCTGTAATGATTTCAGAGACTTGTATTAGAGCTTGGGCCTTAATGGGCACCGGTTCGGATATTTTGCCGACAGTATTAGAAATAATTAATTAATTCAATTGGTTATATCGATGACAAGGGAAGCATCGATGACGGACTTTTATACACTATCGGCCACTCCCTGTTTTTGATGAGGTCAGGGGCCGATAATTAGAACTTTGCTTCACGCTTTCGGTCGGTTATCTTGTGGGGTCTCAGCGGACCTTAAAAGAGAGAGTCACTATGGTTTTTCTAAAGCGTTGCCACGTCCTTCTCCTGCTTCTATTGAGTCTGAGTGTTCAGGCTCGGGCCGACGATAAATTCTCACTGGCCAAAGTGAAGGCAGAGGGTGTTCTGAAGGTAGGAATCGAACCTGGTTTTCTACCCTTCGAAATGCGCACGCCGCAGGGGGAATGGGTTGGGTTCGATGTTGAAATGATGCAGGCCTTTGCGAAATCGTTGAATGTGAAGCTCGATTTTGTAAGCAGCAAATGGGAAGGCATCATTCCTGGTCTGATCGCTGGCAAATACGATCTGATCAGCTCTGGTATGACGATCAAGCCTGATCGCGCCAAGGCCGTGCTCTTTAGTGAGCCCTATTTTGAGGCGGGTCTTAAAATTCTTCTGGCCCAAAAGAATCTTGGGGCCGTGAAGACCTGGCAGGAACTCGATCAAAAAGGCAAAATCATAGTTCTTAAACTGGGTACGACGGGTGATTTCTTTGCCAAGGAAAATTTCAAGAATGCCGAGCTTCGCCGCATGGATAGCGAGGCCGACGCCGCTCAGACCGTGGCACTCGGCAAGGCTGACGCTTTCGTTTATGACAAACCTTTTGTCGAAATCTATGCATCGAGCCGCGCTGGCAAAGTCGGCGTTTTGAATGATCTCGTTTCCAAGGAATATCTCGCAGTCGCCGCCAATAAAAAGAATGTGACTTTGATCGAAAGTTTCAACGCGTTTCTCGCGGGATGGCGCAAATCGGGTGATTACGACAAAGCCTATAAAGCAAACTTTGTGGATCTCGTTTGGAAAAACAAATTTCCAGAAAGCTTGAAGTGATCCGATGCACGAAAAGCGTTTGGCCTGGTTTTGGAGCTGTCTGAGTTTGCTCGGTCTCGGCGTCGTCTCCTGGTGGGTCTATTCCAGCTTTAAAAGTCTTGATTACGATTGGGACTTTGGCTTTCTCAAAGACTATATCTGGGATCCTTTGAATAACGCGCCAGGCCTTCTCCTCCAAGGACTATGGATCACCCTTAAGGTCAGCTTTCTCAGTATCATCTGGGGTGGTTTCCTGGGGCTGTTGCTTGGGGCCTGCATGATGGGGCGAGAGCCGATCGCCCGCTGGGTCGCCGTGATCTTTGTCGATGTGTTTCGCAACACGCCCGTGTTGGTTCAGCTCTACGTCATGTATTTTATCGTGGGTACCGCCATCGAAATGCAACCGGAAATGGCAGGGATTGTGACCTTAAGCCTTTTTTGCGCATCCTATGTCGCCGAGATTTTTCGAGGCGCGGTACTCGAGTTTGAGAAAGGGCAAATCGATGCCGCGAAGGCCATGGGTTTGGCCTCATGGCAAATCGCCTATCGTATTGCGGCGCCTCAGGTTCTCAGGCGAATGCTGCCGGCACTGGTTGGACAATTCGTTAGCCTGGTAAAAGATTCCTCGTTGGTTTCGGTGATCTCCGTCGGCGATATCACTAAGTCGGCGCTTAACATCGTCGCCGTGTCCTTTAAGAGCTTTGAAACCTGGTTTGTTGTTGCGATTCTCTATTGCCTCGTGAACACCGTGCTGAGTAGCTATGGTCGTTATCTCGAGCGCCGTTTGCGGGTGGGGTAGGGCGACGCAATGAAAAAAAGTTTGATCAGCATGCAGGGTGTGACCAAGACGTTCGTGAGTTCTGGTCATTCCATTACCGTCCTTGATGCATTGGATCTTCAGGTTTTTGAAGGCGATGTCCTTTGTCTGATCGGTCCTTCGGGAAGTGGGAAGTCGACCTGCCTTCGCACTATGAACGCTCTGGAATCGATCGACAGCGGTCGCATCGAGGTCTGTGGCCAGGATTATCGCTCGAAGGTTCCATTGCACAAAATCCGCCAGCAGACGGCGATGGTCTTTCAGCGGTTTGAGCTCTTTCCTCATCTATCTGTTCTCGACAACGTGGCCCTTGGACCGCGGCTGATTGCAAAGTTATCCAAGCAAAAAGCCGAGGAGGAGGCCCTTGCCCTTCTCGGCCGTGTGGGGCTTGAAAATCAGGCCCGGAAGTATCCCAGTCAACTCTCGGGAGGTCAACAGCAACGAGTTGGTATCGCCCGAGCCCTGGCCAACAAACCTAAAGTTTTGCTTTGTGACGAACCTACCTCGGCTCTTGATCCTGAACTGGTTCATGAGGTGACGGATATTCTGGTGCAGCTTGCCAAAGAAGGCATGACCATGGTGATCGTCACCCATGAAATGCGGTTCGCTCGAAACGTCGGAACGGAATGTATATTCCTAGAAGCCGGCAAGATCGTCGAACGGGCCAGTCCTGCTGCCTTTTTTGATCAGCCGCAGCATAGCCGCCTCAAGCTATTCCTTGAGCGTTTGAGTTGATGATTTATCCAGCGGAAGGAGTCGGCTGGCTTACGCCGATTCGTGCTGGCGATGAATGAAGGACTTCGACCTTTACCGAACTCACATCTAGTTCGGGATAGATTTTTTTGAAAAGCTCAGCGTCCCGAGACCATGAATTCACAATATCGATTTTTGCACTTTTTAAGGTGGTGCGACCCATCAGGCCTTTGCCGGTCAACGGTGTCACCCGCATTTCGCCTATGTAGGTACAGATTCCTGCTTTGATATCAAAGGGCTCCGCTTGGTTTTTGGCTGCTTCCAGTTGGACGGCCTGGCCAATAAATTTAGCTTTTTCTGCATAATAATTGCCGGCAGGCAGAATGCGCATATAGACGACGCCTGCAAATCCATCCTGATCAAAGTCGATGAGAAAAGTGTCATCTTCCGGCAGGCTCAGTAATCCGTAGTCGGCACGGTAAAGCATGGAGAGCTTGCTCAGGGCACTGTCACGGCTTTTAAAGATGAATTCGTAAGTACGAAAATGAGGCTCAATACTTTTGTTGCGGCTAATCGACGTCATTACACAACCAAGCTGTTCCTTGGGATCCAGAATGAGTTTGGTCGGCAAATTTGTTGAATAGGGTTTGCTGCAAGCATTAAGGCCAAAAGCGATCATCGCGAGTGCACAGGCAAATTTCATATTTTTACACCTCATTATGGCTTATATAGCAGTCGCTTTTTAAAGCCAAGCCTGTATTTTCGGTCCATTCGTTGCCATTATCTCGGCAAAGGGTCGCCCATTCAGTCCGGAGCCGAATGGGCATGCCACCGGTAGCCCTTAAGGCCAAGATTTCGGGCAAAATCCCTATACCCACTCGATCTTCAATCAGGGCCAATCGCAGGCAAATCCAATTTCTGTCTTTAGCTAAGCCGTCGATCATGGTTTGGGGGTGTCCGATTAGAACAATGCATGAAGGGCCCGGTTTTAAGTCCTGGGAATTAAGTAGTCTGTCTCAAATAAAAGACAGCTTGGCATTTTTGGCGAGGGAAGCTGTCAGGATTTTCCAGATCTTAGGGATGAATTCAGATAATTACGCTGGCAAAATCGCTCTAACTTGTTTAGTAACGGCTGCTAGTATTTGGTCGTTTCATTTTCTTGAGGATCGAAAGATGAAAAAGCTTCTCGTTGTTGTTGGCCTCTCCGTCATCGCTATGGCTGGCAAGTGTGGATCTGATAAGTCAAAGGAATCAGAAACTAAAGCTCAGGAAGAATTTCCAGTCAAGGAAGAAACTCAAGTTCCGGCGGAAGAAGTTCCTTCCTACGAACAAGAGCCAGGAGCAGGCAGTTCGACTCCTGAAACGGCCGTTCCAAGTGGTGACTCTGCCCCTGCTGGATCAACTCCCACTCCTGCTCCAGCTGGAAACTAAGTCAGCCTGCACTCAAGGCTTCTGGTAACAGGAGCCTTTATGTTTTACTATTTTCGAACTATTTTTCAAATAGTAGCACTAAATTTGTGCCTCGATAATACTTTTTAATGGGATATCAGTAATTTAGCTCTTTGATTAGGGTGCTAGTCTGCTAGTGCGGACTTATTTTTTTGCTTGTCAACGGAATTTGTTGTGTCTATAGATGCTGCCTAGATGAGGCCTTAGCGGAAACTCCCTAAGTTCTTGACTCCTAGGGGGTTTAGGGTTTTTGGCCAATTGGCCTGTCTCTTATGAATTTGAGTATCTTTGTACTCTTAAATTATGCGCCAACGGCTTCAAACAGTTTGCTCACGGGTGGGATTATGAATCAGACTGAAACGACTGCTCTCTCTGAAGTAGCCGAGTCTTTTGACGAGCTTTATTTTAAGCGCCTTCTCGGACGTGCAAGCCGGACCATTACTAATGTCCGACGCATTGATGTGGATGAGCTCATTGAGCTGGCCTTTGTCGATGGCACTTCGAAGCCGTTTGCTGAGCGCCTTTTGCGCTCGCGTCCCGAGCTCCGCGAGGATGTGGAAAGAGCGTTGGCTGAACTCGGAACGATTTGATCCGGGCTTTTTCGACGGAATGCGACCATAAGATTTTGGCTGCAAGTGTCATAATCGGTTGAATTATGCCCATAATTGGTGTAGTTAGGCTACCGTTGACGATAAAACCGATGCAGAGAAATTGAGGTTATAATGGCTCGATACAATGGCCCCCGTCTCAGAATTATGCGTTCCCTAGGGGTGCAGCTTCCCGGTCTCTCCAGCAAGAAGTGGGATGAACGCAAAGCCTATCCACCTGGTATGCACCAAGGCAAGCAGCGTAAGAAACTGTCTGTTTACGGTACCCAGCTTCGCGAAAAACAAAAACTCCGTTTTAACTACGGAATGGGCGAAAAACAACTTCGTCGTTTCGTCGATATGAGCTTTCAGAAACGCGGAAATCCAGGTGAGAACCTTGTTCAGTTCCTCGAGAGCCGTTTGGATAACGTACTGTTCCGCGCTGGCTATGCTCGTACGATCATTGCTGCTCGTCAGCTGATCGTTCACGGTCACGTCGTTGTGAATGCTCAACGTGTCGACAAGCCTGCCTTTATCGTAAAGAAAGATCACAAAATCGGCATGACTTCGAAAGGTTCGAAGTTCACACACGTGATCGCTAGCCTTGAGCAACCTGCTCTGGCTCGGCCTGAGTGGATCGGTTTTGACGAGGGTTCGAAAGTTACGACGATCGTGCTTCAGCCTTCTCATGAAAGCATTCCTTTTCCGGTTGAAATTGGTCAGGTTATTGAATTCTACAGTAAGTAAAAATGACATACTAAGCAGTTTTCTTTAATGATTTCAACGTCTTGCAAACCTTAGGAACAGCAGTGGACCAAAGTGGTAAGTACTTGAAATCATAAGACCTGCTATTTGTCATAAGAGTGAGTATCACTCTCACTTTGATTCAAAGTTTTAAGACCCTCGGCATTGCTGGGGGTCTTTTTATTTTGTCGAAAATTCATGGTGAGTGTTGCCTCCATCAATTCTTACGAAGTGACCTTGTTGGGTAATTAATTATTCTGCGTTCTGTGCTCCGAAAAACAGTTTGGTAATCGACTAAAACTTTGAATCGGAGCAATCATGTCAACAGCATCTACACAGCCAGCAACCTTGCCTACTATCCCTCAGGGCGATGCCTTACTCGAAAGAGTGCGCTTACGTAAATATGGAGGCGGCTTTTTTTCCGTTCGTTATATCAGCTTTGTGACAGGGGACTTGGTCGTGATTCCGATCAAAAAGACCGGCCAGTTCAGGTCACCTGAGGCCGCAAAGGATTGGGCTAAAGCGAACCTGCGTGATTACTTGATCAAGGAAGTTCGACTACTAGAACGTCAAAACTGGCGATCAAACATCAAGGTCACCCAACTCGTTCACGATTATTCTGAATGGCGGCACGAGGACCAACCGCGCTCAGCTCAACAAGATTTGTCTATGCTCGTTAACTTCGGGATACCGTTTTTTGTCAGCGTGCAGAAATTGGTGGACTGCAACGAATGGGGTGAATTTGGCGAAGAATTAAACGATTGGCTCAAGAAGGAAGCGATGACACGCGAAGGCGAACCACTTGCAGTCAGCTCCTGCAACAAGGTTATCAACAGCCTGAACCATTTCGTGAAATGGTTGAAACGTAAAAAGCATATCCAGTACAAAAACTACAGGCAATTCGAAGCCTTCGACTAACGGAAGAGTAATCGTCGCGGACACGAAGACCTTGTAACTCCAGAAGTCTTTAAAGCAGTTCACAGTTATCTTAAGAGACATCATCCTCTTTATGCTGATTTATGGATGACACAACGCGGAGAAGGATTCCGAATAAATGAAATTTTGGGTCTTCCCTTCAGTTCTTTGTCGGACGAATGCCCGAAAGAAATTAAGGACGAATTCGAATCCAAGGGCTTCAAAGTCTACGGTTCAATTTATTTGGAAAGCCAACCTGCTAAACCATATATCAAAAGAGTTAATGGGGTGATCCCTCGTGCTCCTCTAAAGTGGAGAGATGATATCGGACCTGATTTTCCAGGACAATCCCTGTTGTCGATAAGGAAGTTTGGGATATTCTCGTCACGGAAAATTTCAGGGTATGTGTCGCTTAAGAATTAGCCAATTGAAAGTTGATGCTCTTTCCTATCGCAATCGGAGTCATCTTTC
>CAXSGP010000093.1:0-18606 GCA_964236955.1 uncultured Oligoflexus sp. | reverse complement strand
ATTGACTCGACAATAGAGTGAGCCGACGCCGATAGTTTTTCCGGCTTATGGCCCGGACGAGGACCAACAAAAGGATAAGGGGCAGCAGGCCATAGAGATACTTATGTTCAGCAAAATTCAAGGAATCACCCTCCACCGCGTCGCCAGCCACAGTTGTTCCCCTAGCAAAAAGGCCAAGGCGCCTAGAAGAAAGACCCACGCCCGCTCTTCGCGTTCAAGGGGATCTTCCCATTCCTGCTTATTCTTTTCGAGCCTGTCGATCGTCTTGTAGATATTGGTTAGCGTTTCGGTGTCTTTGGCGACAAAACTGCGGGCGCCGCTAAGATCGGCCATTTTTTTAAGCAGTTCGGTATTCATCCGTATCAGCTGATTTCTATATTCGGTTCCCCAAAACCCCTGCACCGGAAAGGGCACGGGTTCGTTGCTGCCTACGGCTATCGTATAAACTTTGATGCCAAGGGTTTTGGCAAGTTGGGCGGCCTCCATCGGATCGATCGTGCCTGCGGTATTGTCACCATCGGTAAGGAGAATGACGATCTTCGAGGGTGCCGGGACGTCCTTGATCCGTTTGATGGCCGCTCCCAGACCATCCCCTATTGCGGTTTCGGGACCTGCCATTCCAACTTTCACATGCTTTAAAAACTGCAGGAGAACCTGATGATCCATCGTCAGCGGCGCCTGCGTAAAGGCTTCGGACCCAAACACGACCAGTCCGATCCGATCATCGGGCCGGCTTGAAATAAAGTCTTCCACCACATGCTTCACAACATCGACGCGATTCTGCCGCTCATTATTGACCAGAAAATCCATCGCCAGCATACTTTGCGAGGTATCCAGGGCAAGCATGATATCGAGGCCTTCGCTATGCTTTTTTATAGATTTTTCGCCACCCAGGGGCCGCATGGCAGCAAGGAGCAGACAGACGAGCGTCGCGCCGCGGAGGAGCAAAGGCATATATCTTTGCCACCAACTGCCCCAATGGTAACTGCGGAAGGTTTGAATACTTGGAAAACCAAAGCCCGCGCGCCGGCCATCGCATTTAATTTGCCAGAGGTAAAGGAGCGGCAGAAGGACGAGAGCCACTGCCCCCCAAGGATACTCAAAGTTCATCGCAGTCTCCGCCGCTGAACATCGCGTTGCCGCAAAAAGGTCTGAAGGCTGTCGCCTACCGAAGTTTTCGTCGGCATGAGCAGTGCCGTTGCTCCCGCTGCCCGCACCATCTGCCGCCAGTCGGCCATGGCTTTTTTCTGCTGCCCGGCCCATTCGCGGCGAAAATGGGGATCATCGGTATTCACGTAGATCTTTTCCCCGGATTCCTTATCCTCCATAGCCACGATGCCGGCTGAAGGCAGACTCTCTTCGGCCTCATCGGTGATGCGCGCACAGACGAGCTCATGACTGCCGGCCAGCTGACGGATAAGGCCTGATTGATAGTCTGCGTAAAAATCGGAAATAAGAAAGACCAGAGCCCGTTTCTTGCGAATATTCATAAAATACCGCAGGGCGCCCTCCAGATCGGTGCCCTGGCCTTGGGCCTTGTGAGTCAAGACCCGGCGAATAATGTCCCAGACATGCTTTCGCCCTTTGCTGGGCGGCGTGTAATGTTCGACTGTATCGGAGAAGAGCAGCAAACCGATTTTGTCTTTATGCCTGGTGGCAAGAAATGCCAAAACCGCAGCCAGTTCCGCCGCCATTTCATGTTTGGGACGGCCAAGCCCGGTAAAGTAAAGCGAGGAACTGACGTCGAGCAGAACCATTAGCGTCATATCGCGTTCCTCGCGATAGACTTTAACAAAGGGTGCACTGGTACGGGCCGTCACGTTCCAATCGATACTGCGCAAGTCATCGCCAGGTACATACTCACGCAGCTCTTCGAAGTCCCAGCCGCGCCCCTTAAAGGCGCTGACGTAGTCGCCAAGCAACAGGTCGGAAGCCAGGTGATCTGCTTTAAGCTCCAGCAAACGAATCTTTGCCAATACATCAGCAGATAACACGCTATCGCCCTTTCCCTGGGGTCCAGACCACTGCACCGGGCCAGTAAGCCAGGACGCTGGAATCATTAAGAAGACGCTCGATCTGTTCGACAGTCGCGAGGGGCAGCCGAAGCCCGGGTTGGGTACTGCTTTCTTTCAGGCTGGCGAGGCCGCTCCTCGCTCCCGAACGCATTTCTTTTACACATTCCCAAAAGCTGCCACCGATCAAACAATCGAGCATCGATTCATCTTCGGGTTCATAACGTTCCATCTTATTCAGCTTTTCGGGATCTAATTTAGCCAGGACTTCAGCTTCACGAATGGCTTCGTCGCGGCCACCGAGCTTATCGACCAGACCGAGCTTGGTAGCTTCCAGGCCGGTATAGACACGGCCCTGCGCTATGGCAAAGATATGCTGGGGATCCTGTTTCCGGCCGCTCGCCACTTTATTTACAAAAGCGTTATAAGTTTCATCGATCGATTCGCCCAAAATCTGTTTATCCTGGTCCGAGCTCCTCGTGCTGAAATTGAGGTAACTCTTTCTTTCCGACTGAGTGATGAGATGAAAGGAAACACCCCATTTTTCAGCGACCTGTAGACCTTTTGGAGCCGCACCGATCACGCCGATCGAACCCGTGATGGTCGTAGGTTCGGCGACGATAAGTGTCGCTGGAGCCGCGATATAATAACCACCCGAAGCGGCGACCGCGCCCATCGACACGACCAGCGGTTTTTTCTCAGAAAGCTTACGAACCTCGTCCCAGATTAAATCCGATGCGAGGGCTGATCCACCGGGACTGTCGATGCGCAACACAACCGCCTTGACGGCATCTCGCTCCCGGGCCCATTTAAGCTGGGGAATAAGGCCTTTCGGGGTGATCCGGCCCGAGGACTCTCCGCCCGCATCCATGACGATTTCACCCGAGGCTTCGATCAAGGCTATCGACGGCTCTTCGCCACTGCCCATAAGGGGGGCTTTGCGTGAACTGTCCATGTCCTCCGTAGCGCTGTTGTACTTATCGAGATCGATGACATTCTTGGCCTTCACTTCAGCTTTGATTTCGTCCACCCACTGCGGCAGATAACCGATGCGATCGACCAGGCCCTGCTGCAGCGATTGCTGGCTGGTAAACATCGATCGCTTAAGCCAGGCGTCGACCTGTTCTTTGGTTTTTTTGCGGCCCGTTGCAATGCCCTCGATCAAGGTGGAACGCAAGGATCCCTCGATGGCGCCGTACATTTCCAGGGTCTCGGGCGATGGCTGGTCGAGGACGAACGGTTCCATCGCCGACTTAAATTTACCAGCCCGCACCACCTCCAGTTCGACGCCAAGCTTTTTAAGCGCCGCTCCGAAATAGGTGAGTTGAAAGGCTGGCCCGGGAATGCTCAGGCCACTGACCGGGGCAAGATTGATCTTGGATGCGGTTGACGCCAGATAATAGAGGAGCGTATCGCCTTCGTTAAGATGCACAAAGAGCGGCTTTTCACTGGCTTGATACTTAAGCAGCGAACGGCGCAGGGCGCTGGTGGTGACAAAGTCGGCACCGCCGTTTTCCACATCGATGAGGATACCCTTCACCCGTTTATCTTCGGCCGCGTGTCGCAGTCCGGCATCGAGTTCGCCAAGCGTCATCGGCATTTCGCTAGCAAAAATCTGGCTGAATAATTTTTGCCGATCACTGAGCGTTTCGGAGACGATGCCGCGATCAATGGTTATTTTCAGTATAGAATCGTCGATCTCGACCGGGGCGGCAGCCTGTTTGGGTTTGACATCAAAACCATCGGGACTCTTAAGCTTTTTATAGATGCCGATTCCTATCAACAAACTGACCGTGGTCACCAGGATTCCCAACAGGGCAAAATAGCCGGTAAAGATCATGAAAATGCTACGCATCACGCGTGAAAAAATACCTCTTTGACGGGCTTGACTCATGTACGCTCTCACAGAACAGGGTTCGGTCGAAACACGGTACCAGTGTAATCAGGTTTTTTTAAAAAGGGAAACGCTCCTTGCATAAGGTCAGCATCGTCGCGCCAAAGCTAACGATAATAAGGTCAACTTGATCAATGGCCGCGCGATGGGTAATCTAAGGTTTATTGCCTGCTGTGAGGAGACACGGATTGGAGAAGCCTAAGAGCGAAAAAGCCAGGGGAAAGGAGAAGACTCTCAAGGAATCGAAGGAGCGACTGTGGGAAAAGAATCCCGAAATGACCGCAGTGCTCCTCGCCGCCCTGGAAGAAAATCCTGAAAGCCGGGACCTCAGCGCCGAGCAAAAGCTTGATATCGTCGATCTTGCGCTGCTTGAAAAGCGCTTTCACGATCCCGTCTGGTTGACTGAGGTCGTTCTCAATCAAAAGATGCAGGGCCCTTGGGGCAAAAAACATGTCGAGATTCCCGTCTCGCGACCCGTGAATATCCGCAATCAATCCGAACTCGATCACCTGCTGGAAGAGCACCGAAGCTGGATCGCTCAAGTCTTGCAGCCTAGCGAGCCCCTGGGTGCTGGTCGCGCCAATCTCAAGGGCAACGATTTGAGAGCCTTCTGCTTTGATGGGGTCGATCTCCGATCCGCCAACCTCGAAGGCTGCAATCTTTCCGGCTGTTCCTTCATCGCCGCAAACCTCGCCGGCTGCAACCTTAGCCAGGCCAACCTCGAAGGAGCGATCCTCCATAAAGCCAAACTCAGACGGGCCCGGCTCAATCAGGCGAACCTCAGCCGGGTCAAAGCCTTTGCCGCGGACTTGCGACAGATCCAATGCGAAGGCACCCTCTGGCAGGACAGTGATCTGCGGGATCTTATTCATGACGAGACTTTGCCCAAAAAAGTTCGTGAGTCGATGAATCCCCTCGTAACCGACCTTGCAAGTGAAACTGCAAGCAAATGAAATAGCGGGTGTTTTACGCCCCCATTCAAGCTTTAACCAGAGCCCCCGATAGGTTGATAGTAACACCCTGTACTTTAATATTGGAAAGCGACAGCTCTGAAAGGAGACCGCTATGCGCCGTGAAGCATTGCTTTTGGGTCACCCCCGTTTTACCTTTCCCCTTCGTGCCGAACTCGGCATTCAATCGATTGGCTCACGCTCGCGTTTTCTCATGCATGTCGACTCAATAAGGGGCTGGGAGCTCAGTGTTGAACTCAATCCTGAGCAAAGGCCTGGCTATAACCCCTCCTCGCTCCTGGAAATATGGATCAAAGACTCAGTCAGCGGCCGAACGATCTTTGGCTTTGCCAAGTACCTGCAATCCGTGGGTAGCCGCCATATGCTTATACGAATAATTGAGATCGACGGGGAAAACCGCGATTATCTGCAGGAATTATTGGATCGCTCGCTTCCCCTGCAGGAACCGGACATAGCGCTCGCGGCCAATTTTTGAAAAAAGTTTAAGAAGGACTCAAGTCGCGTCATTTTGTGCTTCCATACTCCAAAGTTTTGCGCTAAACAGGGCGCACTCAAGGAATTAGTTTCTCCCAGCTGTTCAAGATGTGTTGCCCCTCCTGACTCCTTGTGAAAAAAATTATCAATTTTTTTATGGAGTTATGACATGTCTAAGCGACCAATTGACGATCTCGACAACGATTATTCTCACGAAGACCAGAGCGAGGATAAACAGCGTTCCTTTTTCTTTTTCGCGACGATTGCCCTCGCCGCGGTAATTTCGATCTTTGGAATTGCCGGTGGTTTCATCTACGGCGACTATTACGGCCGCAAGCATGCTCAATATGAAAACCCGGAACTTCGCAAATACTACGCTGGCCAGTGCTTTAGCTATGTCGACGGCCAGTTGAAAAAGACCATCAAAACATCCTTTGAAAAACAAGCCAGGAGCGCCGAGCAAGGCGAACGTCTCGAAGACATTCGCAACATTCTCGTCAGCATGCAAATGGACCTTCAGAATCTCGGCAATGGCAAAAAAATCAAAAACAAAGACTTAAGCATGAAGAAAAAAGTCGCTTCTGCTGCGCAATAAGGCCAAAATCATGACAACTCGCCCGATCCAGACTCTGTTCCTTGCCTTTATCCTGAGCAGCCTGCTGCCGAGTTTTCAGGCCGCTGCCAAAGAACTGTTCCCGTCGAGTCCCTTGCTTGATCGCAAGGTGAAGTTCTGGGAACAAATTTTTACGAATTATTCGAGTGATCAGATGGTGATCCACGATAAAGATTCACCTGACGTCATCCTAGGCGTGGTCGACAACAGCAAAGTCCTTAAAGACGACCAAAGGCCCAAGGCCTTCTCCAAAATCCTTCGCGACTTTGCCGAGCAGGGTCAGGAGGCAGCCAATCTCAGCCAGGCGCATCGAAAGGTCTGGAAACTCTATGCCAACGACAGTGCCGGTAAAAGCCGCCTTTTGAAGGGCCGCGTCGAACTTAGGACCCAAATCGGGCTGGCGGATGTCTTTCACGGTGCCGCCTTGCGAGCCCAGCTCTATCTGCCGCGCATGGAAAAAATCTTTAAAGATCACGGCCTGCCGCCCGAATTGACCCGCATCCCCTTTGTCGAATCGATGTTTAATCTCAAGGCCCGTTCCAAGGTGGGGGCATCGGGCATCTGGCAGCTGATGCCCGATGCCGCAAGGCCCCATATCACCGTCAATCGCAAAACCGACGAACGCAGTTCCCCCTTGCTGGCAACCGTCGCCGCCGCCCAGATCTTGAAAGCCAACTACGTGGGTCTTAAAAACTGGCCTCTGGCGATCACGGCCTATAATCATGGAACCAATGGAATAAAACGTGGCGTCGCCCAACTCGGTAGCTCAAACCTAGCCGACCTGATCCTCTCCTATCGCTCCCCGTCCTTCGGCTTCGCGAGCCAGAATTTTTATGCTGAATTTTTAGCCGCCAAGCGCTCCTACGGCAAGTGGCAAAATAAACGCCTCGCCACCGCTGCCCACTGACGGGATTAAAATCCGCAAAAATAATTGATGATCAAAGCGATCGTCGCCAGGAAACCCGAAGGCTTAAAGCTCTCGGGCATTTTTGTGATTTTAAGGCGCCAGCTCCCAAGCCTGCCTTGGCAGACATATCCTTTTCGAAAGTGGTCCAGGATTTGCTACAATTCCTAAGAGTTCTTAGAAACTCCCATTCATCGCTTAAGCTCTTAAAGGGGGAAACATGAACACTATGTATTATTTTCGGCACATGGACAGCTCGGAAGCCCTAAAATACGAAATAGAACAAAGGCTTGTGGGACTTGAGCCCTTGATCCAGACTTCGACCCCCATTCATGTCACCTTTAGTGTCAGCCACGATAGCTATACCGTTCACATAGGACTACATGCACGTAATAATAGTCACGTGGAGGTCGAAGAAAAATCCGACGACATGCATAAATCGATTGATATGGCCTTCGAATCGCTCCGCCGGGTTGTAACACGCGAAAAGGAAAAACAAACTCACCATCATATAAAGATCGACCCCTTTATCGCCCAGGCCAAGGCTGCGGCCGTCATTACCAAGGAAATCGACGAATTGGAATACGTCGATGCCGAACAGATCCTAAGGCAGGCCAATGCCACCGGACATTAAAGCCGTTTGAAATAAGCCCGGGCGAGGCAGTCGTTCATTAAAGGAAGCGGCGGCTGTTTGCCAATCCTGTATGAACTCGGGAAGGCTTGGGGCGGGGCAGGCTGTTTATTGCCAACTGCGAAGAGTCGAATGTCAGCAACTCGACTTTTTATGTCTGTTGTCAAGGAGTCCTGGCGATCAGATCTCCTGCTTTAAGCAGATCTTAAAGCAGGCCCCACCTTTATAAAATTCATCAAGCTCGATCGTGCCGCCATGCTCCGCAATGATTTCCTTGGCAATATAAAGTCCCAGTCCGGTGCCTTTACTCTTGCCAAAGGTAGCAAATGGCTGAAAGAGAACCGCCGACAGCTCGGGAGGCATTCCCGGGCCATTATCGGCGATACTGATTTCCACCATCGCGGGATCAATCGCTTTGGCCTCTATGGAAATTTCGCCGCCCGATTTTAAGATTTCAAGCGAATTGTTGGTAAGATTAAAAATCACCCGCATCAGCTTGGCTTTGTCGACACGTACTTTTCCCAAGTAACTGCAGCTCATTTTGAGTTTGACCTGAAGCCGCTCGGTTTCCGCCTGCAGCATGGCCTCCATTTCACCAAGCACCTCGGCCAGCGAGAGAACTTCAAACCGATACTTCTTTTCACCACGCGCGACACTTAAGAGCTCCTCAACCATCGTGATGCAGCGATTGGCCTGATTTCGCAAAATGCCGCAAATACGATTGAGTTGCTTCTCGGTCATGGTATCGCGGGCCTCCAGAAGCTCGGCGCAACCGATAATGGCGGAGATGGGATTTTTAAGATCGTGGATGATAGTTGAGGAAAGCTGGCCAATTGATGCCAGATTTTCGCTCCTTTTTTTAGCATCGACAAGTTGCTTGCGCACGATCAGCGAAAATATCTGCGCGCCGATGATCTGTAAAAAGGATAAGTCCTCGTACATAAATCCCGAGGGCTTATTGAAGACCTTAAATATGCCTTGCGAGTAGCTGGGATCACGTTCGGTAGGCTGATGAATGGGCACGGCCAGGATATTTTCAAAAACCACTCCCAGTTTGCGGCTGAGCGTGTCGAGTGAATTGTCCTGTCGGTTTAAGCGATTCACGATCAATGCCTTGCCATCCTTAAGCAAGGTTTTGCCATAGGTACTTTCAAGGGTCTGCTCCGTATAGTGAACAACCGCGGTACCCTCTTGAATACGGGCGGCAAATATATCCCAGCCAGCCGAACTCTCCGATTGAATAAAAAGGCAACCCACTTCAGCGCCAATCGATCGAACCGCTTTGCGAATCACCGCACTGATAAAGTCATAAAGGTTAGCCGATTCATTGACTGCCTGTTCCAGTTCCCGGACAACCTCCAGCTGGTCGAGTTTTTGTTTGAGACGCACCTGCGTGTGGGAGAGGTCACGAATGATACGGGCTTTCTCCTGATAGAGATAAGCGGACTCGATCGCCACCGCCGCTTGAGCGGCAAAAGCCAGGGTAAAACTCTCGTCGGAGGCACTGAAATCTCCCTCATGTTTGTTGAGAGCCTGCAGGCAACCAATGGTCCGGCCGTCGAGATTGGCCATTGGTACACAAAGAATATTGCGGGTCCGGTAGCCGGTAACCCGATCGATTTCAGGATTAAAGAGGGTATCGGAATAGGCGTCCTGGATCAGGATCGAGCGGCCGATCTCGATTGTTTTACCGGCAATTCCCGCGCCCCGCGGAAACCTTATGATCTCACTTTCACCGAGCTGGACCTTAGACCATATTTCGCCCTGTTCCTCGTCCAGGAGAAAAATCGAGCAGCGGTCGGCGTTCAGCGCTTTGCGACCCTGTTCGGCAATATAGACGAGAAGACTATCGAGGTTTTTTTCCTTGCCCATAAAACGGCACACATCGAGCAGCTTTTGCAGCTGATCAAAGCTCGGTTGATTGACATCGGGCATAACCAAAGCCGATCTTTCCTCGCTCATAGAATTTATTCTCTTCCAAAATAGAGTGTCACTGGTTAAAAATAGCGAACTATCTTTCTATTTTCACTGATGCTTGCACGATCGTCCAGAGAGCATTTGGCCTAGTTGACGATCGACAAGCCTTAAGCCTGAATGATGTCATGTCAATTTAGGCTAAATAGAACAAAGCACCAAAAGATCTTGACGGCAGCGGAAGGTTGTCCTAAGCATGGCAGACTTCAGGGGGACGCTATGAGCCTAGACCCACAAGATGAACAAGAACATGCCTCTACGCTATTTACGCGATGGAGCGAGACCGCTCTCGAAGAACGCCTGATGTTTTTTCGAGCCTTGCCTCCGCGTGAGGCCGGGGATCTGTTTTTTGGTCTGTCGACGCACGAGCAGGCCTTTCTCGTCGAATTTTTGTCGACCAGTGAAAAGCGTATATGGCTGCGGGCGTTGGCCCCTGACGACACCGCTGATGTTTTGCAGTCGCTGCCGGTCGAGATGCGTTGGAGCCTCATCGATCTGCTTGACGACAGTGCCCGCTTTGAAGTTGCGGGACTGCTTGCCTATGAAGAGGATGAGGCTGGCGGACTTATGAATCCCCGCTTTCCGAGGATTCGGCCGGACGCCAGCGTCCGTGAGGCGATCAGCTATCTGCGTAAACAGGCCCAGGTTAATCTTGAGAGTCTTTACTACTGTTATGTGCTCGATCAAAGCCAGCATCTGCTCGGCATCATTTCCTTTCGGGATCTTATTATTGCCAAGGAAACCGATACGGTGCGAAGCCGCATGCGTACCGATGTGGTCAGCGTCAATGAAAAGATGAACCAGGTCAATGTCGCTAAACTGATGGCCGATCACGACCTTGTCGCGGTCCCCGTGGTCGATGAAGCGGGCCGGATGAAAGGTATTGTCACACACGACGACATCGTCGACGTGGTTCAGGAAGAGGCGACCGAAGATATTCATAAAATTGGCGGATCGGAAGCACTCGATGTTCCTTATATGGACACACCCCTATTGTCCCTTATTAAAAAGCGGGCCGGCTGGTTAGCCGTACTCTTTGTCGGCGAAATGCTGACTGCCAGCGCCATGGCGCACTATGAGGAAGAGATTTCCCGCGCCGTGATTCTTGCTTTGTTTATCCCTTTGATCATAAGCAGCGGCGGCAACTCGGGATCGCAGGCATCGACCTTGGTGATCCGAGCTTTGGCCCTTGAAGAAATTCGTCTCCGCGACTGGTGGAAAGTTTTTAAAAGGGAAATGATTTCCGGCTTGGTCCTCGGAGGAATACTGGCGACGATCGGTGTGATCCGCATCATCGCCTGGGAAAATATCTTTCATTCCTACGGCGAGCATTATCTCAAACTGGCTTTGACGGTCTCCTTGAGTCTAGTTGGAGTCGTGATTTGGGGGACGCTTTCGGGTTCCATGCTGCCTTTGATCCTGAGTAAATTTAAGCTCGATCCGGCTAGCGCATCAGCACCCTTTGTCGCGACTCTTGTCGACGTATCAGGGCTGGTCATTTATTTTACACTCGCGAAAATCATACTCTCCGGCACCATGCTCTAAGGAAATCAGGCTGCAGCCGCTTCCCGGACGGCAGGGTCGCCGCCCGCGGTTCGGCATGATCCTTTATTCTCACCCATTCTATCTACTCGTTCCTATTGGCAAAAGCTACCCGGGGCGAAAAATCAGGTGTAATTCGATAAAGTTAGGCGCTCTCAGCTCCGATCCCTTTGAGCCGGAGATAATGAGAGGGATTGGGCTATGGTGCCAAACGATTCATCCACTTCCAGTCTTGATTCAAATCTTCAAACGCGCGTTTTGGATTTTTGTAAAAGCCATTCGCAGGAATTCACGAGCGAACTCAACGAATATGTTCGCCGCTACTTATTTACGAGCCGAATAGCAGGTTTGGTCGCTTTGGTCCTCTTCCTTTCCGGCCCGGTCATGGCCCTGAAGACCGGTCACTGGCCGTTTGTCTTTACCCATGTCCTGTCCTGCTTTCTGGTTTTCGCTTATGTATTTTTGGCAAAAAAATTCGATTTCCTCAATAGCCACGCCGCCCACTATCTCGACCTTATCGTCAAAGTCATCACGCTTGAATCGGCCTGGGTCTTTTTTAAAAATTCCAACGACGGCGCCTTGAACCTCATGGCCGGCGCCTCCCCAACCCTCTTGATGATCGTGATATGGACGCTTGCCACTCACGCCAAGACGTATAAAAACATCATGCAATCCACTATCACGACCGTTTTGATCATCGGTTGGGTGCTCTCGCTGGATTATCATTATATGACAGTGAACGGTGCGGCGATCGCCATCGGTGCCGCTTTAGGGGCTGTGTTCAATAGCCTGGTGTTTCGGCTCTTTCGCTATCAGTTTTATTTTAGCCAGCAGGAAAAAAACCTGCGGACCCATGCCTATAAGCAACTGGAAAAAATGCTGTATCCCCATCAGCGGCACATGATAGAGGATGGCTTTACGCTCGAAGAAACCATGCCAGTCGGCTACGGTGAGGCCTGCGTTATCGCCTTCGATGTCATAGAAAGTTCGAAAATCAAAAGTCCCTACGCCCGAACCCTCTTGCAAAACGTCTTGAAAAAATGCCAGACCATCATGATGGAAAACTATTCGCAATCGGTCTTTGAAGCGAACGCCTATCGCATCAAGGAGATGGGTGACGGTTTTTTATGTTCGGTCGGCTATCCCTTCAAAGTCCCTGGCAACTGGAATAAAGAAGCCCTGGCGATCAAGCTTGCCCAGCAGTTCGTGCTCATTTTTCACGATGAGGCCGCAAAACTCGCCCCCAATGAAAAGGTCCACTGCGCGATCGGCATTGCCAATGGCGCAATCGAAGCCTTTTACCCGCATACCACACCAAAGGAATACGATCTTTACGGACGACCGATCATTCTTGCCACGCGCTATGAAAGTATACGCAAGGAGCTTTTCCATCATATTCCGAAAAGCACGATCATCATCCTCCAGGAATCGGTCCATCAAAAGCTGCCGCAGACCGCACAGCACAATTTTCAAAGCTTTGAACTTAAAAACTTTCGCATCCGCGATGACCACGAAGCCAAACGGCTGTACTTCCAGGTTTTTGATGATAATGGGCATACCTATGCAAGGCCTCCGAGCGTCATCACCCACTTGGTGTCCTAATCAGCCGATACTGCCTTCCTTCAACGCCTTGGCCTCGAGCCGATCCGCCTGAAGCCTTTGTTTCTAACGGCCCAAATATTCACAAGCAAGGGTAGGAGGAGCAAGGCGAGACCGCCGGCGCCGTTGCCCTCAATCCGCCCGCAACTGGTTAAATACCTGACCTTCTCCGAATTACCATCTGCGGGATAGAGAAAACTGATGCCGGCTTTGTCGTCGAGATCCAATTGCGACGAACCGGAAATATTCGCGTAGCTCATGATCGAATGATAGTTGGAATGGGGATGCCCAAGCCCAAGGCAATGGCCCATTTCATGAATGAGTGTCTTCAAAAGTGATTTGGCCCCCACCCCGGAACTCGATACCGAGATATCGCAATCAAAGATGATACGGCCGCTTTTTTTATTGGGCGAGGCGTTCGGATGATCGCTGACGAAGATGGGCAGAGCGGCGGCAGCTACGGCCTGTGAATCCTGATTTTCAACGACGATGGCATATATTTCGTCCTCCTGATCTTTCACCACACCCGGCGTCACCACGACTTCAAAATTGAGGTAGGAACTCTCCACATCGTTCCAGCGTTTGACCGCTTCATTCAGCAGCGCCCCCATCAACGCGGTATCGGAGGCGTCGGCATAGGCACCATTGAGGACCTCGGCTTTGTCGCTCAGACTGGGGGCATCGCCGTTCCACTGGAACGTGATCGTCGGATGCTCCCGGCTTACGGGCAGGTGAGGTTTTAGCGGAGAAATATGAACGAAAGCGTAGAGTGGCTCACTGAATCCGGCCATAAGCAGATAAGGCCACAGTCCAGCGCGAGCAATACACGGCTTAAATTTCATAACTAAATCCTATGCGCAAGGTATAGGGAAACTCGGGCCCTAGCCCGGAAAATCCGACAACTTGGCGATATTCGGCCTCAAATCGATAAGACTTCCAAAAGGCGGGGCTCGCATAACCGAGGGACTGGTAAAGGCCAAGGCCAACACCATTGGCACCAATCAAGACGCCACCGCCCAGTCCAAGCGTTATAGAATCGAGAGAGAATCTTCGGCCATAATAAAGGCCAGGCACCACGCTCAGCATCCACTCACCGCCTTCATCGTTCCGATAGGAGGCTTGCCAGTCAATAATATTTGTCGGGGGAATGCCTAAAGGATTGGAGCCTCCCTGCCCCAAACTGGGTGGCCCCAGCAGCACCGTCAACTCAGAGCCAAACGCCGGCTTGGAAAAACTGCTGCTAAACAGCAGCCAGCAGAAGCCGCTTAGGAAGCCTTGACTTCGGATCATAATTCATACCCCACCGCCAGTGTAAAGTTGGTTTTTCTGGCTGTGGTAAGGTAGATGAAAGCCAAACCAGCGGCGAAGATATGAGAGTTCCATTCAAGATCGGCACTCCATTGTCCGGTCTCAATCACCCTCCAGCCCAGGCCGAGATTTACACCCAGATTTATAGAATGTTCACTTTCGTCTTTGCCGCTTGGACTGTTATAGGCCGTGTACTGATCGAGCAGACTGATGCCGTAGCTGGTGTAAACTGATTTCCAAGGCAGCACCGTGAAGGGAAAATTGACACTGAGGATGCCACTCGTTTCGGTAAATCTTCCAAACCTTCGCCCACTCAATTCCAGTCGCAGCGACTGATGGCGGGCATTTTCCAAAACGATCTCGGCTCCCGGCTCCAAAAGATAGTCGCCCTTCTCAAACCAGGCCTTGCCGACCCGAAGCTCGAGGCCAAAGCCCGACTCAGGCCGGCCGCATAAGCCTAGAAGAGCCAGAAGGTTGAGAACCAATACCTGAGGGCGCATGGGGGGTCCTACAGCAAATAGAAAGTTATGGGATCAGCTTAGACGCCGTTAGCCCTTCTGGTCAACTTTTTGATTTGTTTCACAAAAAACAAATAAATAAACCTGGGGCTCAAGGGAAATTGAAATTTTACCGATGAATGCGCCGCGCTGCACGCAGTCTTGAGAGCGGGTCTGGGCCTGGCCAAAGTTAACTCTCTTGACACGAAGGAGCAGGGCTTTCCATAATGGTTCTAAATTAAACAATTCTACTGGGGAAGGACACGGCGTATGAAGACGCAAGAATGCCCGCGCTGTGCGAATCAATCGAGACTTCAAAAGCGGACCTTTAGCGATCAGGCTTTAGCCGCTCTTATCGTTTGGAGCGATCTCACGGAAAATCTGATAGACGAATCGATTTGTGAAGACTGTTATGGTGAGCTGCGGGACATCCTCATCGAACGCATCGAAGAGGTCAAAGGGGTAGCCCCACGCAAATTCAATCGCGCGAGCTGAAGCGCGATCAGCGACATCCGAAGTGAGTTTCTCAAGATAGCGATGACATCCTGGCAAGAATATCCTATATCCTAGTGGGGATCATCAGCCTGAATTTTGCCTGCAGAAGGATCTCGTATGGATACATCAACGTTGACTTGCCACTTCGCACCGGTATTTTCCAAAGCCAACCGTCGGAAGAAGCCACAGTCTCCAAGTCAGCCAGAACGTTTTCCAGAACTCCCTTTGGATTGGGTTGCTGAATTTGAGACCATTCCCTTGCCGTCGATGCATCTTTTTGCACATCTGTTTCGATCCACAGGTGAGAAACTTCAGCATAAAGCAATCGTCATGCTCCACGGCCAGGGTGAGCATAGCGGACGCTATCTTCACCTTCCCCACTACCTTAAAGATGCGGTGGGATCGATCTATGCCATCGACCATCGAGGCCATGGGCAATCCTCTGGCAATCGTGGTCATATTCGTGATTTTGATGATTATGCCGAGGATGCCGCCCTCGCCATCCGGCGCTATTCCCAATATTTGAAAAACCGCTACGGCAGAGCCGAAATCCATCTCGTCGGCCACAGTATGGGCGGCCTCATCGCCCTTCGTACGATACAGCTGCACCCCGATCTTGAGCTGGCATCGGTCGCCGTGACCGCGCCCATGATCGATCTGGCTTTTAAGGTTCCCACGTTGAAACTCCTGGCGGCCAATATCCTCTATAAAGTCCTGCCTTCGCTCAGTCTTCCGACCGAAGCCCTCGGCGCGCTAGTATCAAGCGATCCGGCGGTCGTCAAACATTACCAGGCGGATCCATTAAACCACGGCCTTGCCTCGTCGGCGTTTTTTATCACGTACCTAAAAGCGCGCGAGAACCTTTTCGCGGCAGCCAAAACCTTCAAGCATCCGCTCCTCTTTCTCCTGCCGACTGGCGACCGTATCATCTCGCATCAGGCGACTGTCAATTTTATTGAAAAGCTCAAAGCCCCAGAGAAAAAGGTCCTCGTCTACGAAGGCCTCTATCACGAAGTTATGAATGAGCCCGAAAAAGCCCAGGTTTTGAGCGATCTGCAGGGGTGGATTGCGGCTCATAGCGAAAAGTGAAATTCCGGCAAGGGCTTGAGTGGCAAATTATGGGGCATAAAAGCTTGAAAGCGTGAAGAAAAGACAGGTCGAATCTGTCTCTATAGGGAGAATCTATCGCCTGCAGCTATCATAGGCCTTAAAATTTCTTTTTTTCAATACCTTCGAGGTCGGACAGGTGCATATAGCGGTCGGGCCCGATCTTCACCCACTCGGTTCCGCTTCGTCCCATAATTTCAAAGCGAAAATCCCTATAGTGCAGGCCAACAGGCTTGGCTTTTTTGCGTGACTCATCGTCAATGCTGGCACATAAAGGCTTGCCTTTGATCGAGGCGGTATCGGCAGTCGTCTGGCCGTGCTCCGGCTTCGCTCCCTGGCGCTGCTCGTACTGGTCAAAGATTTTTAAGGATAAAATTCCACAGATAAAGCCAATGATGAGAAGGGCGACATTGGCTCCTCTCTGAGTCGGGGCTGGAGCTTGGCTGTGAACCTTCACCTTAGGGGATCGCTGGGGCAAAGGTTTGGACAGCTTTTCTTGACGGGATGGCGGAACGCGGTTTTTACCCATGGCACTTCCTTCGCGATATACCCTCCCATCTTAGCGAATATCGATAAAAACCCCCAGGGGCAGGCTTTGCCGACTGGCACCCGGCCTTTATTTACGGCAACGAAGTCCGTCGAGGTAGCCAAAGTTATTGAGGCCTCCTCCCGAGTGTAGGATAAGGGTCGGTCCGTCCCGAGCATTATGGGCTTTATGCTGGGCCTCATAGGTAAGCATGAGTTTGGCCATATAAAGTGGATCAAGAAGGATACCTTGATCTTGATGGCAAGCCGCAATCTTATCCCAGACCGTTCGGTTGGTTGAGCCATAGGAAGCCGCGGTGGAGGGGCGATACAGACGAAAGTCGGCGCGCTGCCAGTCGATCGCCAGCGAGGCTCGGGCCTCCCCCTCGCGCAGCCGTAGGCCCTCTCCAAAGCTTTCGCTATTGCCCGCACAAAGGACGACATGAACCAAAGGCGGCTTTTTGAGGAGCGTGCCAAGCCCCCAGATAAGGGCCTGAGCGGTAAATCCCGACCCGGAATCGATCCAAATGTTCCGGAGTGGGATCGCCAGGTATTCCATCTGTTCGACCAGGTCTAGGGCCAGGCTAAGCGCTCCGGCCAGGGCCTCGCGGCAAGCCCCGCCTTCGGGCAGCACCACGGCATTACCAAGAGACTCTGCCCACGTTATCGCAAGCTGTTTCCCATTTGCCCAGTCGGCGCGGTCGTACCATTGCTGGGGGAAGGCCTGAAAGGCATTCTCATAGAGGACATCAGTGCCAAAAGTCTGATAGGGCGCCGATCGGAGAAGGAAAAGGACAAGGTCCTTGCGCTGCTCCCGGCACATTTGTGCCAGGCCCAAAAGAAAAGCCGAGCGGGCGCTGCCGATCCCAATGATGGTCTCAAAGTTTTTAAACAGGCGGTTCAGCCCACAAAATTTTCGAAATTTAGGGCCCGACAATGTAAAGCTGAGTTCATCCTCACGCTTTATCCAAAGATCGGCTTCACCCAGGCTCTGCCAGCGACTGGAAGGCCATGGACACTTCCGGGCAAACAGCAGAGAGCTCCCAGAACATTCGCTCTTCACCCATTGAAAAAGCGCTTCCGCATCGCCCCGAGTCTCGATATTCATCGTTTTCACAGCCAGAGCCCTTCTCGTGTTCTTTGTTATCTATTTGATATTACAAGAATTTTTTGACTCACAGAACACTTCGTTGCGAAAGCCTTGTGATCTCAAGGCAAAGGCATAGGATAGCCTTAGGAAGTTGATCCACGGTCTCACACGAAGGAAACTAACATGAAAATCTCGATCGTTCTTGCCGGACTTATCGCTCTCGCCCCCCTTTCATTTTCAACAGCATTCGGCGCGGTGACTTACACGGATGCAGCTTTTGAACATGATGCCATCGACGCGGCGTGGGCCCTCTATAACATCACAGATGACGCTTTGGATCTTGCCGGGCAGTCGGCGCGTGCCGATGGTATCCAGGGTACCACCGCCGCCAGCTATCTGAGCGATCTCATTCAGGACACCAATGCATTGAAGCATGCGGCGCAGCGTCTGGCTTCAAATCTGGAAAACCATGCGTCCTCCGAAGCTATTCAAGGCGAATTGAATATCATTGAAACGAAATATCAGGACGTCAATCGTGGCAGCACCAAAGTCTCAACTCAGCTCTACAGCCAGTTGAAAACCTCGGAAGGCTATCAGCTCCGTTCAGCCTATGTTAAAGTTCGATCGCGCTACGTCTATCTCCAGGCTCAGCTTTCGGAGTAACGGGCCGTCGTAGCCAGAAGGCTAGGGTTGGGTTCGAACCATTCAATTATTTTTAGTTGAAGAGTATTCCAAGCGAGCCCACACCTTAGAATTCTGGCCCTATAGTCAGGGTCGCTCCGGGACAGTCCGCGACTGGCGAGCGCAAGGCGGGAGGGCAAAAAAAGCCGCGTTTTTTGCCATAAATGAGCATTTTTTTCGCCCCCGTGCTGCAGCCATCGGCAGTTCCGGACCGTCATGCGCTAACAGCCAATCAATTTAGGGGCTGTTGACGTTTGAGATAAGTGATTGAAAAGTACAGGCAAACTCG
>CAXSGP010000092.1:0-18680 GCA_964236955.1 uncultured Oligoflexus sp. | reverse complement strand
ACTGCGTTACTGGGGATGTTCGACGTTGGCGTAGCCAAACGTCAACAGCCCCTACCCACATTCTCTGCGAAAGGCCCGAAAAAAAATTCTTATTTGGTCTTTAGGTATTCTAAAAGTTCTTCAAGTTTCTTAGGGTGCTTTTTAAAGTCGATACCGCCATTAAAGATTTTGAGGTCGGCATGTCCTGCGTTTCCGTAGCCTGGGATCTTGGTGTCGTAGCGAACGACGCGCTTTCCTGCCGAAGCCTGGATAGCTTTGATTTCCGATTGAAAGCCGATTCGAGCCTGATCATAATTCAAGTCGTTCAACTGAAAAATTTCGGGACGTGTTTCGGGAACCAGAAGCTGAGCGATCGTTGGCACCGACCCGTTATGGAGGTAGGGTGCCCGCGCCCAAATGCCTGTCATGGGGACGGAGATATATCCTGGATTCTCGTCACGCCGAACGAAGATCTCATTATCGGCGATGTTACAACCGGCATAATTTTTGTCCGAGCAAGCAATTTTGAGCGCTTCCACCAACAGGAGGCCCGTTTCCTTGGTTAAGCCTTTGGCGCGGCCCGGTTCGGTGCCAATCGCCGCCACGGGTACGAACTCTTCGTTTTCATGACACGAAGCACAGGCGCGATCATATATTCTTTGGCCTTTTGCAGCCTTTCCGAGATTCACTGGAAATGGATAGGCAGGAGCTGGAAGTTTTTCAACAAATTCGGTCGTCGTGACCGCGTTTGAGAAGTTGACCGCACGGGGGTCGCCGGCAATACCGAGTTCGGCTCCAAGGTTACGGGTGAGCTTGCCCTTGAGGTTACCATCCCACTGAGCATAGACTCTTTCGTCCTGCCGCCATGCGCTCATGATGTCGGCAATTCCTGGAGCGGCTGGAAAATACTTGACGAGAGCAGCAGCCGGGTTGGCCAATACTTCCGCCTGTGGCGCCACCGACAATGCTACCGCGACTGGGAAATCGATGTGCCCCGGGCTGCTGCCGAGCAAGCGTAGATCGCCCTTAAACGTATAGGAACCAGCAGTTTTGCTCGTATAAGCGGTTCTCTCTGCAATGCCAGTCTTAAACTGCTGGACCATCGCCGCACCAAATGAAGGTGTGTTGGCGGTGCCTAGGAAGATCGCTTTGTCGATCCTCTCTTCCATAATTTTATCCGGGCCATAGAGTTCACCGTCGGCCTTCGTGACAAGTGCTGCCCTGAATTTCTCAAAGGTGAAGTTGGGGTTCATGGCTGCTTCGCCAAGTATTCTGCGGAAGCCGTTCACATCAGCCACTGTACTTGGAGCACCAATCAATTGCTTAAAGTCTTTTCCAGACTTGGCGATTCGTCCGGTGTGACAGGCGCCGCAGGTTAGATTGACTAACATCGGGCTGGGTTTGCCGTCGGCACTTGCCGGGGCTTTGGTAAAGGCCAGTCCATACGGGAGAATGTCCTTAGGATTTTTCTTATAGTAGCCGGTCGCGATCTCAAATTTTTCATCGGAAAAAATTTCTGGCATTATTTCCGGCAAAAGTCGTATGAAAAGGGCTGGCGTCCCATTGGCGGCAACCGCCCTGCTGGTGAAAGCTTCATACCCTTCACGATTTGCTTCAATATAGGCTGCAAGTTCAGCTTCTCTTTTTTCGTAGATGTATTGCCAGGTCTTTCCGCTCTCCAAAGAGTGTTTCCCGGTAAGGCCCTTCGGAAGGGCCCCACCATCGGTAAGCTTGGTCGAATAGGATTCGGTAAGCGATAAGTCATCATTTTCCCCGGGCGGCGAGTCGGGTGCCTGGGCAGGCGCTTTTACTTTAGAACATGCCTGCCATGTGAGAAGTGAAGTGAAAAGGACCAATGCAAGGGTAGGGGCTTGTTGAGCTCGTCGTAGCATAATTATTTCCTTCAGGGCGCACGGGTTGTGCAGGGTTGAAAGCAAGAATCGTGCTCACTTTTATAGGCCCGCAATTCTTACGGATGGAATGGATTCGCGAGAGTATTACTCTCTTAAGCAAGAGATCTGCAATCGCGACTCTCCTCTGCAAAGATGATGTTTTTCAGAGAGCTAGAGTTGGCTTGTTTAAGATAGGCGGCTGGGCTGGGGTTTTTGGCCAAGCGATAATAAAATGGTTTTTATTAAAAAATGATCGTTAGTTTGCACATTGCCGTCAAAGTTTTGTTCAATCAAAATCGAATCTCGTTCGCTCCGAATGACGATTGCCACCTCGTCTCACGCATTAGATTTTTGTCCCACTTCTCCCTGGCTCGGTTTTCACCAAAATACTTTTAACAGCATTTTTTTCGCGATTAAAAAGTTCGATAAGCGCTTGTTTTACCTAAGGTCATCACCTCCTTTCGTAAGGATGCCATTTTCCATTTAAGTTTTTGCCCCAGAATGCCGATAAGGGCCATAACACAGCGCAAGCTCAATCCCAAAAGAAGAACAAAAACTCAAAACTGAACTTCGTTCAGTATAGGGATCAGTGCGTGCGGATCCAGGTTTTTCAAAACGGCAGAAATTCAATTTTAGAGGTGGCCATTGCAGAAGATTTTTCGCATTCCATTATTAGCCCCAATTTCCATCCTGGCCATGATCTTTACGATGTCTGCCTGTAAAATCGGTGATGTCGGCGATAGTAAACTCGATGCCGCTGCCAGTAACTCAGCTGGGGGCAAGACCGACTTTACCACCTATAAGAAAGCCGACGCCAAAGTCTTTGCCGGTATGAAAAAAGAAATGACCAAGAATAAATTCAATTATGATGCGATGGCGAAAGCCTTGGCTAAAACCAAACTCCAGGGCGGCATGACTAAAGACGAAGCGATTGCACTCCGTCTCTATACAAGTAGCGCCTATTCTAAAGTCAATACCGCGCTGCGCACCAAAAAAGCCTCATCGCTCTCGATTTATGCCAACATTGTTAAAGCGGCCGCGTCTGGCTTGAACAAGATTCCAGCCAAGGCCTGCACCACAAAACGTGGCCTTGACCTTCCTACCGCCATCGTCGATAAGATCATCAAGGCAAAGCGTTTTGAGGAGCAGGGTTTCATGAGTACCTCGCCGACGGTACCCGCTGCTTTTCAAAAGAATATTACTTTTATTATCAAATCCAAAGCATGTCATGATATTTCATCGATTTCTGAATTCCCTAAAGACAAGGAAATCCTTTTCCCGCCAGGATCTAACTTTATCGTCACGAAGTCTCTTTTGAAGAAAAAAGGCAGCAGCTGGGCTGGTAATCTTGAGCTCGAACACGTTCCAGGTGGAACCAAGTTCAAAGCCATAACCTCGGGCGCTAAGCAAAACGTGGTCCCTACTCTTACGGGCTCTGATAAAAACGATTATCCCAAGCTAGCAAGTTCAAAGCCGAAGACCAAGCTCCCAGCTGCCGGCAAAGCCGGAGCAACGCCGGGAAAAGCGGGTGCCAAGACAACGGCGCAGACGCCGGCTAAGAAAACCAAACTCTTGGGCTTGACTGAAGTCTCTGAGGCAAATGATGAAGAACTGATAGAGTCGGCAGAATATAAAAATGAAACAGCAGAAGAAGGAGCCGTTGTCGATACCGAGACACCCGATGCGATTGAGACTGCAGTCGACTTCAGTGGAATGCCGGACACGGAGGTTCTCGACCTTAACAGTGAGCCGGAAAGTGGCAGCAGGGGCGAACGTGATCCGAACGGACCTTCCGACGAAATTTCTTCGGAGTCCCACTAGGAAATCCCCGCAGTGATACCGCTCCCATGAAAAAATAAATTTCACAAGCCCCGCAGCCACTTGGTCCGGGGCCTTTTTCATCCCCTCCGATGCCGCGATTCGCAGGCAGGCAGGCGAATAAATCCCGAAAAGTCCTCAAGTTTCGCTCTAATATAGCCGATATCGGATGGCTGTTTCATGACCACATTTGACCCTTCTAACTGAGTTATGCCAGGCATTTCGATCACGGAGCCGTCCTATGAAGCTGAATTTTCAAATAGCCTTAAGCTTAGTGTTAAGCTCGATATTAAATTCCTGCAATGCCCCTCCGACGGCGCCATCTCTTAAAGAGAACAGGAAGAACCCAAGCCCTGTGAAGGACAAGGGCGATGGCGATACGGACGGCGAGGCTGGTACTGAAAATCCGAACTCCGGACTGGGGGAAGATGTAAAAGTAGGCGCTTCGACTGAAGATTACCTGAATCTCGTCTGTAATAAAACGGATACCAGGCGCGGAATCAGAGCTTGGCGAAGACTTAGCAACGTAGAGATCGCTAATACCGCCAAAGACGTTTTCGGGGTGACGGACAGTACTGTCGATTTCGGTTCCCTCATCGCCGATATGCCGAAGAATTCAGCCTTCGATACGGTTCAGGCCAGCGAAAACTTTATGGACATCAATCGCTTTAAAGGCTACGTGACCTTGGCGCAGGATATATCCAAAGCCATCGACTACTCTAAAATTTTTCCCTGTAAGAGCGAGGGTGCGAACTGCCTGTCCCAAAAGATTAGCGAGTTAGGCTTACAGGCCTGGCGCCGTCCCCTTACAGCCGAGGACACGACACTCTTCACCGAGCTTTTTAAAAACCTGGTCTCGGATGGAGTAACAACGGATGGGGCTTTTGGATATGTGATCCAGGCGCTTATTCTTTCCCCTAACTTCATGTATAGAAGCGAACTCGGCGTCATGAACGACGCTAAAGAGTTCGAGCTTAGTTCATGGGAAGTGGCGTCAGCGCTCTCCTATTTGATCTGGCGTCACCCGCCCGATGCCCAACTGCGCGAACTCGCGAAAGGCGACAGGCTCAAAACATCGGAGGCCATTACCAAGGAGGCGAAGCGTTTGCTGGCCGACCCCAAAGCGAAAATTGCCATGGGGGAATTCGGCAACATGTGGTTTGATGGTCAGCAGATTTCCAATACTAACAAGGCCGATCCTAAGTTTACGCAAGCAGCCAAAGATAACCTTCAGGATGAAGTGAAGAATCTTTTCATCAATACAATGTTCGACGCTAAAAATGGCACTTTCCAGGAACTCCTCAATTCAAAATACACTCCGGGAAATGCCACAAGTGCCTTCATTTATGGCTCAATGCCCGGTGCCGACGGTAAGATCCTGTACAAAGAAGAGCAACGACGCGGGATCCTTGGCCAAGCATCATTCCTGGCAAGCCGCGCGTTCACCGACACACCCAACCCCATCACGCGGGGAGCCTTCGTTGCGAAACGTCTGCTTTGTGTCGACTTCGGGCAGGTCCCGGCCATTCCCATCCCCGAATTGAAAGTCGGCATCTCCAATAAGGAGCGTTTTGCAGTCCACTCGAAATTTGCAGCCTGCGCGCCTTGTCATGCAATGCTGGATCCCTTTGGCTTCGCCCTGGAAAACTTTGATATCAACGGAGCTTTCCGCAGCATGGATGCCGGTCAACCCATTTCGATCGATGAAAAATTTACCCTGGACGGTGAGGAAGTCGACCTCCATAGCGCCGCCGATCTATCAAAAGCCATCGGTGAATCCAGGCAAGGCCTCGAATGTTTTGTTCGTCAGGCCTTCCGTTATACTCTGGGCCGCCGTGAGTATGCGCCGACGATGCTACTCGGTGCGGCACCGGCAGTCAAAGACAGCGTGCAGAGCAAACTTGATAGCTGCGAAATCGAGGCCACGACCAGCGAATTGCAAAAAAACGGCGGCCAACTTCAGAGTGCCATTCTCTCGCTCGTTGCCAGCCCGGCTTTCAGGCTTCGCCTGATGGGCCAGTTGCCCGATGCCGGGACCATAAAAGCCGCCTCCCTAAATTTGACAGGAGCCCACTGATGAGTTCTAAACAAAACATCAATCGTCGTAAGCTGCTAGAAAATGCCAGTGCTACCATGCTTCTCCTTCCTCTCATGAGGATGTTCCGGGAGACCGAAGCGCTTGGGCAGGATGTCTCGAAGCCCAATGTTATTTTCTTCTATTACGGCGGCGGGTCGCATGCCGCTGATTACTGGCCGACCGGCGGCGCGGGTGGCATTGAAAGCTTTGGGGCCGTAACAAAGCCACTGGCTGCCCATAAGGACTCGTTGACCTTTATTCGGGGCCTCTCCACTCGAGGCGCCTCGAATCACTACGGTGGTCCAAAACAAGTTCTCGCGGGTCACGATGGAAGTTCGGGCCCTCTCTATTCACTCGATCAACAGTTGGCTGATAGCTTTGCCAAAAGATCGATTGCCCTGGGCGTGCAGACGACCAATGCAGGCACTATCGAATCGATTATCCACGATAAGAAAGGCACCCCCCTTAATGCTCAGGATAATCCTAAGGCGGCCTTTGAAGATTTCTTCGGTGGATTCACAGCCACGGCAAACTTTGCCGGCAGTTCGGGCCTCGCGCTTGCCGATCTCGAAATCAAAGGCGGCAAAAAGCGGATGCTCGATTTTGTACGTTCGGATATGAACCGCATCAAAGGCAAGCTCGGGGCTATCGAGGGTCAAATCTTCGAAAAGCATGTCAGCGCGCTTGACCAGTTGATTGTCGCGATCGCTGCGGCCGAACCCAAGCCGATGATGCCCGCTCCAGGCCCGGCCGGTTCCCTGCCAACCCCGGCCCCTGCTCCTGTGCCGACGCCAGGTTCTGATCCGGCCCCTGGCATAGCCCGGTGCAACCCGAAAAGCCTCAGCGTTCCGCCTGGATCGGGGGCGAATTGGTATCATAAGCCCGAACTCACTCCGGCGATCAACACCTTCAACCGCAAGATGATGGTCGAAGCCATAGCCTGCGGCCTATCAAGAGTCGGCGTGATGCAATATGGATTCTCTGATTGCGGTAACTCCTTTAACTTCGAAGGGCTGCCGCAAACGACGGTTGGATACCACGGCACAACCCACGAAAGAGGCCCGGAAAACCTGGCGATGCAGGGCGGTATCATGACTCAAATCGCGACGGTGATCTCCGACCTTAAGGCGATCAAAGTCGGCAGCGGTTCATTATTTGATCAAACGCTAGTCATTGCCGTGAGTGATATCGGTGACCGACCAAACGAGCACAACGGAGTGGCGATTCCTTGTTTTATAGCCGGAACGCTCGGCGGAAAAATCAAAGGGAACCGCATCATCTCCTATCCCTACGATAGTTATGCCACGGGCTCGGGCGTGGATTATAATCACTTTCTCGTTTCCATCGCTCAGGTTATGGGACTCAACGTACAAACCGTAGGTAACAAATCCTCGGTTGGTCCCCTGAAGGAATTGCTCGGCTAAGTTCAAAGCAGAAATGAGATCGCCGGTGAAGGAAGGGAGGAGGACGCATCCTCGTCCCTTCCGCAAGCTCCCCATCAAACCCCTCCGGCCCCGTGAGCGCGAATTCCAGCCGAAAAAATCCAAACCCCATCGCGACAGCTATAACTATTGCCCTGGTAGCTCGTGAGCGTTCCATGGGCATAGCGAGTCACCCGATTGGCCCCGAGACAGGATAACTGTCGGCTCGAAGCAACAGGAGCGATAGGACTAGGCGCAGATCCCGATAACGCAGCACTAGAATCCGGACGGAGGGTGGGCAGGATAGGGAAATTGTCCCGTGGAATTGGACTTGCCCATAGTGAATTCACGCGAGTGAATGGGCTCAGGCCTAGCATGCGTTTGACTTCACTCCTATCATAGGCAGAAAGCTCGCCACCATTCATGTATTTGCCGTTTTCTTCGCTGTTCATAATGGAAACGCGATGATTAAAAATATGTCCGAACCCAAAAATATGCCCCACCTCATGGTTTGCCGTCCAATGCCCAGCCCATTGCCTTGGCACATCGACGTGATTCACGTTGCCAAGCATGGGGTGGGCTCGCCCGTAGAAATCCACATCAGCCAAGAGTTTGTGGAGTCGAATCACGCGATCGCCTACGCAAGTCTTTATCACTTTAAGTCGATCATCCCGGCCGCCTGCATCGAGCCAGATTTTGACTGCCTCGACAATAAGGTCACTTTTTCCGGTGTTTTCGGTATCACAGACAGCAAGGGTCGAGCCAGGGGCGAGATTATAAGGGCTACTTTCTACCCGCCAACCCCCGCCTTCCAAAAAATTAGCCGTGTCACTCGTAAGGCCCTGGCCGTTTCCACAGGCCGATAAAAGTCCTATAGTGCCGAATAAAACAAGAAATCTAATCATATTAGCCTCGAAAGTGAGAGATCGATCTTTATGTGGGGCCTGTTGATGATCAGCAGGAACTCTTTCTTAAAGAAAATTTATGGAAATGACCACCCGTGAAAGTACTTTTCAGTTTATGTCCGTTTGCTGACCCTAAACACCCAGCTCGGCTGATGCATTGCGTCATTGATCCAAGGATCCATTTATGCGAACGTCATTCCATATATTTTTTCCTAGGCCCGTTTTACCTGGCTCAAACTTCCCTTTTAAAGGATCTTGCTAATGGCTATTAAAAAATCTTTAGGTCTGCTCAGCTGCACCGCCCTCCTGCTTACAGGCAGCGCATTTTCTGCGGTAAAAACCAAGACCATCGTCTATAAAAAAGGTGCCGATTCGTTTGAGGGGATGCTGGTCTTTCCTGATACCCTCAAAGACAAGGCCCCGGCAATCCTCATGATCCACAACTGGATGGGAATCACCGGGGAAACCAAAACCCAGGCGACTCGTTTTGCGAATCTTGGTTATGTCGTTTTTGCTGCGGATATTTACGGCCAAGGTGTCCGCCCTAAAAATACTGAAGAATCGGGCAAACTTGCCGGCAAATTCAAAGGCAATCGTAAACTTTTTCGCGAAAACCTTATGTTGGGCCTCAATGAATTGAAAAAACAATCCAATATTGATCAAAGTAAGCTTGCCGCCGTCGGCTATTGTTTTGGTGGTACCGGGGCGCTGGAATTGGCTCGATCCGGAGCTGATATTAAGGCTGTCGTAAGTTTCCATGGCGGCCTCGACAGTCCGAGTCCCGCCGACGGTAAAAACATCAAAGCCCACGTCCTCGCTTTGCACGGAGCCGATGACCCCTTTGAGAAACCAGAGGATCTCACTGCTTTTGAAACGGAGATGCGCGACAGCAAAGTCGACTGGCAACTCGTGAAATTCGGCGGCGCGGTTCATAGCTTTACCGAAAAAGGCATGGGCACAGACAATAGCAAAGGCGCCGCTTATAACGAAAAAGCCGACAATCGTTCGTTTGCTGACGCTACGCGGTTTCTTAAGGAAACTCTCTGATTTTTGACCAGCGCAGGCACCGGCTTGGGCGGCGCTCCTCCGCTGCCCGGCTTACGCTGAGCGCCGCTCCAAATCGGGGCGGCACAACCCACTCTGCAACTTTCGTGGCCATCACGGCCGCAGTGACCTCGATCCTACCGGACCTGGCGGACCCATCGCCGGAGAGAGTTTTTCGCCTTGGGAAAGCGGCGATTGAAGCAAAAGCCTTTTTTCCAATCCCCTTCTTCCGCCTTCGCCAAAGGCAACGGGCTTAATTGCCGGCAGTTTCCAGAATACAATCCTGTCTTATAATCCAATGATATGAAACAATTTTTTTATCTTCTAAAGCTTTTCTCCCTTTATTCCGAGAATACAGATGAGGTTCAACCGAGAGAAGGTCAACCATGCCTGCCGACACCATTCCGAGTATCTATGGCTATACCAACTTCCGGGACTACCTCGCGGCTTTTTACCAGGCCCGCAAAGAGGGGAAACGCGGTTATAGCTATAGGCAATTTTCTCAGCAGGCTGGCTTTCGTTCCCCTAATTTTTTAAAGTTGGTCATCGAAGGCAAGAGAAATCTGAGTCCTCAGTCGGTTGAACAGTTCATTGCAGCTCTCAGTCTGTCGGTGCCAATGGCCGCCTATTTTCGTTGCCTCGTTTCGCTTAATCAGGCCCAGGATGACGAAGTAAAGCTCGAGCTCTTTCAAAAATTAACTCAGCTTACTCCCGTCACGCGCCGCTATGAGCTTGAGGCCGATGCAATGGAATATATTCAACACTGGATATATCCTGTCCTGAGGGAGTTGGTGTCCATGGGGGAATTCCGTGACGATCCTTACTGGATCGAGCGTCGCCTCAATGGACGCACGGACTTCCGCGAAATCTCCCATGCCCTCAATTTCCTAAGGACTCGAGGATTTATCAACAAAGACGCCAAAGGCAACTGGCAGGTCAAGGACGATGTTGTGATCAGTGCCGACGAAGTTCGCAGCCTGGCGATTCGAAGCTATCACCGCCATGCTTTGGAGCAGGCCATCACGATGCTCGAAGATCTGCCGATGAGCCAGCGGGAATATGGTGCTCTGATCTTTCATGTGCCTGAGGAAAATCTGAGCGAGTTAAAGCACAAGTTGAAGGACATACGGGCCGAACTCCATAAATGGGCGTTGAGCAAAGCCAAGGAAAATCCCGAATCGATAGTTGTGCAGGTAAACTTTCAGATGTTTCCTCAGAGTAAGAAGGTGCCAAAGGTATGAAGCCGTCTACAGCTCACAAACTGCGCCTCACGTGCTTCCTCTCGGCTCTTATCTTTGGCTTAAGGCTTTTGTCGGCCTGTGGTACGGAAATCGGCAATGGTCGCAAACAAACGGATTCATCAAAGGCTTCCAATGGAATTACAAATAGTTCGGCCGGGGGATCTGAGAATGCACCTCCTGCATCGCCGGCTTCATCAGCTGATCCTGAATCATCAGCAGCCGATGGCGGGAATGTTCCTGACAAGGATGAGGGCTTGCCGGATGGGGAGGAATCCTCCGCGTTCGAATACCTTTTAATTAAGTGTGGATCGCCTATCGTCGACATGAAGCCTTCAATATTCAGGGATAACGTAAGCCAGGCTACCTTAACCGTGACGGTGCCCAGCATGAATACCTGGACGATAAGGCTCAGCGCACCGGCTGTGCTTGCCACGGTCCAGGCCGATTCAAGGTCGCCATCGAACCCCTATGCAATTTCGGGTTCATCCGCCTTTGTGGTGACCAAGGACTGCCTCGAATCGAGCTCGGAAGTGAGCAACGGCATTACCGTTCGTACGGTAAAATACGCCGATTCTTTTCAAACCAAGTGGGTTCTCGATGCCAATGGAAACGTAACAGGCATTAAAGTGCTGAATCCACAAGGAACTGTCGTTCATACTTTTGATCCCGAGTGATTGCGGATCGTATCGGATCCCAAGCCATACTCAATAAATAGCTTGCCGGGAAGACGCTTCAAGGCCGATAATTTCAAATGGATAGGGCCACGATATTGTTGACAAGGACTAATGTGTGAGCAAGCCAGAGAGTTCAAAAAATCCCTCAGCCCCTGAATCGATTGACGTGATTGATAGGGAATATCTTCGCGATCTGGAGAAGCTAGCGCCGCTTGGCGGAGTTGGAAAATTCTTGTCAGAACTTTGTATCATTTATCTGAAGCAGGCGCCTCTCATCATTCAGGACATCGACAGGGCCCTCAAGCTTGCCGACTCCAAGGCGGCGCTTGCCTCATGTTTTCGTTTACGTGGCGTGAGTTCCACCATGGGAGCCAGACATCTGGTCGAACTTTGCCGGCACCTGGAAAGCTGTCTGTCCGCAAGTGACCTTGAATCGAGCCGTATTCTACAGGAGCGCATTAAAAGCAGTTTTCTTGTTACGCGTGATAGATTGCAGGAGTATACGGCTCAACTGGCCAAACTCTAGATCCTCACAATTTGCCTTTTTTTAAAGCAATTCAAGTCCTAAAGCTTCATCGCCTCCTTTTTCTGACGCTGATGAACAGCCTCCGACCTTAACCGCCAAATGCCAATAAGAGCATCTTTTTCAAGAACTTAATGATATTTGCCAATTTACATTCCTTGTGTTCGTAGCGCTAAAGAAAGACAAAAGAAAAGACAGAAACGAACCTGACTAAGGAGTGCGTACCATGGGTTTATTTGATTTTATCAAGGATATCGGTTTTGGAAAAAAAGATGATAAGGAGGACAATCTGGAAAAAAGTCTGACTGAGGCCGTTCAGAAAGCCCAACTCGATATCAGAAATTTTACCCTTAAACTTGATAAGGGTATGGCAACCCTCGGCGGCACGGCAGGAAGTCTTAAGGACGCTGAAATTGCCCGTCTGATTGTCGGCAACCATAAGGGTGTGGACAAGGTTAATGACGATGCTTTGGTGATCGTACCCAAGACCCCAACCCCACTGATCCGTCCTGAGGCAGCAGCTGTTTCATCACAGACTGCGCCGGTGACCGGAAGCGGTCAAGGCTCCGCAGCTACCGTCGCCTCAACCCAGCCGGCTCGGATGATTCAGGTAAAATCGGGAGACACTCTCTCGAAGATTGCCAAGGAACAACTCGGCAACGCCAATCGCTATCGCGAAATTTTCGAAGCCAACAAACCGATGCTCAAAGATCCTGATGAAATTTTTCCCGGTCAGATTCTCCGAATTCCAGCGGAATTGACCGTGGCCTCTGCTTCGCATTAAAAAAAGACTTCCAGAAGAAAAGAAAAACGGCGATCCGGATACCTCCGGGCTCGCCGTTTTTCTTATTGCGACAGAGCGCTATTTCGCATCGCTGGGATCGACCGTAGGAGGATTCATTGAGGGAACGGAATCCGCTTTAAGAGCCCCTCGTTGTCCCATGGGTTTTTCCGGACCAACCGTTGAATCGGCAAGGGTCTGGTGCTCGATCTCCGCGTTGACCTCGGCGCTCAGGAGAACAGCATAGGAAACGAGATAAAACCAAAGCAGCAGTATGATGACTCCGGATAAGCTGCCATAGGTCGCATTGTAGCTTCCAAATTTTTTCACATAAAAAGCCAGACCCCCGGACGCGACCATTATCATTAAGGTGCCTAGAATCGCACCGACTGAAACCCATCGCCATTTGGCGGTATTTCGGGATGGTCCAAAGCGATTCACAACCGCAATGCCGAAGACAAACAAGAAGGCCAGGAAAGGCCAACGAACCACTAGCAGCACATCGTTGGCAAAAGAGCCGATGCCGATGAAATCCATAACGATCGGCAGGACCACAATGAGCGAAACGGCAAGCACGATCGCCAGAATTGCGCCAAAGGTCAGAGCCAGGGCATGCAGATTGAGCTTGATAAAGCCGCGTTTCTCCGGTTCATCGTAGACTATATTTAAAGCCTTCATCATCGACTTGGTTCCGGAGGAAGCGGTCCAGATAGCAACGACGATACTAAGGACAGCGCCTATCCCAAGAGTCGCATTGGGATTGCTGATGATAGAATGCAACTGATCGGCGATGACCTTGGCAGCATCGCTGGGTATAATGCGTGAAATCGCATTGATCTGATTTTCAAGTTCAAGTGGATCAGAGACAAAACCATAGATTGATACCGTGGCGATCAAAAGGGGAAAAATCGCAAACAGGGAGTAGTAGGCCATCGCTGCCGCGACCATACCGATATCGTCATCGTCGATTTCCGACCATACGCGTTTGAAGATTTCCTTCCAATCTTTCTTGGCCATTTTCAAAGGACTCTTGGCGTCAGGATAAGTCTTGCCGCGCACCTCATGCCGAACGGCAGGAGTCGTCAAAGGGTTTAAGACCGATTTTTCTTCAATAGTCGTCACAAAGTCGCTCCTTATTCAACTGGCACCTGTCACTTATTTAAATCTTTGGCTAAAAATGCTCCCAAGGACTTCAGCAATAAGGCTCTAGGGTAAGGACTTATCTCCTTGTTTTTACTTTCCAGGGCAACGGGAAAGGACATGCCCCAGTGATCGGTTCCAAGGATCGCTATGAGCCGGGCCTCGAAGGGTTTCTGACTTGGATTCAAGGCCATGTGCAGCTCAGGCCAAAATACCGATCGATCGGGAGAAACCTGGGAATCGTTGATCGCCATGCCTTCAAAGGCCATATAATCATAATAGCTAAGGCGCAGGGCTTTATAATCAAGGGTATGGGTGTTAAAGCTTACCGAATCCTGAGCCAATTCATTCTTGGCGAAAAGCCTGGAACTCGGGTCACCCATGGTGCCTTGAATGACAAAATATTTGAGGTGGCTGGCAATAATATGGTTTTTTGCCCATTCCAGACTGGATTGTTTAGTCAGGGTCTCGATGCCTTCCAGGGTTTCTTTGACGAGATATTTAAATTTGGCAACATTATTGGAATACTCCGAGCCGACGGTCACCTTGAATTTTTCAAACGCAAAGGTTTTGAAAATTTCGGCAAACGCTGAGGGACTTGGAGAATCGGTGGCGATGTTCTCAAGCATCAATCCATCATAAGGAGGCCGTTTAGCGCCAATCGCCAACAAATCCATCATGGCGCCGGCCCACGCAGCGGTGTTTTTGCTAACCGCCGAAATCTTATCGCCAAGACTGGCATTCTCAGGAAGGACCTGGAGAGTGTCGGCCAAGGTCAGAATCCTCTCGACAAAGGCAAAGCTCGCCTGGCCCGGGCTACGCGCGGCATCCGCCAGATCCGAGCCGTAGAGAGTCCCTCCAAGAGACACCACACCTTTCAGGTCTTTTAGCCAGGGGTAGGCATCAGGCTTGATTTCCGCGCGACTGATCAGATCAAGGGCAACGTTGAGACCGCGGGAATAGCCGAGCAGATAAACGTTTTCCTGAGGGCCCAGCATCGACCACAATTTGTTCAGGCGGCGCAGATAAAGCGAACTTGAATCCTCAAGGGTCCCTAAGGTTTCGAGCGACCCGATCAGGGGCTTTAGATAGACCACCCGGATGACAGCTTTCCCGTCGCTATTATCGATGCTGGAAGCCTCAATGATGTCTTCCATGGGCCGCGCCGCAGTGGTCAGGGTCTCAAGATCAAAGACGGGATCCACCGTGGGATGGTCGATAGCGGCCTGAGCCCATTCTTTGGCAAATGCGCTGGTTTTGTCTGCGAGCACTTCATGAAAGGGAAAATGCGTAATAAATTCCCCAAAGATACCCGGAATGATAACGATCGTTATGGGTTTGGCATCGAGATCCTTATCGGGACTTTCGCTATCGGCAAACGCTGTTTTCCTGCCATCGGCATAAAGATCAAGGGGCTTAAAAGAGCTAAAGGACCTTGCCCTTTGCTGCAGAGCTGCCGATGGATCACCCGTAACGTCGCCCGTGATGAAGAATTCAGGCTTGGGCTTAAAGATAAGTTTTTGAATGTCGGCATCACTAAATTGACTCTTTGCATAGTGATGGAAAATATTGCGAAAGGTCTCAGCATCCCTGCCGTCATCGGCAGCTAAACCCTGGCTGGACATAACGAGGCAGGCCGCGACAGGTATGCACCGAAAAAAGGGCGTCCTAAATCGGGGAAAAAGCTTTTTCATAAGGTCCTCAATAGTATGAACAAAGTATAAATTCGCTGGCCTGCGGTCAATGGATCATGCTCACAAATTCCTGATAAAGCAAGCAGTGGCTGCTCTTCTTCGGGCAAAATGTGCAATCATAATCACATTTTAAGAAAATCTTACGGACTGAGTAACAAAGGCTTTTGGGGCGGCTTTGGCCCTTTGGGAAAGCCGGCAATGCACCCCTTGGCATCATCGATTTTGACTGTTGGATTGCTGAACACAATGGAAGTGTCTCCGCGTTAAAAGAAAAATACCGCTTATCCCGCTTTTTAGCACGCTTGGGCCCAACCCTCAAAGGATGGTCCCCAGATCCCCAAACCTATCCTAAGACAAATGACAATAGGGTTTTTTGCTCTTAGGTATGTATTTTTTTTGAATCGACAATTCTTAAAAGAGCAGCAAAGGACCCACATTTTTTCTAGCAAATCCTTACTCCAAAGGACTTACAGGTTTCTTTCAGCGCCAAGTCCTGCCACGCAAGCTAGTACAAGTTGACAGAACCTTAAAAGCCATGGGGCTCGTTGACCGGATAGATTTTTACAGGATCTTCATCTATAGGCATAAGAAGACGAATTGTCTGAACACATCTGCATTTTTTAGGGGGACCGATGAAACATTCCATCATCAGCGCAATCAGTGTTGTGCTCCTTTCTTCTCTTGTCACAGCCCAGGCTCAGGACAAAGAAGGTAACGACCTGGCGCCGACACCTGCCACACCTGAAACAGCCGAATCTCCTCCGGCTCCTCCCTTGTCCGAAACGCCTTCTCCGCCGGCCCCCCCCTCTGCGCCAAGAGTTGCCAACCCAGAGCCTGGTGCCATCGGCAAGGGCAAGCCTGAGGTGATATCGGTCACGGGTTCCCGCATTCGACGCAAAGACCTTGACGTTGCCTCCCCCCTAACGATCGTAGGCCGGGAGGAGATCGCTAATTCAGGGGCCGAAACGGTCACCGAAGTTATCAAACAACTTCCGTCGGCTGTGGGCAATTCGGTGACCACCACGACCACCAACGGCGGCAGCGGCGGCAGCGGTAATATCGCATTGCGTGGTCTCGATCCTTCTTCGACGCTCGTGCTTTTGAACGGTCGGCGCCTGCCTAAGGATGCAGGGGGTCAAACCGCTGATATGAACTCAATTCCAGTTGCCGCCATTGAAAGAATCGAAGTTCTGCAGGACGGCGCTTCGGCAATTTATGGATCAGACGCAATCGCCGGTGTGATCAACATTATCACCCGAAAGAATATCGACGGCCTGGACGTAAATCTATACTTTGGCCGGGCCTCACGCGGTGACCTGGAGACGAAGAATTATGATTTGGTTTATGGTACCGGCAATGAAAAAGGCAATATGGTATTTGGGCTGAACTACTATACGCAAGGCAATATCGCTTCGCGTGATCGGGATGTTTCCAAAAATATTCTGGGTCCAAGCGCAGCCACTCCAAATAGTCACGTGACCATAGCTGGAGTAACCCCGAAAGCGGGAGTCATCGTCGATCCTGCCTTTGTGGGCACGACTCCGGCTTCCGGTAACTATATTCCCTATAGTCCCGCTTCGGCATACAATTATAGTGAAATCACGGATGCGGTGATGTCCCAGGATCGAAAAAGCGTCTTTCTCAGTGGCGATTATGCCGTCACTTCCAGTATCAAAGCTTTTTTCGAAAGCACATTCACAAATACCTTCAGTAAATACAACATGGCGCCCACCCCACTCTTCACTAACCGGGAAACGGGCGGCATAGTGGTAGCTGCAGACAATCCCTATAATACCTTCGGTCAGGTATTGACCGATGTGAAAAAGCGATTCCTAGAACTCGGTCCGAGGGAGATCGATACCAAGTCCGATACGCTTCGTTTCGTAGGCGGATTACAGGGTGAAATCGGCAAATGGGGCTGGGACGTCTCAGCCAACCATGGCGAAGTTAATGTATCATCCACGACTCAAAACCTCGTGAATAAGTCCAACCTGATAGTTGGACTGGGTGGACCGGGAGCCTGTGGTGCGCTCGCCACCTTGGGTTGTGTTCCCGTTAATGTCCTTGGACCCTATGGGAGTATCGATGGGCCCCAGGCCAGCTGGTTGCGCTTAAGCGCCACCGGCCTGACTGATACGACCATGAATTCCTACACCTTTAACACCAATGGTGAGTTAGCGAAACTTGATTTTGCGACGATAAACATGGCGGCCGGTGTGGAAATCCGGGATGAAACCTACCAAAATAATACCGATGCCAACTCGCAAAAGTATAATACCGTCGGTAGCGCAAATCAAAAGTCAACGGACGGCGATCGAACATTGCGGGAAGCCTACGTTGAATTTTCAATTCCCACGGGTAAGGTTGTGGAATTTGATCTGGCAGCACGATATTCGGACTATAGCGATTTTGGATCCACCACCAATCCGAAAATTGGGCTGAAGATCAACCCCATCGACGGTCTCACGTTACGCGGCACATATTCGACCGGCTTTCGGGCTCCATCTTTGCCAGAGCTGTATCAAGGCACGCAGGAAAACTTTGCCCAATTGCATGACCCTTGTCAGGAGGCAGGAGCCTGTCCGGTTCAATCGGATGAAAACATCATCCAGTTCCTAGCTCTTGAGGGTGGAAACCGCAATTTGAAGGCAGAAAAATCCAAATCCTACACCTATGGTCTGGCTTACACTTATGGGAACGCCTTCAATGCAAAAGCTGATTATTTCGTTATCAACACGGAAAACGCGATTGATACCAGCCCCCAGTTTATCATCGACCAGTTCCGTGCCAACGGGACCTTCGCCGATAAAATAACCCTCGATACTCAAAACAATATTACTATAATTGAGGCCAATGCTCTGAACCTTGCCAAACGTTCCGTCAAAGGCCTTGATCTCGGCGCTGATTACACTCTGCGTAATACCGGTTCGGGGACTTATGCCTTGAACGTCATCGCCAGTCATTACATCAACTATCAGAACCAGGCCGATGCGACTTCCGCACCGGTTAACGTGGTCGGGACCTACGTTGATGAAGCTTCAGGCGGTCGGGGATCGATTCCAAGCTGGAAAGGTTTAGCCGCCTTCGACTGGAATCTGGCAAGCGTCAATGCCGGCATCCAGTTGAACTATGTGAGTGGCCTTCACGCAGACGGAGCTGATATTAGCAATCTAGATGCCTGGAGAACTTATGATCTTCACGTTGGCTATGACTTTGCACGAGCGGGTAAAGTCACTTTAGGGGTCGATAACGTTACTGACAAAGAGCCGCCGGTTACGGATGCAGCTGCCAACGATAACATCGACGCCCGTACCCACAACCTTATCGGCCGCTTCTACTATGCGCGTTATGGCTTTCAGATCTAATGGAAGGCCCTAGGCCATTCTATTTTTAGTCCCCGGAGCCACTTCCGGGGCTATTTTTTTATCGCTTATAATAGGGGCTGTTGACGTTTGAGATAAGTGATTGAAAAGTACAGGCAAACTCGTATT
>CAXSGP010000091.1:0-19318 GCA_964236955.1 uncultured Oligoflexus sp. | reverse complement strand
AAGTTGGTTCGATCCTGAATTTCAATCCATCAGATTGCAGCCACTGGAAAAGAGGAGAAAAGAATGTTCGATCAGTCTTTGCTCTGGCTAAGCTGGCAGAAGCTCTGAGTGTCGAAACATCTCTGATCCACGATATCACCAGCGGATCAGCTGACCTCGACGAAGCGTTCTTCGAGTATCAGGAGGCTCGTTCCTATCGCGCCTTGAAGGGTCAATCGCAGAATGCGACGCCCGATAAAATTCAAGAGATTCGCGAACGCGTACTTGAATTCGTTCAGCAGATTCAACAGGAAGCTGACTTTCAAACGCCTCCCTTGTATCTCCCGGAAGTTATGCGCAGCTTTGCCTTCATCACAACGCAACCGGTTGAGATGCTCGACAAGCTCAGTCGTATCCTCAGGGTCAAAGCTGGACAATACTGCATTCAATATAAAAAGGGCGAGCTTAAGGCTCAGACCCGTATGTCGATGGTCAAAGACCTTTCGCGTATCATCTTCGAAGGCGAACGGGAGCGTTTCCCGGAGTTTGGCCCGCAAACCCCTGGCCTATCCATCTATGAGCAGCAGGTCTTTGTTGCCAACCTTCTCCTGCCCAGAGGCCTCCTCCTCCAAGAGTTGTCGAAAATGGATAGCCGAAAAAACGTTATAGCGGAACTGGCAACGATCTTTTGGGTTCCAAAATCTCTTGTCAGCTTCCAGCTTCAGGAACTCGTCACGGAGTCACGGACTCCGGGCCATGCCCTCGACTCGCTGGCAACGGTTGACTCGATTCAGTCGGCTTGATTCGTTTGTTTAGACATCCAGTGTTTAGAAGAGCGTCTGTGTGGGTAACCACAAGCTATACAGAGATTAAGGAAGCTCTTCAGACAATGACAAGGTTAAAGAGTTCCTTTACAGCTTGATACATGGAAAACATTGCTCAAAATAAATTGACTAGGGACAACTTGTCCAAAGACAAGCCTCTTGAACAGCGGACCACTTGGCCATTTACCTACTAACTCGCGCAAAGCGCGAGTTAAAAGGGAGTTAAAGCAATGCTTTCCAAAAACTTGGCCACTTAGCCAATGAAACGCGCACATAAACGCCAAAACCAACAGCAAAACGCTTGCAATGACATTTTGGGAGGTGTATTCCCCGGTGAGAAATAAAAACCAGGGAGATCCTATGAAAAGCTTTGCAAATACGTCTCTAGCTGCCTCTGTGCTTCTCTTGACTCTAGCGGCTCCTGCCATGGCTTCGACTCGTTTTCAATGCCCAAGCAAAGGGCGAATGCTGGCTCTTTGGAATCAAGCGGTAACCAAAGCACACGATGTGGATCACTCGGACAGCAGCAGCGTGGCGAGCGCCCAATTAGAGGCCTTTGACAGGATTTGGAACAGCAATGTTCCAAACCACAATGCCCGCAGCAATCAGCTGACCTTCGAAGGCAAAAACTATGATATCGTCGTGATCGCCGGAACTTTCACCTCGAATCCCGACTATCTCGATTCCTACGGCGTGATCTTTGAGCAAGGTCAGAGCGAAGCTATCGCAGCGATCAAGACCGATACGGACCGTTCGGATTATAGTTGCAAGGCTTTTGAGTTTGTTGACAGGATCGTCCTTCCTGCTGCTGAATTCGACGTGATTGCTATCGATAGCCCCCAAGATGTTCCGGTCGTGGTCAATGGCGTCCGTTACGAGCACTTCTATGCAATCTCAACTCACGCCGCGATCGCGACCAATCCTCATGGCGACACCATCTCCTTTATTCGCGCCAATTAATATCGTTGAGGCCCTGGCCCCCCTGCCCTGGCCTCACCTGCGGGCCCAAACGATCAAGGCAACTGATTGATATCGATCAATTTTTTATTATTTATCCAAGACAAATTTAATATTCCCCGCTCTCCTCCGATCCCTCGCGCAGGGCGATGCACCTGGAATCGAGGCGGATTGTGAGTTCAGCTTTAAAAAATTTTGAAACCTTTATGAATGAAGCTTTGGTCAAGAGCCTTGCTGATTTCTCGCTCGATCGACTTACGGCCCCTCCTCAATCCGCTGAACTTTTAAAAACCAGACTTTGCTTTGAAGGCGCCGGCATGAAAGCTCAGGCTTTTATTTCCTGCTCGCGACCTTTTTTGCAAACCACCTGTCCCCTGCCCCGCGGCCCCGTGGATCATTCCCAGGCTGTCATCAAAGATTGGCTGGGGGAACTCGGCAATCTCATACTGGGCCGCCTTAAAAATCGCCTCTTAGCCCATGACGTCACCATTAAAATCTCTGCCCCATCCTTTGATGGTGACTGGCAAACGGCCAAGACAGTCCAGGCGCCAGCGGTTTGGTTGCAAGGCGCAGGTGGGTTTATCGGCTTTGACTGTAGCATCGAAGGCACTATTCCGGAAATCGGCGAAGCCACCAAACAGAGCGCGGAAATTCTTCCAGGGGATGCCATCTACCGCTTAAACGATCCCGCCAACAGCAAAGCGACTTACGACATCATTGCCAAAATCAGGTCGGGTACCGACCGCGATAAAGACAGCGAAGACGAAAGCGGTGAGGACAATTTCGGTGACGCGGAAGGCGAACTCGAAAGCGAACATTACAGCGCGATTCAACAGGCGGACCCAATGCAGGCAAACTGCGGCAATCTCATCAGGACCACCGAAGCGGAAAAAGAAATTCAGGCTAAATCCAGTCAGAGACCTATCCGCATACTCTTTCATTCGCAGCTGCACACGCCTTTGCTCACCAGCCTTTCCTGGACTCAAATCGATAAGCTCATACTACACTTCAACACCGGCCTTGAATATTCGATATGCCCGCGGACTTTGCTGGAAAAGGGGACAGCCACGTTTGAAGTGGAAGGCGTGGCAATGCTCTTTCAACGCGACGGGGATTGGATTCGCACATCGATTCCCACCTATAATATGTATATGAGTAAATCGTCCCGGGTGGCCTAAGGCCCGGCAGCGGAGAAATCACCTGAAGGATCGCTGCTCGCATCTTTTCAATCTTCTTCATCGCCGCGAGGAGGCGATTTATAGAGATTCAAAATGAAGTCAAACCTCCCATACGGCCCTGAGCCGCCGACCCCCATGAAATTAAAAACTTCACCTTCTGCCCGGGCTCCCGTGATAGCTTAGCCAATAATCGCGACAAGGATCCCCCATGGCAAAGCGTCGTTTTTCATCCTTCCTCATTCTTCCGCTCCTCGCTCATGTCTCGTGCCTTAGCCCGCCTGAGGAAAGAAAAGGCCAAGGGATACCGGTGCCCGATAGTTATGGTCCAACGAGTTACCCTCACTGCTTTGCTTACGGGAACCATATCCATCTCCTCGGTGGCTACCATGCCAACGAACAGCTTTCCACCTTCAACAGTGGCGGCATAACTTACTCCCTGGCGACAAAGACCTGGAAGTCGTGGACCGTAGCCGAGGGTCCTAATCCCAAAAATTATTTCGCAGGAGCAATAGTTAAAGACGATATCTATGTCTTCGGAGGCAAAGAGCCGAGGGCGATCGACACGCGGGATCTCTTTGTCTACCATTCTGATAAGGATAGGTGGGAAAGACTTCCTGTGTCCGACCGCCTCAAGCCGCGATCCAGTGCCAGTCTTATCGCCATCGATCCCTGGTTGATCGTATTTGGAGGGCGCAGCTCGGAACATAAAAATAACTGGGGCGTTTTAAACCTCGAAACCCGAAGCTGGAAGGTCTACGCAAACAACACCGCTGAACGCAGCTCTCATATCGCCGTAAGACTGGGTTCGAAGGCCATGATATGGGGCGGATTTGAAGACCAGAAAAGAAGCAAGGAAGGCTTTCTCCTTGATCCGGCCAATGGGGATGTCAAGCCACTTCCCCCGATCCCCTTTCTCAACGCCAGAGCCAATGCCAAGGCCGTGTCGGAGGGAGAAAAAGCCTGGATCATTGGTGGAGTCAGTGATCAGGGCCCACAAACCGATGGCGCCTATTACGATCATGCTTATAAAGCTTGGGCTTACATTCCAGCCCTCCCCGACACCAATCGCAAGGATTTTGAAATCACAATGCTCAAAGACAAAGGCATTTTGCTTTGGGGGGGCCGGACCATTCAAGGCGACGCCGTGACTAAGGCCTATCTCCTCGAACTTGACCACCGCCGCTGGAAAGAAGTCGTGCTCCCCTCAACGCCTTCCCCGCGCATCGCTCACTGTATGGGGTCAACGGAGGAGGACCTTTATATCTTTGGAGGCTTGACGAATATCCCAGGCCAGGGTCAACGCCTTTCGGGGGAACTCTGGCTCATGCCTATCGATGCCATGGAATAAGCTTTGTGAGAAGCGCTGCAGCACAAAAAACAGGCCCGCTCCGAGGAGAGGGCCTGCATGAAACGGGAAAATTGAGGCTTTGAAAGACTTAAATTACCGAGATCATTTATTCTGAGCCGCAGCGGCATTGGCGACTTCCCTTAGGACAAGCTCCTCGATTTTATCGACTCGCTTGCCACTCAAAGGTCGGTCTTCCATATGATATACCGCACGAAGATCGGGTCTTAGCGTTCCGATCTCAGCGAGTTCATTATTTTCATTCAGACCACGCACACCCATGACTGCAGATCGGGCCCGGGTGGTTTCCCCACTTTCGCTGGAGTTGCGGGCTTTCATCGCGGCATCATGCAATGCATTTTGAATGCCGGAATCATTTTCCACTTCACGTTGTACCGCCATGACGGAGACATAGCCGCTTATGCCATCGGCTGTTTTCACCTTCCAGAACATGCCGGCCCGATCGGAAGATTCGATGGTCTCGCCTTTTTTAAGTTCTTTAACAATGGAACCGCCTTTTTTCGGCTCCGACATGATCTGTGTCCCATCTTTCTTGGCAGAAACCTGGGCAGAGAATGCGGCGCCTGAGGCAACGAACAGACTTAGGGAAAGTAGGGTGGTGAGTTTCATATAGGCTCCCTTGATAAACAACTAAAGGCTAGTCGGAAGGGACGGCGGTAAGCTTAATACCGAGGTTAAAGCACAATGGTTCCGAAGACTTATCTAAACCCGTTCGGAAGCATGAAAGATCTCTTGGCTATAGAAAATCAGCTATTGATGCGAAGCAGGTGAAAACTCTTCTTGCCCTTCTTCACCATGATGCCCTCAGCACTTAACAGGCGCGCCACGTCCACTTCGAGCGTCGTCACCTCCACCTTTTCGCCGTCGAGCGTCAGCCCCCCTTGTTCGATCATGCGGCGAACTTCGCTTTTGGAAGGAAAAAGCTTACTCAGGGTAAGAAGCTCAACGACGTTGACGGTCGTCCCCGGAAGCTCACTCTTATTCAAAAGCACTTCTGGAGCTGCCAGACGCTCGGCAGAGCCACTAAAAAGAGAGCTGGCCATCGCCTTGACTTTTACTGCTTCCGCCTCGCCATGGACAAGTTTGGTGACTTCAAAGGCCAAGGCTATCTTGGCATCATTGATCGCCCGGTCCGGGAGGGAAGAAAGCCGCCTCACCTCTTCCACCGCTAGATCGGTAAAGTAGAACAAACACTTTTCGATCATATCGTCATCGAGATTGCGAAAGTACTGATAGAAGTCGTAGGGCGACGTCAGTTTCGGATCGATCCAGACCGCTCCGCTTTCGGTCTTGCCCATCTTTTTCCCTTGAGAATTCACGAGCAGGGGCACCGTCACGCAAAAGGCTTGCTTTTGCTCCTTGCGGCGAACCAGTTCCATACCGCCAAGCATGTTGCTCCACTGATCATCACCGCCAAGCTGCACGGCGCAGTCCTGATGTTTATTCAGGTGGTAGAAGTCATAGCTTTGCAGAATCATGTAATTGAATTCCAAAAACGAGAGACCCTTTTCATAGCGCTGCTTAAAGCATTCGGCGGCTAGCATGCGATTGACCGAAAAATGAGCGCCGATCTCACGAAGAAAAGGCAGATACATAAGTTCGCGGAGCCAGTCGGCGTTGTTGACGACTATGCCTTTGTCGGGCGAGGAGAAATCGAGAAAAGGCGCAAGCTGCTCTTTGAAACGTTCGGCACGTTGATCGATCACGTCTTCGGTGATCATCTGCCGCATCTCGCTTTTGCCTGTAGGGTCGCCGACCATCGCCGTCCCACCGCCGAGCAGGACGATGATGCGATGACCCGACTGCTGCCAGCGCCTCAGGGCCAGCACCGGGAGCAAATGCCCGACATGCAAACTATCACCCGTTGGGTCGAATCCTGCATAGGCAGTCCTAATACCGCCCTTAAGATAGCCACGAAGCTCGTCTTCGTGCGTGACCTGCGCCAACATACCTCTTTGCTGCATTAATTCTAAAAAACCCATGGGGAATAGCCTCGTCAGGAGATGAATTGTCATAACTGAGCTTATCTCTTATCAATCCTGGGCCATGGATCGCAAGAGGATCTCTTCCACCCTCTATGCTAAAATGTAAATTTTAAGCCCATGAAGGGGAGGAGAGACGCTATGGACCGGTCCGACTGTCCGCCACTTGTGCAATTGCCCTCGCCCCTGTTTGTCCTGGGAGCCGCGTACAGTGGGAAATCCGAACTCGCCATCCAGGCTTTTCACCCAGAGCCCTCAACATCGGTCATCGGCACGGCTGCACTAAGCGAACTTGAGGCGCGTATTCACCAGTTAAAATCGCTTCGACCCTCGCATTGGCAGCATTTAGAGGGCTTTGAGCTTAATGAAATCCTGACCGAAGCCCTCCGTGACAGCCGTCAGGTCCTCATCGATTCCATCAATCAATGGCTAGCGAACGTTCTTTTGAGCAGCTGGAATAAATATGATCTTGATCAGCAGGAAAGCCGATTGAATCTGGAAATCAGGGCCTTTTGCGAAGTCATGAGAAGCAAAACCGACCATCGCATTGTCATAGTTAGCAGCGAGATAGGTGCGGGACTCAGTCCCCCGCAGGAATTAGCCCGCTTTTTCCGAAGAATGCTGGGCCACTTTCATAGAGCGATCGCTGCGGATTCGGCGGCGGTGGTGCAGGTGGTGGCAGGCATACCAATGCTAGTCAAAATGGCGAAGGTTAGGGAATAGCCTTCTCTACCTTTTTGGCGCGAATCGTCGCCTGGGAAGCCTTGTCCCTCTTTGAAAATCACAGTCAGCATCTTGAAAAGTTGGCATCTTAACTTGCAAAAATTTTACTGAATTTTTAAAAAATCTTTAGCCCCCCTTTATTATGACTTCATGTCTCCTTTATTATTCAAAATTTTTATCAGTAAATTCAAGACGATGTTCGCAAGAGAGTCTATCGGGCATTTGCTCGCCCAATAAGCCTTGTTGTCGTTGTTGCCCTTTGTTAGACAGTTTAAGACTTGAACAATTTTTCAGCATTTTTCTCGCAGAAAGCTTGGCTCTGCCAAGTTCGAGGGAAGTTCTCTCACTGGCAGCGGCATTCAGATTGTAATCCGGCGGAGCTTAAAATGAGAAACAGGATCAAAGAATCAGGCAGGCTAAACGGCATACTGGCTGGTTTAAGCCTTGTTTTCCTGCTCAGTCTACTTGCCACTCACCAGGCCCTTAGCGATGAATGGACAGCCTCAACCTCAGAAGAAAACGGCGAGGCCTCGCCCGCGCACTGCAACGATAGCCTGGTCACGGGTCTACAGTGCACAGGCCGCCGTTGCGACAACATAAAGCTACTCTGCGGTGCCAAGCAACCCGTCCAAGGTCAAGAGTGGAGCCCCTATTTCTCAGAAGAGAACCAAGAAGGCTATACCTGCCCTAACAACGAATTTGTCCAGGCCGTGCGCTGTCAGGGTCGTTACTGTGATGGCCTCTCCGTACAGTGCGCCAAAGCTCCTGAAACCGAAGTCGATCCCAGTAGCTGCTACTGGAAGCCAGGGGTATCCGAGGAAAACGGCGGCACCGTCGAATTCGGTCAGGGTACCCATCTGCGGGGTCTGCGCTGCCGAGGCCAATACTGCGACAGTCTCGAAGCTTTTGTCTGTCCCACCAAGGAAAAAGTCTGCGCTAGCGAAGAATGCAAATTCGAACAGGCCAAGCGCTTTGCACCTATTCTGCGCTTTGATCAGGAACAGACAAAACCAAATAAATGCTTTCCAAGCGACGCGGGTGAATTTTGGAATGCGAGAAAAAACGGCAATAAAGAGCGAATTTGCAACGAGTCGGCGGAATCACTGGCCAACGGCCAAATCCCTGTCTACTACGCCTACGAAGATTGCAGCCGGGAAACAACCGTCATCATGTATTGGTTTTTCTATGGCTTCCAGGATACCTGCTCGCCAGGTCTCGGCAGTCACAATGCCGATTGGGAACGGGTTGCCGTAAAAATTAAAAACGGCCGTCTCGAACGTGTCCTTTATTTTCAACACGGTGGGTCCTATACGCGTCAGGGCCATGATCTGCAGGTCCAGGATGAAACCCATGCGATCGCCTTTATCGGCAAGAACAGCCATGGTTCCTACCATGACGGGGGCGGCTCTGGCAGCTGTCTCTATTTTGAAGACTATAGAAATCCGGGTCCAAAGGAGCTGTCCCTTCATACTGCCGATAACCTTATCCCCTTAAAGAATACCAGGGATGCGCCTGAATGGATGAAAAGTTTTGAAAGCAAAAATTTTGATGGTATTCCCGGACCACTCAACCGCGGCATCAACCTTTGCTCCCTTCCCGGCTGCGTCGGCAATGACATAAAGGTAGGCGACGCCCTTTGTTTTGGGGAGTGCGGCTGTTCGCGGAGTTCTATCGGCAGTTCACCCTTTTGAAATAAGGGCCCAAAGATCTTCGAGGCGGCTGCTTTCCGAATCCCACTCGTAGTCTTTGTGGATCTTTTTAAACAAAGTCTCCTGGCGCTTGGCATACTGCCGGGTCGCGATGATAATATCCTCTTGCAGCTGCTGGTGGCTGAGATCGCCTCGAAGAAAAGCCAGAACTTGATGATAGCCTATGCTTTGCATGGGCTTCGCGCTTGCCGGCACACCCTGCCCGATCAGTCCCCTGACCTCTTCGATAAGACCTTCTGAAAGCATTTTACGGCTTCTTACCATGATCCTTTCTTGCAGAACTGCCCGCGGGCAGTTCATGGATATAACGAAGGCCTCGCTTCTTTTGCTGAGCGGTGCGTGCAGATCTTTAATCGAGTGACCAAGCAGCCGCGCGACTTCTACCGCACGCTGCAGGCGCAACCGATCGTTGTCATGAATTTCTTGCGATCGGGCGTTATCGATGTGATTGAGTTCGGCTCTAAGTTCGGAGAGGCTCATGAGATTCAGCTCCTCACGCATCGCCCCGTCTTTTGGCAGATCGTGAAAGCCTTCCTGCCAAAGGGCCTTTAGATAAAGCCCCGTGCCTCCCACAACGATTGGAACTTTGCCGCGGCTGCGAATCTCGGTAATGGCTGCATCGGCGCGAGCGGCGAATTTGCGGGCATCAAAATCTTCGTCCCATGACAAAGCATCGACGAGATGGTGAGGAACCAGGGCGCGTTCCTCGGCATTGGGTTTGGCCGCTCCGATGTCAAAACCTCGGTAGATCTGTACGGAATCGCAGTTGACAAGTTCGCCTCCATACTGCTGTGCCAGGCGCAGGGCGAGATCTGATTTTCCACTTGCTGTTGCACCGATTATGGCCAGGTAGCGCCTGTTCATGGCATCATCCCAATCGATCAAACCAGGCAGCCACCTGACTGGCTTTCCACCAGCGCAAAACCCGTCGTCCATGCGGACAGTTCAAAAAGAAATCAACGGTCCTCGCTTCGGCAAGGAGTTGCTTGAGCTCGGGCTCGGGAATTTCTTCGCCGGCCCGCACAGCGGCATGACAGGCCACCGAGGCTAAGACATCGTGGAGTATCTCCTGATGGTTTTTAGGTCCGTTCAATAGCGATGAAAACAAGCCCTGGATATCCTTGTTCACCAGCAGAGCCGGGATGGCTCTGACTTCGATCTCGGTTGAGGAAACCACCAAAAATTCAAAGCCAAGGCTTTTGAGTTCCTCGCGCTTTTCTTCAAGCTCCACACATTCGGCATAACTGTATTCCAGCACCTCTGGCATGAGCAGGGCCTGGGTGCGTTTGAGAAGAGCTGGATTTTGCAGGAGACGTTCGTAGAGTATACGTTCATGAAAAGCGTGCTGATCGACAACGAGCAGCTGGTCCTGATGCTCAAAGAACAGAAAACACCTCTGAAATGCCCCAACGAAACGAAGTTCGTCCCAGGGAATAGCCGTTCCTAAAGGAGCCGGACGACTCTCTTTGACTTCCATGGCCACCAACATTCCAGCAGCGGTCCTTTCGTCCTCCAGGCCGGAGCGGGCTGATGGCGACGCAACGGGGCTTGCCACAGAAGCAGAGGACGTCGCTGGCCCCGCTGCCGGTGACGTGCCCGCCGGCGCTGCAGAAGGCTGACGCCATCCTTTTCCGACTTCAGGCGCTTGATATTTCGTATCGGATTTTTTCTCAAAGCTTGGGTCAGGTTTTGGAAAATGGGGAAAAATGGCCGTTGAATTCTGGTCAGCTGCCGGCGATGGACTGGCTGGATCTGCCCCATGAAAAGGCGAATCGAATGACATCGTCGTTCGTCTGATTCCGGAAGACGCCGGACTAGGGACCGCGCCGAGCTTCAGAGGGGCGGATTCGCGGGCTTCTTTCATGGCGATAGCGGCGAAGGCGGATTTTTCTTCGCCCTTGTCTTTGGACAGCAGCAGATCGAAATCGTCTGGAATCCGGCCTTCGTTTTTCTGAAAGGGAGAAGGCAAAGCGGAAGTGGAAGGAGAGTCACCTGCATCTTCCGGCGGTGCATAGGCCGCCGATGCCGCCGCACTGGGCTTCGCTGGGGAAGAAGCCCAAGCCCCCTGCCGCAATCCGTCACGAATCGCCATGGCTATTGAATTTTGAACCTCCGACCCATACTGAAAACGTAACTCCGTCTTGGCCGGATGAACGTTGACGTCGACAAGCGAAGCTTCCATATCAACGTGAAGGAGCACCACTGGAAATTTGCCACGCAGGATGTGCGAGTGATAACCGCGAAGTATTCCATAGCGCAAAAGCTTGTCTTTGACCCAGCGATTATTCACAAAACTAAAAATATATTTGGCCGTACCCTTGTCAAGACCCGGCGGTGAAATCAAGGCCTCAACGCGCACGTGGCGATCCTGATGCTGGATATAGATGAGTTTGCTGCTGAGTTCTTCGCCTAACAGAGCGGCCGAACGCAGACGCAAAGCCTGCTCGCCGCGGGCCCATCCATCCGGAACGGGCAAGGGACTGACCGAAAAGATCTCTTTTTCGTTATGGAGCAAGCGAAAGCCCAATTGGGGAAGAGCAAGGGCCAGGGCCTGAAGATATTCATGACAAACCGCAAATTCCGCGGCGGCTGTCTTCATAAAGGATTTACGGGCAGGAACATTATAGAAAAGATCCTTGATCGTAACGCTGGTCCCGAATGATCCCTGCCAGGGAAAACGGGTTGCGATTTTTCCGGTTCAAGATTTCCCCTCCTCGTGCTGCACCCGCAGACCTTCGGCAACATCGCGGCTCATCGTCTGCAAAGTAAACCGGCTGACCGCGGAAATCGAAGCCAAGGCCTCCCCTCGAAAACCCAAAGTCGAAACTTCAAAAAGATCGTCCGCATTGCTTAATTTTGACGTTGTGTGCCGCTTCAGTGACAGCAGCGCATCTTCGGGACTCATACCCAGCCCATCGTCTGAAATTTCGATGAGCTGGCGTCCCCCGTCTTTTAGACTGACTCTTATGTGCTGGGCCCCCGCATCAATGGCGTTCTCAACGAGTTCTTTGACCACACTTGCGGGTCTTTCTACAACTTCGCCCGCTGCGATCTTGTTTATAAGCTCGTCATCGAGTAAATGTACCCTCGCCATCGCTCTTCCTTTTTGACTTTAGGACCCGTTCCCTTATGGAAAGTAGATATATCACCAGCGCCCTTAAACCGGAACAGTTACCTGATTACGCACTGCCTGAAATTGCGTTGATCGGTCGCTCCAACTCGGGCAAGTCGACTTTACTGAATAAAATTCTCGGCCGCAACAAACTCGCCCGCAAAGGAAGTACACCGGGTCAAACCCAGATGATCAACTTCTTCGGGCTTGGCGAAGATTTGATTTTCGCTGACCTGCCGGGATACGGATTTTCCGCCATCAATAAAAACGTAGCGGAACAATGGGAGCCCCTTGTTGAAGGTTACCTGCGTCGTCCCAATATCTGTGAGTTCCTATTTCTGATCGATATAAGACGCGAAATGGGCGATCTCGACTGGTATCTCGTCGATCTGCTCTCACGAAATCTATCGGTTTATGTACTCTTGACGAAAGCGGATAAGCTTTCGCGTCAGGCGCAGCAGAAACGCATCAAGGAATTGACCGCGGCGATGCAGGCTAAGGGCGTTGACGTGAAGAAGATGCTGCCCGTCTCAAGCCTGAAGCAGGAAGGTATCAGGGAGTTGCGCGACGATCTTTTCGCTCATATTCCCAAACCTTTGGAACCAACGCTTTCCTGATCCTGTTTCAGTCGCGAAATTTCGGACAAAAAAAGCTAGTGCCTGGGTCGCACTAGCTCCATTTTCCTATCCACTCCAGGTCAGTCGACTATCCTAGCCTGTTTTTTCAGAACTTTTTGGCAAACATGCCAGAGTTCCTCTTTCTCTTCCAGATGACTCATCAGGGCACCGAGTCGATGGGAAAGAACGCCGATCACCTCGCGGGGATCCACATTTGGGTCGGTCAAATAGTTCATCATGACTTCATCGATTTCGTCGGCCATCTGTACGAGTTTATTGGTAACGATCGCATCGCGAGTAGCTTCCTTGGTCTTAAATTCTATGATTTTAGCCATTCGATCTCCTCTAATTTAGAGAGAACATTCACCCCTGATCGTCTTATTTTACACAGGCTTCAGGGGCCATGTAATACTTATCGGCAGAATTCCCCCCATTGTTTAACAATAGCAAATAATCGCTTTAAGGCCGACCGCCTTATAGTGTAAGTTTTTCTTTCGTTTCTGGCATAAGCCTAGTCTTGTCGGTGAGTTAACACGTCTTTTTAACCCCTGCAGTCAAGCGCTTAGCTTATGAAATGACTCGCAAAAACCCTCTAGGAGTGCACCCATGTCAACTTCCTCTTTTGATTTGGTGGTTATAGGTTCCGGTCCGGGTGGTGAAGTTGGTGCTATCAAGGCTGCACAGTTGGGCCTCAAGGTCGCCCTTGTAGAAAAGGCTGAACATCTCGGCGGTACCTGTTTAAATTGGGGCTGCATCCCGACCAAGGCGCTGCTCCATTCCGCCAAGCTCTGGGAAAAGCTGAAAACGATGGAAGAGCAAGGTTTTGAGATCGGCCAGCCCAAATTCCATTGGAATAAGATCCTCGAACGCAAAGACAGGATCGTCGACCAGCAGCGTAAAGGCCTTCGTTTTCTGATGAAGAAAAACAAGATCGAGGTTTTTGAAGGGCACGGTCGACTGATCAGCAAGACTGGCGTCGCCATCACCGCTAAAGACGGCAAAGTCAGCAGCATCGAAACCAAATCGGTTCTGCTGGCGACGGGGTCGCGGGTCAAGGAATTGCCCTTTGCCCGATCCAATGGCAAAAACATCCTGAACTCCGACCACATCCTCTTTATCGATCATGTTCCAAAGAGCCTGGCCGTGATAGGCGGCGGTGTCGTCGGCACCGAATTTGCCTCGCTCTTCGCACGCATGGGCACCGAGGTCACCATCATCGAACTCCTGCCGCAAATCCTCCCGAGCGAAGATGGGGAATGTGTCAAGGAAATGGAAAGAAACCTTAAAAAGCAAGGGATCTCTCTCGACACTGGCACGAGACTCCTCGGCATAAGCGACGACGGTAAAAAGGTCAAGGTCTCCTGCGAGGGGAAAGACGATCGCGTCTTCGACAAGGTCCTCCTCTCGATCGGCCGCGAACCCGTAACTGACGATGTGGGCCTTGATAAGGTCGGACTGAAAGTGGAAAAAGGCGGCTTCATCAAAGTCGACGAGCACTATCGCACAGCAGTCCCCAATATCTTTGCCATCGGCGATATCATCCCAACACCGGCATTGGCCCACACTGCCTCCGCCGAGGCCTATCATGCGGTGGAAGTCGTCGCCGGTCACCAGCCTCCATTGATCAACTATGCCGCAAATCCTAACGCGATCTACACCTATCCGGAAATCGCGAGCATAGGCTTGACCGAGGAGAAATGTAAGGAGCAGAAGCTCGAATACCTCGTTGCCAAATTTCCCTTCGCGCCCATGCCGAAAGCTAAGATTGAGGATGCCACCGTTGGTTTCGTCAAAATTATCTACGAAGCTAAATATCGGGAATTGCTGGGCGTTCACATCGTCGGTGCCAGCGCGACGGAAATGATTTCGGAATTTGCTTTGGGAAAAGTCCTTGAGACGACTGTCGATGAGATTGGCCATACCATCCATCCTCACCCCACTCTCTCCGAGACGATTGCCGAGGCCGCGCATGTGGCTTTAGGTGGTGCTATCCACATGTGAGACGTGAGAAAGTCGATTAAGGACAGAGAGAAAAATTGACGAGCGGAAGACTATCGGAGCCATATCATGTCGAATGTTACTGAAGTACTGATGCCTCTTATGGGGGAAGGGGTTCATGAGGCCATCCTAACCAATTGGTTGGTGAAGGAAGGCGCGAAGGTCGAAAAGGATAGTCCTCTGCTCGAACTCTCTAGCGATAAAGTTGATACGGAGATCGCGGCTCCCGCTTCCGGATATCTTATAAAGATTCTGGTGACCAAGGGGACCACAGTCAACGTCGGCCAGGTCCTGGCGCATATCGGTGGCAGTCCCGATGCCAAGGCCGGTCCTTCGCCTGCTCCCGCCCATTCCGAACAAGCGTCCGCACCCCTAGCAAGTATTCCTGCTAAACCTTTTGCAATAGGTCCCGACACCGACAGTGAGACGCCTCTTCGTTCGTCCCCGCTGGTACGAAAGATTGCCAAGGATCGTGGCATCGACCTTAGGCAGATCGAAGGCAGTGGGATGCATGGCCGGATCACGAAAAAAGACATTTTGGATTTTGCCGACGGACCGGCAGCGATTCCTGTGGCCACTCCGCAAGCTTCTCCGCAGTCAAAGCCAAGCCCCGCATCGCCCCTGAATCTTGCGAAGCTCGGTGAGGATGAATCGCTCGATGGCGTCGCGGTTCGCCGCGAGCCCATGACGAGGATGCGGCAGTTGATCGCGGATCACATGGTGGAATCGATAAGGGTTTCGCCGCATGTCACGACAGTCTTCGAGATCGATCTTCATCGCGTTTGGAAGCTACGGGAGGAGTGCAAGGATTCATTCTTTGCCGCCGAAGGTTTTAAGCTAACACTGACTCATTTCTTCATCCATGCTGCCGTTCAGGCAATTAAACAGCATCCTATCGTCAATACCTCCGTCGATGGCTATGACATCCTTTGGAAAAAGGCTATCAATGTAGGCTGTGCCGTCGCTCTCGATAATGGACTGATCGTTCCTGTTATCAAAAATGCCGGAGATCTCAATCTCCTTGGTATCGCAAGGCGCATGAATGACCTCGTCGTCAGAGCCAGGAGCAAAAAACTCAAAGCCGAGGACATCCAAGGCGGAACCTTTACCATCACCAATCCTGGTGGTTGGGGCAGCATCACATCCAATCCCATCATCAATCAGCCGCAGGTGGCCATACTCGGCATCGGCGCGGCGGTTAAACGCCCGGTAGTGATCGACGATATGATTGCGATAAGACCGATGATGCTGATGAGCCTAACCTTTGATCATCGTGCGATCGATGGGGAGGGGGGTGCCAGGTACCTCGCGACTCTCAAGCAGGTCATTGAAAACTATCAAGATTTGCCTCTTTAAGGCTTCCTGTCCTGACGGCTAGGGGCGGATTGGTCCGCTTCCGGTCTGCCGTTGCCTCAGGCGGGCGTGCGGCTGCCTTTTATGGAGCAGTGGCCAATCAACGGCCAAGGGTCAAATGCCATCGGCCCATGCCGGACGTAAAAGCCCTATTTCCCTCAACCGATGCACTAGGTAGGATTTACAGCAACGTTGTATGCTAAACTCAAGGCGGAGCATTTGAAGAGAATCTGACTTTATCCTTTTGAGTCGCTCCCTTGAGTTCGTTACGGAGGAGTTCGCCTTGAATCATTATCATCTAGGCGTGATAATAGCCCTGATAGCCTTTGCGGTCTCGTCTTTTCTGTATCTTCAAAGTTTCACGGACTCGGTATCCCGATCCAAATTCCAACGCTTTGCTTATGTCTTCCTAGTGATCGCCACACTTTTGATGAGTGCCAACACAATCAGTGTTTTCAACTTTAACGCCTCGCACCTCATCACGACCTTTATCCTCATCGTTTCCCTGTGCTGGATCACGGTTCTCGCCAAGGTGATTTTTGACTTTCGCATGGTAGGGGCCTTCGTCGCCCCCCTGTCGATGATAATCCTTCTCATCCAGTTCCTGTTTTTCCCTCCCCCCCATACGTCCGTCGAAACCCAGGGGCCTTCGCTGCTGCTCTATGCTCACATCATCACCAGTGTGCTGGGGGAGGCTTTCGCAATTACCTCTTGCGTTATCGCCGTTCTTTACCTCATGCAGCAGCGAGCGATGAAAACCAAAAACCTCGATCGCCTGCAAGCCGCCCAGGTACCCATCAGCAAGCTCAATACGGCTTTAATGGGAACGCTTTGGGCTGGCTTTATCCTGCTGACCTCAGGCCTCATCATGGGCGCCGTCTATTCTCAGTTCTTTTTGGTTGGCGACCGCGCCGCATTATTGGGTAAAATAATCTGGGCCTTCGCGGTTTGGCTTTGGTACCTGGCAACGCTGGTTTGCAAAAATCTTGCTAATCTTCCCGCAAAGAAGCTAGCCTGGATGACTATCGTTGGTTTCGGACTCCTGGTCATTGGTATGTTCGGAATCAATAACTGGAGCTATATCATTGGCTGATAACACCCCCACCTTATTCTGCGTCGGCACCAATCATGAGTCCGCTGGTCTGGACTTCAGGGAATCCCTATTCCTAAGTCGTGAAGAGATCAACCATGCTCTGCCCCAGCTCATCGCCAAGCACGGACTGAGAGAAGTCCTCGTGCTCTCGACCTGCAATCGCCTGGAAGTGTATGGTGTCGTCGCAGATCCCGATATCACCCCCCATCAGCTCAAGGATATCTTCATCGATCTTCAACGATTCTGTCCGAATCAAAAGAAGGAACTGGATGAAGAGATCAAAAACCGCAGCTATCAGCACACTCAAAAAGAAGCCGCCCGCCATGCTTTCTCGGTTGCATCGGGACTTGACTCCCTGGTCTTGGGCGAAACCCAGATCGCCGGTCAATTTAAGGATGCCGCCCAGTTCGCGCTGGAAGGCGATACTCTCGGCCCGGTATTAAAGCGTATGACTCAGGAGGCCTTCGCGGCGTCCAAAAAAGTCAGAACCAATACCGACATCGGCAAAAAGCCGGTTTCGATCAGCCATGCCGCGATCGATCTCGCGAATCGGGTCTACGGTCAGCTCAAAAACTGCCGTGTCCTCATCATCGGTGCCGGAGAGATGGGGGAGATTGCTGCCAAGTACCTGCTTAAATATCAGCCAAAACAGGTGTTCGTATGCAACCGCACCCTCTCCCGCGCCGAGAACCTCGTTGCCAAGGTCGGAATCGGAATCGCCTATCCCTGGGAAGAACTGAATGAAGTCCTGCCTCTCGCGGATGTGGTAATCAGTTGCACCGGGGCCAATGAAATCATTCTCGACAAAGCCCGGATGCAAAAATCTCAGCACAATCGCTCAAATAAAGCCATATTCCTAATCGACATTGCCTTGCCGCGCGACATCGATCCGAAGTGCACCGAAATTGAAGACGTTTATCTCTTCGATATCGATGATTTAAAGCAGGTCGTCGGGGAAAACTTTGAGGAACGGAAAAAGGCAGCTGCCATCGGCCGGACCATCATCATTGAAAACGCCGACGCTTTTGAAAAGTGGATGTTTTCAAGAACATTAAAACCAACGCTTGCGACGTTCCGCGATTATCTGGAAAACCTCGTCAAGCAAGAGATGCAAAAAAGCCTTTCGCGCTCGCCCCTCAATCAGCTTGATGAAAATCAGGCGAAGGCCATTGAAGCGATGCAAAAAAGTATCATTAGCAAAATATCCGGTGATGTCGGTCGTTCTGTTCACAATCCCACCGAAGATTTTGAGTCGGTGCAGCTGACGGAAGCTCTTAAAATACTTTTCACCTTGGACAAAATCATATGACAGGATCCCAATCGAATCAAAAGGCCCGCATCGTAACGCGAGGCAGCAAGCTTGCTCTTTGGCAGGCTCACCACGTTGCTGATCTTTTAAAGGTCCAGGGCTATGATTCCGAACTCAACGTGGTCAAGACCATGGGTGATCGGGTACAAGACCGGTTTTTGCATGAAATGGGCGGTAAGGGGCTCTTTGTTCGGGAACTGGAAGAGGTTCTCAAGGCTGACACCGCAGACCTTGCTGTGCATAGTCTCAAGGATTTGCCGGCGAAGATTCCCCATGGTTTTATTCTGCCAGCGATTCTCAAGCGCCACATACCAAATGATGTCGTCATTTTCCATCCGAAGAAGGATCATCTCAGCAGACTGTCGAAGGGACCCTCGATCGGACGGGAAGAGTTCGCAGCCTTGGGCAAACTCACGATAGCGACGGCCAGTCTGCGCCGGCAATCGCTGCTCAAAGGACTAAAAAACGGCATCAATATGGTGGCCGTCCGGGGTAATGTCGATACCCGGATCCGCAAGCTTGAAGAGTCCGACTGGGATGCGTTGATTCTTGCCGGCGCTTCTATTGAACGCTTAGGTCTGACGGGTCTTCCCCATAAACTTATCGATTTGGAATGGTTTACGCCCTGCGCCGCTCAAGGTGCCCTGGCCATCGAGACGACCGATATAAGTCCTTTTATAAGCGCTGTCGCGACCATGAAGGATCCTCGTACCTTTGCCTGCGCGACCCTTGAGCGAAAAGTCCTTGAAATGCTTGGCGGGGATTGCACGATGCCGTTCGGCGCTTTCTTTGAATTCAATTCGGCCAAAAACCGCAGCGAAGGCCGGGCGGTGGTTTTGGACTACGAAGGCGAGGAGATTCGGGTGGCACTCAATTTTCCGGAAAAACCAGAGAATCTACCGATCGAAATTACGGCTGGCAAGGTGCTCAAAGCCCTTGAGGCGGCCGGAGTTGCTTCCATTCTCAAACGCCTTGAAGGTGCCCCGCCTTCTATGGGCGAGATTCAATAGTCCGCCCCGAAGGGCGATGTCAGGCACTTAAACTCGCTTGTTGCTCGGCTGATGCCTCGCAACTCGCTGCGCCTGTGCCTCAAGTTTTCTAGCGATAGCATGCGCCGA
>CAXSGP010000090.1:0-19431 GCA_964236955.1 uncultured Oligoflexus sp. | reverse complement strand
CGTTACTGGGGATGTTCGACGTTGGCGTAGCCAAACGTCAACAGCCCCTATAAGAAAGTTATTTTAAATGTCTCAATGTAAAAATATTGGGCTGTGGGCGTAGCCACCCCCACCTGACCGCAGCCTCGGCGTCACAACCCAGCCCGACTTAGCCTGACGATTCTTTCCACGGTATCAACCAGGACTTTGGCCTTGACCGGCTTGCTAAGATAATCCCTACACCCTGCGTTGATACATGTTTCCCGTTCCCCTTGCATGGAATTTGCCGTGAGAGCTACGATGGGGCTCCTATAGCCCCTGGCCAGTAACTGTCGGGTCGCCTCGTAGCCATCGAGAACTGGCATCTGCATATCCATCAGTATGAGATCAAAGCTTTCTTCCATAGCCATCCCTACGGCTTCAAGCCCATTCACAGCGAGTTCAACCTTCGCACCGCTCATTTCAAGCATGCGTTTCATAAGCACCTGAATATCGGGGCCATCCTCTACCAGCAGAACCTTTATATTGAACAGCCTCTTGCTCGCTCCAAAGCCTTCCTTCGCTATCACCTTCTGTGAAAATAGGTCCCCTTCACTTAGCCCATTGATATGCGAAACGTTTTCAATGGGACCAGGGTTAAGGCGAATGGCGAAGGTACTCCCGCTGCCTATAATGCTCTGGGTGATCTCCACACCACCCCCGAGTGCCTCGGCAAAACGCCTGGAAAGAAGCAGCCCCAGCCCGGTTCCCCCATGCTTTCGGGTGATCGAGCTGTCGGCCTGAACAAAAGGACGGAAAAGCCGCGCCTGCTGCTCCGGAGTGAGCCCGCAGCCCGTATCTCTGATTTCAAATTGCAGCAAGGGAAAGGTTCTGCCCCCTCCCTCTGCATCTTTTTCTTCCCCTTGATCTTTTTTACCCTCTCCTTCGATTCCCTGCACCAGACTAATATCGACTTCAATACCACCCCTTACCGTAAACTTTAAAGCGTTGCCGATAATATTGAGGAGTATTTGCCGCAGCCGCAGCGAACTCGTTGTTATAGTTTCAGGAATTTTGCCAAGAAAATTGACGGTAAAAGTCAATCCTTTGGCTTTGATCTGATTCCGAAAGGAACCGAAAATATCACTCAGCTCAGGCAGCAGGGCAAAGGGGAGAAGTTCCACCTCAAGCTTGCCTGCCTCGATTTTTGAAATGTCGAGAATTTCGTCGATGAGTTTCGAAAGATGCTCAATGTTGCGTTGAATACCAATGCAGCAATCAAGCGTCTCCGTTTTAGACTGCTCTGGATAAGCCAGGAGCTCAGAGTAGCCCAAAATTGCACTGAGTGGAGTACGGATCTCGTGACTCATGTTGGCCAGGAACTGTGACTTTGATTCATTCGCCCTTTCCGCCTCACGCTTTGACTGACTGACAGCATCGAGGAGGTTAGTGATCGTTTCCAGCTGATTTTTAAGAAGATTTTTCTGACGATGGATTTCAACGAAGATGTTCACCTTGCTTTTGACCGCATGTGAATCGAGAGGCTTCAAAAGAAAGTCTACAGCTCCACTTTCATAGCCTTTAAAAGAAAATCCCTGGTCCTTCGCAGTTGCGGTCACGAAGATGATGGGAATAGCCTTGGTACGCTTGGTTCCGCGCATAAATTCCGCAAGTTCAAAGCCACTCATACCTGGCATTTGAACATCGACGAGGGCCACCGCAAATTCATGGTTAACCAGATACTCCAACGCCTCTCTACCGGAGCGGGCCTTGAATACTTCTAAGTCCTCGCGCCTGAGCAGCGCTTCCAAAGCCAGCAGATTATCCTTCAGATCATCCACGAGAAGTATCTTGACCACGGGCTCGGGTACCCGCGTCGCATCGATATTTTCAATGTCTTTCTTTGGCTCGGTTCTCATTGGCTTCTCCTGCTCTCACTTATCTCTTTTGAAAAACACGGTCGCTCTTCACAAAGGGATCAAATGAATTTACAAACTGTGAAAAGTGAATCGTTTCCTTTGCCCCCAGGCCCAAAAAGCATTTTCGACAAAGCGACTCGTGAAACAGACCGAACACCCTGTCCTGCAAGCGGCGATTGAAATAAATGAGAACATTTCGGCAAGAGATCAGATGAACTTCAGAAAAGACGGAATCGGTGACTAGGCTATGGTCGGTAAAAACCAGATTTCGCTTCAGCTCATTATTAAATCTCGCTGAGCTGCCGAGCGGAACGTAATAATCAGATAAGGGCAGCATGCCGCCTGCCTCGAGGTGACGGCAAGCCGCTGCTTCAATGTCTGAAAGCTCGAACAGGCCACGTGCCGCAGCCTTAAGACATCGGGGATTGATATCGGTAGCATAGATTAAGGTGCGTTCCAGCAAGCCCTCTTCCTGCAATAGGATAGCCAACGAATAGACTTCTTCCCCAGTGCTGCAGCCTGCAACCCAGACTTTGAGAGAGGGATAAGTTCGTAGGAGCGGGATCACATTTACGCGCAACGATAGAAAATAAGACGGATCCCTGAAAAACTCACTTACTGGAATAGTCAATGACTGGATGAGATCGTAAAATCGGTCGGGACTGTTGATGACCATAGTCTGAAGCGCGGCTAGCGTCGTACAACTTAGCCTTTCCATAGCCTGATTCACGGAACGCCGCATGGAAGTCGGGGCATAGTCACGAAAATCATAGTTATAGCGACAGTTGATCTCCTCAAAAAAATCATTTAGCTCTATGTCAATCTCTGGTTTATGGGGCTCTGTCATCAGGCTTAATTCCTGCCTAATTGAGGAGACCAGATTCGAATCAGCGAGAAGAGTTGACTGAGATCGATCGGTTTTGAGAGATAGTCGTTGGCACCGGCCTCCATGCAGAGCACCTGATCTTTTCGCGTCGCCTTTGCCGTTATGGCAATGATGGGCATTTTGGCGAAGATCCCTTGTTTTCTTATCTCCCGCGTTGCCTCATAGCCATCCATTTCAGGCATCATGATGTCCATTAGAATGATATCCATATGGGGATCATCCTTCAATCTCGCCAGGGCTTCCTTGCCATTGCGAGCAACCTCTATAATTGCACCCTTTTGCTCAAGGGCGGCAGTCAGAGCAAAAATATTTCTAATGTCGTCGTCGACAAGGAGTATCCTGCGTCCTTCGAAATCCTCCTCACGGTTTCGCATATCCTTGAGCAGCTGACGGCTTTCATCCGATAATTGAGGTTCCGGAATATGGAGAAAAAGGCCGATCTCATGCAGCAGTCGTTCCGGGGAACGCACCCCCTTGATAATAATGGAACGAGAATACTTTCGCAGGTCATCCTCTTCCTTTCTCGAAATGGACCGACCTGTGTAAACGATAAGCGGAGGCAAAGGCGTCGTGCGTTCCTGCTCGGTCATTTGCCGCAAAAGTTGCTCACCCGACATGTCGGGAAGCTTGAGGTCAATGACGACGCAATCAAAGGATTTAACTTTGAGCGCCTCAAGTGCATCGCAACCGAGCGCAACCGCGGTAATCTCAGTATCCTTGTCGGAAATAAGACTCACCATGCTTTCCCGCTGCAGACTGTCATCTTCGACTATCAAAACATGTTTTTGTTTCTGGGAAATCTTTTGTTCAAAACGGGCGAACGCCGCCTTCAGCTCGTCCCGCTTTACCGGCTTTCGAATATATCCAAGGGCGCCCATATGCAGCGCCTTATTTCTATAATCATGTCCCGAAACGATTTGCACCGGAATATGCCGGGTCGCAGCGCTTTCCTTGAGCTGATCGAGGACAGTCAATCCTGAACGGTCTGGCAGCATGATATCGAGTAGGATAGCATCGGGTTTTATCGTCTGAGCGAACTCCAGCCCTTCCTGGGCATCTTGCGCCACAACACACTTATAATGATGCTCGTGGGCCATATCGAAGAGAATACGGGAGAAAAGCGATTCATCCTCGACCACCAGCAGGGTGCGTCCGGGAGCCGAAAGATTGCCTCTATCATCGCTAAAGGGTTCGGACTTGATGCGTGGACTCGCCGAATTTTCAACCGCTACACTACCGGGAGCCGGTGAGTAGACCTTGACGGTGGCCGCTGCGATCGTCGACTCATCGTATAGTTCGGGCAGAAGGAGCGAAAAGCGACTGCCCATGCCGGGCACACTTTCCACTTCAACCGTCCCCCCAAGCAGTCGCGCCAGATCCCGGGATATCGAAAGGCCCAGCCCGGTTCCACCATATTTCCGATTGGTCGTGCCATCTGCCTGCCGAAAGGCCTCAAAGATCACCTCGTGCTGATCCTTAGGCACTCCAATTCCCGTATCATTCACCGAAAGCGAAATTTTCCCATCCGCTTTTCTTTGCGCATGGAAAATAACCTGACCTTTTTCGGTGAATTTAAAGGCATTCGATAGAAGATTCTTCAAAATCTGCTCCAGCCGTTGATGATCTGTGAGGATACGGTCCGGCACGTCTGAGTCGATCTTAATTTCAAACTTCAATTTTCTTTCCGCGGCCAAATGGCCAAAGGAATTTTTCAGCGATTTAAAAAGATTTGGGAGAAATACGCTCTCGGGCCTAATTTCGAGTTTACCAGCCTCGACCTTTGACAGATCGAGGATGTCATTGATGAGATCTAAAAGATCATTGCCAGCCGATGAAATAGACTGCGCAAACTGCACCTGCTCGGCGGTCAAATTACCGGCTTCATTGTCGGCCAGCAGCTTCGCCAGTATCAATGAACTATTGAGAGGGGTGCGCAGTTCGTGGGACATGTTGGCAAGAAACTCGGATTTGTATTGACTTGCCCTTTGCACCTCATCAGAACGTTCCTCGAGAAGGGATTTCGCATCGTTTAGTGCTTCATTGTTGGTATTGAGCGTATCGCGTTGACGTTCAAGCGCCTGGGTTTGCTTTTCAAGTTTTTCATTAGTATGTTCGAGCTCCGACTGTTGACTCTTGAGTTGGCGCTGCGATTCAAGCAAAGCGCGGGATTGCTCTTCCAGCTCATCGTTGGTCGCTTTCAATTCACCTTGCTGGGCCTGCAGCTCCTCGGTCAGATTCTGCGATCGTTCGAGTAGCTGCTGCTGCCGACGCCGGCTGATCGAGGTGTTAATGGCGATGCCGATGCTTTCCGAAACGCTTTCCAGAAAGACTTTTTGATGGTCGGAAAACATGACGAATGAAGCCAGTTCAATGACGCCATTTACCTCGCCTTCATAGAATACGGGGGCAAGCAGCAGGGAGTGAGGAGAGCCCTGACCAAGATCGGAACTTATCTGACCAAAATAGTGGGATGGGACATTTTCCAAAAGAATACAGGATTTTCCCAGAGCGGCCTGTCCAACCAGGCCCTCACCGAAGGCTATCGTTCTCTCTTCTGCCTCGATCTTTGCATAGGCATACCCACTGACTCGTTTAAGATTTTTTTCTTCCGTTACGTGATAAAATGCTCCCATATGAGCATTGAGAAAAGGGGCAAGATGGCTCAGCACGCTTTGCCCCAGTCGAGCGACGTCCTGCTCCCCACGCATTTTATCGGAGAGTGTAATTTGGCCACCGCGCAAAAATTCGAGCTCCCGTGCCTTATCCCGTAAGGAGGCCTCGGCAAGCTTTCTCTCGGTGATGTCACGTTCCGTCGTAGCAATCCCGGTCAAAACCCCTTTGTCATTGGTGAGCTTGGTATTGGTCAACCACACATCGATGATCCGACCGTTCTTATGCTTTCGTTTGGTCTCAAGGTTTGGCAGGAGCTCCCCGCGCTTTAGCGAAGCCAGCAAACCTCGCGCCTCCTCCTGATAATCTTTGGGCACCGTATCGACGATGTTCATGCTGAGGGCTTCGGCCTGGGAATACCCATAAATGATTTCGGCCCCCCGATTCCAGGCCAGGATATTGCCTTCGAGATCCTGGAAGGTAATGGCATCGTTGGAATCCTGAATGACCGTTGCCATCCTCCGAAACTTTTCCAGGGCGCTAATACGCTCGGAGATATCGCGCTCGGTTGTGGCGATGCCTGTCAGGACGCCTTTGTCATCGGTGAGCTTGGTGTTGGTAAGCCATACATCGATAATGCGTCCGTCTTTGGTTTTTCGTTTGGTTTCAAGGTTTGGGACCAACTCCCCGCGTTTTAAAGATGCCAGGAACTGTCGGGCTTCCTCCTGATATTCGGTTGGTACGGTATCGATAATATTTTTCCGCAAAGCTTCGGCTTCGGGGTAGCCGTACATGACTTCAGCAGCTCGGTTCCAGGCGAGGATATTGCCTTCAAGGTCTTGGAAGGTAATGGCGTCATTGGAATCCTGAATGACCGTCGCCATTCGCCGGAACTTTTCGAGGGTCTTGGTCTGTTCCGTAATATCGCGCTCGGTGGTGGCGACTCCCGTTATCTTGCCATCGTCATCGGTTAGCTTGGTACTGATTAGCGAGACATCGATAACGCGCCCATCTTTGTGTCTTCGTTTGGTCTCCTGATGAGCAACCAGCTCCCCATTCCTAAGCGACGAGAGTAAATCCTCAACCTCACTTAGATATTCGGTGGGAACGATTTCGAATATATTCATCTTCAGCGCTTCGGCTTCCGTGTAGCCATACATGACTTCGGCACCACGATTCCAGGCAAGGATATTGCCGGTCAGATCCTGAAAGGTAATAGCATCATTGGAATCTTGGATCACAGTTGTCATTCGGCGGAATTTTTCGAGAGCTCCTATTCGTCTGGCGACCCCGCCAGGGACCATGCCAGCTAGCTTCAATTTCGTGAACTTTTTAAGGCGAAGCTTTTTGACAACCATTGGTAACTCTAGATTCTACCGTGCCGACTCAAAAAAGCCTTGAATTCACCGACACAATAATAATGGGTGGATACTTAGCTACGAGGTCCTGGCCAGTAGGAATTGAAGAGCAGACTCTTAAGTCGATTAAGAAAGGCCACTAGAACTCTCGTTCGCAGGTCATACATCCACACGAGTATCAGGCTAAACTCTTTATATAGATAGGCCTCATTGAATGGGCGCCATATTAGCCAAAACAATGCAATGATAGGGGCCATTTCTTTGGCAAGGAATTGATATTAAGAACTCTATGAGACGAACGAAGCGCCAGGGACCCTTTGCATGCTGAATCACCCGGCGCGTCCCCTTGTGCCTATAATCCTTTTTTGATCTATGCGACGTCCAAGGCCCTCAGCTTAAGAACTTCCGGAATGGGTACCTGAATCACCATAGTCGTGCCTTTGCCAAAAACCGATTCGATCGCAATCGTGCCATGCGAGTGCCTAACCGCTTCAAGCATCGCTGACATTCCCATACCCCTTCCCGATATATCCGTGACTGCGTCGGTACTCGAAACATTATCAAGGAATATCAAATCGACCCGCTGTTGGTGGGTAAGTTTTTCCGCCGCTTCCCGACTCATTAAGTTCTTGGCGAGCACTTTATCGACGAGTTTATCCGTATCGATACCGCGACCGTCGTCTTCGAGTTTAATACTGAAGAATTTTTCACTTTTAGCTATCGTTAAATAAAGCTTCCCCACCAGCTCCTTAGAGCCTCTCGCCTCCGGTGACTCGATGCCGTGATCAATCGCGTTACGAAGAAGGTGAATGAGGTTTTGGAAGGGTCCACGCATTAAATCAACATCAATAAGCGTTTCATGACCAAAGACCTTAAAATCGATTTCCTTGTGCAAACGATCGGCTAAACGCGCTACGAAATCGTCGAGCGGTCCGAGCAGGGTAAAGGCCGGTTTGAGGAGAACCTGAGCGGTCCAGCTATTAAGCAAGGCCGCGTCTTTTAGCTTAAGGCTCGAAGCGATTGACTGTAATTCATGCATTTTATTAGAATTTATCTCGTATGTTTTAGCCGCCGATGGCTCAAACGAAATCCCGACGATGGTCTTATTCGTGGCCAGAAACTCTTCGAACATGTGACGGATGAAAACGAAGTGATCGGCAACTATCTGTTCATTCTCTTCGATTTCATGAATAGCAATCGCAATATCATTAAGTTCCCACGACGCGCAGTTGCCTTTTAGGGTGTGGATGACACGGCGAATCGATTGCTGATCGTTTCTGGAGAAAATTTTCTGCGAGCTTTCAATAAGCTTATAGCACTCGGTCACGAAATCCTGAAAAGCGTCCTTTTGTCGGAGAATACCGATCAGAACCCGATTATTGTTGGCCTCTCGCTGGGCTTTTTCCAAAGCACTTATATCACTGACGGTGTAGAGTATGCCCACTACCATACCATTTTCCCGAATAACGCTACCCTCGGCACGCAAGACTCGCCCATTGAGTTGGAAACGACTCGGCAGCTGCGAGAGAGACACTTCGCTGGGCATCAGGTCTTCAAATACCTGATCAACGCCTAGTTGAAAATGTTCACGGCTTCTTGGATTTAGGCCGAAGATATCGAGAACCGATATTCCGGCAAAAGTGTAAATGCCAAAGAGCTCCTCGCAGGTCTTGGTATACTCGGCACCTATTTTCAGCTCGCGATCGATCACAAAGAAACCGAACTTCACGTTATTTAAGATGGTCTTAATTGCATTAGTACGCGATTCAACCTTAGCTTCGAGGGTTTCGGCATGTCTGTTGAGCTCTTGGTTGCGAACCTCCATCAGCTCGCGCTTTCGGCGGTTCTCTTCATCCCTCCTTTTGGAACTTTCTAGTTGCTTTTGAATTGCAGTTTCAGCTCCCCCATTATAGAGGGCCAAGACCTTGTTCTTTAATACTTCAATTGTCTTGGCGCCCGCTTCGGCCTTAAACTTTAGCTCTTCAATATCGATTTTTTCCATTATGCTGCTCTCCCTAAAGCTAGGCCAACCAGTGTTTGGTTAATATGCAAACCGTTCAATTGCTCACCGTAGGTATCAAAGCCCACAACATTCGCACTGATTCCGGAGAGCAGTTGTCCTATATTATTATGAAGGTTGCCATTTTGAGTTTCCAATGCCCGAAGAATGCAATTAAATGCAATAAACACTTCAGCCTTCTCAATACCGTTTTTCCGCAGACTCGCAATTTCCTCGCTCAACGCGCCTGTCAGTGATTCATGGCCACCGATCTCAAGCACCATGCCTTCCTCCAGTCCACAATAGAAGACCAGGGAACCGTCATCTTCAATGCGCTGGATCGATCGAATGTAGATTTCATTATTAACCCGGAACAGGAGAGGATTCAGAAAGCAGTCGTCATTGCTAAGTTTTTTTCGAGGAATTCCCAGCAATTTTGCATAGACATCGGCCGCCGGCATTCCATCCATCTCATAGACTCGCCTCGCTACTGTATCGACCTTGGTAATGACCAGTTGTTTTGGGGTCTTGATGAAGTGCTGATGCTTAATAATATGGAAGGGCACCGTGGAATCGCCCATAATTAGAACCGCTGCATTTTCAGACGCCTTGCCATCAGCAATGATCCAGGTGTTCTTAAATTTAAGATCGTCACCTGCCGAACCTCCGACCAGCGGGATGCCTTCCAGCGCTTCCGCGATCATTGCCGAAACATGCTCCTCTTTCATGGAAAGCCCATCAATCAGGATCATGCAAAACTGCTTTTCGGCAGAAATTTGCTCCCGATCCAGGGCCAGATCCTTTAACATGCTATCGACAGAACTTTTCGCCACGTCAATATTCAAGTTTTTAATATCGTGGATAACCTTGACACTCCATTTAATCTCGGGAGAAAAAATCGCGGTCAAGACCAGGCTATTGTTGAAATGAGCGCCGTTCAAATGCTCGCCCGTGGTTGTACACCCGGCCACTGGCACAGTTGGAAAACGTAGGCTCAATTCAGAGGCAACCGCGGCCGCATCTTGTTTACTTGAGTGGAAGACCAGGATAATGTTGGGAATAACCAGCGGATTCCAGTCTTTAGTTGCTTCTGCCACCGCTTTTTTTGCATCTTCTTCCCGAGACATTCCACTCAAAGTTTTCATTTTATGATCCCCCGATATAGTTGCTTGCCACTCAATAAATAAGTACCTATTGCTTTAATAAGGAGCTACCCTAATGTTTCTAGTCTGCAGCACCAACGCCCGGCACGAAACCAAGACCAGCAGGCGATTTTTACGAATCTAACGAGCACCCAACCGGGACGTTATATATAACCCACCTTTATGCGGTGAGCTTGTTGATTGTGAGTACCAATTGGTCAGCCCTGAAAGGCTTAACGAACCAACCTTTGGCACCAGCTGCTTTTGCTCTATGAATCAATTCAAATGTTCCTTCGGTCGTCAGCATCAAGACGGGGATGTTGGAGTATTTTTCCAAAGCCTGAATAGCTTCGATCATGTCCAAACCATTCATATTGGGCATATTGATATCAGAAATTATCAAATTGATATCCTCATTGGCTTTTAATGCAGCCAAACCGAATTTTCCGTCACCCGCTTCAATCACTTCAAAACCAGCCTTGGCAAGCGCAAAGGTCACTTGCTGGCGGATCGTAATGGAATCATCTACAATCAGAATTTTTTTCTTCATCGACCAAAGTCCTTTCGAGAAAATCCTCGCCTATGCTGATTGAAATTTTAGGTCTCAACTTCCGCAGCAAAAAAGTGGTTAGGCACCAATAATTCCTAACATCGGTAGAATTTTTTCATTCTTTAGTGGCTGAAGATAAAAACGCGTGCTGCAATATAGGCCGCTGATATCTCAATAATTAGTGGATTTTTGATTGAGTGATTTCTGTCCCGTTTCGACGCCATAGCGATAAAGCCTAGCAAGGAGGCCGCGAACATTTAGGACTTAGCTTGGCGATAAAGCGCCGGGTTTATTGTTTTGAGAGGAGGGCTTTTTTACGGCGTTAACCATTGAGAGTACAATGGCTGCAAAAAATGTCTTAAATCTTCTTCGGACATCATGGTACCTACCATTTTTTATTACTGGATAATGGTAGGTCCTGACTTCAATATCACCTTTAATGAAAAGCACCTCAATCAAGAGACAGCCCTTTTCTCTCTCTTCAGCTCAGCATAAGGGTGGCATCAGATGAGGCGACAGGCGTTGGTGCCAGTAGGGATAAATGGGACGAACATCGCTTGCCGAATCGAGAATAGCAACTTGCTCCGAGCTGAGCCTCCAACCGAGGGCTCCAAAATTTTGCCTAAGTTGTTCCTCGGTTCTTGCGCCAATCACAACAGACACCACACTCGGCCGATTCAAAATCCAATTCAGAGCCACCTGCGCTATCGATTTATCGACTTCCTTCGCAACGCTTTCCAATGCCTCGACGACCCTATAAAGGTACTCAGAAGTCGACGATACCACAAAGTCCATTTGCGCAGAGCGGGAGCCTTCTGGAGCCGGCCGGTTCCGACCAACTTTGCCACTGAGTGCGCCGCCGGCCAGCGGGCTCCATACCACAGTCGAAACTTTCTGATCGACAGCGAGCGGCATGAGCTCCCATTCGAACTCACGTCCCACCAACGAGTAATAGGCTTGGTTGGCAATATATCGGGACCAACCGTAGCGTTCTGACACGGAAAGGGATTTCATCAAATGCCAGCCTGAGAAATTAGAGCAGCCAATGTACCCGACCTTACCACTGGCGACGAGATCATCTAGCGCGCGCAGAGTTTCTTCAACGGGTGTAAGCGCATCAAAGCCATGCATATAGTAGAGTTCGATGTGATCGGTTCCAAGGCGCTTAAGACTCGCCTCACACTCCCGAACAAGAGCAAATCGAGAGGATCCAGATTGATTAGGATCCGTCCCCATTGAAAAGGTGGCCTTCGTCGAAACCATGACTTTATCACGTTTGCCTTGGATAGCCTGTCCGAGAATTTCCTCGGACATTCCCGTCGAATAGATATTTGCCGTATCGAAAAAATTCACTCCGTTGTCAATGCATATATCGATCAGCCTTTTGGCCTCGTTGACATCGGCGCTGCCCCATTTTTTAAAAAAATCATTTCCGCCACCAAAGGTTGCAGTGCCAAAACTTAGGACCGGGATCGTAAAGCCGCTTCCACTAAATTTTCTATATTCCATGACCATGCGTCTCTCCTCGTTTGGAACGAACCCAAGATATCATTAACAATCACCTTACAATCACGCAAGTAAATCACCAATTTGCGAAAGATGAAGTCTTTGTTTGGTCCCACTTTTTTAAGGCTATCCCGCCCCTTGCCCTGCAACTTTGCTCAGAGTTGCTTTGGGTGGTTAACAGTGAGTCCTTTCTGAGCCTGGCCGTGACAATGACCTTAATATCAATATAATTTACCAACTTAACTCCTGCATTGGACCGAATGATCCGAGAACTTTTCCACCCAAAAAATTCGCGAAGTTTGGTAACCATATGATATCATAGTTATTTAAATCAACTACTGGGAATAGTACCTAGTGATGGAAGTCGGAATTGAATATCATATATTGTCAGCAATAAATTCAGTACATTCTGGCCATAGCCATGGCATATAAGCCTTTAAAGTGTGAGTCCCCATGACAATTTCTGCGGTAGCGCTATCCACCCACAAATCGCCAAAAGTTGCCGGTCAGGAACTTAGCGATGAAATACTACTAAAACTCGATCACAAACGTCCCCATGCCTTGCTGGTTTTTGCATCGTCTGAATATGATTATCAGGAACTCCTCGACTCTTTAGACGAAAACTGCCGCCCTGAGATTTTGATCGGATGCTCTTCTGCAGGAGAATTTACCGATCAGACACAGAAAGAGGGAGCCGTATGTGCCGTCGGAATCTGGTCGGATCGCTTAAAATTTTCAGCTAGCCTCGGCTCGAATCTAAGAGCTAATATTGCAGACGCGGCGGAACAGATAGCCTCTAATTTTATTGGTCTCCATCGCCATGATTACCGCTACCATACCGCGATCGTGATGACCGATGCGCTCGCCGGTTATACCGATGATTTTATCCAGGCCCTTATGGTTAAAACGCAAGGGAAATATCAACTTGTCGGCGGTGGTGCGGGGGATGACGCCAAATTCTCAGAGACGCATGTATTCCTTGGAAGGGAAGCTTATAAGGATTCAGCCGTCGCTCTGGAGATCCTATCGAATGAACCGATCGGCATCGGTGTGAAGCACGGGTGGGAGGCGGCAAGTGATGCAATGCGGGTGACGGAAGCCGAGGGATCCTGCCTCATCAGTGTGAATGGTGTGCCCACTCTCGAGGCTTTCGAGGAATTTGCGGAACAGAGCGGTCAAACTATTGATCCAGCCAATCCTCTGCCCTTTTTTCTTCACAATGTGATCGGCATTCAAACATCCAACGGATATAAACTGCGCGTACCTCTGGCGATCAATGCCGACGGCTCGATCGCGTGTGCATCAACGATACCCGTGGGCTCCACCATCCATATTATGCGTACTACAGTTAAATCGGCAGCGGAAGCCGCCTCACAGGCTGCTGAGATGGCCATGGCTCAGCTCAATGGCAACAGGCCGAAGGTCGCACTTTTTTTTGATTGCGTTGCAACCCGGCTCCGTATGGGTCTTGATTTTGATTTCGAACTCAAATCCCTGTCTGATACCTTGGAAGGCGCGGAGTTTGCAGGCTGCAACACCTACGGGCAAATTGCTCGGGTGGATGGGCAGTTCAGTGGCTTTCACAATTGCACTGCCGTAGCGTGCCTTTTACCTTAGTCGTGACTATGCTGAAAATTGACTTGGACCTTTTATCCCTTATGACCTCTCCCACGACCCGAGGGAAAGCGGCACGGAGTTTGGCAGAACAATTTGGAGCAAAAGATCTCATCATCTTCGATTATGACGATGAGGTTGGTCGATTTCTGCCGTCTTTGGGCTTTCCCCAGACAATTCGTGGGGGTAAAAGGTGGCAGGAATTGTTGGTTGAGTGCTCTGCGAAGGGCAGCGCAAGGAGTTCACTGGTCTTTCCCACTGGACCCGATACTGTGGCCATTACGGCAATCAAATTTGATCAACTGATCTGGGCTTTCTCGGGGGAGAATCTGCAAACCGGGGGGCAAATTGAAGATTGGCGGCGACTCGACATAAATCTGGCGAAAATGCTTAAAAGCGAGCGATCCGCCGTCAAACAGGAAAGTCAGAATCAAATCTTGCGGGAATTGACCAATGATCTCCGCTCCTATGCCAATGCCTTGAACACGGCCAAGTCGGATCTTAATAAGGCCCTTCAGGAAACGGAGGAGGCCAGGACCCTCGCGGAACAGGCCAATGCCACAAAAAGCGCATTTCTCGCCAACATGAGCCATGAAATACGCACTCCCCTCAGTGCCATCCTCGGCTATAACAGTCTACTAAAAGATCCTTCTCTATCCTCAAAGGACCAAAATCAATTTATCGACACGATCGACCGTAATGGGAAAGCACTTACCCGTATTATCGACGATATACTTGATTTGGCTAAAGTCGAGGCCGGTAAACTCGAGGTCGAGTTTGTTGAGTTCTCCCTTTATGAACTGGTGCATGAAGCGGTCGACCTTTTTCGCGATCGTGCCAACCAGAAAAACATTTCCCTTTCATTAAACTACGATCGAGCAATCCCACGCTCGATCTTTTCTGATCCTGTTCGACTGCGGCAGGTTCTGATCAATATTGTTGGAAATGCAGTCAAATTCACGAGTCGAGGGGCCGTGCAGGTCACTGTCTCGGGCACTGTGGACAGTAAGGTCGAGGATATCTACCGCTTCGAGCTTAAAGTTAAAGATAGCGGGCCTGGGTTGAATCTTGAGCAAAAACAACGGCTATTTCAGCCGTTCATGCAAGGGGACAATTCGGTGACCCGAAAATTTGGAGGTACGGGTCTGGGCCTGGTGCTATCGAAACGATTAACCGAGGCCCTGTCAGGAACAATTGAAATTTCCCAATTTGCTGTGGGAGAAGGCTGTACCTTCGATATTAATTTCCCAGCCCACTTTTCCCGTCAGCCTGCAAGCGTTCCGCCGACGGCTTCGATCGTGCAGCCCCCGGCCTCTCTTAAAGGGCGCCTTGCCACGGTAAAGGTCCTCCTCGTTGATGATGCCATTGACAATCAGCTCCTGGCCAAACGTTTTCTCATGCGATGCGGTGCAAATGTCGATACTGCAAGCGACGGACAAGAGGCCATCGACAAGGTCTTGGCTGGATCTTACAACATCATTCTCATGGATATACAAATGCCGGTCATGGATGGCTACGAAGCTATGAGCACTCTCCGTGCCAAAGGCTGCCAGACCCCAATCCTAGCGTTGACGGCTCACGCTATGCTGGAACAGAAAGCAAAATCTCTCGCTGCTGGATTCGACGGTCATCTATCAAAGCCTTTAAACTTCGAAGAGTTGATTCAGGCTATACACAGGCACACCAAAGACCATAGCCATGCTTAGTTTGCCAAGATTTCACCTGCCATCTGAACTTTCTCCGGACAGTCCCCATTGTTATCACATTCCCATAGCCATTCCCTAGATGCCGCTCAGGAGCTGCTCCTCTTACCATCCGCAGACTTTCAAGGGCGCTCAAACTTTTTTCTTACCCGCCCCCACCTTCAACAGTCCTAGTCACTGGCCCCGGACCGGCCTGTGGGATACAGGCGCTATCCCAAGTGATCACGCAGAATGCATGTCATCATCAGTTTCTGAACACATCAGCATCCATCGAACATAAAATCAATCAATATCAATGCATTAGGAACTAAGAAATTTTGGTCCCGATCTTGCTGAGAGTGCTTGTACTTTTTATAAAGTGGCTCAATCTTCCCAAAGCTTTGCGCCAAGACATCAAACAAGTGTAGCAAAGTTTGACAGTGCAGCCTTTCGCTGCCCCCTTACCTGAGGTTCTGTTGATGAAGTCCGAATTATTGTTGTGTTTGATTCTAAGCCTCTCAGTTGCCTGTACCTCATCCAGTGGAGAAAAAGTGCTGGCAGAGCCAGGCTCCGAAGCTTCCATGGCATCAGGAACGGAAGGAGATTCTGCTGCTGCCAATCCCGATGGTTCTGAAGGCCCCGCCCCGGCTGCAGAGGGAGAAATAAAAATCGACAGCGACCTTAAGGTTGATCCAGAGGGTGACGCTAAGGCGGAAGGCAAATTCGAATCCGAATCAAAAGAAGCGGCGATACCTGCACCAGAGCCCCCATCAGAATCTACGCCAGACCTCACAGAGGCTCCTCTTGATAGTGCTAGCGCCGAGGTAGCAGTTGAAAAAGCCGTATACCCCACCAGCGCTCGTTTAAATCTGCGCCGTGGTCCAGGCAAACGCTTTGGTATCGATCATGTTATCAAGTTTGGTAGTGCGATCGCGCTGAGTGGCGAGCGCAAGAAAGGTTGGCTCAAGACAACGGATGGCCTTTGGGTTGCCTCTCGTTATACTTCAAAGAAAAAACCAGCTCGTGTGAAACATGCTCCTGCTCATAAGAAAAAAGCTTCGGCCGCTAAAGCTGTCAAGACCAAGGCCCCAGCTGCTGGGCGGGCTCCTGCTGCTGCCGGCGAAGGTGCTGCTCCCTGATTGATTTGGAAGGACTCAGGTCCTCCTGCTTCTGACCCATGAGACCCAATGCTATTTTCAACTCTCTTGGAAATGGCACTGGGTTTTTGTTTACTCGAATATTCGTCTTATTAGCCGTCAATCGCGCCAAGACAATACAGAAAAACCGGTCACTGCTTTTGCCCCACGATAGTGCAGCTCTTGAAGCAGTCCGGTCTGGGTTTATGGGAGGGTAGCTTGATGCTGCAATCCCATATCTCATCCAGCTTTTTTCGATCCGTGCCGCAATCCAAACCCGGATTCCTGTGGCCATCGCCGGCAATCAATCGGTTGCTAAGGTCGGTGATCTCGGCGCTTTCGGCGACGGTTCGCGGTGAAACAGACGGGTTTCCTTGACGGTCATAGCCGAAATTCCTGAAGACCCATTGAAGGGAATCCCTGCCTAAATTAAGGTCTCTATATCCCGAAATACCAATTGGATTTATATAACGGTCAGGGGAATCGGACGCAGAAATTGCGGACATGCCCATAGTCGATACGAGCTGATGGCAGGCGTGGCAATCCGTGTTGAAAACGTGGGATCTTTTTGGATGCGCGATCTCAAAGGGGACTTTCTTCATTTCTGCTGTTATGTTTTTATCATTACGCACGGCCTGGAGCAAGGCCTGGAGACTTCTCGTCTCGTCCTCGGGTCTAGGAAGGATGAGCGCGACTCCTTTGTTAAAGGACAAGCCAAAAACCTCGGTTTTATGGAAGGCCGGACTTCTGCCGAGCACGAAATGAGGTATTCGGTCAGCCCCCTTTGCTACAGTGCCACTGAAGAACTCCCAAATCGAGTCAGTTTTCGTTGCCAGACCGTTGACGGCAATAGCGGTCAGCTTGCTTGGATTCAGAAAGGTAGTGAGGAAATTCGTCACCTCATTGGCGATTTCCGTCCTACCCGCCTCCAGCTCCGCCTTGAGGCCAGGATGCACGCCAAGCGGTTGACCGTCGGTATTAACGCCAATGGCAAGTGATAGGGATTTTATTTTCTGCAGGCCGCGGATGAGGGGCATAAAGGGCTCGAAATTTCTTTGAGCCTCTTCTGTCGTGGTGCTCTTTTTAAGGACGCCCAGGTCATAGACGAGATGCAAAGCTCCATCTCGCGGTCCTTTGCCGATTTCCGCTAAACCTTCTGCCTGAAGAATGAGCCGCAGTTCGATGAGGCAGCCAGGAACAACGCCTTTCATGGAATCGGGTACATCGTTCGTCAGAAGTTCGGCGTTCGGTGCGCAGGGGTCGAAGCGAAAAGCCATGACCCGCCACTGCTGGATATCGGTAGGGTCAGGGCCCTCCATCCCTAAAGCTGAGCCTGCGTCCCGAACTACTTTTTCGGACTTAGCAGCGGCGAGAATCTCATTTAGAACCGTCTGCGTCATGAATCGATCGGCCCGGATTTCAGGATGCGGGACCAGGGACGAAGCCTGGGACGGATCCGATAACTTGACAGGAAAAAGAATGGACACATCGCTCACATCGAGCAGGAGCTTGTCAAAAACATTAGGACTCTCAACATTCATGACTTCGCTGCTCGGAGCCTTGTCCTCCGACATCGATCGGCACGATGCAACAAATAGGTTACTTGAAGCCATTAAAACCAAGGCGATCTTTACAAACCTGGAATTTCTCACATTTCGCTCCTGCACATTTCTTTACAAGAATTATAGCTCTAATGCGTCAATATAAATAGACTCCAGTTAAATCATGCCTCCTCCGGAAATAATCAAATTATATTCCTGGAATGATTAACTCTTAACTTAGCGGACCTGCGGACCGCTTCACTCTTAAAATTGGCCTGATCCCGTTTTTAGAAACAAAGCAAATCCACTCATTCCCCACGCTATAGATCCGGCAACTTTTGCCTACGAATTTGAAAATCACCGGATCGACAATCGAAGTCTCTAATTTTAAGGGATTAGAATTTGGCCAGCGCGAATGAGGCCAATTGCCGAGAAAGATTACGACGTTCGGGACTTGGTAGCCTCACCTATTCCTCGCGCACCGCTATGAAGATGACGATCCAGATGGGTGCCTACACATGCTGCACCTTTTCAGAGGGCTGTACATCTATGAGAGGGGACTTGACCTTCTTGGACCTGTCTGTTCAGTTGATGACGACGATCTTCTCAAAGATCCCACGCTTCATTTCAGACTTAATTTAAAGTTCATGTCTAAGATAAAGTGAGGAAATATATCAGCCGTGTTACCTTATCAGTTGGATTCTATCTACGATGAAAATCATACTCCTCCCTCGCCCCTAGGAGTCGTCACATAAAATAGAGGTTTGCTTATGAAAGAGCAACTGGAAGCCAAATTTTTCAAGACCCCAACCGCGTTTCGAACCTGGCTGGAGAGAAACCACGATAAATCCGAAGTTTTGTGGATCGGTTTTTACAAAAAAGCCTCTGAAAAGTCTGGCATGGATTACAAACAGGCGCTGGATGAGGCATTGTGTTTTGGATGGGTCGATGGCTTAAAGGGAACGATTGACGAAGTCAGCTACCGTATTCGATTCACGCCCAGAAAATCAAAAAGTCTCTGGTCTAAAGTAAATATCGGGCATGTGGCGCGACTAATCGAAACCGGTCGGATGACGCCACATGGTCTGCAAAAAATTAATGAAGCAAAGAAAGATGGGCGTTGGGAGAATTCCTATGCTTCGTCGTCGACCGCAGAGATGCCCGAAGATTTTTTAAAAGCCCTCGCCAAAAACAAGAAAGCTAAGGTCTTTTATGCGACATTGGGAAGGACCGAGATCTATTCTTTTTATTTTAGAATTCAAAATACCAAGAAACCCGAGACTCGACAACGGTGGATCGAAAGGATTATTGAAATGCTGGAGAATGGGGATACCTTTCATGTTAGGAAAAAAACGGTGCAGTAACTTGCCTCGTTGCGTCATCGGAAATTCTTCAGCATCGCTGATCTCAATGAAGCAATATCCGAGCTACTTGAAAGGCTGAACAATCATCCGTTCAAGAAAATGCCCGGTCGCCATTGCCTGCGCTCTAGCTCACCGCGCTTGCATCGATGGGTTGAATGCTCGGTAC
>CAXSGP010000089.1:0-19680 GCA_964236955.1 uncultured Oligoflexus sp. | reverse complement strand
TGCGTTACTGGGGATGTTCGACGTTGGCGTAGCCAAACGTCAACAGCCCCTAGTCTTTTAAAAAAATCCCCTACAATGTTTTAGGCGCTTCCATGGAAAAGGTAAGACTGATGAGACAAGACCACTCTTCGCTGCGGAGTCGACCAGGCTTGGTTTTTCTGCTTCTCGTCGCCTGCTCACCGGCCGCCGAACCCAAGCGTATTCTCCATCCCCCCCATAAAATCATGCTCGACCGTCTGCCGCCCGCTCCCTCGGAAAGCCTGGCCGAAGGGCCTATGGCTCCTATGCTGCGGATGGGTTTACCCAAAAGTTGCAAGGCCGACACCAGCCAGGACAGATTCTGCATTCAGTGCACGTTTGAGCCGATTGTCGTGGTTCGCTGCTATAACCATCTCGAAGACTTCAACCCCCAGACCGACTGCCGGCATACGACCGAACATGTGAAGTGTCTTAACAAAGCGCTGCCTTCGGCTTTCCTATTTGCCTGGCACCCGTCCCGGGAAAAACTTCTCCGCAGCAATTTTCTTATGTGGCGGGAGACGATAGCAAAGATCTGGGATGATACGCGACTTGCCGACGATAAGCCGGAAATTGAACGCATCGTTAAGGGCCTCGATTGGCTTAGTCTATTGCTGTCAAGCAAGGCCACGATATCCGCTCGGGATGGCAGGCAATGGGTGGAAATTGTAGGGCTTGGTGTTAACTTGGGCCCAGCCGCCCAGGATTTTATTGTCGCAATGCAGAAGTCCCGGCTCGAGGGCAAACTTACGCTTTCGCTGCTGCTTGAAGGCTTCACCGCGTTTTATTTACAAACTCATGGCCCGTCGCCCCTCTGGGAGGAACTACGGACCATGAGTTTAGAGGGGCTTGACGAATGAAGGCTCGATTGCGCTCAGACGGGATCGGATGAATCGGGGGCCGCGCCTGGCGGTGGCATGGGATAAGGGATGCCGGCCTTGAGATAAAATTCTTTGATACTCGGCTCCAGTTTGGTGATGACTTCATCGACGCTGCGCACGAGGATTATCGAGTCAAAATCCTTTCGATCCATGAGCGACCGCTTCAAAGGAAATTCTTCCATCCATTTCAGCAAAGGCTCCCACATCGATCCGAGCAGGATCAATGGCCTCGGAGGGATGTGATTCACCTGCATCAACTGCCAGGTATAGAAGAGTTCCAAAAGAGTGCCTATGCCACCCGGAGTCACGACGACAGCATGGCTAATGCGCATAAATTCATCGAGCCGAGATGAAAAGCGTCTATGGTGATACTTCACGTCCAGATGAAGGTTGGTATCCGTTTCAAAGGGCAATTCGATATGAAGGCCAAAGGAACGGCTGTGGTTGCTGCCCTCCTTCGCCCCAAGATTGGCCGCTTCCATAAGGCCGGGACCGCCCCCAGTCACTATATCTACACCGCGCGAGGCAAGAAGTTTCGCCAGGTGATAGACTTCTTTATACTCTGCAGTATCGGGCTTAATTCTAGCCGAACCAAATATACTTACCCGATAAAAATCGGTGCCGATCTCCGTCACGAGGCTATCGAGGTCAGCAACGATATCATTAAGTTGTTGAATTTTTTTCGATAAAAATTTGCGATATCTCTTTTGTTCAACCGTCATTAGCTCAGGCCCTCCCAAATTATAAGTTAACAAAGTCCCCGGCAACTACCTAGGTGAAACTGCTGGCTTTCGACAGAACATTATGATCTTTGCAGCAAACCCCCGACCCCTCTATTTGTCAGATCTACGTGACAGAAGGCGTTCTTCACGCGAGGATCCCCCAAAGAGGACATCCCAGCGTCTGATAAGGATTTCAACAGGTAGCAGCAATAAAGCCAGAAACCCCCACCAGGTGTCCAAAACCCAATAATAGTCCGGCATCAATTTTTGTTCGGATTTTTCTGCACTCGCAAGATTGCCCGTGACCTTGCCAAACCATTCTTCCAGGGCATAACTCTCGTCATTGCTGTCGAGCAGCGTGGCACCGGTGAGGGCGCTGAGCTGTTCGAGGCGATGAATGGAGCCTTCCATTTCCGAGTCCCGATAGGATTCCGGAATCACTCCGTAGGCCGAAGTCTTTACTTTGCCAAAGGCTGCATGTTCGCCCTCGATAGTGAGCTCGCATACCGATCCACTCGCCATTCGCGTTGACATCGTGCCGCTGACCAGCCACTGATCCGAACTCAGCATCTGCCGACTTATCTTTTGCGCCGGCATATCGACTCCACACAAGCGATAGCGCCATTTATCCCCTTCTTCCAGAAAGCGAGCCGCACCGCCCCGAATGCGAGCCGACCAGACGGTTTCCTCGCCCTGGGTCGAAAGGCTAAAATCCTGCACCCAGAGAGGCCGCTGCAGCTCCTCGCGTAGCAGCCAGGTCATGGCCGAGCGCATGAAGCTCTGATAGTTGTCACGTGAGGTCTGCGACTCGAGCGCAAGCCGCCAGAGATCATCGGAGAAGATCCAAATCGCGCGGCCTTTGCCAGGATAGGAGGCCGCAGCCAACAGACTTTGCTTGCCATCCTCATGCCTGGCCATGAGCAGCGGCGTTGAGCTTGCTGAGTTTAACTCGACATTAGCGAGCTGGTGCAAGCCCTGAAAACTGCCGTTATCGCGCAGCTTAAGGTTGAGTTGCGCCCAGTCGTCATAAACCGTTGCCAGTTGACGTTTCTCGCGTGAAGGTTCAGCCAGCTCGATTTTAAATTTGGCGTTGCGATCGTAGGGTATGGAACCGATGTCCGGATTCCAGCCCATACCGTTGGCCCCCGGCTTGCCACCGCTGCCTTTAAAGGGCAACAGGGCGGCGAGCGGCGACGAACTCACATCAAGATCATGCAGGGCTCTGGGCCCGCCTATAAACAAGAGCCCCCCGCCGTTGAGCACGAAGTCGACCAGATTTTTCTGATAGGCGGGGTCGAGAAACTGAAAGAGCGAGAAGTTTTGAATGATAACGGCCCGAAAATTCGGAAGCTCATCATTAAAGAGCCGCTCCACCGGAAAAGGGATGAGGCTTAACTCCCGCTCGTTGCTGAATTGAGAATCGCTTGGATCGCGCAGAATGAAAAAACTAATCAGATCATATTTAGGCTCAGACTTGAGATAGCGCCGTACATAGCGGCCATCCCACGAAGGGGAGCCCAAAAGGTGTAAGAGGCCGATGGTATTCGGCAAAATCTCTATACTTTTGTAAAGTGTGTTATCCCATAGCGCCGCTTCATTGGCGATCGGCAAGACCTGGAGTTTGACAAGGTGGGTACCGCGAGCCAAGGGCGGCAGGGGAATTCTGACGACGATGGATTTTTCATTGGGTTTAAAATCGACATTGAGGGAGGCCAGGTTTTTGTCGAGCACGCTGGCCTGCACCTGGACAGTAAGCTCTTCATTAAGATGAGAGGAACGCCGATAGACCGTCGCTTCGATTTCAACAAGCTTTTGATCGAATCCAAAATCAGGACCCGATGTCATCTCGATCCATAGATTATCCTGCTCCTTGTGATCGGCAGCCAGGATCAAACCCAGTGTTTTATCGTTTTGCCTCCCGCTGCCCTTAAGCTGAGGCGCCCATTGTGAACTCGGTTGGGAATCACCACCATCGGACAGAAGCACCCAGGGTTCGCCATGTGTGAGCGGCATCCAGGCCTGCACCCCCGGGGCCAGGGGCGTGTATCCCTTCTCAACTTCACGGCTTAAATCCGAAAGCTTGGTGTGCTGGATACGGCAGCCAAAACGATGACAGAGCCCATCAATTTTTTTGAGCATGGCCTCCCTTAGGTCAGCGGCCATGGAATCAGAATCATCCTCTAAAAAATGAAGCGTTCGCAGGCTAAGCGAACTTGTGACTACGGTCTTATCGAGTCTGGGTTTGATCGCCAGAATAAGCGGCAGAATCCAGGCGAGACGGAGGACGCTCGACAGCAGGCCTCTTTTCCAGCCATATTTTCGGCACCAGAGGAAGGACAAAAGAGCAAAGCCAAGAGCGAGGACTATCAGAATTTCATCGAATTCTTGCACGTTAACGTAACCTCTTCAGGATCTCAGGCAGGTGGACCTGGTCCTTCTTATAGTCAGTCGTCAATACTACCATCATGAGATTGATAAAGATTTTACCGGCCTGTTCCTGGGTGAGGGCCGGAAAGCAGGTCGATGCTTTTTGCACGGTAAGCGCTTCAAGAAAATCACCAGGGATGAGGAGGACGGCCAGGCGCTGATCGAATTGAAAGCCTTCCCAACCAATATCCCCGCACTGGGGCAAAGATGCGAGAAGATGAAAGCTGCGCATCAGTTCATGGTCGGGTGGAATCAGTTTCCACTGCCCCTGTGGAATCGCCTCGACGATCTTGTTGCGAAAATCGCCGTTATTTCGATAATTTTCGACTACCAAAAATCCGCCGCGCTGGAGCCAGGCATTCAATTCCGCACGTTCTCTGCGGCTAAGACCCTCGATCACGCTGGGCTGGGCTACCCACAGCCAAGGCTCGCTCAAGGCCTCAGCGTTGAGTTCAGTGTTTTGTTTGGATTGCTCGACCAATTCGATGCTGGTCCGGCCCGCGACGTCGCGTTTGACAGCGGTGAGGTTGGGTGCTTTAGAATAGCCAAGGATATTCAAGCGCACCTGGGCGGCGAGGGGATGAGACAAGAGTGCGGCGAGACTGATAAGGGCGAAGACAAACCACCGCTGGACCCATTGCTTGCCGCGAAAAATGCGACCGATGCCATTTCCCACAATTTCCAGCCAAAAGGCTATGGCAAGGATCCAAAGGCAGATCATGACCCAAGGTCTGGCATCGTTTTCGCGATTGGCCATCGCATTCTGTCTAACCATGCCCTGCTCACTAAAACTCAGCTTAGGCGGCATTCGCGATTCAGGAAGGACCTGCAGACTGCTTTCCAAAAACGGGATATTGCTTAACGCCAGATGCTCAATTCCAAAGGCATTGGAAATACTTTCCAGACGCGGCCACTTGCCAAAGCTTAGGGTGCGGCTATCGAGGGGCATGAGCTGAAAGAGCGAGTTCAGAATGAGCGGCATCCGTCCGAAACTTATTCCAGTCTCAGGCGAAGGGTTGAGTGGAACGCTGAAAGCCAGGAGGCGGATCCCGGTTTTTTTGTTCAGATACTGCATGGCAAGGGCCCCGAGCGGGCTACTGACATCGCCGCCCAGCTGCAAAGCGCCCAGCGATTGCAGGACACTTATATATTGATCGCGCGTCTCGATATTCTCACAGTAGCTCGGCGTTCCTTCGATCACTCTCGGAGCCTGGATAAACCGGCTGGCACAAGAACAAAGTTCGCCGTAATCGCGAAGGCCTTCGCTGGGGAGCAGCCAGATCTGTCTATTGTATTCGCTTGCTCTGTTAACCTCGGGACAGAATAGCGACTTTGGTTCAGCAGGTTTCGCTTCAGCAATCAAGAGCTGACTGTTGAATTCAGTTTCCGGACGTATCTTATCGAGCCTTTGCGTCTTAAAACCCAGGACATCGAGACTGGTGCGCAGATGAAAGATCGCGTCCTCAAGAAACATTTCCCCGCGTGGCTGGGAGATGAGGATCGCCTTACGGTCGCGCGTATCAAGCCAGGACCGAAAGATATTGTCGGCGGCGAGATCATCCGGTGCGTTTGTTTTAAGCTGCCAGGTAAGGATTTTTTGCACGGGTTTTAAGTCATTCGGTAATTTCATTTCCATTTCAATGCTGCTCGTCGAACCCTCAAAAGTCCATTGCTGTTCCCCTACTGATTTGCCATCAACCACAAGGTTTAAGCTGCCTTTGATGGCTTCGCCTGGCCCGGAGCGGCGTATTGTTACGGTCCAGTTTTGGGCAGCGGCACTGGGGGTAGGCGCCTTTACGTCATCGATAAAGACATTGTTGCCGCGCTTGATGGTTTTTTGCAGCGGATACCAGGAGACCTGCACTTTTTTCTCAAGGTAGGCCCAATTAAAATCTTCCCAGCTGGCTCTGTCGCTATCCGATACGATCACCAGATGCTCGATATCGGGAGCGGCGGCGAGAATCTGCTCGACCGCCGCACCGATTTTAAAACCAGCTCTGTGCATGCCCTCTTTGCCAATGAATTGCTTAAGGTCACGGCGCCGGTCCAAGGCGTAGATATCCGGTGACGACGAAACGCTGAAAGTTAATTTTGACTTATGGTCGAGCCGACTCAAAACATCATCAGCCAGTCGTGTGTATTCGTCGGTATTGATGGCGGCAGCTATCGATGGACTCAAATCGAAGACGATGTGGGTGTAGCGCAGATCAAGATTCTCCCGCTTCATAAGCGCTTCGGAAGGCTCAAGACTAAAGACCGCAAGCGCTGCGGCTGCCAACAGAAAGCAGATGAACGGCCAGAGCGGAGGCTTGGTCCAGCGGAGTTTGGGCACCGCTTTGATCTGCAGTTCGAGGACCTGCAGAATGGGTAAGAGCGAGCGTTTTTTCTGTTGCCTCAATAAAAACCAGAGAAGCACAGCGACCAAAAGTGCGCCCACAAAAGCAAAGATGGCTGCTCCGATGTTCCAGCTAATTCCGCTAAACATGATCTAGACCCTTCCTCTAATGCCACGGAGCCACGGCTGTTCGAGAGCAAAGATATAATGATGGATAGGAGTCATGTCCGTGAGGAGGAGATGATGAGTGAATTTTTTAAGCCAATCTTCAGCAATCTGATGCAGCCATTCGTGAACCGCACGATGCAGATTGTCATTCTGCAGAAGAGCTGTGCCCATGAATTCGTGGCCTTGTTTTCGTGTTTCAAAGTAGCAGGAATCAGGATCGAGCCATTTCGTATCGAGTTCCAGCGACGACAAGACCTGCAGCCAACAGACGAGCGAACGGGAATTGATCCAGTCGGGCACACCCTGAAAGCCATCGCTGATCCAGTAGACGAGGTCGCCCGACTCTTCGCGAAAGCTTGACTGGGGACGGCCCTGAAGAAAGTCAGTGTCCGCAGCTTGAAAGGATTTTAGAGCCAATTTTTCAAAGATGATGGCCGCGTCGACTTGCGAGCGCATACGAACCGGCAGAACCTGTTTGCCCCTTACGGCATAGACTTTAACCTGGTCACCCCAGCGATAGAACTGATAGGCCAGGTTTAGAGTCATGCGCCAGGCCAGTTCGAGCTTGGAACACAAGTTTTTTTCGCGCTGCTCAGCAGGCTCCGGCCATTGCATGGAATCGGAGAGATCGATAAAAATATTGACCTTGCAGCTGGCTTCGTCATTTTGCTCGCGAATGACCAGCTGCTCGTTGCGAGCGTAGGCTCGCCAGTCGATAAGATGCACGGGATCGCCGTGCGTGTAGCGGCGGCTATTGGCCGGAAGACGGGTCGGCCGCATCAGGTTCAGCTTTTGAGTGCCGTGAAAGCGGGCAACCGATACGTATTTCTGATGACTCGGCTCTATTGGGTGATAGGGGGTCAGTTGCTTTAAAAGCGGCGTACCGATGGGACCGTTGCTCATAGCCATCCTTTGGCTTTAAGTTCAGCTTGCTCTTCGATCTGCTTGACTAAGATATCAATGATCTGATCTTCCGCATACTGCTCGCTTTGGGCATGAATGCCGAGGCGAATCCTATGTCTGAGCACAGGTTTGGCCATGCGCTTGACGTGGCGCCAGCGGACGGTATCGGAACCTTCCAGCAAAGCGATGGCCCGACAGACTGAAATCAAACTGATACCAGCCCTTGGACCCGCTCCATACCAGATCAGATTCTTGACAGAATCCGGACAGGCGGCATCCTTGGGACGGGTCGAGCGCACGAGAAGATTGATCATCCTCACGATCTCCTCGGGCATCTTAACCTCCTGCTTGGCGGCGATCAGGGCCCTCACCCCTTCCAGTCCGATCTTGCTTACTCCACGAATGGGGCCTTTTTGCTCACCGACGAGACGGTTGCCGACATGGGCCTGAAGGATCTTCTCCTCATCCTCGACCGCCGGGTAATCGACCAGAGTATGGATGAGAAAGCGGTCGAGCTGGGCTTCGGGCAATGGGAAGGCCCCTTCGGACTCAAAGGGGTTTTGGGTTGCAAACACCATAAAGGGGTCGGGCAGCTGATAACTCGTGCCGCCGACCGTACAGGTTCGCTCCTGCATCGCTTCCAGCAGGGCCGACTGGGTCCGCGGTGAAGCCCGGTTGATTTCGTCGGCCAGCAGGAGATTGACAAAGACCGGGCCTTTGGCAAACTCAAAATGTTTGCGACCCGTCTCGTCATCGATATTAAGAATATCAGAGCCTATGATATCGCTCGGCAGAAGGTCCGGGGTAAACTGCACGCGGCCGAACTGAAGCCCAAGGTTTTGAGCAAAAACGCGAACGAGCGAGGTTTTCGCCAGCCCAGGCGCACCGGTCATGAGGATGTGGCCGCCCGAGACTAAGCAGCAAACAGCTTCCGTGATTAAATCTTCCTGCCCAAAGATCGATTCGGCGACAGCCTCCTTGAGGTTCTGAACCAGTCCCGTCGCTGTTTCTAAAGACATCGTTTCCTGACTCATTGCGGCTTTCCTTCGTTTTCCACGGATAGAAGACAGGTCCCTCGGCTGGCAGGACGCAAGCGTTGAATTCCTTCCGGATTCAGAAAGGAAAGGTCGACTCGCTCCATTTGTGATCTCGGGCCTAGAGTATCCTACCTCGGAGGGTTCCCTTCGCTCAAGAAGATGTCCCTGGCAAAGCCAAATGAAAAACCTTAAAGCTCTGCAAAGCGTTGTTTGAAGCTGAAACCAGCATAATTAAAAAAGAGGAGAATTCTATGAGAGCCTTTCATACGAACCGAGAATCCGGCGGCGTCGCCTTAGAGTACATCGTCGTCTCGATCTTTGGTTTGCTCCTGGCCGTAGCCGCTATCGCCATTGTCGGCAAAGCCACCCGGGAAAAACTGAGTGGCATTGAGCAAAAGCTCGGCATCGATTTGGGGCTCGATGCCCTTAACCCTTTTGAATGAGTCGGTACTCTAATGAATGCACTTGGCATTTTTGGCTTAGTCCTACTCGTGTTGATCCTAGCTAATGGTCTGGTTGAGGCTGCCCGTTTTGAGACAGCTTTGGCTCAGGCCACATCGCTTCGGCATATCATCCTCAGTAACGATGCGATAGCCAGCCAAAAATTTTGTAAAAATCCGAACTCCGCTTTGCACTGGCAATGGCGGGAGGAAGGGATCTGGACAGATGTTTGCTCAAGCTTTACCGGCTTTTCAAAACTTCCCCGATTTTGGAAAGTCCAGCTCAAGCATAAATATAAGCTGCTTTTTACCTGCGAGCTTCCTATAACCGTGACTATCGTAATTCTTTCGTGAGTTTAAAATATGTTTTTCGTCATAACTAAGTTAACTTTTGAGAGCCAAGCCAAAGCCCACGACCTTCGCGACCTCACTTCGTTGGTCGAGAAGTTGCGCGCCCGATTTCGAATCAGCGTAGAAATCGCCGATGAATTTCACAAAGGCGGTGAGGCTGCGGTCGTTGTGGCTGCGGTACATCCTTCGGAAATGAAACTCAGTGGTTTAATCGACGCCATATCGGACGCTTGCGAAGATTCAGGTTTTGGCCGCATCCATTCCGAAAATACTATTTTAGAAGACTTTGAGTCGTTCACCGAAGAACATGAGGGCTGAAGGGGGATTTATGGGATTATTATCAGGCAAACGTGGTGTAATTATGGGTGTGGCGAACGAACGTTCGATCGCTACGGCTGTGGCCCGTCTCATGCACAAAGAGGGTGCAGAGCTTGGCTTCAGCTATTTGCCGGATGCTGGTGAGCGGAGCCGGAACCAGGAACGGGTTCGCGATGTCACCAAGGATCTGAAGCCTCTGATCGTGGCCTCCTGCGACGTGGCTCAGGACAAGGATATCCAGGCCTTCTTTGCTCAGGTTCAGGAAGCAATGGGCAAAATTGACTTCGTGATCCATTCGATCGCTTTTGCTCCTACCGATGATCTGAAATGCCCCACTCATCAAGCAAGTCGTAGCGGCTTTGCTTCGGCAATGGACATCAGTGTATACAGCTTTTTAGCCGTAGCCCGCTATGCCGCTCCCATCATGGTTCAAGATGGCAGAGGCTCGATCTGTGCCATGACTTACTTTGGTGGCGAAAAGGTTATGCCGGGTTACAACCTCATGGGTGTCGCCAAAGCCGCCTTAGACGCTGCGGTTCGTTACACAGCTTATGAACTGGGCGCGAACAGGATTCGGGTCAATGCCATCAGTGCCGGCCCTGTTAAAACTCTCGCGGCCTCGGCCGTGGGTGATTTTAAAAAGATGCTAAGCCTTTACGAACAGTCCTCACCTCTGCGTAGCAATATCACAGCCGATGATGTCGGTGCAGCGGCTTGTTTTCTCTCGAGTGACTATGGCAAAATGACCACTGGTGAAATTTTGCACGTCGATGCCGGCTACCATATTATGGGCGTGACGCAAACGGCAGAAACCTAAGCTAGCCTTGCTTTCATCGTTTATCCCCAGCCCCCGATTCGCGAAAATAAGGCCTAATTTGTGCTCCCTTCTCGGGAGCGCATTGCCTCTTCCTCGATAATTTCCTACGCTAGAGTACCTGCAATCCTATCGGTGAAGAATCGATCTTGAACTTTTATGGCTTCAGCTGCATGAGTCTGAGTCTTCAGAATAGAGAAGTAGCATGAGCAAGAATGATCCCTATCGACTATTTTTTGGTACGCTACGAAAAAATTGGCTTGTCTACGGTCTCGGCATGTTCGCCATGCTGATCACCAGCCTTTCCGAAGTCATGCTGCCCAAATTCATCCAATGGTCGATCGAGGTTGCCACGAGCAAAACTCAAATTCCCGACTATTTCCAACGGGCGACACCTGGGGACACACTCGATGCCTTGATCATCTGTCTCCTGCTAAGCCTAACCGTCGGCTGGCTGGGCCGCATTCTATGGCGTCAGATCCTGGCTCGGCAAAGTCACATCGCAGGGCATACGATCAAGACCAAAATCTGGGACATCCTCAAGGATCAACCTCTGTCCCTTCTCGATCGCCATTCTTTGGGCGACCTGATGAACCGAGCGACCGGCGATTGGAATAAGACGCGGTTCATTCATGGTTTCACTCTAGTAATGACTTTCGATCTGATCTTCTTTTCCATACTCTCGCCGATTTCCATGCTGCTCATCGATGCCCCCACCGCCCTTCTCTGTCTGGCCATCCTGCCCTTTTTGCCAAAGCGTATCCTTAAGATATCCAAAGAGGAGTACCGCCTTCATGCCTATGCCCAGGAGCAGCTATCGCTCTTATCCGACCTGATCTCCCAGGCGGTGAATACGATAAGACTTCAGAGGTCCACGGCAAGCGAAAGCGTATGGCTGGACCGTTTGGGAAGCTATGCGCATGAATATGCTTTAAGGCAGTACGAGGTTTTAAAAGTCGGCTGGAAGATTTTTATCATAAGCGCCCTTCCCACCCTTTATGCTTATGCTGTTCTCTATTCCTATGGGATCTATCAGATTCAGCAGGGCACGCTTACAATAGGCGCCTTTCTGGCCCTACAGTCTTATGTCCTGCTTCTGCAATCGCCTCTCTTTGAACTTGGCAACAACATTGCGGAATGGCAAACCGGCTTTGCCAGTTACCAACGTATCGGTGAGCTTTTTGATCTCGAATTTGTCGACGACAAACCCAAACAGATTCGAACTGGCGTCCCTGGCCCGGCGATCGTCACGCAAGACGTCAGCATCCACTATCATCCCGAACGGGCCGTACTTGATAAAGTAAACCTCAAGCTGGAACTCGGCGATCATGTTGGGTTCATGGGGCCTATTGGTTGTGGCAAGACCACGCTCGTTCAAACGATCGCCGGCCTCGCCGATAGCTTTACGGGAAAAATCTGGATCTGTGGGTCCTCGGTCGACGAAAACTCACGGGCGTGGATGACGGAAAAAATCACGATGGTGCCGCAAAGACCTTTTCTTTTTGCCGGCAGCATTCGTCACAACCTTGCGCCTTCGCAGACCCTTCCCGATGAGCAGCTTATCGCCGTTCTGCACTGTGTCGACCTTTGGCAGGATATGGAACAGTTTTCCGATGGCCTTGAAAGTTGGATAGGGGAGTGGGGCATCAATCTCTCGGGCGGGCAAAAGCAGCGTCTTTCGCTGGCTCGCGCCCTTTTAAAACCCTCGCCAATCTTAATTCTTGACGACTGCCTGAGCGCGGTCGATAGCGTGACAGAAGCAAAGATTTTGCACAACCTCGCCCCCTATCTGAAGAATCGAGCCGTGCTATGGACGGCTCACCGACTCTCAAGCCTTCAGCTTTGCGACCGCATCTATCGCATGAATGATGGGCAGATCCGACTCCTCGACATTCCAATGGTCGCGCACCTGGAAAAAAGCGACCTCAACAGCCCGGGGGTTACGCTTGCAACATCATGATACGATCGAACATCAGGGAGATATAAGGGCCTTACTCGCCCTCTTTCGCTATGGCAAGGGCATCTATCGCCGCTTGATTGCCAGCATAGCGCTCGTCGTGCTCTCCTCGGTGTTTCTGATGCTTTCGGCGAAAAACATGGGAGCCTTGGCGGAAGCTCTGACCCGACCGTCCGAACATGTCGAAATCTATCGCCTCGTCGCCCTCATTCTCTGCTTTGAAGTGCTTAACGTCTGGGTCACCTATCGCGGCCGCATCGGTCTGGCCTCGGTGACGAACAGAGTTGCCTTTGAGGTCCGTCAGGCTTTGTTCAAAAAACTGACGGTGCTGCCGATCGCCTATTTCGATCATCAACCTCTGGGCCGTACCCTCACCAGGCTCACCGCCGATGTTGAAGGGGTGGAATCGTTTTTTAGTGGCACACTGCCCCGCATCCTTACCGCGACCCTGATCATTTTTTCCGTGATCGTCGCTATGCTTCTCACCGACTTTACAATCGGCTCCTGGATCGCAGCCGCCAGCATCCCATCGGCTCTGCTCACTCTCGCAGTCCGGCGTCCTCTGCGCTTTTGGACCCGGGAGTACAAGAAAAAATCAGCGGCCCTAAATTCTAAACTGGCCGAATTCATCAATGGGCTGTCCGTCATCCGTATCTTTGGTCTCGAGCAATGGAGTTCTGACAGTTTTCGAGGCAGCTCTCAGGACCTTCTCAAGACAGCCTTTAAAATGATGAACTGGAATTCTTTCATTCGCCCACTGTCGGCCTTCCTCTGCGCCTTACCTATTGTCGCCATACTGTGGTGGGGGGGACATCTGAGTCTCGACGGTGGAATCAGCCTCAGTCTCTTCGTGGCATTCATCCGCTATACCGAACGCTATTTTCGGCCCATCATGCAGCTTTCATTTGAATTGCATCTCATTCAGGATGCCATGGCTTCAAGCGAACGCGTCCGCAAAATGCTTGAGGAGCCCGAAGAAGACCAGACTCTCGGTGTGGGTGGCAGCTACCAGCAACCGCTAAAGGGTGAGGTCGAGTACAGAAATGTTTCGATGGGCTATAACCCCGGTCACCTCGTCCTAAAGAACCTCAGCTTTCATATAAAGCCAGGAATGAGCATCGGTCTGGTCGGAAAAACCGGCTCGGGAAAGTCAACAACTCTGCATCTGATCCCGCAGCTCTATCCGATCCAGTCGGGCGACATCCTTATCGATGGCGTCTCGATCAAAAGCTGGGATCGACAGGCCATCCGGAGGCAGATTGGAGTCGTATCACAGGATGTCGTAATTTTTTATGGTAGCCTGCGTGATAACCTCCTCGTGACGCTTCCCGAGACCGCTATGATGACCGATGGGATCCTGCTTGAGGCCTGTGCAAAAACAGGCCTCGATCAACTTATGGCGAAATTACCCCACGGCCTTGATTCCCTGCTTAATGATGGAGGGACCAACCTCAGCATGGGTGAGCGGCAACTCGTCGCTCTGACTCGTATGCTGGTTCGCAACCCCAGGGTCCTGATTCTTGACGAGGCTACGGCTCATGTTGATGAACCTTGCGAAGCCCTCATTCAAAAAGCTATCGTGGAGCTGCTCCACGGCCGTACCTGCTTTATCATAGCCCATCGCCTGAGCACGATACGGCACTGTGATCGGATCCTGGTGTTTCATAAGGGCAGCATGCTCGAGGAAGGGCCGCACGAAGAACTGCTTGAAAAAGGTGGCCACTATGCTGAACTCGTTCGGAGACAAATCGCCAATGCTTATATTTGAAAGCATCGAAGCTCGCATCAAACCCCTTCTGGCCAAAAACCTCAGACCTCTCGCCGTCTTTGATGTGGACGATACCCTCATCGACTGCCGCTATCGGAAGTCATTGGTTTTTAAGGCTTTTGCGGCACAACCTGAGGTTCAGGAGCGATGGCCGGACGAAAGTGAAAAGCTACTTGCTTTCAATTGGCAGAACCTTTGCTACCGCGTGGCTGATAACCTCAAACTCATCAAGGTAAGCCGTGCCGATTTTGGCGACGCCTTGTTCCAGTTCTGGTTGAAGCACTATTTCACCTATCCCTATCTCATTCAAGACCGGGCGTTTCCACGGGCACAATCTTTTGTGAAGCACTGCGAGGAACTTGGCGCCCATATCGTCTACCTAACGGCGCGCGATCATATGGGTATGTATCAGGGAACGATCGAATCGTTAAAGAGCCTCGGTTTTCCCATGCATCCCCCCCGAACCCACGTCATGCTCAAAGCGGAGTTTAGCATGAGCGATCATCATTTTAAGGTGGGCGCGCTCGAGCAAATCGCCTCGTTGGGTGACGTGGTGGCCTCGTTTGAAAATGAGCTCATCAATCTCAATGCAATGGCGGAACGCTTTCCGGAGGCACTCATGTATTGGCGCAAAACACTTTACGCTCCCGATCCGCCGGCGCCGCACAGCCGTGTGGAAACTCTGCTGCATTTCCCTTAAGCGCCTGAGATAAAATTTGCTTAGAAAAGTTTATTGAGTCGATAAAATGGGGAAACTCTTTCACCAATCAAGGAGCCGTTCATGACGAAGCAGCGCTATATTCTAGCTTTGGATCAAGGAACCACAAGTTCGCGGGCTCTCATTATTGATCCAAATGGCCAGATCACTGGTTTGGCACAAGAGGAATTTCAGCAGATCTATCCGCAACCGGGTTGGGTGGAACATGATGCCAATGAAATTTGGGCCAGTCAATTCAATGTCCTAAAAAAGCTCGTGGAGAAGCTACCCAAGGGCGATGAGATCACGGCGATCGGTATTACCAATCAACGCGAAACGACAATTTTGTGGGACAGAAAAACGGGCAAACCCATAGCCAACGCCATTGTCTGGCAGGATAGACGTACAGCGGCTCGATGTGAGGAGTGGAAAAAACGTGGCCTCTCCGAACATATCCAGCAAAAGACTGGTCTGGTGATCGACGCTTATTTCTCTGCATCCAAAATTCTTTGGCTGCTCGATAATGTTCCCGGCGCCCGCGAGCGGGCCAATAAAGGTGAACTTGCCTTCGGCAATGTCGATGCCTGGCTCATCTGGAACCTGACCGATGGTCGGGTGCATGCCACCGACATGACCAATGCGAGTCGCACCATGCTTTTTAATATACACACAGGTCAGTGGGATGAAGATCTGCTCAAGACCTTTGATATTCCAAAATCCCTTCTCCCTGAAGTCAGGTCCTGCAGTGAAGTGTATGGGCAGGTCGAGGCCTCGAAGTTTGGTTTTGCTGCACCGATCGCCGGCGTGGCGGGGGATCAGCATGCGGCCCTTTTTGGTCAGCTTTGTATCGAGCCCGGCATGATCAAAAACACCTATGGAACCGGTTGCTTTCTCATGCTTAACATTGGCAAAGAGCCCATTCTTTCGCACAAAAAGCTGATCACGACTGTCGCCTGGAAGTTGGGTAAGGATGTGACCTATGCCCTCGAAGGCTCCATCTTCATGGGAGGCGCTATCGTGCAGTGGCTGCGTGATGGTCTGGGCATGATAGAAAAAAGTGGCGATATCGAAGCCCTTGCCCGCAAGGCGCCCGATAACGGTGGCGTCTATTTCGTACCGGCCTTTACCGGTCTTGGTGCTCCCTATTGGGATCCCTATGCCCGAGGCACTATCATTGGCCTCACCCGTGGCACGAAAAAAGAACACATCGCACTGGCCGCTCTGCAGGCGATCGCCTTTCAAACGCGCGATATTATCGATGCCATGCGTGAAGATGCCAAAATCCCCATTAAAGAACTTCGCGTTGATGGGGGTGCCTCGATCAATTCCCAGCTTATGCAGTTTCAAGCGGACCTTTTGAAGGCCACTGTGGTCAAGCCGCAGTGCCTGGAACTCACCGCCATGGGGGTGGCTTATTTCGCCGGGCTTGCCTGCGGATTCTTTGAAAATATCGAGCAGATTAAACAGCTTTGGCAAAAGGAGGTGAGTTACTTGCCGACGATGCCCGAGGCCGAAAGCACCCGTCTCTACAAGACCTGGCAGGCTGCTGTCAAACATTCGGCGGGCTGGGCGAAGAATCATTCTTGATTTAATCTTGGACGGTTTTAGTGTGGCAGACGACTCCATAACAAGAGAGTCCATCTGTCTCAAGACATGATGGACTTAACTTTTCTTTTATAAATATTCTTTGACCTACAGCTACCAGTGTAATGGCGGACGTTTAAATTTCGGTCTGAGCTTTGGCGAAGGGGCTGAGCAATCATTTCAACGAATGGAAAATGGTTCCTCGAAAAAGGAGTTAGTCTATGAGGGTCATGGTCCGATCCAAACCCTTGACAATAAGCCATCGAATACTGACGGTGCTCTCTTTGCTGGTGAATGTCTGATTACGCTCGATTCTTTCGCCACAAGCCTTTCAAGCGACAGCCAGAAACTATTTGACGACTACTCGGATTAGGCCTTCGCTTTTTAAATCGCGCAAGGGTTGTGCTTGACTATGTGAACCACAACGTGCGTGTGGAAACATATAAAAAGTATCAGACGTCGAAAGGCTCAGAGGATCTGTTTGGCGCGCACGTGACAGCTGATAGCTTTGAAGGCTATGAATTTGTAAGTGTAGCAAACATGCTCGCAAAATATTCGATGCGGCTTGACTACTCAACGCTTCGCCTTCACGCGGCCCTTTCGATCGAGCGTGCGCTTTATGCGATGAATGAAAAGACAGGCAGAGACGGGTTTCTTTTGGCGATTGATGACGCCTGGGGCGTGGTGGACTTTATTGAGGGGACCACAACAGGGATAACGCAGTGGGGCTTTGATACCGTTACAGGTGCCTATGAAGCTGCCACAAGTCCTGTTGAAACTGGAAAAGCACTTGCAAGGGCCGTCTATGAATACAGAAAAACGGGAGCTTTGATTCGCCAGGCTGCCTTTGACAATTTTGAGGCTTTGAAGCACTGCGGTGATGATTTGGTCGATTGCGGGCAAATTGCAGGAAAGGTTGCGGGCTCGATAGTGGACGTCTTCATGGGCATCAAGGCTATTAGGGCAATTCCTGACCTTTTGGCTATGGCGAGGAAAGTTGCCACGATATCTCTGTCTGAGATGCGATCAGTCTTTGAGATGTCGAAGATGGTGGGCTTTAATTCGATCGATGAACTTGCCCCCTTCTTAGAGCGTGGGTTTACTCCCGACGAATTCTTGGATGTTCTCAAGCCTACTTCCGTTGTTAGTGAAGATGCCATGAAATTATCGGAAATTCATGGGAGGCTTTTGAAGATCATCGAGTTTAGGAAGCGCATACTCGAACTTTCTTTCGAACACGCAAAGCATACTCATAATCTTGCGGAAGGTATTGGGGGTGTCCGCTATGAGATGGCTACCGGACGGAGGCTCATTCGGTCGGTAGACCCAGCCTTCGATTTTATCGACCCGAGCTACGGGCCGATGGATCTCAAAGGCCCCTTATACGACAGTAAAACTGGTTTACCGCTTGTTATCCGAGATAAGATGGTAGAAGGGCTCGCCGCTTCGGTGATACGTGAAGAGATCCAGTCTTCAAAACTTATAGTGGTCGATACTCTTGGCATGAACGCCGAGCAAATTGCCAAGCTTGAGTTGCTACTAAGTGAAGGCTACAAATACACTAAACCATTAATTATATTGAAATAAAGGGGAAAGTATGGGGCATTCATACTTCGAAGGCCGGGGTAAAACCCTAAGATTTCGAGATAGCGCGATTGAGTTGTCGGTCTATTTGATTGATGGGACTCTGAAAAAGATTGGCACCGAAGACCCTGAACTCCCAGAGCTTATAGCCAGCTGGAGGGAGATCGTCAGTATTTATGCCCCAGGCTGCATGTTGTTCAATCTTGACCCCTATCTCAACGGCTCTGTTCAAAAGTCCCTCGTTGAACTCCTTAAAGCGACAGAAAGCTGGGTTCTGAGCTTTCAGGGAAAAATTCCGAAGGATCTGATCAATGGGCTTGAGGGTACAGATGCCTTTGTCCTTGCTGATATCGACCCTGAGCTACCGCTCGGGGTGATCCGGCCCATAATTGCCCTTTTGTCGGAGAAAGAGCCTTAGGGCTCTGGGAGTGCCAATGGAGGCCAAGAACTCCCCTACTGACATGCCGCTCTCCATCTAATAGCTATCCAATCTGTGCTCCATCGGGTAAGTCCCGGCGCAATTTTGATCATGTAAAGAGGCTCCTATGTTTTACAAAAACCTTTTGAATATCCTCGCCGTTTCTTCTTTTATCCTTCTGGGATCATGCGGGCATAGAAACAGCGACCATCATGATGACAAGCTGCCTATCGCAGAGCCGCATGCAAGGTCGATCGACAGCTTTAAGCTTACGAGCGTCGCTGATAGCTCGGTTGATACTTTTTGCGATAATATTTCTGACTTTTTCTCTGATTATCAAAAGCGTTATTTGCCAGATGTAGAATTTAAGCCTCAGGCTTTTTCCGAAAAGAAAAAATGTGGCGGTGGAGTCGATGTTGGCGATAGCCGCATACTCTATAAGTTTACCTTTGACCTTTTGAAGGGTGATCAGAGCATCGAACTTTCAGCTCTCGTGACTCTTAAGTTCGACTCTCAATCGGGTCTTTTTACCGTCTTGGTGGACAGGATCACAAGGGACAATGAGAAAGTCTCTGAAGATCTCGACTCTGTTCTAAATTCCGAAAAATATCTTTTGCCGATCTACGGCGATGCTCTTTTAGATCTCACCAAGACATTTTCCGCCTGGGCAGAAATCGAAAAGAAAGATCTTTTGATTTTTGGTAAACCTTATTCCGAATTTTTGGTGGCACTCTCCGACGCTTTCGCTGCCGACGAGAATAAAAGCTCGGCTATCACCCCGACTTTAAAGTTTAAGCTTGAGCCTAGCCAGTCTTCAAAAGCCAAAGGCAAGGTATCCTTTGTAGGTGTAGCCCAGGATTATTTCAAAAAATCTACGGACGCTAGTTCTGAGGACGCAGGGACCTTTTTAAACTGTAAAGACCTAGCTTGCCTTAACACATCAGGAATCGTTTACAGCGTAAGCCTCAATGTCATCACCTTCCGTACTCCGTCGGTTACCACGGTCGAAGGCGCATTGCCAGTCTCAAACTTTAAGCAGTTTTCGATAGCAATTAGCGGCTTTCCAGGTAATCTTTGATCGCATCCTTTAGTTTTGTTTTTAAGCTTTCGTCTTTGGCAATAGTGGTGACCTCGCCAGCCCAGTTTTTTGGGAATCGTTCTTGATAATGCTTTTCGATTTCAGCACATTTAACTTTTATTATTGGGGGCTGTTGACGTTTGAGATAAGTGATTGAAAAGTACAGGCAAACTCGTATTT
>CAXSGP010000088.1:0-20224 GCA_964236955.1 uncultured Oligoflexus sp. | reverse complement strand
ATCTCGATCGCTTCGTCGCCTGTTCAGTGGAGTCTCAACGTCAGGTGAATCGATCCGTCCAGGATGCCATCGTCAGCTACGTGGCCACTGAGTAGCCGAAGCTCCAGGTAAAATGCCTGAAAAGGAGGTTACGGTTTGCCAGGACGAAACCTTGAATTCGAAGCGAAGGCCAGAAACCTTAAAGAGCCCATGTACACTGGGGCACCAGGACCTGATCTGTTATTGTCAAAAACGAAAAATGTAACGCTCCCGTTAAGTCTTAATCATTTTTGCTGGCATTCAACTATGACTCACATTACCCATCTTCTCACTCACGATGCCTTACGAATCTCCTGAGCCTCATTCTTCTCCCGAACCATTTCCTTGAGAAAGCGTCGAAAAATAATCGAGACCAGACATCGATAAAGGTGTTTTTCATCAAACAAAGGCGGAGCGAAAAGCAGATTTTCCGGCAGAATTCCGGTCTCATTGAGAGTATCGATGTCAAGATTTTCCTGCGAAAAGAGGATGATCCCGTCGCGCGACCTGTCCTTTTCCGTCCGTGTGGCAACATAGGTCTCGATATGCTGGCTATCAAGGAGCACAAGGCAGGCTGCCGAATTCAGTTCAGGTGGCAGGCTCACCGCATCGCTAATGCAATAGAACTTATAATGCCACCCGCCCATCACCATTTTAAAAAAGTGCTCAACCTGCAGATCATAACCTTTGGAGCGCGACGAATAGATCAAAACCTTGAAGTTATAGTCTGCAAAGGGCACCGGAATATTTGAGGGAATATTGATTTCAATCGCCGAGCGATTTTTGACGTAAAGCGATCCACTGCACCGTCTGATCAGTTCAGTTGCCCGATCAAAAGATTTCGTTTTCTGCTCGGCCACAAGCTTTTCCATCGGATCGCCGATTTTGAGGCGATAGAAAACAAAACTATCAACCTTTCTCTTGCCTAAATGCTCTTCAATCGACACGTGCACCGGACGGCCTGGCTTAAGGCGCGGCCCCATTTCGCGAAAGCTTAAGAGCATGGCTTCATAAAGAACCGCACGATCGGCAAACACTGTCGTCTGACCCAGGAGGCCCGACTCAAAAGCCACGGTGAATCCCGAGTCTTTCTTATACTCTCTCAGAGCATCCTCGATCAGGATGCGAATATCATGGATCGCAAGCGGAGCCATATAATCTTCGGTCGAGGTTGGAATGAGAAACGAGATCGTTGTCGATTGGTTCTTTTCAAAAGCCAGCTTTAGCTGACCGTTCATTCCATAGATCGCATCGCGGACGACGTCCATACCCAGGCCACGACCCGATATTTCCGTGACTGTGGTTGAAGTCGAGACGCCGACGTTGAAGAGCAAAGGCACGATGTCCTCGTCGCTCATCATCCGTGCCTGATCCTGCTTGAGAATCCCCAGTTCTATCGCTCGCAGCCGGACTTTTTCGACATCGATCCCACGACCATCATCTTTAAGGACGACCTCGACCATACCATTGCGTTCGTGAGTCGCAATTGATATCGTACCTTTCCGAGGTTTTCCAAGAGCTTCTCTTTGATCCGGCAGCTCGATTCCATGATCGATGGCATTCCGCATGCAATGCAGAAGAATGTCATTGATGCGAGTCAGGATAATCGAATCAAAGTGGTGGAATTCCACATCAGTCAGAAGCACGACTTCCTTGCCCAACTCCGATCCCATCTCCTGCAGCATCGCATCATAGCCACGGATATAGTCCCTTAGAGACGAACGATCAAAACTCGACATCGCCCGACTGAATTCCTTTTGGATCAGTGCTAGCGGTTCTTTTTCAATCACAGGATCACTGATGAGAGTAGCAAACTGACTCATCAAAGAACGCACCCACTGGACTCGGTACCGGAGGTTGATACCGGAGTTGCGATTCGCAGTATTGAGGATCTCCTTGCGCAAACTCGCATAGGAATAGATTTCCTCGCTGATCGACTGCATCCGCAGTGTCAGCTCCTGAAGCGTGTTGGGATTGATCTTGATCTTGCCCTGCCGCAAATCATCGAGATAGGTTTCCACATGGTGAGCCACATCCTGAATGCTGTCGAGCTTAAAGAGTCGGGCATTGGCTTTGATGGTATGCACGGCCCGGAACAGGCGCGAAGCATGATCGCGGGCCGCTTCGACCGACGAATTCTTAAGAAGTTTTAGATCGTTACGAATATCATCAAAAAGCCGTCGTGATTCCCCCATAAAGAGTTCAAAGAGGGAGTCGGATACCTGCAGAAGCGCGAAAAATTTTTCCATTTCCTTACGCTGGGTATTCGCCTGTTCTTCGCGCTGCTTGATCTCAGAAATATCCTGCATGACCATGCGCACCTTTGCCAGGAGCCCATTTTCGAACTGAGGCACATAACTCATGCGAACGTAGTGACCGTGAGCAACCTTGAGCATAGCTTCGCGTGGCAATCCCAAGGCCGTGACCTGCCATTGGATATGATCCATTCCAAAGGCCAGGCGGAGCTGAAATTTAAGGAGATCGATGTCTTTGCTTGGCAGACTTGTGACCGATCGGAGAAGCTCACCAAGGTCCTGGCGTTCCCACATCCGCCAGCTGCCCATCGCTGCCGGAACCGTCTTGGTTTCAAGTTGATAGTCAAGGTCAGGTCCGACTGATATGACGGCAAACTGCAGCTGTTCAACGACGAACCTTTCAAGCTCATCGTGCGGCGTTTTTTTCACTTCTGCTGCCGGAACAGCTACCTGGTATTGCGAGAGTTTATATTCCCAAATTTTTTTGGCTGCTTTGACGAGTATGAGGAAACTGCCGACCAGTCCCACGCCCCGGACCCAACTCTCGGCCGGGGCCGATATCCAGAACGCCGCCAACACAAAATTGGTTGCCAAAACTCCGGCAAGGAATTTTAGACTGGAGAGGGCCTGAATTGTGCTTTTCGTCTTTGTCATAGCAGCCAAGCTTAAAGTATTACCTGTCGCCAAGAGTTTCGGCTTAATTAGCTACTTCATTGAGAAAAGCTGTCTGTTCATTTTTTTAGACGGAGGCTACCAGCAGGATTCGATAGGGGCAAACTCAAGATTTTGTGAACTTTGCCAAAGGTCATGCCCCTTCGCATCGAAACAGACAAAGCTCCGACCCAGAGCGTCGCTACCGGACCGAGCCTCGACTTGCAATCGATCCCCAGTGGCATCCCTTAGAACACGAAACGAATAGCGAGGCAAAGGCGCCTGCTCCCGATGGCAACCCGGAACTGTGAATCCGACTTCCGCAGCAGCTGCCGGCTGCCTACAGTTGTCGACCCCCAGCTGCATAGCGCCATAGGGCTCGGACCAATAAACAAAGCGTTTATTTTCGATTTTGTAAACGCGCTCGAGAGTATGAAGGTAGCTCGTCATGAGCTTGGCTTCGGCCTGCATCCCACGAAGATAGAGCTGATGAAACGCTGCATAGAAAAGGAGCAGGGTCACAAGAAAAAAACCCAAGCCCAAGCATAATAGGCGAGCCCGATACCCCATATATCCTCAAACCAAGCAAATCGAAGGCCAAAGTGCCCCATATTCCAGCGCCATAGGGCAAAATAAGCTTTCATTGTGTCACGCTGTGATTGTATCACGCTATTAAGCTGACTGGGCTTGACTTTCATACTTTCAGCCGCATATTGCCTAAGGACTTGAGGTAAGTGTCGCAGTCATAGGGGTTAACCGTGGAAAATTATTACGATATACTTGGGGTTGCCAAGACCGCCAGCGAGCCTGAAATCAAAAAAGCCTATCGCAAATTGGCCATGCAATACCACCCCGATCGTAATCCCGACGATAAATCGGCGGAAGAAAAATTTAAAAAAATTAACGAAGCGTATGCCGTGCTTTCCGATACGGAAAAGAAGCGCCAGTACGATACCGTAGGTGATTCTCGATTCCACCAGCAATACAGTTCGGAAGATATATTCCGTGGCACCGACTTCTCTTCGATCTTCGATGAAATGGGCCTGGGTGGCAGAAACAGCTTCTTTTCCAGCTTTTTTGGAGGCGGCGGCGGCCCACGCGCCGGCGGTTTCGGCCAGCAGGGACCAGCCAAAGGCCAGGACGTTGAGTTTCCCGTCAGCATCGGCTTTCTCGATGCCTATAAAGGAGTGGAAAAGCCTATTTCCTTTAAGCTCAGTGATGGCACCGAACGGGAAATGACAATTAAAATTCCCAAAGGCGTAAAGACAGGCTCCAAACTTCGCGTCGGAGGGCGGGGAGCGCCCTCACGAAGCGGCGGGCAACCGGGTGATCTTTACGTCATCGTCAACGTGCTCGAGCATCCCGAATTTAAACGGCTCGATGACAATATAGAGGTGACCCTCAAGCTGAAAGTTTCCGAAGCGTTTCTCGGTGCAAGTAAAGCCGTCAACACACCGGAAGGCCCTAAAACGATCAAGGTGCCGGCCGGAGTGAAGGCAGGCACCAAGGTGCGATTGCGTGGCTTGGGCTTTCCCATTGCTGGCGGTGCCGCCGGCGATCTCTATGCGGTCGTCGACCTCGATGTGATAAAAGACCTCAATAGCGCTCAAAAGCACGCAATCGAGGTCATGGCCGAAGCGGGCCTCTGAAATCAAAGTTTACTTTGCCGGTTCTTTAGCCGGCTTGCTTTCGGCCGCTGGTGCAGGCTCGCCAGCTTTGGCTGGCTTGGCTTTTTTCGGGACTTTTTCAGGTGCAACTTTCTTGGCCGTTTTCGAAACCTGTGTCGGTCTCGCAGCCCCTGCTGACTCCGGAGATTGGTCCGGGGCTGCTGCCGGTGCCGGCGGCGTTTCGGGAGCTCCCATTGGAGTTGCCGCTGCCGCTGCTGAAGAGGATGCATCCAAAGGAATTCCCGCCGTATAACGGTCAATTTCCATATAAATCGAACCGAAGGTCACTTCGCCCTGGATCTTAAGGATGGGATGCTGGGGAATATCAGCTGCTACCCAGATATAGAGGTTGCCCTTCTGCTGCAGTTCTTTGCCTAAGTAGGTCTTTACCGTTAGCTTATAGGCTTTATTCTTGCCGATCGCGGTCACGGTGTCTTCAATGGCCGTTGGCGTCGCTTCAAGCCACCAGTTTTTCTCAGACGTATAAACGAGGAATCGTTCAGTCCTGTTCAACTCATAATTATAGGTTCTAAGCTTGTAAGCCGCCGTCATCGCATCAACCGACGCGGGATCGATAAAGCTTTCGCTCAGCTTCTCAGCTCCCTTTTTATGATCGAGGAATCGCTGTTTGACGACGCAGTTTGAATGATCGAAATCGAGCCATTTTTCAGCATGAAAGCGTCGTACGAATGGTTTTTCCTCATTTTGATTGATGTAGAACTTGGTGACCCCGCTGTCCCATGGCCTTGAGAAGGATTGCAGACTGTCGTGACCCGCAAAAATATATTTGTACCAATCGCCGGTGTAGGCTTCCGCCGCGAAGACCCGGTGCCAACGGCTTTCCTCAAAAGACTTGCCATCAGCTCCAAGCGTTTTGATCGTTTGTTTTATGGGCGCCTGGACGCGTAGATAGCCATAGCCGACATGAACCTTGAGAGCCCCGTATTTTAAGACGTAGCGGATCTCTTCCCCGGGCTGAAAGGGAAGACCTTTATAAGTTTCGGAACGGGCGACGTCGGGGGTCGGTCCGACCGCTGGTTTGCAGGACTCTGGTGCCTCTGGTTTGGGAGCGGCGTCCTCGGCGTGAAGAAGGGGAGCAAGATAGGTCAAAAATGAGACAAGGGCTACCCTGCAAAAAGGGCGACTATTCAGCTTAAAATACATTGTATTTTCCTATCTCGACTTGAAGAGAAATTCCAGCCCACAGCAGTCCCCATCTTAGCGTGCTTTCATTGACTTTTGTAGACCTCCATGTTAACGATTCAAGCTCTGAGCGAAAAATATGTCCGATGGGCGGACAATATCAGGAGTTAACCATAATCATGCAATTACAAGATTCCAAGCTTGCAGGTATCGGAAAAATCAGTTGGGAAGACGAAGATACTGATTTCGATCACCAAAAAAGCCAAAGCCAAGAATTTGCCAACTTATTGGACGAGGCAGGTTCTGCTTCCGTGAAGGAAGGTTCGATCGTTAGCGGTCGCGTCGTACGCTTCACAGATGACTCAGTCATTGTTGACATCGGTCACAAGTCTGAAGGCGAAATTCCTAAGTCTGAATTCTTCCTCGCAGACGGCTCTTTTGGCGTCAGCGAAGGCGATATGGTTGAGGTTTACCTCGACTCATTTGAAGACAATGAAGGCGAAATGGTTCTGAGCCGCGAGCGCGCGGAAATGTTCAGAGCATGGGACCGTATTTCTGACGCATATGAAAAAAGTGAAATCGTGGAAGGCCGCGTGATCGCCCGGGTCAAAGGCGGTCTCTCGGTTGATATCGGCGTTAAAGCGTTCTTGCCGGGTTCACAGGTTGACCTGCGTCCCGTTCGCAACCTTGATAAGCTGATCGGCAACAAGCTCAGCTTTAAGATCATCAAGTTTAACAAGAAGCGTGGCAACATCGTTCTCAGTCGTCGCGTATTGTTGGAGCAAGACCGCGAGAAGCTGCGCAGCGAAACCCTGTCCCACCTCAAAGAAAATGCAGTTCTCAAAGGTATCGTTAAAAATATCACTGATTACGGCGCGTTCATTGATCTTGGCGGCATCGACGGCCTGCTTCATATCACTGATATGTCTTGGGGTCGCATCAACCATCCTTCGCAAATGTTCGAAGTTGGTCAAGAAATCGAAGTCAAGGTACTCAGCTACGACGAAAGCCGTCAGCGCGTATCTTTGGGCTACAAGCAGCTCCAAAATGACCCTTGGTTGACGGTTGGCGAGCGCTACCAAGTCAATGCACGCGTCAAGGGTACTGTCGTTAGCCTTACCGATTACGGCGCATTCGTGGAAATGGAACAAGGCGTTGAAGGCTTGATCCACATCAGCGAAATGTCCTGGTCCAAACGCATCAAGCATCCGTCTAAAGTCGTCCAGGTTGGCGATGAAGTTGAAGTTGTCATCCTCGCGATCGACACTGAAAACCGTCGTATCAGCCTCGGCATGAAGCAAATCGAGCCTAATCCTTGGGATATCGTTCGCGAGAAATACCAGGAAGGCGATGTTATTCAGGGCAAAATCCGTAACATCACTGATTTCGGTATCTTCGTTGGTATCGAAGACGGCATCGACGGCTTGATCCATATCTCGGATATCTCCTGGACCGACCGCATCAATCATCCGGGTGACCTGTTCAAAAAAGGCGACGAACTCGAAGCTAAGATCCTTCAGATCGATGCCGAGAATGAGCGCTTTTCACTCGGCATCAAACAACTTGGTGAAGATCCTTGGCTGAAAGCTGCCCGCGACCTCGTCCCCGGCACTAAAGGCACAGGCAAAATCACTAAGATCGTCGATTTTGGTGCCTTTGTCGAACTCGCTCCTGGTATCGAGGGCATGATTCACATCAGTGAACTTGCTGACGACACCGTCGCGAAAGTCGAAGATGTTGTGAAAGAAGGCGACGAGATTGAATTCATCATCCTTGCTAGCGATAGTGAAGAGCGTAAATTCTCACTTTCTCGTAAGGCTCTTTTGAGACAGCTCCAGGGCGCTGAGCTTAGCCAATACATCAGCCAGGTTGCTGAACCCAAAACTGGCTTGGCCGATGCTTTTGCAAAAGCCAAAGCAAAAGAAGAGCAAAAAATCTAAACTTTGATTTTGATCGGCGGTAACACGGCCCTAGGCTTTGAGACCGTCGCTTCCCTTGAAAAAGACCTAGAAAAAAAATTTCAGGCCCGGTTAATATCTGACCGGGCCTGTTATTTTGTTTAAATTTACTTCAACGCTTACAAGGAAGTTTCCATGACTCTAGTCCGTAGAATTCTCTCAGGTTTACTTGGCCTTATCGGATTGATTTATGGAATCTATTTTTCGGTCAATAACCTGGAAACAATCCTGGTCAAGCTGCCGTTCTTCGGCGAGTATCAAACCCCAGCATTTGTGGCCTTTATTGGCGCCTTTATTCTCGGCGTGCTTGTCGCTGCGCTTTACAGCAGCGTATCGCATATCTCCAAATCGATCCAGCTGCGCAAACTTCGCAAGGATCTCAATGGTTCAAGACGCCCTACTCACAATCGCGTCCGGCGTTTTCTTAAGGAGGACGAACCCCTCACCAAGCCTGAGCCCTCTATCCAGAGCCTCGATAGCAAAGAGTTTTGACAGCGCATCAAATCCCTACTATACCTGGGGGCTCAGCTGATACGTTCTCCTGTCCACCTCTCTTGACGTCCTACCGGCAGAACGAAGTCCAGCTCAGCTTTTGGGCTTTTCCATTTTCAAGGATAGGAAAAAAGGAAAACTCAATCATCCAGGAGATTTCCCTTTGACTCAATCCACTCTGTCCCTTGCACGCGAACTTGCGTTTGATGCCTTCGTTGCTGTTATGGATAACAAACGCAAACCTGAACAGGTTCTCAGCGAGACCTATGCCCTGCATGGCCAGAAAATTACGCGACTCGACAAGGCTTTTATAAAAGAATTGTTATTTGGCAGCTTTCGTTGGTATTCCAAGATCTATTGGATACTCCAAAATACCTCCAAACGAAACCTTGATGATTCCACTCCTGAGATCCGCGCGGCGTTGATCCTTGGCACCTATCAAATCTACTATATGGACCGCGTGCCGGACCGTGCCGCCGTCAATGAAAGCGTCGAGTACGTTCGTAAAAAGGGCCAGTCCAAAGCCTGTACCTTTGTCAATGGCATCCTGAGACAGATCGGACGCCGTGCCGAATACTTCCCCAAACCGGATAAAAAGACCAAAGCCAAGGAATACCTGGCGCTACAATTTGCCCATCCCCTCTGGCTGGTGGAACGCTGGCTCAAACGCTTCCGCTTTGAACGAATGGAACAGATGCTGGCGGCCAACAATGTGCCACCATCGTTTTCGATACGCGTGAACAGTCTAAAGACTCCCCTAACCGAGGCTGCCGAGCTTCAGGATGCCCTCCTGCGAGAGGAAAAGCTAACCAGTGAGCGACGCCCGCTCCGCTCCGCGCTGCGGCTGACCAAAGCTCCCCAGCTTGCCGATTCCAGGTATTTTCAAGAGGGATATTTCACGGTTCAGGATGAAGCGTCCCAGCTCATTGGCTATCTAGTGAGTCCCGAACCTGAGCAAAAAATCGCCGATGCCTGCGCAGGTCCTGGCGGCAAACTATCTCATATCTATGAACTCGGTCAGGAAAAGATCACTCTTTACGCAGTTGAAAAAGACCATAGTCAGTATCTAAGGGCGCAAGAGACCCTGGATCGATTAGGCTTTAAAAAGCTCAACTGGATCGAAGAGGACTTCATGGCCTGGAGCGCTCAGGAAAAGCTCGACAAGATCCTCCTTGATGCCCCTTGCAGTGGATTGGGCGTTTTACGGCGCCATCCGGAAGGCAAATGGAGCAAGAATGTCAAACTCATCGAGTCGATGGCCGAACAGCAATGGTCGATGATTCTGCACGCCTTGAAGCAGTTGAAAGTAGGCGGCGAGTTGATTTATTCCGTATGCTCCTTTGAAACGGAAGAGACTGAAGCCCATCTGGCCCGTCTCAAGGAAACGATGAGCGACCAAGTCGAGATCATTTCTCCGGTGAGCCGCCTGCCTGACTATTATAAGAAATACGTGACGCATGACCAGCTCTTCGCTGTTTATGCCGGAAATCAGGACGAGATGGATGGCTTTGGAGCCTTTATCGTCCGCTTGAAACAGTCGTTATGACTTAGAAAAGGGTGAGGATATGCTGAAGAGAATTCTGTTGATGGCCTTGGCCCTTGGGAGTCTGACCCAAGTCCAGGTTCTTGCTGCTCCAGCTACCCCCTTACCAATCCCGGCTCCCCAGCTCCCCATAGGGACTCCAGGATTTAATTTTAAGACTACTGTAAACTTTGATGATTTGCGTCATAATATACTAGAACTGATCGGCAGCGGTCGAAAGAGAGTGTGGCTGCTCACGGATTATCTCACCGATGGAGAAGTCGCTACCGCCCTTTTTTTGGCAAAATACCGAAATCTGGATGTGAAGGTCTATCTCGGTCGCGAGCAGCTGAGTTCATCCGGTTCGAGACTTCCTTATCTAAGGGGTCAAGGTGTGCCGACGTACCTACGACCAAGAACAGGGTATACTACCCCTACTTTAGTCTTTGTTGATCAACGGCTTTACGGCATCACCAGGGATATGAACACCCTGCAACGCCTAGGAAATGCTGAAATCGTTCAAGCTTCGCCAGCTGAAGTCAAGGCTTTCGTCAGCTGGCTGAAGGAAGTGATGGAGAATCCGGAGATCGCCTATCCGCGACCGATTCGAAGTGGACGAACCCCCAAGGAGCCTTTTCAAGGTGATTCGGAAGGTTCGTACAATTACGATAGGAAGTCGAACGGGCGCAAAGCTCCCGAGGGTGTGACGAGGGAACTCCCACGCATACCGAAATGGAAACAGATCGAGGAGATGCGCAAACGGGGCATCGTTTCCCCTGAGACTGAAGCACCGGCCGCGCCCGGGTCTAATGACCCTCAAGTAGTGAAGAAGCCTGCTGCAGAAGATGAGGCCTTGAAAAGTCCAAATGCAGAGAATCCCGAGCCCTCAGCGCCCGCTCGACCTTGGGACTACAATGCACCACCGGCTGCACCAATGCCTCCCAACCCTGTGGTAGGTCCCCTGACGGAGGATAGCCTGAATGCGACGTGCGTACTTTGCTCCCTTGCTTAGCTTTTTATTTCTGATTGGTTGCAGCAAAATGTGCAGTTCCGGTCGTGAGGACATGACCCCCGAGCAGGTTGTCCAAACCTATTTGGACATTTCGCTTAACATGACCAAAGTCAGTCAGAAGCAAGATCTGATGAAATTGACGACGGGCAATCTTAAAAATGCTCTCACTCAAGCGCCCGACGACATCATCATGTCAGCGTTCATCAAACAGAATTATAAGCTCGAGCGCTACTCGGTGATCGAACGTCGCGATCGGACGCCGCGCGAAACCGAAATCACTTTCCTACTTACCTATAGAAACCTAGGCCCGGATAAAAAAGCCGACCCCGAAACGGCTCCCAAAACCACGACCGAGAACACCCTTTCCGTGGTCAAAGAAGACGGAGCCTGGTTCATACGGGATGTCTTGGGCAAAAAGACCTCGATCGATTTCCTTCTCGACGAGGAGATCAAGGCGGCTCCTGGTCCCGGTGTTGACGATCCGGCACCGGCAGAAGAAGTGGCCCCCGCGGAAGATGCAGCCCCTGCTGACGCTGGAGCCCCGGTCGACGATTGATTCCTATGGGAATGTTTGAATGGAAAAAAAAGCCCCTCGACAGGATCGAAAGGGCTTTTTTTCCTTCTTTTTTATTTTAAATGCAGGACTGGCTTCAGCTGGCTTTAGCCGTACTGTGCTGACCCAAAAACTTGATCTGATAGATAATACGGGTCTTACCGGATTTCGCAAAACTGGGTCGCCGACCTCGTTTTGAGGAACGGAAGCCTTCGGCATCCCCGATGACATTGCCTGAGATATTAGCTTCACTCATCTTGACGACGAGACTGCGGAAAGAATCGCGCAGGGTCATATCCTTAGCGAGGCGACCGACGATCTCCTTGAAAGAGGGGTCGTGTTGGAAGGCCGCCATAGCGCTGAGGAGCTGACGGCCAAGTTCTTTATGATCAACTTCTGCGACCTTCTTGATGAGCAAGGCAAGATGCTGCATGAAGGTTCTTCGGCATTGGCGGGCTTCGGCATCGGGCAACACCAGGAGGTACTGAGAGAGAGCTTGGATAAAGAGTGCAAAACGCTCGGGCTTTTTAAGCAAATGGTGTTTCCACGTCTCTTGTAGGATAGTCTGCGCATGATCATCGGCTTCGAGAATATAGGGCACGTTTTCCAATAGGTACTGCAGGGCGACGCTCTCGGTTTTCTTGTTGAAGAGGAGAACGAATAGATGCTCGAGAACGGTGTGACCAAATCGTCCCATAATTCGATTGAAACCAACCTTATGAACGCGGCCTTTTTCAAGACTTCCAAAGTAGTGCAGAAGGCTAAGACGGATACAGTTATCGCTGCTATTGCTCACCGAAAGCAAATAGGTCGAGATATGGTCGAGGAGTTTTTGCCCAGAAGAGCCAAGTTCCTCCGGATCGCTCATCTGCATTTGACGAATCATCGTTCCCAATTCGCAAACCAAAGCTACGGCAATGGCAAAGATCTCGTCAGCTTTGTCGCCATCGGAGACGTCGGCTGTGATTGCCAGCTCCACGAGGACCGAACAGGTAACGGCACGGTTGGGCTGCATCAGCACCTCTTCAAGAAAAGCGACGATTACGCTTTCATCTTGGACGTTGGCAAATATGATCAAAAGACTTTCAATGAGAATTTCCGCGGGAAGACGGCTTTCGACGCGCTCCGACAGCCGCGCTGCGCAGTAGACGACAAGGTCAACCAATTCGCCATCCTTTAAGACCTTACGCAGGGTTTTAAAGTCTTTCCAGGTAAACAGGATGCCGAGGTCAACCAAATGCTTGGCCTCTTCGATCTTACTCATGGTCTTCCACGTGGCTTCTGCGTTCTCTCTCGCTAATTCCATTTACGAACCCCTATCTTCCCGTGTTTTGCGTCGTCGCTTTTTGGTTAATTAACTTGTACTGGTCTAGGCTTTTACTGCGAAACGGCCGAGGTCTCCTTTGCCGTTCGCCGCATTCACCAGATTTTGGATGCTCTTCTGAATCTCCGAGTCGATTTTGGTGAACTTCAAACCGTAACCAAGAGAAAATCTCTTATCCATGTTAAAGCGAATCACAACCGCTTCAGCGTTGAAGGATTTCGACAATCCCTCGCAGCGTACTGAGAGTCGAAGGGTTTCGCCGACGGTAAACATCTGATCATTGGTTTCGACAAATATTCCACCAACCGAAATATTGACTCCATGCCCAACAGCCAGCTGCCCGTTGTTATGGACAACAACGCGACCGGCAATAGCCGCCCGCGGTGCGCCGTTGCGCCGCTTATCCAACTCGTCCTCGGTGAGGGTTCCCTGGTTTGGATTCGGGATACCCAGGGCTTCATAACCATCTTCCAATGGACGCCAATCTTTCCAACCGACCTTGAAAATATATCCATCTTTAGCGATCATGTTAGTGAGGTATAACTGAGTAACCTGTTGTGTCTCAAAAGGCCCGACCTGCTGTCCATTTTGATAGAGATACCAGATTTGCTCGCTCATACGTCTCCCGTCTTCCTTAGTAGAACCTTTCGAATCTTTCGTGGCGTAAGAGTTAACCGCCTGATACCAGATCCGTTCACAAAGGAAATCGGCACATTCGGCAGAAGGCTTTAGCCAGCAAATTAAAAATTATTGAATGTCCTAATAAAATCAGTCTTCTAAACTTTTTATTAAAGAATTTTAAAGGGAAGTCGGTCATGGGTTTTTCAGCGAACTTAATAAAAATTACATTAATATCAGTGGCATACCAGTTAATCCTGGGACTAGGTATATTCTTTAGCGCGGCTACCGTTCACGCGGCCACTCCCGGCTGGGATTGGACCAAATCACCAAGTACCGAAGATTGGCAGGCATTTTTCAAGTTCTCGGACTTGGACAAAGCCAAAGAGTGGACGCGGCTGAGTGCAAAAGATATTGATTTTGAAGAGATGTCCTGGGAATGGAAGCTGGCTTGGGTACGAAGTTGCACCTTTTCATCGACCAAGGACTGTAGTCAGATCGTACAGCTGGGTCTCTTTGATAAGGCACTGGTCGTGCGGGCGGAAGCTGCAACCCGTCTAGGGCAAAGATTTGCGGGTTCGGGTTATAGGCCTGCGATCCGTTTGTTAAGGACGGCCTATGGGATTCAGCAGAACATTCGGAAGAAAGAGCCGCTCTTTGTCCAGTATAGAATCTTACAGGCGCTCAATAAGATCGGCGGCGAAGGAGCAGAGGTGGGCAAACAGCTGGCGATGAACTCCACGAACATGCATAAATATTGGACCCGCATCGCTTCGGCGAAATAATACCTTAAGGAAGAATGATCGCATGCCACTGGGCTCCTAGCCTTTCCCTAGGTCATGTGATGTTTCGGAAGCGTGAACTTAAAAATGCTGCCTCCGCCGGTCGGTGATTTTACGAAAAGCGTCCCTCCATGCAGTATGTTACTCTTAAGTTTCAAACGAAAGAGGAAGAGCCAATGGCCATCAAGATTATTTTAGCAGTCATTGCCTTAGCGGCGCTGGCTCTTGTCTATGCGCTCATCAAAGCTCCCAGCAACGTTAAGATTGCTCGTTCCATTTTGATTCAGGCACTGCCGGAAAAAGTTTTTCCCTATGCGCATAACACGCGGCGCATTCAAGAATGGAATCCCTTTTTAGAAGGAGATCCATCCGCAAAATTCACCTTCGCTGGCCCCCAGGAAGGAGTGGGCGCCGAGTACTCCTGGGAAGGAAAAAAATCAGGGAAGGGGAAGGCTACCATCATTGAAGTGGAGGTCAATCGACGGGTGGGTCTCCGTTTGGATTTCAAAAAGCCCTTTGATGTCACCAATTTTGGTGACTACGTTCTCACCGATAAGAAAGGCATGACGGAGTTTACTTGGACTATTAATGAAACCGCATTCATTCCCCGTGCGCTTTCCGTCTATATAAACCTGGACAAACTCATCGGCAGTGCATTTGAAAAGGGATTGACGAAGCTTAAAGAGTCGATAGAATCCGAAGCATCCTAAAAAATATCGGACTATCGACTGTTAAGGAGCCGCCCTGGCTCCTTTTTTCATTCAACAAGGAATTGCGCCTTTTGATTGCGTCCCATTGGCAACAACTGCGCTGTCAAGGCCGCATGAGTTGAAAATGATTTCATTCTTTTAGAAAGATGGGCCACCATAGTGATCACCTATGACTCGATTTACCTCTAATATAAATTCTCGCGGTCTTATTGGTTTAGCTATCCATATACTCACTCCAAGATTTCTACCAACTTCAAGAAGATCGTCAGGAACATGCGTCGTCAGCATAACGATTGGAATTGTCAAATTCCTGGCCCTTATTGCTGTAATCATTTCTAAGCCGCCCATTATAGGCATATTCACGTCACTTATAATCATATCTATATTTTTTTTCTGGTCCAATAATCTCAGTCCATCGTCACCGTTTTCGGCCTCAATCACAGAATAATTATATTTTTCCAAAGTGAAGCTGAGTAAAGTTCTATAAGTACTCGAATCGTCAACGATAAGAATTGTTTTTTTCATTCGCTCGACTTTATCTTATTATGGTGCAATTTTTGGATAATTTAGACTCATTAAAAAAATCAATACTTGGCTGTTATGATGATTGCTCGTTCTAAAATGTCCGATACTTTTTCCTTTAGCCTTGTGGACAGATCTCGTCCCTGCCTTTCAGAGGTTAAAAAAATGTCTTTTCTCACTGTAGAATTGAATGTGCATTTTTAAATCGGGAACCTGCTTATGTCCACTCTCCATACCTTCGCTTCGATCTCGGCTTCCATAAGATAAATCCAAGGATCATTCATGGATCGGTCTCCATCGATGGGAAGACACTTTAGCCTTAAGAAGGTCATTGTCTTTTGTTCATAGTCTTGTAATGCGAATTCACTCCCTTATATAACTACGAGATCTCGGTTTCTTTTGAAGGATCGGTTTATTTGAAGGCTAAATAAAGAAAACAAATTCACGTCATGAAAATTGTAAAATAAATTCCTGAAATTATAGGTATTATTATGTATCATTGAAGTTTGAATCAGCTTGGAAAATAGGCATGACATAGTATCGCTTAGGCCCGTGGAATGTATTTTCCTGTTAGGGCATTGGCTGGCCTTTCAAAGGCATTCTTTCCTAGCTTTATGAATGCACTCTTGCCTTGCAAAGCCAAAGCTTGGCCCCGAGCCTGACAGACATGCGATGCATACCGATCCTGGGTAACCAAAAAGGAAGGCGTCAGGGGCACAAGCGGCCCATCGCCCGCTTGTGACAGTCCGCTTTTCAATCAGGCCAGCACTTGAACCGACTCCGCTTTTAGATAGGTGAGCTTATCGAAGCTCCTCAGATCACCGGTGATTTCATAGCTTTGACCGATCCGCATGTCGTCGGCAAAAAGCTCGAGTTCTTTAGAAAGGTGAATTGAGGTCCCATCGTCGAGAATCATTCGATCCACCTCGCCTTTTGGTCTGGTGCCGATCGAAACGAGCTTACCTGTTATTCTTGAAACTTTTTCTAATGCCTTTCTATGTTTCGGCCCTCCTTTCTCCGCTTGGTCATCAGCAAGAGTCAAAGCTCCCATTTTTAAAATCACATGATGGTAAACTGGATTAGGCCTTAGAGTTATGCGGTCCCCCGTGCCGGATACCTTCGCTCCGATTGCAATTTGATCCGGTTTTAAAACGGAGTGAGGTGGCAATTTTATAAAACTTCCATCGTCAAGCACGATACCTTCCACTTCACCGTGAGGCGATGAGCTGATGAACTGAATGCTTCCAGAAAATTTAGTCTGCTCTTTCATGGCGTCGATATCCAAACTTTGATTAATTGTTAGAGACGGTAGTCGCTTCAAGTGATTTCCCGTTGCTATTTTGAGTTCCAAATCCTGTTACTTTCAAGGTCTGACCGATATCGACATTGATTTTCGCATCTTCAAAGACTCTGGGGCTGAATCTCACGATACTACCATCGGCAAGCACAGCTCCGTTAACTTCGCCTTTTTTACCGAAAAGTTGATTTTGAATCTTACCTTGAGCCGTAAGTTCCGTTAAACCTTCGTGGTCTTTAGGCCCCTTATGACCCTTGTGACCTTTATGACCTTTTGGTCCGCGCTCACCGTGACCGTCGCCAGGACCATCTTCGGGAGGGTTTGCTGTTGTTTCTGCGATCGTTTTGTTAGAAACAGTATTTGTGATCGACTCGGCTTTAAAAACTTTAGCGTTTTCCCGAAAGCCTTTCACGCTGACGCTATCACTGGGCTTTACGAGGGCAAGAAGTTGCTGCGGCATTCGCGGTGAAAATTTGACCTGAGTGCCGTCGTCGAGCAGTAACCCATCGATCGCCCCTTCAGGGTTTATCAGGATACGCTGAACTTTGCCTTTGGATTGGAGCGAGGCATCACTGGCTGCAAATACCGTGTTATTAAGACCGATAGAGCCTGAGAGAAGAGCTGCGAGAATAAAAGAATGTCTGCATTTCATAGGGAACTCCTTAGGGCATCAACCGTGATGCCGGTTGAAGGAGTCAATGCAAGCGGAGAACCAAAGTCAAAAACCTTTAGTGCCATGGTTTTCATTCGATTCTTAAGAAAATTTCCGGGTGAACTTCCGACAAGCCTTGCCGGATAGGACGACAATGCTTACAATTCGTTGCAATACTCCTTCATCTTGGTATAGAGAAGCTGTCTTTGTATACCAAGTTTTCGTGCTGCTTCGCTTCGGTTCCCTGACGATTCTATGAGGGCACGAGCAATATAGCTCTGTTCGAGCTGCGCGATAGCAGACGGAAGATCCAGACCGTCAGAAGCGACCAAGTTCGGCTTGTCGTCGATAAGAAAGCGAATATCGATTTCGTTGATCCATTTACCATTCGATACTATGAAAGCCCGTTCTATCACGTTCTTAAGTTCGCGAATGTTCCCTGGCCAGCTATGGGCTTCGAGTTTTGAAATGGCCTCGGGACTCATCTGTTTTTGTACTGTGGCGTTTTCGGAGCGGACCTGGTCCAAGAAATGCCTGGCCAGAATTGAAATATCAGAGGCACGTTCGCGAAGTGAGGGCAGCCGAAGCTCAACGACATTCAATCGATAGTAGAGATCTTCGCGAAATTCTTTCCTCGTCACCATAGCCTTAATATTTTGATGGGTGGCCGCCAAAAACCGACAGTTGATTTTGATCGGTCGAGCTGAACCCAGGGGACTTATCTCCCGCTCCTGGAGAGTTCGGAGCAGTTTAGCCTGCAGGCTGAAACTCATGTCGCCGATTTCATCGAGCAGTACGGTCCCCCCTTCAGCCATTTGAAACGACCCCTTGCGATCCTGCATCGCACCGGTAAAAGCACCTTTAACATGACCGAATAATTCGCTTTCGAGAAGATTTTCAGGAATGGCAGCACAATTGATTGCGATGAAGGGTGCGGAAGCTCGCTCGCTATTGCGATGGATCGCACGCGCGACGAGCTCTTTCCCCGTTCCGGTTTCGCCAGTGATCAGAACGGTGCTGTCGTGAGAGGAGAGTTTACCGATCAGCTTTAATACCTCGCGCAGTTCCGGACTATTGCCGATGAGGGCGTAGCGATCCCTAATGTCTGCTTTAGTTCGGCCCATTTTGGAGGCTTTGGGAAAGGCCTGCACGAGTCCATCAAGGATGCGTTTGATATCGCTGCGACTTATGGGTTTAGTCAGATGGTCGAAGGCCCCCATTTTCATGGCCGATATAGTATTCTCGCTATCAAAGTGCGCAGTTATCATCACGATCGGCAAAGATTTTTCACCCGCCCAATCTTTAATGCGCTTCATTCCCTCAAGTCCATCGATACCCGGCATGCGGTAATCGATGAAAACAGCGTCGAAACTTTGCTGGGCGAGCGCCGCCATGGCCGCACTCACGCTATTGGCACCGCGAGCTTCCGCACCAAGATCGCTTAGGGTCTCGATAACGCCGTCTCGAAAGGCCTCTTCATCATCGATGACTAAGATTTTTGCCATGGGATTTCCATTCTGAATTTGGCACCGTTTTGAATCGCTATCTCTTCAATACTTCCACCATGAGCTTCTGCGATATCTTTGACGACGACAAGCCCAAGCCCTGTGCCCTCCTTCCGCTGAGTGTTGAAGGGCTGGAATAGTGTCTCACGAACCGCTTCGCTTAATCCAGGACCGTCGTCTTCGATGTCAATCTGAAGAGTCGAATCGGTTTTGGAAAAACGAATTTTAATGTGACCCTGCCGTGGCGTGAAAGCGACCGCGTTGTTCAGAAGGTTTTCCAAAGCCCTCGCGAGATGAAAGGGATCAAAAGACCATTCTTTAAGCTGGATATCGAAGCTGAGAGTTATATTTTTATTTTCGGCATTTTTTTGGACATTGGATAGTGAGCTTTCGATCCAGTCTTCAATAGCTACCAGCTGCGTTTTGACTTCGAAAGGCTGGGTCATTGCCAAAAGCATATTGACCAGGCGGTCGACTCTATCGATTTGATCGTAAATTATGGCAGAAGCGGCTTCCATCCTTGCCCTGGGGTCGACGAGCGCGTTCTCAAATTTCAGGCGAATTGTCGCGATAGGGTTGCGAATTTCGTGGGCCATCTCTGCCGCCATCTTACCAAGCGCCGAGAGCCGATCGCTATGGGCGAGTTTGCGTTCTAGTCTTTTGGTTTCGGCTTTCGAGGCACGAAAGCGAAGATTGAGTTGATTGATCGCATTGACAATACGATTCAATTCCACCTCACCGCTGGGTTCGAGGGGCGGCAGGTCTTCGACTGAATGCCTAAGGATAGCCTTCTCGAGAGACCTTACATTCCGAATGAGGCGATTTATCAGTAAACTTAGGCCCAGACCTGAGACCATCACAAAAACGAAGAGGAGCGCAAGGCTCCATTGAAGTTTACTATAGGCGAAGCTCGCCGAAAGGGGGATGCGCTTCATGGTCCACACCGCTCCGGGCTTGCCTTCATTGGCAAGGGGACATGCCGTATAGAGAATGCCTTCACGGGTACCTCGTTTCAATTCGCTCTGCAGTGCCTGATCTAGGCTGGCTTGAGCGGCAATTCGCTTGAGGGTGGGTTTTTCCGATTCCGGTATATCGCGTTTGACGCCGTTGCCATCGTAGGTGGGGTAGGCATAGGGCCCAAAACTTTCATCGGCGTTCCAAAAACCACCCTCCACCGCTTCGTAGTGATCGAGAATGATCTCAAGGAGAGCGTACTGAAAGGCGTTGTCTTTGTCGGGGGTAAAGGATTTATTGGCAATTCCCCAGGCATATTTCCTGGCAATCTCCTCGCATGATTTTTGAGTTTGAATATTCGCCCCTTTGATTTGTGCGCCGGGACCCTGTTCATAGCTTTGGTAGATGATAAGAGCTAATGAAAGGGCAATAACGGCAGTAAAGACCCAAAGAGCGCCAAGACGACCACTAAGAGAGATTGGAGGCATGGGGCTTTAAATCCTTCCAGGAGTTCATCGCGGTTCCACAGTTTGAAACTAGGGGCTGTTGACGTTTGAGATAAGTGATTGAAAAGTACAGGCAAACTCGT
>CAXSGP010000087.1:0-20285 GCA_964236955.1 uncultured Oligoflexus sp. | reverse complement strand
TATCAGTCGATATCAAAACTGCCCCCCAATGCGAGGTCCAGATGGAGCGAAGAGCGTTTCTGCGTCTAGGTTCAGCCGCCGCTGCAAGTCTTATCCTGTCGCCGAAGCTCCTGGCCCAAGCCGGTGCAAGCAATGCCGAAGCCCTCAGCACGCTCGAAGATAAGCCGCTTCGAAGCCTGGCCTTCGGCTCCTGCAATAACTCAGCGCTCGATATGAGCTATTGGCCTCTGATCAATCGGGATAAGCCGGATCTCTGGATCTGGATGGGCGATAATATCTACGCTGACCAGACGACGCTGAAGCAGCGTGAAGGCCGTTATGCAGCGCTTAAAAAGCATCAATTATATCAAGAATTTCGAGCCAATACACCCGTCATTGGCACCTGGGACGATCACGATTTCGGATACAATAATTGCGACGGATCATTTTGGAGCCGTGAGGAAAGCCAAGCCCTCTTTTGTGATTTTATGGACATCGCTAAAGACTCGGAGACCAGGCAGCAGGACGGCATCTACCAGTCGTACTGCTTTGGGCCAAAGGGGCAAAGGACCCAGATCCTTCTCCTCGATCTGCGTTACAATAGGAACCAGAGCCTTAACGAGTCCCGCCTGCTCGGTGAAACACAATGGCAGTGGCTTGAGCAGGAGCTACGCAGCAGCACGGCCGACCTTTTGATCGTCGGCTCCAGCCTTGCCGTAACGAGCAATATCTCGCTTCTTGGCCTGGAAGGTTGGGCCTCCTATCCAAGCGAGCGCCGCCGTCTTTATGAGGCTTTGGCAATGACTGGGCTTCCCACCGTCCTGCTCAGCGGCGATCGTCACTTTGCTGAACTCTATCGCGTAAGATTACCCTCAGGTAAGATCATACACGAGGCCATGTCGAGCGGTCTGACTCATTCAACCTATGTGAAGCTACCCCATAGCGGCCGTATCAGTGCCACTATAGGCTCACGTAACTACGGCCTGCTCTCGATCGATTGGACCGGTCCAGGACCGATCGTCAGCATGCAGCTAAAATCCTGCGAACGTTATGGGGTTCTCGCCGAAGCGCTGACCTTGATCTCAGCATAAACGGGCGCGAGGCGCTGATGGTATTCTCCCAGTTTTTGCGCCAGAAGATTCTGATGCCGCAGGGCACTGCGGGTGCCCGGGATCATGCTGGTGCTGTGCGGGGTACGGTCGAGCCAGAACAGGCCGCTCGTCTCCGTCGCTTCCCTTGAAGCCGCGAGCCAGGTCACGGTATCGGCGCCTTGCTCAGGGGTCCGCAGCCAGGCCTTGGCCCAATCGTAAAAGCGCGGCATCGCCTGCGAAGTGCCCGGCGTGTCGGCCCACCCGGGATGCATGGCATGCACCGTGATGCCATCATCCCTCCAACGCTCCGCCCAGACTGCGGTCATATCCACAAGGCCGCGTTTGGCGCGGGCAAAGGCCTTGTCGCCATTGTAATCCTCTTTTTCAAATTCCATATCGTCGAGCGCAAGGGCCTGGGTGTACATGCCGCCCGAGGAGACATTGATCACCCGGGACTTGCCGGCCTTTTTAAGCAGGGGATGCAGCTTTTCGGTCAGGACAAAGGGGCCGAGAAGAAGGGTGGCAAAGGATAACTCAAGGCCTTCGGGACTTACCGAACGCTGATTGAAAAGCGCTCCAGCGTTGTTGATCAAGACATGGATCGGCAAACCCCGCGTCAACAGACGCTCGACCAGCGCCTCCGCCTCCTGCACCAGACTGATGTCGGCGATCTCAATGATAGGCTTTCGGCAGCCTTCGGCCACAAGGACCTCCGAAAAGTGCTGAGCCTTTTTTTCATTTCGACACACAAAGATCAACTGGGCACCGAGTTTGGCCAGCTGACGAGCGGTCGCTGCTCCTATCCCCGAGGTCGGGCCCGTGATCAATATATTTTTATCTCTGAGATCTTCCGTCACCCCGATCCAGCGCTCCTTCGAGGCAATATAGCCCTTATTGCTAAAGTGCATCATAGCGGGCACCACCAAGCTGTCGCGCATCCGCGTCCATAGGCTGGGCCTCCAATAGGTAGGCTGCTGATCGAGGGCTTTTTGCAGATATTGAAGGTCTTTCTTCAAGCTGGCCTTGACGAACGGCGACAGGAACCTGACGAGCTTTGCCAGCGGATCCTGATAATAGACCTCGATCTGATACTGAATGTGGCAATGGTCCTCATCGCCTTCCAGGCGAATCCTCTCGACTATGCTGAAGGTCTCGCCTTTGCCCTTGAGTTCGATATAGTGCGGTTCATCCAATGCCGTCACATGATAGTCGAGCGTCAACTGGGAAAAGGCAAAACGCATCTGAATATCGAAATGCGTGCCGATACGCACCGGCCCAGGCGTTGTTTTCGAGGCGCTGGTCACACTTGGTGCCCAATCCGATCCATGGCTGAGATCGGCCAGGTAAGAAAACACAAAGGCGAGAGATCTTTTAAAGCGGAGACTCTGCTCGTAAAGGATACTGCTCATAGGTCAAAGGTCCCTTCCTTGGTGGGGTTCTCAGCTGGCCATGGACTTCGTCATAGATGTTTCATGCTATAGCCACGCAATCCCAAAAAGCAAGCGCTTCCACCTGAAACGCAGCGCCTTCCTAAGCAAAGCCCAGTCCACTTCGTAGCCGGGGGGGGGATGAAAGTGAACTATCCTGGTGAGGCAGGACAATGGCCTTATGCCTTAGGGGAAAGACATTTTCGCAATTACTCCGGGTGAACTGAAAACTTACCTAAAGTAAAAAATAGGGATTACCGCCCAGAGCCTTCGTTAAGAGACTGAAGCAACTGGCTATTTTTGTGGATTGTCGGGAAGGCTCAAGATCGCCGCGCCGGCTACCGATTAATAAGGTGACCGCTTGTAAGGCTAGCTTATTCGCTATTCGGGGGAATTGTTCTCATGATCATCAAGTCTGTTCATCTTCGGCCATTTATCATAAGCCTGACGTTGATGGCGTGTAGTCAGCAGCCAGGGTTTAAAGGGGAAGTGGCAAAAGTACCAGCTGACTATAGCTCGAACGAGGACCCCAATGTCGAAAAAATTCTTGATCCCAGCTCCCGCACGGTGCGGTCGATCGACGAGTCCTTTATTCAATCGGAAGCGACAGGAACTGCCGATATCCTGATCGTCATCGATGACTCGGGCTCTATGCGGCCCTATCAAAATAACCTTTCCACCAAACTCAGTGCCCTTCTCGTGGCCCTGGCCGACACCGACTGGCAGATAGGGGTGATCACGACCTCCTTGCAAACGAGCAACGGCAACGAAAGCTGCAAGCTTAAACTGATCAAAAGTAGCGATCAGAACCGCGAACGGAAGTTTAACGATGCCGTGGTTGCCGGCACTTCGGGCAGTAGTGATGAACAAGGGATTCGGCAGGCAAAAATTGGTCTGGAATGTCGTGAAAATAAATGGGTGCGCCCCGGTTCGTCGATAGCCGTGCTGATTGTTACGGACGAAGAGGACGGCAGTCGCGAGGACTTTACGATTCCTCTGATTAACTATGTCGAACAGGATATGGCGCGCACGGTGGGTGTTAATGCTGGATTCTATGCGATTTTCTCACCACCCTCAGCACCCTGCAACGTGCCCAACGCGACGATCGGGACCCGCTATCAGACCTTGCTTGATTATAAAAACGTTTCGGGGACGATCAACTATGGAAGGGTCTGTGAGCAGACCTATAAACCCACTTTGGAACTGATCTCCAAAAGCATCGCAAAACTCGCAAGCAACTTTTACACGCTTCAGCAAATTCCCGACGTGGGAACGGTTATCGTAAGCGGCAGCAAAACCGATGGCTCAGCCATCACCGAAGGCGACTATACAGTCAATGGGCAATCTCTGGTCTTTAAAAAGGGCTCGGAAGCCGCCTTCGGAACGACGGTTTCAGTAAGTTATCAGGTTACAAGCCGATAACAGCCATGCTTAGCGGTCTCATCGGTCTGGCTATACGCCGGGCCTTTTTTTGTTTCTGGTCCAACCTCGGCCCACGGAAGGAGATTTCTATAAACTAACCATAACCACAAAATTATTTTTAAAATCAGATTTTGGAGCAACCTATGGAAGGGCTTGGTCGGCAATTGCGAGGATCTTTTTACTTGCCGTAGGCCTAAGGACGAGACTGATGACACAACGGTAAGGCGAGCTGAGGAAGAGCGTGGAACTCTTGACTCTTGATGGCTTTTTTCGCTATAGGCCCTTTGCCACTATGGTCAGCCTGAGGTCGCCCCGCTATAATGGTCTGCAGGTCTTTTAGCTTTTGGAGCCTACGTATGCGGCTTGTTCTTTTAGCGCTGTTCCTCACCGGTCCAGGTCTTTCCGCTCAGGTGACGAATGCACTGTCTTCTGTTAATGCCGGTACAGGCAACGGTGAACCTTATCTGCTGGAGGATGAGCGAAATACGATCGATATCTTTTCAAAAATCTCGCCGCGCGTCGTCAATGTTTCCAATCTACGCTACGCCCGAGTTGGTTTCTTTTCCTTCGATGTGACGGAAGTTCCGGTCGGTACGGGCTCGGGCTTTTTTTGGGATGACAAAGGCACGATCGTTACCAACTATCATGTGATACAAAATGCGGACCGCCTCACGGTGTCCTTTAAAAATGGCAAAACGCTGCCAGCAAAGATTGTCGGCGCCGAGCCCCGCAAGGATATTGCCGTCATTCGGGTCAAAACCGACGGCTTGCATAGTTTCGACGCTATGCCTCTCGCCGATTCGTCGAAGCTTCAGGTGGGACAGAAGGCGATTGCGATCGGCAGCCCGTTTGGGTTGGATCAGACCTTAACGAAAGGAGTGATATCAGCTCTAGGGCGTTCTATTCCTGGGGTAGCCGGGGTCCAGATTCGCGACATGATACAAACCGATGCTTCGATCAACCCGGGCAACTCGGGCGGCCCCTTGCTCGACAGTCGTGGCTATCTGCTTGGTATGAACACGATGATATTCTCTGAATCAGGAAGCTCTGCGGGTATTGGCTTTGCCGTGCCCTCAGCAACGATCAACCGTATCGTGACCCAGATCATCAAGAACGGACGGGTGGTGCAGGTCGGGATCGGCGTCGAACATTTTGATAGCAACATCAATCGCCAGTTGAATATCGAAGGCGTGATTATCCGATCCGTGGCCGACGGCAGCGCGGCTGCAAAAGCAGGCCTGCGAGGAACTCACCGAACGCGCAATGGCGAAATCATATTGGGGGATATTATTGTTGGGGTGGAGGATAAAAAAATTCGCTCGTACGACGATCTCTACAATGCTTTTGAAACGTTTCAGGTTGGTGAGACTGTGCGTTTGAGCTTTCTCCGAGATTCCAAGAAGCAGACCGTGCCGGTACAGTTGATTGATGAAAACCAAAAGCCAAAACAAGCCCCAGCTCTGCCTCAGCACTAAGATAAGGAATTTTAGAGATCTTTGGGCCTTGCACTTACGTGGCAATCGCCCAAATCTCCTCCCTATCGATTTCTTCACAGTCAAACTCTTCAAGCATGTCAGAGAGAGCATTGCGCACGGGCGGTCGTTTGGCTAGCTTTTGGAGCTTCATGTGACTTTCCTCGGCACTGCGATTGCCTTTTCTTGAATTGCAGGACACACAGCAGCAAACGGTATTTTCCCAAGTGTCGGAGCCACCCTTTGACCTGGGGATGATATGATCGATCGTGGCGTGCTTTTCGCTAAGTTTTTTGCTGCAATACTGACAAGTGTACTTGTCGCGTTTGAAGACGTTTTGACGCGAATAGCAGATGCCACCGGCAGCAATCGAGAAATTTTTGATGTAACGTTTGAGTTTGATGACCTGGGGAAGTTGAAAAGACCGGCTGACTGAGCGAATGAAACGGTTGTGGGATTTTACAAGTTCGGCTTTTTCGGTGAGAAGGAGAATCATGGCCTTTTGCCAACTGACAACTCGAACAGGCTCGTAGCCTGCATTTAAAACTAGTGTCCTCATGCGTACGCTTACCTCACGCTCTTGAGCCCTAGATAAGATTTTCACCCAAATGCAGCTAAGTTCACAGCTTCGACAAAACCTTACCTTAAGGAGTATTACGGATCGAAATATTTTGTCCCTTGATCACCTGCCCATACTACCATCAGCTTAAGTCGTGCGGCAGCTAAAAAATTAGACTGAGAAATCATAATCTTATTGTGGTCAAAGGGGCGGAACCGACCGCTTCTCCTCTACTTATCGGCATTGCGAAAAAACCCTTTACGTCTATCGTGATTTGCGTTACTTTCCGTTCGATTTCTTTCAGTCGGAGCAGCTGAAACAGTGCGCTCATCATAAACTTCGGTTTAAACGTCAACCTGAAAGAATCAGTTCGAAAAGGGATAGATTTGATCTAACCCTTTTTTTATATCGACCTTCGTCCTTTAGCACAAAAAAGCCTTTCCAAGACTGGCCTGGAAGGGCTTTTTAGTGTTCTATCAGTATCAAGTCACAAATTAGCTGTTGGCGGCCGCGTCGACGCCAGCCTGATTGCCCATGATGGTATTATTGAAATAATCATCTTCGATATCGATCTGAGCTTTCAATTGAGCCAGGACCGGGCCCCACTTCGCGGTGAAGCGTTCCGCTGCGACACGGAATTTCTCATCATGGTCACCATCCTTGATAACGGCGTAGGAGATGGCTACGACGGCCTTCATCTCGGCGATCTTACCAGCATGGAGCAATGCCGGAGAAAGGTTATCGAAACGCACCAGATCCGGTCCAAGCAGCTTGACGATCTTGAAAAGGTCGGCCGGCTTGTCGAGGGAAACCTTGGTTTTGACGCGAGTCTTGAGCAGCTTCGCAAAGATTGAGACGATGCCGAGATTTAGGGTCTGACGCATTTTGAAAAAGCGGCGCATGAGGAAATCTTTTTCCGCCAGGGAAGCGATACGACTTCCCAGAGTGTTCTCTACAAATTCTTTGGGATTGGTCATGATTTCCTTGACCGTATCTTTGATAGACATCAGGGCCTGAATCTCTGAAGTGCCTTCGTAGATGCTAAGAATGAGGCTCTCGCGGAGCAACCATTCTGCAGTGTACTCCGTTGTGAAGCCGTAACCGCCGTGAATCTGCACCGCATTGCGGGCAAATACATACGAACGTTCGCCGCCCCACCACTTGACCAGGGGGGTCCAGTCACGGAGTTTGGCTTTGTAATAACGTAGCTTTTTGGAGATATCGTCCCGTTTGGCTTGCGGAAGGGTCTTCTCCTGCAAACGCCGGTCGCCCAGCGTAATGAGCGAGGCATAGTGCGCCGCGCGATAGCAAAGGCTGCGGTATGCGCGGAGTTCGCTGTCCATATCATGCAGGCGCTCGGCAATCATTTCATGTCTGGCGATTGGCTTGCCCCAGGATTCACGTTGCTGCGCGTAGTTATAGGCTAGGCGATAGCAGGCTTCCATCAGGCCCAAGGATTGAAAGCCTACCGCAAGGCGAGCCTCGTTCATCAAGTGGGCCATGTATTTGAAGCCTTCGCCATCTTTACCGATGAGGTAACCTATGGATTCGTCAAACTTCAGCGCGCAGGTCGCGGATCCGTGAAGGCCTGGCTTTTCCTCAATCTTGGAAACTTCAAAGTTGAATTTGCCTGAGATACGGCGCGGCACGAGATAGAGGTTCAAGGTCTTCAGGCTATTTGAGCCTTTGCGGTTATGCGCCAGCACGAGGCTAAGATCACCACAGCCGTTGCTGATGAACTGCTTGTTGCCCGAAACGAGATAGGTGCCGTCCCCTTTAGGTTCGGCAAAGGTACGCATGCCGGCTAGGTCGGAACCAATATCGGGCTCTGTGAGAGACATCGAGCCTGAGTATTCGCCTGTGGCGATCTTGGGAATCCACTCGGCCTTCAGTTCATCCGAACCAAAGAGGTCGATGATATTGGCGATGGACCCGTACCAGCAAACGCTCAATGCGGTCGAAGGGCAGGCGCGATAGATCATCTCGAAAGCGCTGAGTTCAAACGAAAGGGGCGCTTCCATACCGCCGAATTCCGTGCGGATGGACATAGCAGGCCCGCCGATCTCGCTAAAGATGCGGAGGTTTTCTTTAATGGTCGGTGGGAATACGACTTCGCCGTTGACGAGTTTGAGGTCTTCTTTAGCAACCTTTTGTGCGTTCGAATGGAGCGTCGAGCCAGTGTACTCGCCAACCACTTCTAGAATGTCGAACCAGTTCTTTTGAAATTCGTCGACTGTGGTAGCGCCGATGGCAGCTTTCTCGTCGTCGGACATCCATTCAAACAGCTGAGTCATGCGCTTGTTGCTAAGATGGAAACTTATATCGGAATTGTCGGTGAAAAAGTTCTGCTTATTCTTCATGCCTAACCTCAATAGTCGCGTCGGGTGTCACCTTAATAGCATTAGTCATTAAGAGTAAACTTTGACAAGCCGAAAATCAATGGTAGTTCTCAGCCTACACCGCCTGCTTTCCTAAGGACCCAGGCTCCCCCGGGGCCGGCGCTAGGAAGGACAAAATCAAGAGCGAACATTCGTAGCTCTGAATCCGGACGGATCAGAAGCCTTAGAGGTCGGTTTTCGATCGGATTCCCGCCGCTCGTCAATTGAAGCGCTGAAAGGCTTGCCTCTGGGTCGCCTTTACCAGGCTAAAACTAAACCTCTAACATCGGCCAGCCGCTGACCTCCGGCCAAAGATCCCAAGCGATAAGCACTTGTTTATACCCGTCCTACTTTACATTGTGCAGTGATTTCCATAAACTGTCAGTTCAGTCACCCTTGTCGGTTGAGGTCATTCGTATGGCGCTAAAATTCCCAGGAACGGTTTTTCTGCCTTCCTTGTGCATGGGCTTGTTTGTTTGCCTTTTAAGCGCTTGTGGTTCCAGCACAGAGGATGCTGCCCCCAAGTCCTGTGACACGAGTCAGGCTACAGTAGCAACGGCTACCTATAGTGAATTGTATGCCAAAGTCTTTGCCCCGCAGTGTGGCGCTTGCCATGGTCCCGGTACCAATAGCGGTACCCTGGGTGGACCAGATATGCGTACCGCTGCCACGTTTTATAACGGTTTGGTCGGCAAAAAAGGATCAGATTATCCAGGTTGGTTAACCTACCAAAAAAACCGTCAGTCTTGTTTATCCTTCGATCTTATCAGCAATTCCGCCGCAGATCAGTCGGTAGTCGTGGCCGTGCTGGATAGCAGCGTGACGCTCCCGGGATGTGACGTGAAGTATCATCGGGATATTCCTCAGAATATTTGTATTGGCACGAATGATCTGTCCAAGCTCAAAGAGTGGATCACAGCGGGTGCTCTTCAGTAGGCGGTAATGGAATGCTTCGACAGAAATGGCTTCGTGTTCTCATACTGAGCGTGGCGGGGCTGGTCGCAAGCGTCATCGCGCTGCTTCTCGCGGTTTATTTTATTCTGAAATCGCCAGCGATGCAGCAAAAAATCATTCACTCCCTCCAGGCACCCCTGGCGAAGGAGGGCGTGGATCTTGAGCTGCGTTCGCTGGCGATTGATCTTGTGGCTGGCGTCCATCTTGAAGGGCTCCGCCTGGTGATCCGGCGTGCACCGCTTGTCGAAGGGACCTTAGGCGTTGATGATTTGAGGCTGGGTTATGCAATCTGGCCCCTTCTCAACCGACGTTTGGAAATTCGGCAGGCCAAGCTTGTTGGCATTAGCGGCAATCTCAATGTCATACTCCCGCCGCCAGTAGCAGCCGAACCCCCTCCCGATCCGGAAGCTCTAAGCAAAATCCTCGATATACTCCGGCATCCGCCAGCGACTCTCGATCTGCCTGAGTTGGCCTTGGAACAGCTCACCGTTCATCTCAATCTGGTCCAAGGTCCGATGACGGTCGATCTATCGATTGACAATATGAATCTGAAATCCTCGGTGGCCTTAAATAAGGGAAGCTCGGCGCTCACGCTTGATGGGAGTCTGCCCCTGAGAGTAAAACTGGCTAAAGGTGAGGACCTTGGGCTTGAGACTACATTCTTGCTGGAACCCCATTTAACCTGGGCTTCCACGCTTGAAAAGCAGCAATTCAAGTGGAATCTTGATGTCGATGATACCACCATAAAGATGGGTCAGACTCACTTCAGCCAGGGCAAAGGCCAACTGCTGGCTGACGTGAAAGATCTCTATTTCAAGCTTAAGCTGGGCTTGAAGCACGACGCTCCAGTGCCGAATAATAGCGTGACGGTCACCGATATCGCTTTGCCGCTCAGCACGAACGGTACCATAAACCTCGATGCCGGGCCTGGCGCATTTGCCGATCAAAAATCAAAAAGCCAGGGAGTTTTGAGTGCCAAGGCGGACATCAATTTTGATGCGGCCTTGCCGAGCAGGCTAAAAAAGCCTGAGGATTTAAGCTGGACTGTCCATAGCAGGGTTGAACTTGATCATGCTGAGATATTCCAGGCGAAGCAGAAAGTTGTTGCCGTTCCTCAGGTCGAGCTCAAGCTCGATGGCAAAGGGGCAGAGGGCAAAGGTGATTTAGATCTGGAGGTCAACGCCAGAAAAGTCGTTCTTAAGGCCTTGCAGGCCGCCCTAACTATCGAATCCAGGACAGCGGTCTTCGTTGATTTACCCAAGAAGGGCCTCGATTTAAAAAGCTCCGTGAAACTCAATCAAAAACCGGCAATGACCATGGCCGCAAAAGTGTCCGATACCGCAGGGATACTGGCGGCAAAGCTTGCCCTCGCCTTTCATACCTATTCGTCCTGGAAGGAGCTGCATAAGGGCATCGGCCAGCTCGACCAATTGGGTTGGCCAAGCGTGCAGCTGACAAGCGATCTGAACGTATTGCATCCCGAGCCGCTTGAGGATACAAAGGACTGGACCAAACTCACCATAACCAATAAATTAGCTATAAATGTAGAGCAGTCACCGGACGTCGCTAAGGCTCTTGTGAAATTCAAAGAATTGACTTTAAAACTCGATTCCTCAACCCAGGATAAGAAGACTCAGGGTCAGTTGCTGCTACAGATCGACAGGCTGCAGCATAAAGCCTTAAGAAGGCCCATAGGTTTCGAACAAAATTTGGCGTTTTCCGCACAATTTGCCGACCTGCTGAGCGCTGAGATCAAGGGCACGAGCAAGATCGACGGCAAGGAGCGGATCGATCTTCATATCGAAGCCCAGGAAAGTCCCAAGCGATTTGAGCTTAAAGATCAGGTCACAATCAAGATCGATCCCAGTCTAAAGCAATACCTGGCTGGTCTGGACGTTCTTGATGATGTCGGTCAACTGAAAATTGAAACCAAAGACGTGGCAGTCCTTTCTTATCCCCAGGCCCGTATCAAGGATGTCAAGGACTGGAACCCCTCGCACATCATCGCTGATGTGCAGTCCCAGCTTAGGTTGAGTCAAGACGGGCCTAAGGTAAAGTATCGAATCCTGGTTCCCATGGATATCCAGACCCAGGCCAAACTTGCGAACGATCAGCTTGCCGTCGTTACCAGGCTTCATGCGCCCTCGGTGGAAGCGAGGGACCTCGCGACGGTCACCAATCTTGATTCGAGACTCGATGTGAAGATAAACAGCATCAATTCCCAGGATCGTGTCGATGTTCAGATACTGACCGGCATCAAAGGCGTTAAACCACTTATGGCCAGTGCAGAAAAAGTTCAGGACCTTGTGCAGAACCTGACTTTTCGCTTGAAAGCCCAGGTTCTTCAAAAGGATAAATTTTTTATTCAGGATCTCGGAGCGACCGTCGACGGTGCGTTGCTCAGTGTCAAAGGTAAAGGTGATATGGCTTTGAGCACAGGCCGTGGAGGGTTCGTCGGTAATATCCGTAGTCAGCTTCCGCCGGGTCGGAGCATCGCGGGCCTTAAGGGGACCGGTGGTTTCGAGCTGCCTTTCTCAGTAACCCTTTACGACAAAAAAGTTCTGGCACTGCAGTCCGAGCCTCACTTTGACAAGCTGTCGTTCGATTACGGTGATATTCAGGTCGAGGGAATGGACGGAAAGTTTAGTCTCGCGGAGGAACTTAGCATCGATGACAAAGGGCGAATTGAGTTTCTTTATCTCAATACACAAAACCCTTTTACCCGCGTGGATTTTGAAAATATTGATCCCTATCTCGGCCAACGCTTAGGCCTTGCTATTAACAAGGTAAGGTTCAAGCATATTATTACCGGACCCATGCTTGCGAACATTGAGCTCAGGCAGAACCTTATACTGCTCAACGAGATGAAAGCTAATCTTTTGAATGGCAGTGCCTTGGGTCGGGTATTTGTCGATCTGCATCCTGAACGCCTGCAGTTAGGATTTCTCGGCCGTTTTTCCAATCTGCAGCTTGAACTTCTCAAAGAGCCCTCGCGAAGGCAAAAGCGCGATGACGAACTGAGCGGCCGTGCCGCTGCCAACTTCGATATCAAAAAACGGCTGGCTAGCGGCCGAATCGACGTGACTTCGATCGGTAGAAATCAGCTGCTGTCGATGATCGATGTGCTGGATCCAGGCTATAGGGACACCCAGATGATGGCAGCACGTCGCGCGCTCCAAATTGCCTATCCCAGCCTAGTATCGATTTCCATGGAACAGGGTCTTATGGATCTTATGATCGGCCTGGGCGGCGCCTTAAGCACCGATCTTTCGATCCGGTCCATACCGCTTACCGCTTTTATCAATGCCAACGCCGGCCAGCAGTTGCTGACGTTGGAAAAATTTCTACAGACCGGAGGTCAATGATGCGAGTTCTAAGTCCACCCCTGCTTTTGCTGGGTATGAGTTTGGCAACGACGGCGTGCATTCCTGATATCTACCTGATCGACAGGCAAACCGTGCTCGAGCTGGAAGCCAGCGGCCAGTGGCCCGAGCTTGACCAGAAGTACAAGGACGCCGCTCTTAAACCAGGCCCAAGCGCCTTGGAAAAGACCCGGGCTACTATAGAATCACGACAGATTTTCTCTATGACTCACGACGACAAAGTAAAAAAGTGAGGAAAGGCAAGGTATGATAGTCAATCGACAAGGAATCGCAGCCCTATCGCTTTTCATAGGCTTGGGACTTGCCAACGGAGCCTATGGCGAGGCCAGAGATCAATCTCTTCTGCCTCTGCAACGTATGACCGTGGGACCATTCGATAATTTTCAAGCGACTGTCGACGAGGCCGAGACTTTTCTCTATTACACCCGCAGTGAAAATCTGTCGTCCCAAATCGTCCGTCTCGACCTCAAAACTGGCCTGAACGAGACGATCACCAGTCGGGACGCCGATGCAAGGACCCCTGCCCTTAGTCCAGATGGCAAGGTTCTGGCGTTCAATTATTTTAAAAATGATGCAAAGGGTGACATTTGCCTAATGCGGCAAAAAGAGATCGAATGCTTAACGAAAAAGGGTATAGTCGATCATTCCCCCGTTTGGCTTGGTCAGGACAGGCTTGCCTTTATTTCGTCAGACGACAGCGGGCGTTTGTCTGAGCTTCAGGTCTATTCTTTGGCGCAAAAAAGCACCGAAACGATCTATAAGGGTGAGGTTTACGCTCCGGATCTCTCACCAGACGGCAGGACTCTAGTCTTTAAGGGCAGACAAAACGAACTGGATCTCTACGATCTCGCTTCCCGAAAAGTGACCCGGACCCTAGCCGTTGACCTTCCTGGACTGACTGGGCCTTCGCGTTTTTCCGCTGATGGCCGTTATCTCTATTTTGCCCAGTATATGCTTGATTCGAATCGAGATTTGGTAATTGACGGGCGCGACACCGCAGCGATCTATCGCTATGATATAGGCAGTACGGGGGAGGTAAAACCGATCCAGGTAACCTCGCTCGATCAGAACTGTTCCTTTCCCTTTCCCTCTAAAAAATTTCTCTATATGACCTGTGCCTTTGAAGGTGCCCTCGATATCTATCGGGGTCCACTCAATGGAACGGTCCCAACGAGCTGGGGCTTCGAGGATCTTGAGGAGGCGCATCGGGTAGCCCGTTCCTATTCGGATCGGATCCTGTTTCTCAACCATATGCATTCCCGGCTTTTTAAATTGAACGATCTTGAGTATGAAGAGCGTTTGATGCAAAACTTTGTTTTTGCCGGGCAGTTTCAACCAGCGGTCTATTATGTGCAAAAGCTTGTCTCTAAGGCACCGGGTCGAACCGATCTAAAGGCCTGGCACCTTCTTTTTGATGCCTACAGCCGTTGGGAGGTTCTGCCGCAGAAGAAAAATCTGGGAGCCTTTGCTGAGTACATTCATAATCAACGACAGCTTTTGGCCCAGCTTCCCCAGTCGCCGGCAGTCGGGCTTGCAGATGCCTATTTTGATTTTTTTGCCAATCAATCGGATGTGGCCCAGGCTAAAGTAAAGAGGCTGCAATTTAGCGACGATATAGGGCTTTATCTGCAGGCGCGGCTGGCGCGCTTAAGCCTCAACGGGGCTTATAAAAGCTTTCTTGAAGATCGAGTATTACAGGTTGAGGGCAGTGAGGAGAATCGCCTCTACTTTCTCTCCCTCTGGTTGGGCGAGCAGCCGGCTGGTGATCCCCGGCAGGAGGTCAACCGCCTGAAGCCTAAGGTCAAGGCGCCGGAAACCGAACTGCTCGATAATGAAATGGATCTCTACCGGCTCGTTCAAAGCAAAGAGACGAAAGATATCCTCACCCATTACCGTCTGATTGTCGAAAGGGTTAAAAGACTAAAAGGCGATTATTTTGCCACGCGTTTGCTCTTTAACCGCACGATCGTCGTGCTTTACCAGAACAAGCGCAGTCGGGACATGGCGGACATCCTGAGCCTGTGGTTAAGTTATCTCAAGCGCGATAGTAAAGAGTATCCCTACGCGGTTGAAGCCACGCGTCAGAACAGTTTGGATCTCGCCTATCAGTTCTATAATACCAAGGGGCCGGAACACATACTGGCTATCGGCGCTTTTTTTGACTCAATCCGTATCAGCGATGATCTGGAATCTCATTTTCAGCACGCCCTACTTAACTTTGATGCCTGGCCGGCCCTCACAAAAAATTACGACACCATGATCTCCCAGGGCATGATCCGGCCTGAGAGCCGCACGTTCATTGAAAGCCTTCGCAAGATACTGAAGCCTGCCAAGCCCTTGGAAGAGGCTGATTACGCGGCGGCGGCTAAAAATATAGAAGGCGTGGATGATTCGCATCTCGGTATAGGGGTGAAGTATCTGTACCTAGGTTATCTCTATCATAAGCAGCTTGAGGCGTCGATTAAAGGGTTCAAATACGATTCAAATCTTGCTGATAAGGCCCATAAAGCCTATCTCTTCGCCATTGACGGTGCCTTAGAAAACGATAGGATTCAAGCGTCGGCATTGCAAAATCTTGGCGTTCTCCATCTGCAGATCCGCAATTATACTCTCGCTTCGGAGTTCCTCTCCCAGAGGGCCAGCATCGCCTATTTCTCCCAGGATGAACAGATCGCAGTTTTGTGGTTAAAGGCCAAAGCTATGTATCTGAGCTATCGCAGTGGGGATGCCTTTCAGACTATGAAACAGATTCTTGCCCTAAGGCCCCAGCCGGCGCCAGAGATCCTTGCCGCATTTCGGGAAAAAGCTGCCTTTTACGCCTGGAATGCCGGTGAATTTTCGGAAGCCGAAAAACTCTTTAAACAGCTTCCCCCGGAGGCGCTGTCTCCTGCCGTGCGGCTGGGCTATGCTCACACAGTCCTTTCTGAAAATAAGGCGAAGGAAGGGGCGAGTATACTTCAGCCACTCCTAACCGCGATACCAGCTTCAGCAGACGTTTTGGATGCAGATGCGGCGGCACTTAAATTTCAGCCGCTCAAAATTCGTTTTATCGCTCAGGGTCTGATCGCTCAAAGTACGGGTTCCGATATTCCGGTTCGGGTGAAGGCACTGGAGGAACGTCTCACCCTTTATCCAAAGCTTATAGCTCATGCTAAAAAGCTGCACTTTGAGCCTGAAGTATTGAGTGACCAAAAGATCAAGGAATGGCAGGATCTCGCTTCGCTGGAACTGAAACAGGGGCATAAGGATAAAGCAGTGGCGAGTCTCAACCGTTCGTTTGATGAAGCTGTGGTTCATGGCGAGGCTTTTGGTTACCTCAATAATACGGTTATCAACTGCCTAAAAAATGCCTGGATTATGCGATCTGAAATGCCAGCTTCAGCGGAGAAGGGGCATGCCCTGGTAGCAAAACTTGACAAGGAGTTTGCAGACCAAAAGGAATTTACAGCGCTCGTCACCTTGAAATGGGCTGAGCTTAAACTGATACAGGCGGCGTTTCTGGATAGAAATTATGCAAAAGCTAGCGCAGACTTGTTTCATGACAAAGCTATCGTCGCTCTCCAGAAAGATAAGCCCGATCTTTATGCAAATCTGAGTCGTTACCGAGGGGAGGTGGGTAAAGATGCCAGGCTTTAAGGCTAGGGCATTGGCCTGATATACAGGGCGAAGGAAAAGGAGAAAAGATAAGGGAAGAAGAGGCACGGGAGGCCTCTTTTTTTTTAGCGAAACTTATTTTTCGGCAGTATCAGAATCGTCATTGGGCTTTTGGCTTTCCTGGGGTTTTTGCACGGGCGCCTGCCAGATGGCGTCGAACTGTATTTTGATCCAGGTGCCGAGAAAGCTCGTAGCTTGGGGATCAACTTTTGGATCGAGGGGATCGAGCGGGTCGAGTGGCGCCACGGGATTGCCTCCGCCCACGCCCGAATGTTGGCCAGCCAGGGCAAAACCTGGACATACGAGGAGGAGTATCGCTAAAAGTTTCTTCATAGTTTCATTCTTTATGTAAAAAGCTAGAGATATAACTGAGCATGACAACGTTGCTCCCGCGCTCCCGCGAGAAAATTCTTTGCAGGTCCTCCTCGAATTCAGCCAGTTTCCTAGCAAGCAAAGTTACGCCTAGATCGCTTAGTCCGTCGGTATGAAGTTGAGCGCAAACCGCTGGATCACCGATTTGTTTGACATCGAATAGTTCGACTGTATGTTTGATTTGTTCGAGTATCAAGCGCGCATCCAGAACTGAAAAGTTTTCGTAACGAAAGTAAAGTCTATCGTCCTTTTCGTAGATAGCGTCCATTTCAAGGAGTTGGCTAAGTTTGGCTAGTCCGTATTCCCCATATTTTTTCTCGATGAGGAGACGGGTGGTCCCCTGGGCACTGGCCAAGGTGATGATGGCAAAGCTGATACGGTCCCTCAGCTCTTCATGAATGTCGGCGCTGGGAAACTGGGTATCGAGAGACTTGACAAGCTTGCTCACCCAGCTGCCAACCGAGCTAAAGTGTTTATTGAGGAAGCTTAAGGCGTTATCGCCCGGTGCCACCACACTTAAGAGAGACAATACGGTTTCAAGGGAAGGACTGTTTTCCTGCTGATAAACCCGTCTCAGGGTGGGGTAGGGTACGCCTGACTGCCTCGACAGAAGCGATAGGTTTCGGGTGCCTCTTTCCTTGAGCCAGTCGTCTACCAAATGTTTCAAATCCTTGAGCATAAAGCGATCCCCAGTCCGAATCTCTAGAATTCGGTCCACCATATGGCAAATTCCTGGGATTTGCCAGCAAAGGCCAGTCTATCTGCAAATTTTTACCTAGAAATTTCGTGCAAATAGCCTATTTAAAGGCTTTTTTGCAGGGGCTTTACCATGGCTGGGCTGCCTGTTTTGCCAAAATAAATACGGATAGATCGTTAACCTATCTTGTATGACTTAATGACATGTTATCGGGGATTGAGGTCCGAGCCAAGGTCTTCATAGCCTTCGGTCGCTGGCGTTCGGTCGCCCTTGTAGACTTTAAGAGGAGCGGACTTTGCTCCCAGGGCGGGCTTCTTTGGTGCGGGTGTGTTAAAGGTGATGTTTTGTACCATAAAGACTTCGTGACTTTTGAACGTGGTTTTTTTGCCTGTCAGGTTGATAGTTCCCTGAAATTCTTTCAAAATGTCGGCAAAGTTTGGACCGCTGATCACGGCATTGGTGGTTACGCCCTTTTCATCTTTGGTCACCAGCAGGCATCGCAGCTTGCAATTGGCAAGTGTGTCTTTTTGATACTTACTATTGTAGATCGTGATATAGGGCGCTTTGTTCTGGGCGTTATCATTGACGAGGTTAGCAAGTAAAGCCTCGTCCGTTTTTGCGGCAATATCATTAGCGGTGAGCATGATTCCAGGATCAGCCATGTTGTCTTTGACTTTGGGCAGAGCAGCAGCTCTCACGGGAGTTTCCGTTTTCGATAGCACTTCCTTTTTTTCTTTTTCTTTTTCTTTTTCTTGTGCCTGAGCAATTGCTTTGGGCGGGGTAGCGACTTTTACGACAGGCTCAGGTTTTGTAAGCGTTTCTTTTTTTTCGACGGCAATCGAAGCTACCGCCTTTATCGCAGGCGGCGTCGGAATGGGCAGAGGCAGAGAGGGAGTTTTAGGGGCTGTTTTAACGGTAGCTAAAGCTTTAGGAGCTCCGTGGACTTTTTTAGCTGGCTCCGATTTAACCCCCCCGGCAGCCGGTAGATTTTCTGAGGGGGCCTCCCCAGAATCAGGATTGGTATCGTCAAGGCTTTTGGCGGAAAGAGCGTGATGGGTTTTGGATTTTCTCGCGTTGTGTTTGGCTATGGCCGGCAATAAAATTCCCATGGCCACGGCGCCCAGTATTATTCCCCAGATTAAATCAAATCGAGGAGAGCGCGGGACTTTTACGACGACTGGCTTTTCCTCCAGCTGCTGCTGATGTTTGAATTCTTCGGGGCCATTCATAGAAACTCCTTATGCCTTGTGGCTAAAGAGGGGATCGGCTCGAATGCTTGAAAACCTTAACTAAAAAGTTTAGATTTAATAAAAGCGGACTCTTGCATTGATATTAATGCTCTCGCCATGCGTTTCGGAGGTCTGGAATAGGGCGCCCCGACTCCGGGCGACGAGCCAAAATAAGGCGGTTCAGCAAGGGAGTTTGGCTTTGAGATCCTGCATAATCCGCACGTAAGTCTCACGTTTTTCAGGTTCGGCATCGGCTTCGAATATAAGGCGCATAAGCTCAGCCTGTTGGTAATTGAGTTTGAAGACCTCACACATCGGACTCCAGTATTTACTATTGAGGCGGCGCTTACCGCTCATGACGAAGGCCAAATAGCCTTTGGATGGAATTCCGCAGCGGCGGCAGAGAAATGATATTGAAGCTTTTTTATGTTCACTTTTATAGAGCTGGTAGAGTTGGCGGAGGGAGCCGGCTGAAGTCTCGGCTTCGATCAGGATGCGATTGACTGCAAGTTCACAAAGAAGCATGGGAAATCCTCTGAAACATATGATGAAAAAGGTTTTGGCATTAGGAGGATTGGCAAAGGCGGAGGATATTGCGGAGAGCCCTCTAAAAATGATTCGCAGCTGCACCTTTATACGGGGTTAAACTGCAAGTGATCTGGTTTAATTCTCGAATTTCATTGAATAACGTGCCAGCGCTGCAAGCGAAATTTTGTTGGTAATAAAAATTTTTTTCCAGAACTTGTGCAGAAAATTAGGGACTTCTTCAATCGGTGCATGGAAAAACGCGCCGGGCAAACGCGCCGGGCAAACGCCCTCTGGAAGGGGAAGCCACTGCCATTGATGAAGTCTTTACAGTGACCTTAAACCCAACGAATTTTTTGCAGTCGGTACTTTCGAAATTCACTGTCGTAATATCTCGGCAAATGTAGGAAGATTATTCACGGGCCATGAGCTGAGCCTTCGGTCAGCAACTCAACTCGGAATCGCCTTTTTTTCTTGTTTGCTCATTAAAGAAATGAATCTGGTTTACGCCTTTGGCCTCTTCGCGCTGTGAAGGGGCTTTTTTAATCTGAGCGATTCTAAGCTAGGAAAGATTCACATTTGTGAAAAATGGCGAACTTTTTTGGAAAAAAGGTAAAAAAGTATTTTGCAAAAATATCCTCAAAATCAGCGGCCCTTAAGAAGAGCTTCATGAGACTTTGGGCATTTCCTTCACGCAGCGGCTGGCTCGCCCATGACCTGTCGATGGCGGTCTCGGTTGCCGAGAGGCCCTTAAGGCTCAAAAGTATTTTCTTGTTCTCCTATTATTGAACATTGCGTAAGGCGCGGCCATTGCAGGCCAATGAGGAGTCGACAATTTCGGATCAATCCAGCCGTGAGGACCGCCCTTTAAAGGCCTTTTTTTTTATGGTGTTCGCCCAATTATTATTCAGTAGCAATATCCTTTTGCTGCGTGTCACTGAACATGTAGAAATTTTGGTGAGTGGCAAGGCTTTTCGCCTGACGGCCTGGGAACCCATGTTTTATCGGTCCCTGGCACTGTCGGCTTGGTGTCTCTACAGTCTGTACCGCGAGCGTGGTCCTCCGCTTAGTCCCAAAGAATCCATTTGGCTCTGGGTGCGTGGGATCGTCGGCGTGCTCAGCCTATCGACTTACTATTATGGG
>CAXSGP010000086.1:0-20393 GCA_964236955.1 uncultured Oligoflexus sp. | reverse complement strand
CTAAATTCCCCCTAAACATAGATTCCACTACCCACATATTTTGCGGAAGAGCCAAGAAACATACCCAGACGCCGAAGCCATTCAAGCTCTGACTCTCCCAGAAGATCAACGCGTACCCTATGCGAAACTATCATATGTCTCAGGTTTGACAATGTTCAACGAGATCAACGATTACGTCAAGACGCCAAGCGAAAATTCGGACGCCTTAAAAGCGTGGCTCGATACCCAATTCGTAAAATAAGAATAAGACATGAAGCTTAAAATATTTGCCGTCGTCACTCTTCTATCCTCGGCCTCCGCGTAGGCTCAGGACAACCTGATATCCTGCGGCAAGAGCGCGGGGTTCCTCTTCAGATGGGCGATCCCCACTTCAACCTCGTTGCTCTCGGCCCAGCCGGTAGAGTCCAACTACTCTAGGCTGTCGAAAATGCTAGAAAAAGCCTCGCTGGAATCCCAGATTGCGCTTGCGGCTGCGGCGAGAGACGCAAATCAAACCCTCGCGGTCTTGGAGGCAAGCCTGAGCGGCTACTCGAAGTTTATGGATAGCGTCCTCGCTACCGGCCTCTCCGAGAACAATCGATCTTACTATTCACGACCGACTCAAATGAAAAAAGTGCGGACGCTGCCGCCTATCACCGCTGTCTATTTCAAGATGTCAAAAAAAAGCGATTGATTCGGACTAAGTTGATGCTACTGGATCTCTAGCTGTTTTGGACAATGCGGCCATCACCCCGGTCGATTTCCTACTCAGAAAAGATAACGTGTATTGAATCGCCGTATGGGACATTCCTGTCAATCGACTTAGTTCGTTTTGAGCAAGCCCCGAAGCGTGCCCTTGCCGAACTCTTTCACGCAGGTCGGTTGGATACCTCCGACCCCGCGACGGAGAGATACGTCGGTTGAATTCAGCGAAGCGGTTTTTAATGAGAGAGCAGAGATCGTCGGTGCTTTCGGGCATATTCCCAGAACCGAGAGACGATCCCTTGGATTTTATGGATATGAGATTCGGAATGTTCGTTGTCCAAGAGATGGGTACGAAGCTTCATAGAGCTTCCAGGCCACAAGGCTATAGGCCCCTGTGGATCAAAGTAGAGTGCGGCTAATTGGAGATGATGACGTTCTTGTTGGACAGTTGCGGAGTGCTTACCCCGGCCTAATTTCCATTTGCAAAAATTTTCAATCAGGTCCCGAGTTTTTTCGGAAAGCCTGTCTGGATTAAGTTGCCGGACTTTTGGAGTAGCATTCAAATTTTGAAAATAGGCTCTAACCTGATCGTCAGACCGACAATCTAAATGTCGAAGTGTGTCTCGTGGAATACACGATTTGTCAGAATTCCAGCCGCGTAAAGCGCCAGATTTTAATCTTTTCCATTAGGCTATGGGAAAAAGCTGTTAAGCTATGAAGAAAACGGGGGAAAGATGGCTCCTCAGGACGGGCTCGAACCGCCGACCCAGTGATTAACAGTCACTTGCTCTACCAACTGAGCTACTGAGGAACTCGAGAGGCTTTATGATTAGCGTTGTTCGAAAGAACTGTCAAGACTAGAACAACTTACCGTTATTTTATTTGGCGAGTTCTTGCGGAATGAGTGATTTTGACACTATTTCTATGATCTTTTCTACTTCAAATGGCTTAGCAATATAATCGTTACAGCCCGCTGCAAATCCTTTTTCGATATCTTCCTTAGTTTTGCGGCCTGAGATCAAAACCAATGGCACATGGCTCAACGATGGATGCCCCTTCAACATAGAACAAAGTTCCAGACCATCAACCCAAGGCATATTGATATCAAGGAGAATGAGGTCAAAATGTGCCGTGTCCAGCACTTTGGTCAAACCCATAGCACCTTCTGCCAGAATAACTTTGTAGCCTTCTCCCTCGAGAATTCTTTTCAAGGCATTGCGCATGATCTCTTCATCATCGACGACTAGTATACTGGGCTGGTACTGGTTCTTACGGAGACTGCGAAAATCACTCAGATCGACTATGTCTTGGCTGGCAAGCCTTTTTCGCGTCATAGCTTCGATCTGACGCCGGATGGAGCGGTCTGCCCTATTCTTGGTTCGATGAGTCATGTGGCCTTAGATCCCTTCCTAGGTTCTTTCCGTGGTAGCGGACCCATCACACGGAGCAGCTACCTTTCTTAAGATTCGGTCATTTGAAATGAAACCTGAGTTCCGGTAATTATTCGATCCTAGAGCTTGTTCAAAAAAAGAGGTGAAGACGTGAATACTATTGGATCACTATCCGAACTCACTCTGACGGTTTCCTGGTCCATGAAGCTGCCCGCCCTTGCCGCCAAAAAATGGCATGCGTTTGCCCCCTTAGCTAAGTTTGCTGCAGAATACAATGCCAGCGAATCTATTGAACAATTATTCGCGTGGCCAAGCGGTACCCTTTGCGCTCTTGAACAAGGCTTTGAAAAGCACCTCGGGCGAAATACCGGCTGGCAACTCGATGCGATTGCCGATCGGCAACCGTGGATTCAGGCAGCTCAAATCTTTCGCCGTGGCGTTCCTTATTCCCAGCAAACCCAAACGTTGGAATCGGGCTCCTATTGCATACGTTTTCACAACGGCAATAAACTCCCAGCACTTGCCGCCGGTCAGGGGCCGACTCTGTTCGACAAGAATGTGGCGGCGCTTTGGGGCCTTAGTCTGCGGCCGCAAGACATGGCTCTTGATCTTAATGAAAGCACCAAATCTCTGGAAAGCGCCGCTCAAATCAAAGTCTGGCTCGATCAACATCCTGGAGTCCTGACGATAGTAGGTGGCGGCATCCTCGCCGATGCCGCTGCGTTTGCTGCTGCCCTTATCAAAAGGCCCTTTCGCCTGGTTCCGACGACGCTCCTCGCCATGCTCGATGCCTGTGTCGGCGGTAAGACCGGCGTTAATTTTGGACGCTTTGGCAAAAACCAGTTAGGCCTCTTTGCTTTTCCCACCGAGGTCGTCCTGGCTCCCATTTGGCTAAAGACTCTTCCCGAGCGCGAATTCAAGGCTGGCTTAGCTGAGGGTTATAAGCACGCCGTCATTAAGGGTGACCCTCAGCTCGCCATGCGTATCGCAAAGCTTCCCCTCTCTATTGCTGCAATCGAGCCCATTCTTGCTACCCTGGTCGCGGTCAAAGCCAAGATCATAAGTGAGGATTCCAGTGAAACAGGACTTCGTGCTGTTTTAAACTTTGGCCACACCCTGGCTCACGCCCTGGAAAAGCTGTCTCAAACTTTTAGCGCAAAAGACCCCCTGCTCCATGGTGAGGCGATTGGCATTGGAATGCTCTTTGCTTTGTATTTAAGCCATAGGCTCGGACATCTCAAAGCCGAAACCCATAACGTCCTTCAAAGCCAATTGAAGCATTCGCGATTTTTGCTTGCTGCGAAAGATTTTCAAAAGCATCTTGGACTTTCCGAAATCCCCGACGGCAAACTCATCGATTTTCTAACCGAAGGCGTTATGCAGGATAAAAAAAATCAGGAATCCGGGTCAAGCGAGTGGGTTTTGATCGAAGATTGGGGAAGGTTTGTCAGCCAAGGCGGAATCTTCACGCGAGCGGTCGGCCATCAGATTTTTCGCGACTATTGCCGGAGCTTTTTTATCGAAAGCGGACTTGTGGATACGGCGCTGCAGGTAAAACTTGGATCGTAAGGCCGTCGACCCAAAAAAATCCCAAGTCCAAACGCGTTAGACTTAGGACGTAGCGGAGAAAACCAAGAATTACTGGTAGTGAGATTTCACTTCAAAGAGCTCGAGTTCCATACGCCCAAGCAATTCTCCTGCCGCTTTAAAATCGCCGATGCGAGCCATGCCCTGAACTTCGATTGCCGAGCTTAAAAGTTGGGGGGCGCCAATTTTCAAAGCGGAATGCGAAAGTTGCTGAGCCAGCTCGTCAAGAGCGAAGCCATCTTTTTTAGCGAGACAGCCCTGCGCCCGATTTAATGTAAGACTGGCCCGCGCCAGGCATTCATCACGAGTCGCTTCGACAAGATCGTATTTTTTATCCTGAATCGTCTCAATTAAAACAAGCATGGACTCATCGATGGGTTTTGAAAACCGCACTTCGAGCGTTGTATCAGCGTCTTCGATTCTCCTGTCGATTTTTCCGGGCTGGACTTTAATTGTCGATGCTTTATCCATGTTTTCCCACTCCGTTTCATTTGAGACTTAACACTTGTTATTATGACCAAGCTCCCTGGCATTTTAATGATCGGGTTCACTTGAGAGAATACCCCTTCCTATAATAAAGAAGCACCACTCCTTTCCATAGCTATGCAAGGCATGATCCATTCTCAATGGCACGGTGAAATTTCTATTAAAAGCAAAGATTATTTTGACTTAGGATAGCGCAATCAGGGACCACTGGCATAATTGGTAAGCACATAGCGGAAAGATCCGACAACTGTCAAATGATCCTTGTTATAGCCAGGGGGCAGGGGAGCGAAGGGCGAAGCCAAACGAAGCCCTTCCACCACGGCATCATCCAGCATTTTGTGGCCCGATGATTCGACTACCTTGATCTTAGAGACCACACCATCTTTTTGAATGGTAAATTCCACATGAGTTTCCCCCTGCAGACCCCGACGCACCGCTTCTGACGGATAGACCCAAACCAGCTCAAAAGCTTTCCGAATCGAGGTAAAATAGCCGATAAAACGAAAATTTGTGGTGTTTAAGTCAATTTTATCGCCAGTTTCAACTTCATCATCAACGTAATCCTGATAGCCGGCGGCGACCTGATTGTTCATCTCTTTCGAGCTTGGCAGTAAGGACTCGTAGGGATTGCGGGGTTTCATCCGATCCTGCTGAGGAACGATGACCGTCCCGTCAGGCGCGGTTATACTGGGCATTTTTAGTTTGTTTGCTTCGGCAAGGGCCGATTTCTTTGGGGTCATCGTCAAAGGCTTGGCGTCTTCCGGCTTAATCTTGGCTTGAGCCGTCTCTGGAACGGGTCGACCCGCTTTTTGCGCCTTGGCATCGCGCCCCAGTTGACCGGGATCGGCGGCTTTGGGGCGAGGCAAAAGGTTGGATACCTTTTTCTCAACTTCCGCAATATGATCCTGAGCGCCAAGCCGGGAAGCTATTTTTGGCGCTTGGGTTTCCGCGAGAGGCGTTTCGAGAATTTTCTCGGGCTCGCGCGGTTTCGGGCTCTTATCTTTTTTCTTTTTAACGATATTGACCTTCACATCCTCCTGCTTCACCGTCGATTTTGGCGCTGGCAATAGGGGATTGCGGAGGCGGTTTGGCAATTCGGTAATGGATATGATATGGAGGAGAAGCGACATGAAAATAGCCGCAAGAATCCAGTACCAGCTTTGTCTTGGAACGCCGGTGAACATGGTTATTTTGTGAGAGTCCTTTTTCAATCGGGCCTCAATTTTGATGCGGCGAGACGGTAGAATCAAGCAAAATGCTTGTAAAAATACCGACTGTACCCTTAAAACTAGGTGGTACCCATAAATGGGTCATCACTGGCCTTCATGACCTTATGGTAGTTTATCGGTAAAAGTTCAAGTACTTGAAGGGCAATCCATGTATATTCGTGAAAAATTCTCCAACCTTCTAATGCTTTTAGTCATTTTCCTTGGCGCTTCCTTTGCGTGTGTCGACAAATCCACCGATCCTTCCGACCCGGTGGCTTCTTTTGCCAACGCCCGAGCTCCTTATGATGACGAGATGTATGAAGCTGCAGTCACCAAATTAGGCGAGTTCAAGTCCCGCTTTCCTTATAGCAAAAATGCTCCCGATGCGGAGCTGATGATTGCTCACAGCCATTTCAAACTGGGACAATTTCCGGAAGCTGCGGCTGCCTACGAACAATTTGTCAAACTTCATCCCCGGCACCCGGATGCGGACATGGCCCAGTATCGGATCGGCGAGTCCTATTGGTCGGAGGCGCCTGAAGAAATAGATCGTGAACAAGAATATACGATTAAGGCGATCGATGAATGGGAAAAACTTGTCGTGAGTTACCCGAATAGCAGCTACAAAAACAAAGCGGATACTTTTCTCGTAACGGGCAAACGCCGGGTCGCCGACCACTCCGAATTTATCGCCCGATTCTACTGTAAGCAAGAAATTTATCATGCCTGTGCCTATCGCTATATCGAGCTTGCCGAGCAGTATCCGCAGTTTAAAGACCTACAAAAACTAGCTTTTTCAGAAGCCGGCCGAGCCTTTGGGGAACTTGCCAAAGGAAAGTCAAAGGATGAGCAAAGCGATAAGAATATCTATTATAAATCCATGAGCTCCGCTCAACTTCAGCAAAAATCCGAAGACATGAAACGCCTGGCGGCAGCAATTACCCCCTAAGGATTGTAAAGCTTCGACCGAAAGACCCCTACGTAGTTCTTCTGAATCAGGGAAGCGAGTGCTTCCGATCTGGAGTCCAGGTTTGGGTTATTTTCTTATAAGCTTTGTCGCCTTTTTTCTCGTCGCCTGTCAGAGCGTCAGCGAGGATCAGTCCGTAATTGTGGACAGTCTGAGCAGCGCGCCTGCCGTCAGCGATACTCGTGCGGACGTGGATGCCGATCAACCGATCCAGCCCCGCTTTTGCAATGATGATATCTATACTCAGCACATCCGCGACGAATATAGCCGCAACAATGCCAGCTCGAATCCCAATCAGGTCAACGAGGAAAGCTTTAAGGTCCTGCGCTATCAATTGCCTCTCGAATTTTCTGGAGCCCCCATCTCCCCATCGCCACGCGTGCTCTCGTGGATCTCCTATTTTACCGGTCGGGGCCGAGCTGATTTCCTCCTTTGGCTGGTGCGCAGCGCATCCTATCGCGAAACTGTCGTTCCCCTCCTGGCCGAAGAGGGTTTGCCCCCTGAATTTTTCTTTTTAGCAATGATTGAATCCGGCTTTAGCAACTACGCCTTCAGTCAGGCGCGCGCCTCGGGCACCTGGCAATTTATGAAACCAACGGCCGTCCACTACGGCCTGCAGGTCAACTACTGGATCGACGAACGCCGTGACCCAACCAAGTCGACTTTGGCTGCCGCACGCTATCTTAAAGATCTCTATTCGCAATTTGGTGATTGGTATCTGGCCCTAGCCGCTTACAACGCCGGTCCAAGCCGGGTCGTTAAAGCCATGCGCGCCATGAAAACCCGTGATTATTGGGTCCTTGCGAATTCTCCCTACCTACGCGCCGAGACCAAAGACTATGTGCCCAAACTCCTCGCGGCTCTCATTGTCGCCAGTCATGCTTCAACCTATGGCTTTGACGTCGTTGCCGACATTCGCAATAAGACTCCGAGCGCCAAACTTGAGCTGTTTAACTCCTATCGGGTGACCGACATTGCCGCGAAGCTTGGCATTCCAGAAAGTCACCTTCTCGGCTGGAACCCGGAGATGATGCAGGGCATCACGCCCCCTATCAATCCCGTGAGCCGCAAATCCTATTCTCTAAGAGTTCCCAGGTCGCTGCTGGAGCATTGGGCAGGCATTGAACCCAGCCTCGAACGACTGGCAATCTCCGACGTTCTGGTGCACCGCGTGAAGCCTGGCGATACCGTCGCATCAATCGCTCGCCTTTATAAGGTCAGCATCAAAAGGATATTAGACACCAATCCCAAACTCAACAGCAAGCGCCTTAAGCTCGGCCAGTCTCTCAACGTACCCCTTCCCTCGGTGCCGGGCGGAAGTACCAAGACGGCCCATTCCTAAGCGAATCCTGAAATTTCGGCTTTTACCGTTGCAAGCGAACAGTTCCTGGGAGAATTCTTAGTTGCTCAAAGCAAACTGAGGAGACTTCAATGGAACACTACGCATTTGTTAAAGATCGTCTTTACTGCCCCGGCCCCACTCCCGTCTCGCAAGCGGCAGCAGTCGCCGCGTTGCAGACCAGCGTCTACCATCGAACCGATCTGTTTCGGGAAAAATTCCTCCACTGCCGAAAGCTGCTTCAGAGATTTTTTGGCAGCACAGAGGCTCCCCTCATCCTCACCTGCTCGGGCACCGGCGCTATGGAAGCGGCCTTGGTTAACCTGACAAACCCCAAAGACAAAGTCCTGGTCCTCAATGGCGGCAAATTTGGCGAGCGCTGGGGCAAACTTGCTTCAGCGTATCAGTGTGAGGTTATCAGCTATGAGTTTCCCTGGGGTGAGGCTCCCAAACCTGATCCCATAAAAAAGCTTCTCAATGCCAATAAAGATATAAAAGTGGTATTCTTTCAGGCCAACGAAACTTCGACCGGTGTTGCCTATCCGGTCAAAGAAATCGCCCAGACCGTCAAGGATAACTCTTCGGCCCTGGTCATTGTCGATGCAATTTCGGCCTTGGTTGCCCATGACCTTTCCATGAACGAAATGCCAATCGATGGCCTTATTACAGGAAGTCAAAAAGGTTTTGGCATTCCTCCCGGCCTTGCCTTTATCGCGCTTTCCGACCTGGCCTGGAAGAGTCTTACGCAACGGCCCAAATTTTATTTCGATCTGACGAAAGAACGCAAAGGCCAAGCGACCGGCGAAACAGCCTGGACGCCTGCGACCACTCTGGTGGAGAGCCTTGCCGTGGCGCTGGAAACCCTTAGCATCCTAGGTCCAAAAGCCTGTGAGGCGCACCATCAAAGGCTGGCCACTGCCTGCCAAAAAGCTGCCGCTGCCATGGGCCTTAGCCTCTTCAGCAAGTCCCATCATTCGCATGCCCTAACGGCCATCGAATTGCCCGCAAACCTCGACGGCAGCAAGCTGCTCAAATACTGCCGGGTACGATTCGGCACTGTATTTGCCGGCGGCCAGGATCAGCTAAAGGGCAGAATAATCAGACTTGCCCATCTCGGGATAATCGACGAACTCGATCTGATCGGAGGCGTCGCGGCCTTGGAAATGGGTCTTAAAAAGCTTGGTCATACGGCCAGGATCGGAGCGGGCGTCAGTGCTGCGATGGAGTCTTTAAACCAAATCGATTAGGCCGCCAAGGTCCTAACATTTGTTCGTTGAATGAGGATGACTCTCAGGAATTTATGGTCGGCAAGCCGGCTTCGGAGCGTTGCTGTTGCCAAAGCACTGTTCCAACTGATAATCTTATGCGGCAGAATGAAAAACCAATGATGAAGAGACGGATCGAGGTCTATCATGAAAATTTTAGTGTTTCTTAAAAAAACACCAGATACGGAAAGTAAGATTCAAATCAGCAGCAGCAACACTGCGATTGAAACAAACGATGTCAAGTTCATCATCAATCCTTACGATGAATACGCCATTGAAGAGGCGATTCAGATCAAGGAAAAAACCCCTGGAACGGAAGTCATTATTGCCAGCTTTGGCGACGACTCGGTTCGCGAGTTGATCATCAAAGGCTTGGCTATGGGTGGTGATCGCGGCCTTCTCATCTCGAGCGAGGGCCTTCTGAACATCGACTCGCTTGGTATCGCCAAGGTCCTGGCAGCCGCTGTAAAAGCGGAAAAAGCCGATTTGGTGCTGGTCGGTAAACAGGCTATCGATGACGACAATATGCACGTAGGACCGATGCTGGGCGAAATCCTCAACTGGGCTCATGTGAACGTTGTCAACAAACTCATCCTTGACGGCACCAACCTTACTGCAGAGCGCGAAGCAGAAGGCGGTCATGTCGAAGTGTATAAGTTTGCTCTTCCCGCAGTCATTGGCGCTAACAAATCGCTGAACAGCCCACGTTATGCCGCTCTGCCTGGCATCATGAAGGCCAAGAAAAAGCCATTTGATGTCAAAAAACCGGCAGACCTCGGTGTGGACGTGGCCCAGCTCCAGCCAAAGGTCACAATCAAGTCCTTTAAATATCCTCCCCAAAAACCAGCTGGCCAGGTCTTCAAAGGCGAAGCTGTCGAGGCGATGGTGGCCAAAGTCGTTAAGCTATTGCGTGAAGAAGCGAAAGTACTCTAAGGAGAAGTGTTCATGAAAGTTCTAGTATTTATCGAACAGCGTGAAAATAAATTAAAGAAAAGTTCCTTAGAGGCTCTTTCCACAGCCCGCAAACTTGCTGGCTCGGCTGCAAATGTAGCCGCTGTCGTGGTTGGTGGTTCTATCGATGGCATCACTGGCGAATTGAAAAACCACGGGGCCGACACTGTCTTTGCAGTGGCCGGTCCGGCCTTTGAAAATTACAACGTCCTTAACTATGCCGCAGCTGTGGAGCAGGCGATCAAAACGTTTAGTCCTACCGCAGTCCTCGGCATGGCAACACCCATGGGCCGCGATGTGTTCCCACGTTTGGCGGCTCGGCATAACGCGGGTATTGCCACCGATTTGATCGAACTGAAAGCGGAAGGCGAAACTCTGGTTGGCCTTAAGCCCATGTATTCGGGCAAAGCTTATGCGGAAATCACCTTCCAAAATAGCAGCATTCAATTTGTGACCCTTCGTCCTAACGTCTTTAAGGCCGATGCTAGCGATGGTTCGGCAAGCGTTACCAAGATCGAAGTTGCAGCGGCTGATGCCAAGCTTAAAACCATTGAAATTCGCAAGGACAAGAGCGCCAAAGTCGATCTTACTGAAGCCGCCATCATCATCTCGGGCGGTCGTTCGCTGGGTTCTGCTGATGCCTTTAAGATTCTCAACGAAGCGGCCGATGTTCTGGGCGCAACAGTCGGTGCATCCCGTGCGGCAGTTGATGCTGGTTACGCCTCCCATGAGATGCAGGTCGGCCAGACTGGTAAAACAGTTAACCCTAACCTTTATATCGCTGCGGGAATCAGCGGTTCTATCCAGCACATGGCTGGCATGAGAACGTCGAAGGTCATCGTTGCGATCAACACCGATCCGGAAGCGCCGATCTTCAAAATCGCCAATTACGGAATTGTCGCCGATCTGTTCCAGGCCGTACCGATCCTGACACAAAAACTTAAAGAGCTCAGAGGCTAAACCGTCCCGCTTTGCATCGCCATGTTATTGGGTTGAGCGCCTTATCGGAGACGCTCAATTTTTTTATCAAATCGAGGCTTCGTCCGCTTCGAAATACGAGCGCCAGTCGGATCGCTGCAGAAATTGTTTGGGCTCACCGCTGAATTGCGTCTGACCTTGCTTGAGAACGTAAACGATTTCAGCCGTTTGCAGTACTGACACCCGGTGAGCGACCATGATGACAGTCGAACCATTCCGGGCCATATCCTCAAGGGTTTTTAAGACCAGCATTTCAATTTCCGGATCAAGGGCTGAGGTGCCTTCATCGATAATGAGCAGGGGGAAGGCAAAGTAGATGAGCCGTGCTATCTTAAGGCGCTGCGCCTGCCCGCCCGAGAGTACGATGTCGCCGCCTTCACCCACCTCGGCATTCCAAGATTTTGGCAAGGCCTCGACAAAGCTAAGCATACCGACCTTTTCCAGAGCTGAGCGGAGCCGTTCGGGATCATACTCACGAGCAGGGTAAATCACGTTATGCACCAGAGGTCCTGGCGCAAGCTGAACCTGCTGGGGCAGATAGCCGAGTTCGCTGCGGCTTTTGATGCCAAATTTGATCGAGCCCTGGCCTGAGGTCCACAGCCCCAGCAAAAGCTTCACGAGCGTGCTCTTACCCGAGCCCGAAGGGCCGGCGACCGCATAAATTTTGCCACGCTCGAATTTTCCAGAAAAAGCTTTTAGGGCTGGAATCGCGCCAGGTCCGTAGGCATACGTCAGATCTTTAATTATTAAGGCTGGCTTTTGATCCGGAACACAAATCATGGACAGGGTCAGGGCCTTGGCAGACTGCATCGCCTGCATGATCCTTTGAAGGCGGTGTAAAGCCGCTTCACCTTCTTTATTGCTGTTATAGTAGCGGCCAAGCTTAGCTGTTGACTGGGACAGCACACCAAGCAAAACAAGAAAGGACAAGAGGGTACTGGAACTCATTTCCTTCTTGGCAATTGCCCCAAGGGCATAGACGAGCACCAGCATCATCGCGGCGACGGCCACGACCTCAAGAAGGGGAGATGTGCGCGCTTTGACCCGGGCGGCGCGTAAATAGTTTTTTAGCAATTCATCCGATTTTTTTTCCATTCGGGCTTGCTCGAGGTATTCGGTTTGAAACTGCTTGATCGTTTCAATGCCCATCATGCGCTGCTGCAACCATTCAAGCATGCTGCTGCTGTTGCCAAGGGCCGCTTGCGAACGTTTGCGAAGTTTTTTACCAAGCTTTGAAAGTATAGCTGCCGCTGGGCCGATGCCGACCAGAAAGATTAACGACAGCTTCCAATCAAGGAGTAAAAGGTTTGCCAGGTAAAAGAGAACCTGCACCAATTCACGGGGTAACCCCCCATAAACATGCACGAGGTACTCTCGCACCATACGAATATCTGTGCTTATGGCTGATCCAATCTCCTGATCAACCCCTTGATTTAAGTTCCGCCTTTGCTCGGGATCGACCTGCAAATAAGCTTGAACGAGATCCGCCCGCATTTCGCTGGCAATCGTTTCGCTACTTTTTTCCCAGAGATACCACTGCAAAAGTGCAAGCGCGGCGCGCAGCAAGGCGACAGCAACCATGAGGGCTGGAAGGAGGTGCCAAAGCTCAGAGCTGGGTATCGACTCATAATGAGTCAGGCGGCTTGCCCACGACCCAATATTTTTACCAAGCAGGGCCTCAAAGCTAAGCGGCCGGGAATCGTTTGGGCTTCCTAAAATACTGAACACGGGACCAATCATGGTATAGGTAATACTTGAAACAAATCCCAGCGCAAAGGTGCATAGCGTGGCGATGCCAAGAGTAGGGAGCCGCCGTTTCAGATAGGTGTTGATCAATGGCTTGGCCGTCAAAGATAGGAGTTATGCAATCTTAATATAAAGACCAGAAGGGTCTCTACTGCCTCGGGACTTCCCATCAGACTATCGATTCTTGATAGGGATTGCTAGAAATATGGGTTTCGGCGCAGCAAGAGCCTGACGTAAGCCCTGCATGATCCCTGAGACAGGTCTATAAACAATAGGGGAAGCTCCATTTGGGAAAGATTTGCGCCGTTATCCCCCTTCATCAGGCTTTAGTGCTTAGCCTATTCTGCCAAGTTTAGGCTAAAAACACGTCAATTATGTCAATATGCTATAAAAATAGAAAGGCTTGAGAGAGAATGAAGACGAGCCAGCATGACAAAGGAGAAAGAAAAAAGGCCACTGCTGGCATGCATGTCTACCAGCGGGAGGCATTTTTGAAGGACTTAAAGTCGCGGATTTTTTATTGCCATGACCATAAAGAAAGCTCTTTACTATCAAACTGGTGCGAAGGGCGGGACTTGAACCCGCACAACCGTAAGGTCACTAGCTTCTGAGACTAGCGTGTCTACCAATTCCACCACCATCGCGCTCTCGAAAGAGAAGTCTCTAATTACACAATCTCTTTAATATTCGCCACAATTTTTGTCACAAGTCCGTAAGAGATGGCTTCTTCGGCATTCATCCAGTAGTCACGGACCGTGTCCTCTTCGACTTTGGCAAGCGGCTGATCACATTCCACTGAGAGAAGCTTATTGATACGCGCACGGGTCTTGATGATTTCGCGGGCGGTGATTTCAAGGTCAGAAGCCTGACCTTGAATATGCCCACCAATCAACGGCTGATGAATCAGGAAACGAGTATTTGGCATTGTGTATCTGTGCTTTTTAGGCGCTCCTAGAAGCATAACCGTTCCTATACTGGCGGTGAGACCCGTACAGATTACGCGCACTTCAGAGCTTATAAAACGCATCGTGTCATAGATGGCAAACCCACTATTAACTTCGCCTCCAGGGCTATTCAAATACATAAATATGGGTTTGGAGCTATCCTGAGCGTCCATGGCTAAGAGGTTGTTGATAACCTTCTTGGCAACTGCTGAGTTTATGCCTTCGGAAACAAAGATTACCCGCTTCTCGAGTAGCTTATTCTCACTTTGCTGGCCCGCTAATTGCTCTAGATCCATGCTCATACGGTATCCTCTCTTGCTGGCGATTCAACTCGATCGAATTTCATTTTATATGTCTATGCCCCTGATTTGCAAACCAGTTTTAAATTAACCCTGGCTACATAAGACTTTGTGGATCGACGTCCACCCGAAGCCTAAGGTCGCCCGAAGGCGCACTAAAGGCCGCCATCACTTCCTTGGCGAAGCCCCAGAGCTGACTGCGGTCGCTTGCCATCAGCAGGAGCGTGCGGCGACTACGGCCCCGAATCGTCTCCAGAGGCGGGATCGATGGCCCGAGTATGGTCATCTGCTTATAGCGGCCCTCCGAGTTTTTCATACGTTGGATGATCCACCTTTCGACGTCGTCCACCCACTTGACCAGCTTCTCGCGTTTGGCGGACGTAAATTCAAAAACGATCATGCGGGAGTAGGGGGGATAGTTATGGGCCTGCCGAAACTGAATCTGATCCTGCCAGAATTCCGAATAGCTTTGATTGAGCCCCGCCATCAGCACCGGATGATCCGCCCGCTGGGTCTGTATCATCACCTCGCCGGCCCACTCTCCGCGCCCGGCTCGTCCTGCCGCCTGAACCATAAGCTGAAAGGTTCGTTCACCCGCGCGAAAGTCAGGCAGATTAAGGGTTTGATCAATTTCAAGGATGCAGATTAGGGTCACCTTTGCAAAATCGTGGCCTTTGGCAAGCATCTGAGTGCCCACCAGGATATCGATTGCTCCCTCCCGAAATCTATCCAGTATTTTTGGAAGCGCATCATGCTGCTGAACCGAATCGGAGTCGACCCTTTCGATACGGGCCTTGGGCACGCCCTCCTTAAGAAAAAGCTCCATTTGCTCGCTGCCATAGCCCACGAGGACATAGGCATCGCGGGCGTTAGGTGGGATCATCTTTTCAACTGGTTTTTGGAAATCACAGTAATGGCAACGCAGCAGGGTTGATTTTTCATGCACGGTCAAAGATATGCTGCAATTAGGGCAAGCGACAGCCTTGCGCTCACGAATGGAAAATAAATAATAGGCATAGCCCCGGCGGTTGACCAGGACCATGGCCTGCTTGCCTTGAGCGACATTTTTGCGCAGCGCCTCGAGTATCCTATCGTCAATAGGCAGATCGATTACCGGCATGCCGCGTTTGGAGCTGGAGAGTCTGCGGGCGAAGCCTTTTTGAATGTCGGCTGTGATGAATTGAATCGCTGGCAGGGGTTTACGGTTAGCCCGTTCCATAAGTTCGAGAAGCCGATATTTTCCAGCTGTTGCATTAGCGTAGGACTCCATGGATGGCGTGGCACTGCCAAGCACAACGGGTTTTCCTTCCAAATGAGCCCGCATAACCGCAACGTCGCGGCCATTATAAGTCAGACCCGTGGTCTGCTTATAGCTTGAATCATGTTCCTCGTCCACGACAAGAAGGCAGAGTCGATCGAAGGCCGCAAAGACAGCGGAGCGAGGACCGATGAGTATCTGCCGCTGATTGTTGCGGATCGATTGCAGTTCCTGCCACCGCTCTGCGGGTGCCATCGCCGAATGCACAACCGCGACCTGACCGGGGAATCGAGCCGAAAAAACCCGGGTCATCTGCGGAGTCAAAGCAATCTCTGGGACGAGCACCAAGACCTGATGCCGCGGGTCCAAACGAAGAGCACTGCTGATGAGCTGCAGATAAACCTCGGTTTTACCAGCCCCGGTTACGCCATGAAGCAAAAAGGCCTTTCGCCCCGCCTGGGTATCAAAGCCGCTTTTAATGACGATGTCGGTGACGGCTGCTTGATCAGGAGTCAAAGCCGGGGAAAGGTCTGGGGCTCGTTGTTTGGCTTTTTCCACCGCCTCCTCCGACCAGAGCGAGGAGCGACCATGAGTTTTATCGATCGACTCTTTGACGATGAGCCCTTCTTTTTCAAGCCGTTTCAGACCAATCTTTTGGCCTGTGTCAGCGTGCCATTTGGCTAGTTTTGCATTGAGACTTTTGCCGCTATAGGGCATATGCCGGGCCCATAAAAATTTAATCAAGGCCTGTGAGGCATGCTGTCCATCGTCCCGCACTTCGCCGCCAAGGACGGTCAAACGATACTGGGTCTTTTCCTTTTTAACCAGGGAGACGGGTAGCATCGAACGGAGAACCTCGCCGATCGGGTGCAGATAATAGTTTGCTAGCCAAAGGGCGAGCTGCAGGAGTGCTTCACTATAGACAGGATCCGGGTCTATTACCTGATCGATACCCTTGAGCTCCCTCTCGCCAGGCGGCTTTTCCCGGCTGCACCTGAGCACTACAGCGACCAAAATTCGGCGACCAAAGTTCACTTTGACACGGATTCCTAGGGGGAGGGCGACTTCAGAGGTATAGCTAAAGGTTTGATCGAGGGCGACGGGTACGGCAACGTCGAGATAGTACATTCACGCTTCCTTTTTGACCCGATTTCATCTGAAGCTGAGGCTGATCCCTTTGTATAGACGCATCTATTCTCTTGCGTCCAGTCTAGGTTTAAGTTACTTTTCACTTCCCTAAAGGGTGATACCTGTTTGTACTGGCAGAGCAGCCAGCTTTTGCGTCATACAAACATCAAACATCCCGTCGCCATTAAGCGCGAGGGTATCAGATCGTAGAAACACCGGAGGCTGCATGGCAAGCGGAAGAAAAAAAAGACGTCTTATGTTTCGCCGCAAGCGAACACTCGACCCAAGTATCGTAATTGATTATAAAAACCCAGACGTCCTTCGTCGTTTCGTTACCGATCGCGGCAAGATTATTCCTCGCCGTATCTCGGGCGCAACAGCGAAGCAACAACGCGCTATCTGTTTAGCTGTGAAAAGAGCACGGTACCTCGCGCTTCTTCCATATAGCTTGGGACATCGCCAGGAACGTAACTTTGCAACAGAAATGTCGGCAATCGCTACTTCCGCTATGGGAACTTCTAGCAGACCATCGGCTCCTCGCGGTCCCCGTGAAGACAAGCCTATGCGTGACGGAGAGGATTAAGCATGAGTCGTCGTTGTGAACTCACTGGCAAAGGCGTACAGGTCGGCAACCGCGTATCGCATTCCAATGTCAAGACCAAGCATCGCTTTCTACCAAACCTCCAGACGAAACGCTTCTGGTCGGTTGAATTAGCTAAGTTTGTGACTCTGAAAGTTAGCACTGCTGCTATCCGTACTATCGACAAACTTGGCCTCGATACATTTGCACGCAAAAACGGCGTTAAACTCTAAGAGGTTTGTCATGGGTCGCGGAGATAATCGTAAGACTTTGAAAATGAGACGGCTGAAAGCTCGTGCAAAACTAAAAGCACGCATTCAACGCAGAATTGATGCCGCTAAGCCTACTAAGTGATAAGCTAAGCGGACAACGCTCCCTCAGACGGAGCGTTTTTCTTTTGTGGCGGGGGGATGAGAGAGAGCTCACTATCAAAAGCGATGGTGCTTGCCTCTCGAAAGAGTCCGATCGAAAAAGTATCTAACTGCTGTTTCAGCTTGACGAGCAAAGCAGCTCTTGTTAATTGACACAGTCTCTCTTCACATAAAGAGATTACGGAGAAATAAAGTGGCTCATCATAAATCAGCAAAAAAACGTATTCTTGTTAACGCCAAAAAACGCGTTCAGAACCATTCCTATATCAGCACGGTTCGAACAGCCGTAAAGAAACTTCGCGCTGCTGCGGAAAAAGGCGAATTGCAAGATATTGGTACGCTTTTCGAAAATGCTCAGTCATTGCTTCATAAAGCAGCTAGCCATGGCATTTTACACCGCAACAATGCATCCCGTAAAGTTGCGCGGTTAGCCGCTCTTGTTAAAAAGAAAACGGCAAAGTAATCGTTACATGACGACTATGGATCAAAGCCCCTAGCTTTATTGGCTAGAGGCTTTTGTTTTTGCTTGCCGTTCGCAACGCCCTTCTAGTCCTTCTGCACCTTGAATTGAGCCTGGTTTTTCGCCTTATTCTTAGCTTCTCCCCAAAGTTTTTCCAGCCCCTGCTGGCCAACCGTCGTTACCTCGATTGCCTGCTCTTCGGCTAAGGCCTCGACCCTATCGAAGCGCTGGAGGAACTTAGAATTGCCGCGCTGGGCAATCTCTTCGGGCTCAAAGCCTAGATGCCGGGACAGTTGCGCCAGGCTAAAGAAACAATCGGAAAGCTCTTCAGCCATTTTAGAATTGTCTCCGGCCTTCATCTCATACTCAAGCTCGCGAAGTTCCGACTGGAGCTGCTCAAAGACCTCAGCAGACGACTGCCAATCGAAATGAATTTTTTTCGCAATCTTGCCGATCTGATAGCTCTGCGTCAGGGCTGGATATACCTTTTTGGCTTTTGCAAAAACTCCTTCCCTATAGTCATTAGGCTTTTCCTTCTGTTTGATCCTCTGCCATTGGTCGCTCACCTCCTGCGCCGATAGGCCTATCGTTTCGGGCGTAAACACATGAGGATGGCGCCGTATCATCTTCTCCCGAATGCTCTGCACGACCGATTTAATGTCGCCCCTGCCAGCTTCCACCGTCAGCTGAGCATTAAGAACGACCTGGAGAAGGACATCGCCAAGTTCATCAATGAGTTCTTCGGAAGACTCGCCCCCCATCGTTTCAGCTGCCTCGTAAGCCTCTTCTATCATATAGCGGCGCAGAGATTCATGACTTTGCTCAAGGTCCCATGGACAGCCCCGGATCGGATGCCGGAGCTGAGCGATTGTTTTTACAAAAGCTTTAAACTCCTCAGCCGCCTTCTCCGCCCTTGCCTCCAATTCTGCCTGCCAAGCCGATTCGGAAAACTTTTCTTTTGCGTCATCCGCCTCCTTCATAGAAGATCCACCAGACTGGGGAGAAAGGTGTCTTTTGCCGGCAGACCCAAAAGAGTCAGGACTGTGCCAGGAATGTTGGCAACGCTGCCATCCTTGAGATCGGTGCGCAGTCGATAATGCTGGGTTCCCAGCGGGTCAAAAAGATAAAAGGGGACCGGATTCAAGGTGTGGGAGGTTTTTGGTTTGGGCCTGGTATTAAAAGGCAATTCAAACCAATTGGCTGGACCTTCTTTGGTCGTATCAAACATCTCGTCACAGTTGCCGTGATCGGCAGTAAAGACAAGTATAGTATTGCTAAGTTCGGCGGCCTTAATCAAGCGCCCAACACAGAGATCGACCACGCTGACAGCCAGGATACTGGCCTCCAAATTTCCGGTGTGGCCCACCATATCCCCATTCGGATAATTGATGCGGGCAAAGTCAAAGGAGCTATTCAACATCCTGGCAATCGTCGCATCGGTGATTTCAAAGGCCTTCATCCAGGGCTTTAGATCAAAGGGAATGTTATCGGAGGGAATCTCCAGGTATTCCTCCAGCTTGGCATCAAACATACCCGAGCGATTGCCATTCCAAAAGTAGGTCACGTGCCCGTATTTTTGAGTTTCCGAGCAGGCAAACTGCTTCAATCCTTGATGGACCAAGTGCTCCGATAGCGTGTCATCGATCGCGGGAGGCGACACGAGATAGCGGGGGGGAATATGCATATCGCCATCATATTCCATCATGCCAGCGTAAAAGACCTTGGGAACCCGCTGACGATTAAACTCCGGGAGTTCCTTGTCCGTGAAGGCGCGAGAGATTTCAATCGCCCGATCGCCACGAAAATTAAAGAATACAAGCGCATCATTATCCTTCATCCCAAGATAGGGATGGCCGCCGCTGTCGATGACAAAAGGCGGAATATATTGATCGGAGAGATTGGGATCATCCCGGAAAAACCTTAGGGCTCCCCCTAGGCTCGGAAAACGCAGCTGCGCCTGCCCTAAGGCATGGGCGTTCCAGCCGCGTTCGACCATTTTCCAATCGGCTCCGTAGCGGTCCATCGTCGTCGTCATACGCCCGCCGCCGGAAGCGACCGCAGCATCGCAGCCTTGGCCGTTCAATTCGCTTATCACGCGCTCCAGGCGCTCGATATAGATCTCCGCACTTTTCTCACTGACATCCCGGCCATCAAGCAAGGCATGGACACGAATGGTCTTCACCCCATCCTTAAACGCCCTCTGCATCAGGCTGTAAAGATGCTGCTCGTGGGAATGGACGTTGCCATCCGAAAGGAGCCCGAGGAAATGAAGCGTGCTCTTGGCAGCCAGGCATTGGCTGATCATATCGCGCCAGGTCTGGCCTTCGTAAATGCGCCCCGTTTGAAGCGCTTGCTGCACAAGCTTTGCGCCCTGATCAAAGACCCGCCCGGCACCCAGGGCGTTGTGCCCAACTTCACTGTTTCCCATGTCAGCATCGCTCGGAAGCCCCACGTAGGTTCCGTGGGCTTTGAGAGTGCGAAACATACCGTTCTTAGCCAAGAGGTTTAACTGCGGCGTGGTAGCAAGTTTGAAGGCGTTCCCATAGGTGCTGTCTCGGGAGCCGACTCCATCCATAACGACAACTAAAACTTTTCGCTTCGCTTTTGACACGACCGACTCCTTTATTTAAGCCAATATCTGATGCGCCGAAGATCAGGTAATCTATGTGATAAAAACGCACTTTGTCTCGACGATATTAGGGGCTGTTGACGTTTGAGATAAGTGATTGAAAAATACAGGCAAACTCGTAT
>CAXSGP010000085.1:15721-20902 GCA_964236955.1 uncultured Oligoflexus sp. | reverse complement strand
TCGAGGCGTTCACCAGACCAAGTGCCTCTATATGCGTGTCGAAGGTATGCTCTGGCGAGTGAGAACTGGGAGTCCATGGCGAGATTTGCCGCCAGAATTTGGACCTTGGTCATCTGCTTATGAGCATCGCCAAGTTATTTGATGGCAAACCTACGGGTTTTGATCAAAGTAAGTGATGGGAAAGCATGACGGTCCATCTTCAAGCTTGTAAAAATATTCTCCCAAAGCTTTAGTGTCGGTCACTCTATCAGAGGTGAAAGACATGCATACGAATCCACTTAATGATCCTCAAACTCTTGATTTTCTCCAATGCGTAGACCGGGAAATCGAGGCCGAGGCTTCTCAGCAACCATGCGCCTATTGCGGAGACCGCATGCATCGCGCGTACTATAAACGATCGCCTCGCTTTCCAGGAATGTCCCTTTCTGCTAGCTTTGCAGTTCGACCAAGCTATTGCTGCCAGCGTGACGGTTGCCGTCGTCGAATGACTCCGCCGCAACTTCGATTTCTAGGACGGAAGGTTTACATCTCAGTGGCTATCCTTCTCGTGGCGGCTATGACCCAGGGAGCGTCCGCGAAACGTCTCAGAACGCTCAAATCGGAGCTTGGGGTATCTGTACTTTGACACTCTATTCTGTCCAAAAAAGTTACGTTCCTTTGACGAAAAGTTGCACATTGCTTTGACCTCGCGTCGTCAGGTCAAGACGCTCAATTTTGCGGCTCAGCACTTTCCTACGGAGCCGCATTGCATCGAGTACTATTTGTATTGCGCAGCTTAAGTCGGCAAGGGATCCTCATCGTCAAGCGGCTCGATGCCCGTCTCGTAGATATGTTCCAAGACGCCGGCATTCTAAGCGGAGAGAGAGAATTGACTCCACCCCAGATCAAAGTTCTTTCAAAACGTTTCAATCTAAAGCCGAGTGCTTTTCTCCAGATAAAATCATTAAACATTAGCTTGGAATGCGATAGGAAGCTTTGGATCCTACCGCCATGGATTTGATTTTCAACGTCATCTTGATATGCATCTGTTTGCGAACTTCACTGGTATTGAGAGGCTTTCTTAGATAGCCATCCAAATCGCCCGTACTCCAGACTTTTTCATCAAGTCGTTCATGCGTTACCCCAACGATACGTATCTGCCGATCCGAACTATCCCGCCGGATCTTCGCTATCTCTTGCATGGCAGAACCCTGTAGGTCCATAAACAGTAGATCATAGGCAACCTTACGACAAGCATCCAATGCCTCCTGGCCATTGCTGGCAAAATCCGCGATCAGAACATTATTCTGAGACGTGAGAAAACTAAGCCCCTGCCCGCAACCTGTGGAATCAACCACGAGCACCCGCAGCGGCTCGCCTTGGCCCAAGGCAGTCCTTGGGTGTTCGGCAGGCAAGGTATAAGGCGCGAAGCGACGTTTGGGGAGAAGGTGACCAAGCCCATTCTTAATCCACGTATGGATTGCGACAGCAAGCAACACGAAAGCATAGAGTCGTGCTGGCCATCCTGAAAGCTCATCGAGTTTTGCCGACTGTCTAGATTGGAATAACATAGTAGCCTCCGGTCCAATCTTTTGGATCGGTATAATCCCGAAAAAAGTAAAGACTGCTCCTGGCATCCCTTTTAATCCCATAGGATGAGATGCCTGTCTCCCTTGAGCGACTGCTTAAGAATGAAAAGGCTGTTAGGCAAGAGGATTCAATTTACAAACTGATCCTTCGCAGCCCTATCACCAGTCAGAATATTTTCAGGCGCTCTCATCCTTTCGTACTATCCAAAATAGCTGCTCATAAAATTTATTGAGAAAATTCAATTTTTTTTCACAAAACTCAAAATAATTCTGGGTCAAAAAACCACGCAAGCCGCCTGCTGAACTCAGAGAAAACCAATGAAAGTCCTGCTAGTTAAGACTTACAGATTCTCATTCCATATTTTTCGCCTATGGGAAGACAGGGAGGAGTTTATATTCATTCAATAGTAAGTTTTTCTTAAACTGGCTAGACAGTCAAAAGCAGATCAATCACCAAGTGAAATATAGAGGATAGAGCATGCGAAACAAATTGAGCCAAAACCTGGTAAGTTGTGCATTAATGGCCGTAATCTCAGTAGCATGCGGTGAAGCCGGTCAGCAAAACAGTGAAAGTAAAGTCTACGGCGGATCGGCCGTACCGAAAGGCGGCTGGCAATCAACAGTGGCGCTAAGTTCAAGTGGCAGCATGTACTGCAGCGGCACCGCTATCTCGCCTTATGTGGTCATCTCAGCCGCTCACTGCGCGGTTGGCAAAAAAGCCTCCAGCGTTACAGTCTATGTTGGCGATGGCAAAGACGGAGGCTACGTCAGGGGTCAATACGAAGTCGCAAAAATCGTCGCGTCGCCTGACTACAATGGCAACACAGGCAACGATATCTCTTATCTCGTCTTGAAGACGCCCCTGGACCTTCCAGAGAGCGCTTTCGTTCCTGTTCTTACGAATCCTCTCGAAATCAAAGAGCTGCTTTCCGTCAATGCCAAGGCCCATATTGTTGGCTTCGGTCTTCGAAACGGCAATGAGTTTGGATTGAAATATGAAGTCGATACCTCTGTCGTTAAAAATATCAGTACATCCTTGAGCTACGATGCGGCTAGTGAAATCGCAATCGGCGGCGGCGGCAAAGATTCCTGCAACGGCGACAGCGGCGGTCCGGTTTATGGCCAGCTAAAAACAGGCAAATGGCGCGTTTACGGTATCACCTCTCGCGGCGGTGCTTGCGGTACAGGCGGGATCTATGGCCTGATGCATGCAAATATCTGCTGGATTCAAAAGGATTCTGGCATCAACCTCAACCTGCCGGCTGGTTTTTGTGGTGGAGTCGTCAGTCCAGAAGGACCTAATACTGATTTCACACACAGCACAGCTGCGGTTGTTGAAGCTAATCCGGATGGCTTAGGCAACTAAGCTCCTATCGCCATTGACGGCGGTCTGTCCTTATCCTCATCCTTCGTTTCAAGCGTCTCATGGACAAGGCTTATCGGGCCTTGTCTATTTTTTTGAAATCTCTTGGTGGCGATTTGGAGAGCAGTCGCAGCGTTGATCAGAATTCGCCGAAGGCCTGTGTAAGGCGCGGCAACACCAGCCGACCAGCAGGCAAAATCTCAAAATTGGAAACCATCGCTTTAAAGTTTGGATTCCCGTGCATCCTGCAGAAACTTTGTGCTGGGGGAAGTGCGAATGATATTGGCGATTTTTTCCCGTGAAAGATTGGTAAAGCGCATCGGACGTTCGTCAAATTCTTCGTGGAAAAGCTTCCAGCCACCCTGGTCAAGACGCTGCCAGTAGAGAACCTTCCGTCCAAAGACATGGAATCGGTCATCACCTGAAAAATCCTGGTTCATGATAGCCACTGCATATCGATCATGAGTGAAGACCCTAACATCCTGCATCTTCACCGACATGTTGAGATAGGAAGCGAAAACACGTTTTTTATAGGCCTTATAAGCCCGGAGATTCATTTTATCGACGGATCGGAAGTTGGGGATGAAGTAGTTGATATAGCGATCGACATTTCTGTCATTCCACGCAGCAGCCCAGCCGCCGACCAGTTTAACGACTTCATCGACGTCTTCCGGACGATTGACCTGAGTCGCATCCTTGGCAATCACAATGATCGACTCCGCCGGCATCAGCCACTGGCTCAGGGAGCGGATATCAGCATTATAGAACGCCACACAGCCTTCGGTGACATTAGCCGCTTCGATACGGCTGTCTTGTTCCACTCCATGAAGCCAGATGCCATATCCGGTTTTGCCGAGGAATCGATCAAGAGGATTGGGAAAGTCGATGGGAATCGCAACCGGACCATATTTAGCAGGGAGGTTTCGCCCATTTAATATGCTTTTGGCAAAATAGATGCCTTCGGGCGTCTTGTTATCGCCCTTCTTTTGCTTATCACCCGTCTCTTTGCCGATAGCGATGCGAAAAGAGACGAGCTTTTCCGAATCCTTTCGGTCTTCCGGCCAGGTGAGAAGATCGGCTTTCAGCCTTGTTTTGTCGACAAGAAGAAAAACTAGCTCGTTATTCTTATCGCGAATATCGAGATCCCCGGCCTTTGCAGGGCGAGGAACAAAGGTGACGAGAGCAGTCGAACCAAGGAAAAGCATTGTCCTGAAAAAAGACCGTAACGTCATTTCCAAAGACCTTTCTCACGTGGGTATGTCAGTCGGCAGCTATATTGTACTTTTCCAATAATTCTAACACGCTTCGAAACTCAATAGGTAGTGGAGCCTCAAAAGCTAAACGACGGCCATCGACCGGATGAATAATGCCAAGGCGTCTCGCATGCAGCAGTTGTCGATCGACAGCTTCCAACACAAGCCGAACGTCAGGCGCAAAACCTTGCGGCAGGCGGAGTGTAGGAGCATAGAGATTATCGCCGACAACGGCACATTTCAACTGCCTGGCATGCACACGGATCTGATGGGTGCGGCCCGTGCTCAGCCTGACTGTCGCAAGAGTCAGACGATTTCCGTAAACTTTTCTTTTATTAAAGAAAGATTTTGCATAACGATAACCCTGCATCTCTTTGCCAGACTGAGCTTCAATCATCTGTTCTTCAATGCTCATCGACGCAAAACGCAGACGATGCCGCGGATCGCGATAGAGATAGGTCTCGATCATGATCTCGTCTTCCGGCAAAACACCATCGAGAAGAGCCACGTATTCGCGATAGTTGGTCTTATCTTTGAACTGTGCCGCCAGATGCCGAAGCGCTTCGGGTGTCTTGGCCAGGACCATTACGCCAGTCGTTTCTTTATCAAGTCGATGAACAATACCCGGTCGATCTTCATCGCCAGGCAAGGCCTTCGCCCCCATGTAAGCCTTGAAGGCCGAAGCGACAGTTGGCATACCCTGAGTTCCTGCCCCTGGATGGATGGTCAATCCAGCAGGCTTATTAATGATCAGAATGGCGTCGTCTTCATAGAGGATATTGAGGGGAATACTGGGCGCATCCATGTCATCATGTCCGGGCTTATCAGCCTTGGCGATTTCAATTCTGTCGCCCGGAGAGAGATCAAATCCACTTTTTGTCGGAGCTCCATTGACTAGAACGAGCCCCGCGCGGATCCAGTTTTGGATAGTGGACCGGCTATAGGAAGGAAGTTCGCGAACCAAATATTGGTCCAGGCGGCCAGAATTTGCGTCGGA
>CAXSGP010000085.1:9564-15711 GCA_964236955.1 uncultured Oligoflexus sp. | reverse complement strand
TAAGATGGTTGTGATTTGCTCTGTTCGCGCCATAGATTGTATTTTTCCGTGTAGGCTTCGACCAATGTCTCGCTGTCTTTTATTCCGAGATATTGGAGGTAGATCTTGGTGAAGCCCCTTATATACACGAGGGATGGCAGTTTATGAAAGTCGTTATTCTCTAAGCCTTTGATGTATTCCAGGGATACCTTGGTCCGCTCCTGAACCTCATTCTGAGTGACGCCTATGGCCTCACGGAGCGCAAGGAGGGACTTGCCGTCGAAGAGCATGGGTTCGGCCTGCATTGATTTGACCAGATCCAGGACATCGGTATCAAAGGCATGAGCGGCGAATTTTTTAATCTTGGTAAAGGCTGTCGGCAAGCGCGAACGGGGGCGCTGCGGCTCGGAGCTCATCGAGCTGCTCCAAAGCGCGATGTCGTCGTCATCGTCCTTTAGGGTACGGCGGACCTTGGTCTGTGCCAGGTCGCTTTGCGACAGGCCACCAAATTCATGGGTGTTCGAACGTGTTTCGCGTTGGATTCCCATTCTCTCGTCATACTCCTTGCGCAGGAGTTCGTCATCCAACACCCGATAGGCTTCTTCCGCACGTTCCATCATCTGCTGAGCTTCATCATCTGAAACTAACGAATAGAGAACCTGGCTGCCACCCGCGTAGGTGTGTTTGATTCGAATATAGGCTTCACGAATCTGCATGCGCGCGGCATTGGTTGGGACATCAAGTAGTTCGTAAAACGTCGGGCCGCGTGTTTGGGTGCCCGCAGATTTAGAATCCATTCCTTGCTGACCGATCATCAATTTCTCCGTTGTATGCCAAGAATTTTGAGAGACTGCGCAGCGGCTACCGATAGTCGTTTAGCAATCATACTATGAGGAAACTCGGAAACAAGCAAACGACGATTTTTCAAAGATTTTAACACAGCTTCATCGTAGTTCAAGTAGCCGATCGACTTCGCGGGAAAGCCGAAGTATTTTTGACAGACGTGTTCCATGGAAAGGCCAAGGTCGATGTCGGACTGATCGCGGGCCTGATTGACGAGGATTCCCAGGCAACGCCCCTGCATGGCCCGCGACAGATCCTGGACGAACTGCGGATAGCTCAGCTGCAGCTCCTTGAAACAGCTACTATAGCCGTTGCTGAGCGAGCTGCCCACCATGCTCGACAGGGCGGCTTTAATATCCTTGGCGACCTCAGGCTGGTGGCTCCTGCGGCCGAGATTCTCGATGATGTTCCAAAGCGCCATCTTAAAGAAAACATAGGCGTTTTCTATCGAAGTTGGCTCCGGCAAAACAGTGATCAGGCCCAGATGGGCGACACTGAAAAAGTCCATGGTGTGACGATGGGTGCCAGCTCCAAGGTCGAGTAAGACGACATCGACCTTTGACTGCTGTTTGCTGGCGACTATCGCCTGCCACAGGGGCAAAAGGTGATCGCTCGATTGTTCCATATATTCCGACCAGGCTTCCTCTTTACCACCGGCGATGAAGGCGACGCCAGGGATGGAGGCGGGCATCATAAGCTCACGAAAGCCAAGACGCTGGGTCAGGACGAAGTCAGCGAGATTTTTCTTCGGCATCGATACACCGAAGTGACTATGAAGGTTCGAGCAGCCAAGGTCGAGGTCGACTACCAGAACTCGATAACCATACTGCGCGATGGTAGCCGCGAGATTTGCGCTGACGATGCTCTTCCCGACTCCACCCTTGCCGCCGCCCACCGCAATGATAGCCGGCATCTGCCGGGGATTGGGCAGGACCGTCTCCCAGGGCAGACCAAGCTTCCAGCTATTAAAGTGCTGAGCGACAAAGGCGCTACCTTCGACATCAGCGGCTTTGGTCGCAATACTAGACTTCAGAAGCGAATCGGTATTGAGCATAAGCTGTCCTGAAACAAATGAATGAAGATACCCCTAGAACGCCGAGCAGAATCCGCTGTGACACTTTCTAGGTAAGCGCTTCGATCCCTGACGCGCATGGGGCGGCACCAGGATCTGAGACCGAAGGTCTAAAAGAAGTGAAATCTTAAGGTTTCTGCTTTTATTATATTCCAAATCTGGGATTGCCTACAACAGATGGCCCCAAAGCTGCCTAGTCGGGAGTTTCAAAGAAGCTCCTAACGTGCCAACCCATGGCCTTAGACCGCAGGTGCCGCCTGATGAATTTAACCAAGCGCGAGGGCCACCCCGGCCGCAATCATAATCGCCGGGTATATCGAGAACCGCCAGACAAACCATTTCGGGCTTGACCAATAAAGTGCGGCATAGGCCATAAGCAGTCCATGGCCGAAATAAACGTAGATCAGGATCCATGATAGCCGGGCGAAGGCGGCAAGGGTGGCCGGGGAATGGATATTGTCTAAAAATATTTTTACTTCCCCCGTCGGTGGCTCGCCCGTGACGAAGATTTTCTCCATGTCGGGTATGATGCGGACCATAAGGGGGTCATGGCGGTATTCAAAAAAGGCAAACAGACCAGCAAAAATGAAAGACAGGACAGTTGGTTGAAATTTAAAAAATTTATCATTGTTCATTCTTAAGCTGATGATACCCAGCACTATGATCAGGACGGCCTCGCTCAGTGAGATTTCATCGACTCTTCGGTTTGCAAAATATTCCCAGCCCAGCAAAAACAGACTCGCGGCGACCGCGGCGATGATCCCCGCCCGGTACCCTTTCCAGTAATGAAATGCTATATATAGCAAAAGCGGCAAAAGTTGGAAGAATAGCAAAGCGTAATTCATGTCTTTGGTCCTTTGCTCAAGCTCTCGTCTTAGTCTAGCAGACCCTAGCCCCTCGTAGCGATCCCCCTACATCTTCCAAGCAAAGCACCGATAAGCCCGAAGCGGACAATGGGTTAAGGCGAGCAGGATAGAGAGAGACTAGCGATGAGAGATGACATCTACGATCTGATCGTAATCGGCAGCGGCCCGGCCGGCGTGCAAGCGGTTCTGCAAGGGGCCAAGTTGGGCAAAAAAGTTGTCCTCATCGAAAAGCATCCCGAACGATTGGGAGGGTCTTGGATCCACACGGGAACACTCCCTTCCAAAACCATGCGCGAGGTGCTTGCGGCCATTCGGAGCGTTGAATCGCATGTCGGTGAATCCTGGGTGACAAGGATGTCGCAAAATTTGTCCACCCAATCCTTGCGAGAACGCGCAGCCCTCGCGAGCCGCGATGAAGAGAACATCATCAGGACGCAACTCGAAGAGCACCGTATTCCTATCCTGCGTGGTGCCGCCTATGTAGAAGACTCCAGGCAGGTAAGAATCAATCAGGCTAACGGTAAGAGCCTGCTGCTGAAGACCGACTTCATCCTGGTCGCAACGGGATCCCGGCCTCGTCGGCCCGCAAATATTCCCTTTGATGGCTGGAGGGTCCTGGATTCTGATGATGTGCTTCGGCTCGAAAGCCTGCCCCAATCGATGACGATCTGGGGAGCTGGCGTTATAGCTTGCGAATATGCTTGTATTTTCAGGGCATTAGGAGTCGAAACAACCATAGTCGATTCCCGTTCCATCATCATGCAGTTTATGGATCAGGAGATTGCCGGGGAATTGAAAAAAGCTATGGAGCAACTCGGCGTCGTTTTTAAACTCAGCCATGATCTGGAACGGCTCGACATGCTGGGCCCCCGGGTTAGATCGACGTTCAAAGGCCTGGTGTGCGAGTCCGATGTATTTTTCTTCGCTGCTGGCCGCGAATCTTGTAGCGAGAACATGGGGCTTGAAAAACAAGGCATTCAAACCAACGACAGAAAAACAATACTCGTCAATGAAAGCTTTCAAACGGCCGTCCCCAATATCTATGCCGCTGGCGATGTCATTGGACCGCCGGCCTTGGCAAGCACCTCGGCGGAACAAGGCCGAATCGCTGCCTGTCACGCCTTTGGTGATGAGAAAGCCCGCTTTCCCCAGTATTATCCGCTCGGCGTCTATACGATACCCGAAATGTCGTCAGTTGGCCTGACCGAAGAGGAGTTGGTAAACAGCGCGCATCCCTACGTGGTCGGTCGGGCCCGCTACGATCAGATCGCGCGCGGTTACATTCGTGGCGATAGCTATGGCCTTATCAAGATACTCATCTGCGCCGAGACCCACAAAATTCTGGGCCTGCACATCGTCGGGCATGATGCGGCGAACCTTGTGCATATCGGCCAGGTTGCAATGATCACCAAGATGTCGATTTACGAATTTGCTGAAAACGTCATTTTCAATTTTCCGACTTTGGCAGAAGGCTACAAAATCGCTGCTTATGACGCTATTTCTCAACTTGAGAAACGCAACTGTTTTCTGGCCGAAAAGCAACGCGCCTAGAGCCTGGAAGACGTTGGTGCCGAACGGAGTGGAATAGGGATCATTATGATAAAAAGTTTTCTTCAGGAATCCGCAAAAGTCATCATAGGCAAGGAAGAACAATTCCGCCTGGCCCTGGCCTGTCTGCTGGCGGGTGGCCACCTGCTCCTTGAAGACGAACCAGGCATGGGCAAGACCTCCTTCGCCAAGACGATGGCGGCCCTTTTGCAAATGCCCTTTAGCCGGATACAATTCACCTCCGATCTTTTACCGGCCGATATTATCGGAGTCAGCATATTTGACCGCGAAAAACAAAGTTTCATCTTTCAGCCGGGCCCCCTTTTCAACAAGCTTATCCTGGGCGACGAACTCAACCGCGCCTCGCCGAAAACACAAAGCGCTTTTTTGCAGGCGATGGAGGAGCATTCGGTCAGCATCGAAGGCAAGAGCTATCCTTTGGAAAAACCCTTTTTCTTTATCGCCACCCAAAACCCCCGGCGCAGTATTGGTACTTTTCCCTTGCCCGAATCCCAACTCGACCGCTTTCTCATGAAGCTTGAACTGGGCTATCCGACCCGTGACGCCGAACGTAAAATCCTCCAGCAAAACGGTAAATTCGAAGCGCTCACGCCTTTGCTTGACGTTGAGGAAATCATAGCGATGCAGGGTCAGGTCAGACAGGTGCACGCCTCCGAAGCCATCCTTAGCTATATCATCAACCTTGCTCAGGAAAGTCGGCATCTACCGCACGGTATTTCGCCGCGCGCCTCGCTGGGATTGCTCCATGCGTCGCAGGCGATCGCCTGGCTTGACGGAAGAAAGTACGTGACACCGGAAGATATACAGTTGGTGGCGATTCCCGTTATGGGCCATCGCCTCGTGAGTGGAGACGAACTCAACCCCAAGCTTGGCAGAGAGAGGGCGCGGGATGTTCTTTCCAAAACTAAAGTCCCTTAAGTTTGCGCCAAAACTACCGAGGCTCAAAGGTACCAAACCCTATATCCTGCCTACTGGCTACGGCCTGGCGTTTTTGTTTCTTATCGTCGATGTTTTCACCCTAGGTTACTCGCGCAGCAGCGCTCCCTTCCATACGGTAGGTCTCACCCTTATCGTGTTTGGACTCGTATCGATGATACAGACCAATTCCAATCTGCAGAATATCGTGATCGCTGTTGATCGCTGTGACCTTGGTGAAGCCGGATCGAAAACTGAAATTCAAATATCGCTGCGAAACACCACCCTCATCCCTTCCTATAACCTTTCTGTACAGGTCGATAGACAATTCGCCTTAAAAACCCAGCTTGATATCGACGAGTTGGTGTTCCATACCCATTTTCCGCTATCGGTGCTTTGCCCAACAAGAGGTATCTATCCGCTCGGTCGAATAAAAATATTTTCGCGCGGCGTTTACGGACTTTTTTACACTTGGCGCTGGCAGAGTACCGATTCCGAACTCGTCGTCTACCCATCTCCCAGAGGCACTCTGCCCTTGCCCGGCGGCAGCGAAGGCGCGGCCCGGCGAAGCCTGAATAACGAGGACTTTGTGGGGCATAAGCCTTTTATCGCTGGGGATTCACTCAAACACATCGACTGGAAGGCCTATGCGCGGGGCAGTGACCTGCTCGTCAAAAATTATGCGGACCAAGCTATGGAGGCCCTTGAATTGAAATGGGAGCATACCGCTGGCGACATCGAAGCACGCTTGGAGCAGCTCAGTGCCTGGGTCATTCTCATGAGTTCCACGCAAAGGCCCTTTAGCCTGCACCTGCCGGACCTGACGATAGCAAAAGGGATGGGTGAGGACCATGATCGCTCCGCTCTCCGGGCTTTAGCCGCGTTCAAGGAGGATTGATGCAA
>CAXSGP010000085.1:0-9527 GCA_964236955.1 uncultured Oligoflexus sp. | reverse complement strand
TTGCTTTTTCCTGCCTCATTGCCTGTCTGAGTCTAGCCCTTCCAACCTGGCTCATCCTGGCGTCCATAATCGGCGTTTGCTGGCAATTCTGGAGAGGCATCAAAATACCGAATGTCCTTCTCTATACCCTGATGGTTTTGATGTGGAGTCTGCTCGTCTTTGACAGTCCCAAGTTCCTGCATCGCGATACCTTAACAGGGGCCCTGGTGATAAGCAGTTTATTCAGCATCCTCTCGCCCCCGCGCAAGCATCGCGTGATGCGCTTTCATTCCGGGCTATTTGCGCTGCTCGTCTCTATCCTCGTGGTCCCGAAGGAAACCTATCCTCTCTGGCTTTATTTTGGCCTGAGCCTCCTGGTCTGTTCCAGCCTCGTCCTGCATCATGTTCCCTCAAAAAGCATTTTTTCCTTAATATCCCTCGGCCGCACTCTCATTAAGCTGGCGTTACCCCTGGCGCTCCTGCTAATCCCACTTTATCTTTTTTTCCCGGACATCAAAAATTCGAACCCCTCCACCGGGGAAAGCGGAATGTCCGACGAACTTGAACCCGGACAAATCGCCAACCTTGCTCTGTCCAATAAAGTGGCCTTTCGCGTCCGCTTTTTGGATAAAATTCCATCCGCTACGCAGATGTACTGGCGAACGGAAGTGCTTGAAAAGAGCAAGGGTTTGAGTTGGAGCAAGGGCGTTGCCTATAATAGCAGAGTCCTCCTATTTAAAGCTCCGAGCGAATCCATCGTCTATGAAATCATGCTCGACACCCGATTGAACGGCCAGGTCCCTCTGCTTGAGCATACGACAAGCTTTGCTCTGCCCAACAACGATTCCTCACAGCTCTATATGCAGGTCGAGAAGAACATCGTTCATGGTGGTGGCCGTTTTATCCTTGCCGGTGCGAATCCAGCGCCGGGCTATGATTCCGAGCCACGTCCCCTGCTCGACCCACCCGAAACTGAAGTATCAGCCCGGGTCGAAGCCCTCGTCAACACTCTCAAGACCTTGGATCCGAAAGATCAGATTCGCATGCTCCTGGATCTCTATAGCAGCTTTCACTATACTCTTCATCCCGGCCTTCTCGAGTCGATCGATCCCTTGGATGAATTCCTATTCGAAAAGCGAATGGGCTTCTGTGAACATTTTGCGGCAAGTTTTGCGACTCTGCTTCGCCTGGCGGGAACTCCCGCCCGGGTCGTCCTAGGCTATCAAGGCGGCAACCGGTTGGGCGCGACCTCCTACTTTGAGGTCACCAATGCCGATGCCCATGCCTGGACGGAAATTTGGATCAACGGAATGTGGCTGCGAATCGATCCGTCGTCGGTGGTTATAACAACGGATCAGAAGAAAAAGTCCAAGGACGATCTTGCGGCCTTGATTTCGGCCTGGCTGGGCTTTGCTGTCGAACATCTGATGATTTTGATGCAGGATTGGTCGGAGGATTTCGGCTACTTTTGGATATTGGTCGTTGTCATCGCCATGGGCCTTCTCCTCGTTCAAATCTATCGTCTCCGCCATCGACGCGCCCGGCTCCCTCGCTGGGAAAGGCGTATGAAGAGTTTCCTACGTGCCATCGAGGCCCTAGGTTTCGAAAGAGCGCTGAGTGAAACGGTTGCCAATTTTCTGCAAAGAGTGGCCCATGAGACGGGAGCTGCGCCTCTTCGTGAACTCGGCGCCTTTTATAATATTTGTAAGTTTGGTGAGGAATCGGCTGCGCCGGCCCGGTTGGAAATGGCCTTGTCACAATGCAAAAAGCTTTTGCCAGGCCTAAAAAAGCAGGGGAAAAGGATAAAGATAAAAAACAACAAAAATAGGAACAGGGTCAGGACAGCCCCTGAACCCGGATCCAGCTTGATCAAAGATTAGCGGTTTTCGTTTGGTTCGTGACCTCCTTTATCGCTCTCCCTTTCTCTATTTCTATCCGCTTCCGCAGGGGCTTGACCTGATTCCGCCGCCGGCGCAGGATCGCTCGGGTTGGATTGGGCAGCTGCCGCTTGCGAAGCCTTCAACCCTTCGGCCTTGGCGTTTTTCTCGACTAATAATTCTCGCCGTTGCTGAATCACGCTCTCGGTACGGCCCGCCACTGCAAGAAAGACCACAATGCTGCCAACTATGATACCGATGACAAAGACAAGCCCAATAGTCCCCCCATGAGGAACCTTCGCAGTGTGGCCCTCATTCGACATCTTTTTACTTTTCGTTTCCATAAAAACCCTTAGCCACAAGTAGCAGTTGATAGAGTTCCGAACGCGACAATCCACGATCGCGATAGAGTCCAAGCAGATCTTTTAAGGTCGCACCTTTTTCAAACTGGTCACGGGCTTCGTTGATCAAGGCGTCCCGTTTATTTTCCTTGGCCTCGGGCGTATCGACCGGAGCGCTCCCAACCCGCACCATGACCACCGCCTCGCCTTTAAGGAAATCATGGTTGTTGCACCAGGACAATGCGCCCTGAGGGTCGGTGAGCAGGATCTCTTCATGCAGCTTAGTCAATTCACGCCCGATCACGATCTCCGCATTTGGGTAAATGTCATGAATAACAGTTAAACTCGATTTAAGGCGACGGGGCGCTTCATAGAAGACGATAGAGGCCTCAAGGCTCCGCCAACTCGCGATTTCCTTTTCCAGCGCCATTTTTTTACTGGGAAGAAAACCGATGAAGAGAAGGCGATCGCTCGGCAGTCCCGAAGCTGAGACCAATGCCGTAAGTGCGCTGGGTCCCGGAACGGGATGCACCTTTACCCCACGCTTGCGCGCCTCTCGGACTAAATGATAGCCGGGATCGGAGATACAGGGTGTTCCCGCGTCCGATATCAGCGCCAGGCTTAGCGAATGGGCGAGCAGACGATCCACAAGTTGCGGAGCCTTTTCTCTTTCGACATGGTCGAAATAGCTAATAACCTCGGCCTTATCCCGTCCAATATGCTGAAGCAACAGTCGCGCTCTCCGCGTATCTTCGGCCGCTATAATATCAACATTCTTAAGCACTTTGATTGCTCTGAGAGTCAGATCATCAAGATTCCCTATCGGCGTAGCAACGACATAGATTGCGCTTTCAGGGGTCACGGTTTACTCACTAGTAATGACACATTTTGGCGAGAAAACGTATTGAATTGACGCTTTTTTAACCTCAGGGTCAAGCCTTTTCTTGAAGTCGATCGCTTCGCTCGGGCCTCCTCGCCAGTGCCTAAGTTTTTACCGCCGCGCCGCGCCTCCGTTTGCTTCCTGTTTCCATTCGCAAAACACCGCTGGACGTGGCCTACGGATTATTGATTTGACAGCCATCCGACCGCTCAAAAACGATTGCACCGCGGCTTTGCGAATCTGGTATTTTCGCTGAGCTATCGGCAATGGTCCGGGAGCCTGATCGGGTCCTTCTACCCATAACATCTGCATTTTTGCGGGAAAATCCAGGATATCCAAAGGGCCCGGCATTTTTCTGTGAAAATTGTGACAATTCCCTTGTCGAGAGCTGACGCTCCTGATTTATTGGGTCAACCCAGAAAAAATCCCGCACACAGGACTATCGGATGCTACTACCTACCTTTTCTCAACGGATATCGCAGCTCCAGTCTTCTCCCACGGTTGCCCTGAATGCCAAGGCGAAGGAGCTTGCCGACCAAGGGCATAAAATCATCAATTTCTCTGTGGGCGAGCCCGACTTTCCAACCCCCAAGGTCATCGTCGATGCTGGCATCAAAGCTCTTCAGGAGGGCAAGACCAAGTACGGCGGTGCTGGCGGCGGCCTACCGCTCCGTAAGGCCATTGCCCAGAAACTTCTGACGGACAATCAGCTGACCTATGGCCCCGAACATATAGTCGTCGGCATAGGGGCGAAAGAAATACTTTTCCACTTAAGTCTGGCCTTGCTCAATCCCGGTGACGAGGTTTTGATTCCGGCCCCCTACTGGGTGAGCTACACGGAACATGTGATCGCTGCCGGTGCGACTCCTATCGTTATACCCATGCCCAAAAACCACTCGTCACCTCGCCTTACGCCAGAGATGATCGCCCCCTACGTCACGGCACATACGAAAGCTATCGTGCTGACATCGCCCAGCAACCCCGGTGGTTATGTCATTCCCCCTGATCAGATGAAAACGCTAGGCACCTACCTGAGCGATAAGCCCTGGTGGATTATTGCCGACGAAATTTATGAATACATGTCCTACGACGGTGAATCGCTATCGATGGCGACGCTTTGTCCGGGGGTCCGCGATCGATTTATTTTGATCAACGGATTTTCCAAGGGTTTTGCCATGACAGGATGGCGAGTTGGATATATGGCAGGCCCTAAACCGGTTGCGGATCTGGTGCGCACCCTGCAGACGCAATCATCGACCTGTCTGCCGCCTTTTATTGAAGAGGCTGCGATCGAGGCCTTGCGTCACGGCCGGCCGTTGATGGCCGACAAGATGGTGCTGTTAAAGAACCGCCGAAACATGGCCGTCGAGATGCTCAGCGCCTATCCTGAAGTCGATATGCTGCCACCAAATGGAGCTTTTTACATCTTCATCGATCTGCGTAAAGTCCTTGCTAAATCCCCACTCTACGCCAATGATAATAGCCTTGACTTCTCGAAGAAACTGCTAGAGACATATCACGTCGCCATGGTTCCTGGCGAGGCATTTGGAGTCCCGGGTTTTGTCCGGCTAAGTTATGCCGTGCATGAAGACACCCTGAAAGAAGGGCTTCAGAGATTAGGTGATGCTTTGGTGGCGATTGGTGGCATTCGAAAATAAGTTTCGGCACCTGAGTGTGTGGGTTTGACATCAAGGGAAGGGGCGTTCTCGCCCCATTTTTTATTGAGCGCCATGAGTTTTACGTCGCGAGGAAAATATCTATGTCCCAACTGGAGAGCAGTATGAAACAGATCGAGGAAATAAGGAGTCAGTTTCTAGCTGATTCTCAAGCCTCGATCGCTCAGCTGAGCGTCAAAGCCGTCGAAGATTTACGCATCAAGTATCTGGGCCGCAAGGGTCTCGTGACCAGCCTGATGGAGTCGTTGAAAGCTCTTTCCAAGGCCGAAAAACCCGCTGCCGGTAAAGTCATCAATGAACTTCGCCAGGAGCTTGAAGCCGGCCTGGAAAGCTTGAAGCAAGCCGCTGACGCTTCGGCTCTCGATGCCAGCCTGAGCCAGTATAGGCTCGATGTCTCGCTGCCGACCCAAAGCCTCGAAGGCTCCCTTCATCCCGTGACTCTTATGCGCCGCGTGATGCTGGCGGAATTTCGAAAGCTCGGTTTCACAGTCTATGACGGTCCCGAGATCGACCTCGACTTCTATAACTTCGAGGCTTTGAACTTTAAGGAGGATCATCCGGCGCGTGATATGCAGGATACGTTCTTCGTCGCCGACCGGGTGGCCACGATACTGAGAACCCATACCTCGAATATCCAGATTCATGCGATGATGCATGAAAAGGCGCCGCTGCGGGTCGTTGCGCCCGGTCGCACCTACCGCTGCGATTCGGATATCACCCACACGCCGATGTTCCATCAGATCGAGGGCTTTGTCGTCGATAAGAACATCAGCATGGGTGATATGAAGGGCATCGTCGATCGCTTTCTCAAAGCGATTTTTGGCCAGGATCTTTCGATTCGCCTGCGTCCCAGCTTTTTCCCCTTCGTGGAACCAGGCGCGGAATTTGACCTACAGTGCGTCTCCTGCCGCGGCCAGGGCTGCCGCATCTGCAAGGAGACGGGCTGGCTGGAGATTGGCGGGCTCGGCATGATTCATCCGAACGTTTTTGAAAAGCTCGGCATGGACAGCGAGGAATACACGGGTTTTGCCTTTGGTTTCGGCATCGATCGCATCGCTATGCTGCGATATGGTCTGGCCGACCTAAGACAACTGTTCGAAGGCGACCAGCAATTTCTTGGTCAATTCCCTGTTCATCCCTAATTCGAAAGGCAACACGGCATGCAAGTATCCCTGCGCTGGTTGAATGAGTATATCGATCTTGGCAACCTCAGCATCGACGACCTCAGCAAAACTTTCACTTCGATTGGCCTTGAGGTTGAAGGCATCAAACATGAAAAGCCTTTGAGCGGCGATGTGCTGGTCGGCAAGATCCTCAAGGCGGAGCAGCATCCCAATGCCGATAAACTTAGGCTTTGCCAGGTTGATATCGGCAGGGGTGAACCCTTAAGCATCGTCTGTGGGGCCCCCAACGCCCGCACCGGCATCAAGGTCGCCGTGGCAACGATCGGTTCGGTCCTGCCTGGGGATTTCAAGATCAAAGAAAGCAAAATCCGGGGTGAAAAATCTTTCGGTATGCTCTGCAGCGAAGCCGAACTCGGTCTGGGCGGTGGCCATGACGGCATCATCGAACTACCTGAAAGCATCGCTCTTGGAGCCTCGATCGCAGAATATTTTCACCTGGAAGATACCGTGATCGAAATCGGCCTGACGCCAAACCGCAGCGATTGCCTTGGCCTTATCGGTCTCGCACGCGATCTCTCGGCGAAGCTCGGCCGGCCGCTGACGATTCCAGACGATAACAAGATTCCCGTCGATGCCAGTCTCAAGAGCGACGCTCATATCAAGGTCAGCATCGAAAATTCCGAGGACTGCCGCCGCTTCACCGCACTTTACATGAGCGATGTATCGGCGATTCCTTCGCCGCAGTGGATGCAGCGCCGCCTGCAGTTTGCCGGCATGCGGCCTATCAATCTCATCGTCGACGCAACGAACTACGTCATGCTCGAAGCGGGCCAGCCCATACATGCCTACGACGAACGCGATATAGGCGGCAGTCAACTGACCGTAAGGCGGGCTAAAGCTGGCGAGACTTTGAAAACGCTCGACGGTCAGGAGCGCACGCTCGAAAGCTCCGACATCGTCATTGCTGACGCCCAAAAGGCCATCGGCATCGCGGGCGTGATGGGTGGAGCCAGTTCGGAGATTAAAGAAGACAGCAAAAACATCGTTATCGAAGTCGCTCATTTCAATCCACAACTGGTGCGCAAGACCAGTAAACGCTTCGCGCTCCATACCGAAGCCTCGCATCGTTTCGAACGTGGCATCGACCTTGAAAACATCGCTTGGGTCGCCCGCAGAACTGCTGGACTCATACTCAAGGCGACCGAGGAACAGCGTACTCTTTTAAAGCTTGATATTCCCGCCCCACGTATTGCCGGACTTGCCGTCGATCAGTATCCAGCGCCTTTCGTTGCCAAAGCGGTCGAGCTTCGTGTCGCCCGTCTGCAAACGCTGACGGGAATCAAGTCCCTAAACGCCAAAGATGCTGCAAGGATTCTTTCCAATCTGGGTTGCCCTATTCTTTCGCAGAGTGAGTCTGTCGTCAGGGTTTCAGCTCCAAGCTGGCGGCACGATATGGAAAGAGAAGCCGATCTCATTGAAGAGGTCGTGCGTATCCACGGCTATGAGAATATTCCCCTGACTCTGCCGCATATGGAAATTGGTGCCCTGCCCGAACATCCATTGATTGATTTTATCGACCAAAACAAGGCGATCCTGGCGCAAATTGGACTGCATGAAACGATTTCATTTCCTTTTATGGGAGTTCAGGATATCGAGCGTCTTGGCATCACGGCCGAGCATCCGCTTCACGCCACGGTAAATCTGGTGAACCCCTTGGTGGAGTATCACCGCTTTATGCGCAGCACAATGATCGTCGGTCTGATCCAGGCTCTCCTTCAAAACCGCCGCAATGGCTTAAAAGGCACACGTCTCTTCGAGTTGGCCCGCACCTTTCATGAGCCGAAAACACTGCCAAAGGACTTGAGTTCGGTTTGGGCCTCGCTCGCCCGACAAGGGGATCATATTCCTCTCAAAGCTCGCCAGGACGACCGTCCTATTGAGAGGACCAAAGTCGCTGCTATCATCGACACCAGCTTTTTGCCGAAGAGCTGGGACCGCGCCGCAGAGCAAGCCGGTTTTTATCACGGCAAAGCCTTCATCACGCAGTGGCTCGCGTCACTTGGAATTCGTGGCTTGAAGTTTGCCGCCGTTCCACCGAAGGATTTCCCTTGGGTGCATCCCGGTGCTTCATCGACTATTCACAATAGTAAAGGCGACTATTTAGGTTGGCTTGGTGAACTTCATCCCGGGGCGACCAAAAGATATGATCTCGATACGGCTCCCACTCTTTTTGAAATTGATTTAGAGGCGGTGCTGGCCTCCTACGGCGAGAAAAAAAGCTATATTTCCGGCAATACACGCTTCCCACCATCGACTCGTGACGTGGCATTCTTGGTAGCGAGCGAAACTTCTTACGATGCTTTCATGAAAAGCTTCGTAAATTTCAAACGTCGCAAGTATCTTAAGGATCAAAGGCTCTTTGATATCTATCAAGGCCAGAATCTCCCAGAGGGCAAGAAGAGCATGGCGTTTAGCCTTACCTTTGCCGCCGATGAAAGGACTCTGACCGATCAGGATGTTGATAAAGAGCTTGAGGCACTCCTCGGCTGGTTGAAGGAAGATCTTTCAGCCGAACAACGTTAATACGGAAAGGATATCCCTGAAATGAGCAAGCTTCTAAATGTCTTTATGTCGGTAACCCTTGTGGGCCTCAGCACCCTCGCCCATGCGAAAGACATCGCGACAGTCAATGGCAAGGCCATTAGCGAAGAAGATTACAAGAAAGCAGTGGAACAATTGGGGCCTCAGGCGGAAATGGTCAAGACCAATCCTCAGGTTCGTCAACAGTTCCTCGATCATATGATCGAGCGTTCGCTACTCGCCGGCGAAGCATCAAGCGCTAAGGTTGAAGACAGCGATCGCTACAAGGCACTGGTCGAGACAGCGAAACGCGATATCCTCGCTCAGCTTTATCTCGAAAAATACATTGCTGATCAGACGACCGAGCCGAAGTTGAAAGACTACTTCGAAAAGAACAAAAAGAAGTTCCAGGAAAAAGAGATCAAAGCCGTTCATATTCTCTTTGAAGAGAAGCAAAAAGCCGAAGCTGAAAAAGTGCTGAAAGAAATCATCGCCAAGAATAACTTCGACGAAATGCAAAAGAAATATGCAACCGATCCAAACGGTTCCAAGGGCGGCGACCTTAACTGGTTTAAAGCTGGCCGCATGGTTCCTGAATTCGAGAAAGCGGCCTTTGCAACTGAAAAAGGCAAAGTGCATCCTGCCCTGGTCAAAACCCAATTTGGCTATCACATCATCAAGATCGCTGATGTCCGTGGCGGTGAATCGATCAAGTTTGAAGACAAAAAGCCAGAGATCGAGCAAGACATCCGCATGAATGCCCGCAATGATCTGGTCAAATCCCTTCGTGACAAAGCTCAGGTCAAAGTCAACGACGAAAACCTTACGAACCTCAAGTTCTAAGACCGGCTGCCCGGCTCGATCGATTGGAAATAGATCTAGAGATTGGCGCTCACTTTGCAGTGGGTGCCATCTTTTTTCGGTGAAAGCTGATTCCTGCCTTACCATGCCCTTTATAAAGTCATTATTTGGCCTCCTGAACCTACTGTTCCTAGAAACAAGTCAGACAATGGCTCCGACCCATGATAAAAGAGTGACCTGGCGGTGATGGGCCTCGGCACGAAAGCAGG
>CAXSGP010000084.1:10839-20926 GCA_964236955.1 uncultured Oligoflexus sp. | reverse complement strand
CTTTTCAATCACTTATCTCAAACGTCAACAGCCCCTACTGGACCACTACAAATGCGACAATGGACCCAAAATACCGGGGTCTCGAACCAACATATCCCCATGTCCGGACATACACGAATGAGCGAGCCAGTTTTTCGCCGCTGGCTCGCCTCAGAATTATCTATTGGTGGTCTGGTCAGCATTCGTTCCGCTTTTCGGGGCTGTACTATCCTGATTGCCGCGATTCACGCTGGTCGATTTTTGTCCCTTTCTATGCGACGTACGTGCATCGCTTTTTTCCGCGCAATGCTTGCTGTGGTTCATTCTGCCTTTGCTGTCAGGACCACAGTCACCATTAATTTGCGGCTGATTGCTTGCAGCTGGCTTTGAGCCGATACGACCGGCACCAGTGGAGCCGTTGTTGCTCGATGCCTCCGTTCCTCCATCCGCTTTGCCTGCATCATCTGTAACACTTGACGGCACAGCGGGACTTGCTTCATTGATTTTATTTTGATCGGTCGAACGGTTGTCGGCAGGACGTGCGCCCGACCCGGCTACCGGCACCGATTGAGCAATCGCAAGAGAAGAAAATAAGACGGTTGTCAGCAGCAGAGATTCATTAAGAGTCATTTTCATTGTATACCCCTTTAGGAAAGTTTGAAAATGAAGCTGGTATCTTCACTCTTCAACACGCTTTTATCGCAGTCATAGTGCGGATGCACTTTATATCGGTCAAAAATTTGGGCATTTTTTTTTCAAACATTGATGGGCCGTGCTTTTGCAAGCATGATAAAACGTTTTATGCTTAGTTTTATCTTGCCAATTCAGACCTGTTTGGATTTTTATCTAAGTATTTGTTTTCATAAAATAAAAGGGCAAATAAGCCAGGGCTCTTCTTAGGATGATGCTAACCTTGAACTTGGCCAATCAGAGGTCGGGCAAATCGCTGCTTTTTGAACTTGAAGCAAGGCAAATCCAGTCGATTCATCAAAACTTCGGCTGATAAATCTGGGAAGCAAACGAAGGATTTGAAGGACGAGATAGGGTAGCGGGGGATTGCGACCAAGGGCTCTGGCTGTTGGCGCGATGAACTTCATCTCCTTCAATGTCCAATGTGCGGCGGCGAAGAACTTCAGCCAGTGATCCGGGCCGAAAATAAAAGGAGCATTCTTCATTTGGTTTTTACGCCTTTTGCCATTCATCATTTTCATGAAGCGTTTTGAAAAATAATCGACTATCCACAGCTGAAAACTTGCATTTAAAGCCAGATCCTGACCGAGACTGAAAACCTGTTCCTCGCTCAGGTAAGGCAAAACCCCTTCCGTGAGGACAAGCACCTTTTTGGAACGGGCATCAATCGCCGCAAACAAATCCTGGCGATCCTTCTTGAGGTTGAGATCAAGCGCGGTGCGCTCCAGGCGGCAGCAGGGCAGTTCCTGACTTAACAGCGTTGTCTTAGGGTCGATGATTCCAGGATAATCGACTTCAATCCAAAGGAGATCTGCCGGCAAATCGAGTCGATAGGGACGTGTGTCGAGGCCAGCCCCAATGTTGATCACGGTATCAACCCCGTCGGCGACAGCGGAGCGGATGAAATCATCTATAATGCAGGTTCGAATCACCACATACCAATCTGCGCCGCGTGAATGAGCCTGGGCGGCAATTGTTTCGCCCTGGGGTCCGGCTAAGATTTTAGCCAAAGGATCTTTAAATAAAGCGTCGCTGCGGAGGGTTTCGCGGGCGCGATAGGTGGCAACCCAGGCCGCGGTATCGGTTACGTTGGCGATCGCTGTCGTGTCCACGATGGAACCCCTTCCTTGCAGTCAGCTGACTATACTCATCTGATCATTCAATCCCTGCGCATCAATTGCAGTCGAACTTACCGCAAATTTAAGGACAGTGCAAATCATGCAAAAAATCCCCGTCCCGCCAAAGAATGCGAAGGGTCTGTTGTTTTTACTTGCGTAAACGCGTCCGCATGAAGGGCGAAGGGAAATCTTAAAAATTCAGTCTGAACGTCCTGACAATCGCGGCAAAGGCGGGGTATTTACTAAGAACTACAGGATATTATCGACTTTTAAGATCGAGAACGAACTGACTTTTTCCAGCTTGGTCCTAGAGTTTTCATTAGAGACCTGGCCCATGAACTGTTATTATAAACGGCTTATCGAAGGAGCCTTTTCATGACTACCCGTCAGCGTGTGTTTTTTCTTTTGGTCGCGGCCCTCAGCCTTTACGTGCTTGAACCCCTTTGGCTGCCCATGGCGACAGGGATGGTGTTTGCCTATCTTTGTGAAGGCCCAACCTACCGACTCTGCGAGCGCTGGCATGTCAAATCTCTCCGCGCACGTTTTTTCGTGTCGCTGGGCTATATCATGGCGGTTCTTTCGTTATTTATTGCACCGCTGGTTCTCCTCTCCTGGTCGGCCACCAACGAATTGCTCGACTTTTGGAAAAATGTTAGCGCGGATACCTCAGCTGCCGAAACCGGACAAAACATGGTGAATTGGCTCAATCGTTTTCTGACTCCCATTATTCAGCGCTCCGGTCTTAACTTTAAATTTTCGGATATTTCTACACGAGTTCAACAGGGTGTAGAGCCCTTTTTAAAGAATGTCGCGATGAGTCTTGCTGATCTTCTCAGCGGTACTCCCGCCGTCCTGCTCTTCGTCTCGATCGCCGTGATGGCCTGGGTCTACTTTTTGGTGCACGGGCGCGAGCAACGACGGGTGCTTTTGCCCAAGCTGATTCCCTGGCCCGAAGCCCGGGACATCATTTGCAATACGATGGGCGAAGTCCTGCGCGCCTTGGTCTTGACAAGCGTTGTCCTCTCAATCATTCAATCGATCCTGGTTATCGCTAGCCTTGGCCTTGCCGGCATTCCCAAGTATTACCTTTGGGGAGCCATGGCGTTCTTCCTATCCTTTATACCCGTGTTTGGAACGGCACCGGTGATGATAGGGGCCGCTATTTATGCCTTCGTCAATGATAAATCGGTAGCAGGTATCAGCATACTCTGCATGGCGGTTTTCATCGGTTCCGTCGATAATATTATTCGCCCCATGCTTATGAAGGGTTCCTCTGAGCTCAATTTTTTTTGGTTGTTCATGGCCCTGGTGGGTGGCATCGCCATGTTTGGGATCGCGGGAGCTGTGATAGGGCCCTGGGCCTTTGCCATGTTTTCGACCATCATGCAAAATGAGGAAAGCCACGAGACTTCATCCCTCGGTTAGGTCAAGATCATGAACTTGCCGGGCCGCTTAATCTCGGGCCCGGCATTCTTGATAGTGACGCTTCACGCTGCTGGCAAACCAATCGGTGGAACGGGTCCGCGAGAGTTTTGGTGAGTTTAGCTTGACATTGGGTATCTGCGCATAAGGGGCCTTTCGGCCCGTTTTCTTTTCCCACGCGGCCCGAACTTCCTTCCATGAGTCCGTCTCCTCAAAATCCTCAGACTTTTCCCGACGCGCGTCGCGACGCATTGACCATGCAGACAGATCATGCTTTTCTCCGAAGGCTAGCAGTGCCTTTAGACTTTGCGTGTCGAAGTTTTTGGGATCGCCATTCTCGCTATAGGCGAGGATATCACCGTCGAGGGTAAGGGCCATACCGGTGAGATCGACTAGCAACGCTTGAAATGCGGCATTTCTCGAGGTATAAATGCCGGCATTATAGTCGGCAAAACGAAAGGCGATGTCATCGTACTGGGCCGGATAGTCGATGAGACGCGCAGTCCCGAAGCGGATTCCCCCGGCCCTCGTGTAGAGCTGCTCGCGAATGGCTTCATCGCTGAGCTCCTGGTTGCCTTTGACAGTTCGGGCAAAACTGACTTTAACCTGCATCGATCCAGCTGTCGTTACGGGGTTGAGTTCATTGAGCCGACCACGTCCCAGGAGCATCGACATCGCACTGGCAATGGCGAAGGTTCCCGGCAGCCTTTCTTTATAGGTCGCTTCGATATCACGAAACATTCTATCGAGGTCCCGTTCCGTCTGAAGGTGATCGATTCGCTCGGAAAACGTCAGGGGGTTGCCGGGAGATTTGCCCGCGAGCAAAGCATAAAGGGCCGGCGTGGCAAGAATCCCAAGTCTGGAAAATTTTTCCTCAAGGCCTTTTCGGACGATTTGTGGCAGGTTTTGCACGACGGGGTCCTTTTGAAATCCGGATTCCTGCTGGATGATCGCAATGATTGCACAGACCCGCTCGGCGGTCGCTTCCTTTGCAATGGCGCGAAGGCCACCGATGATGTCTTCGGACCAGCCTTCTCTATCCCTGACGGTCGTCGGTATGTGTTTTGTAAGTCCGGCCTCATCGAGGACGGGTATTTGCGACAGCGGCTCTTCACCATGGGAAACACAGCCTGAGAGGCCTGATAAAAAACACAGGACCAAAGACAACAAGGTGGCTACCATCAATCTCTTGCGCATGACGTTCTTTCTGGGTTGAAATCGGCCCGTACTGCCTTGGCCAAATGTCTCGGAACCGACTCCTCCATCATTAGCATATTGGGCAGGGACAATCAAAGAATCGATAGGATCCAGACGCCAAGGATAACGCTGGATAAGGCTTTGAAGAGAATGGCCGGGACTTGGGATCAGCCATCCTTTGATGGCCTCAGGTTTTGAGAGCAAAAGCCTTTTTATTGATTTAACAAAGAAAAAGTCGTAGGCAAAGCATGGTGAAAAACTGCCGGTCGAATCTTTCTAAAGTTTCTGGAGATGTTTTCCGTCGTTGACTTAACGACTTTCAGTTCTTAAGTTTATTTCAGTCAAGGTGCGGATAGGGATAATGTTGCGACTTAATGCCAGACAAGCAGACTTAAGCGGTTAAGCTTTGCTGAAATATTGCAGTTCTGGGCCTGCTCTAAGCCTCCCTCATGGCTGGGGCCCGGAGTCAAAATCACTAAAATTCGAGGAGACGTGCTATCGGAGCTCAATGGAAACACTCTTTTAAACAAGAGGCAGCAGCAAAAAGAGGCACCGCGTTCGGCAAACTGTCGAAAGAAATCACCGTTGCAGCCAAGTCCGGTGATCCCTCACCGGAACATAACGCGCGGCTGCGGGCAGCGATAGAAGCCGCCCGGAAATCGTCAGTTCCGAAGGAAACGATCGAACGCGCCATTAAAAAGGGCGCGGGCATCGGTGACGACTCAGTCAGCTATGAAACGATTATGTACGAAGGATTTGCTCCTCATAATGTCCCCGTCATCGTGGAATGTCTGACGGATAACAAGAACCGAACCGCTTCAGAAATGCGCGTGTTCTTTCGCAAGGGTCAGTTAGGGTCGATAGGTTCGGTGGGATGGATGTTTGAACGTGTAGGCGTTCTTGAAGCGATGCATTCCAAAGCCAATATCGATCGTGAGGATTCCGCAATCGAGGCTGGTGCCCAGGACGTCGAAGCGCTGGAAGCGTCTGAAGTGGGCGAAGGCCAGACTGGCGGTAGATTTTATAGCGAAGCCAGCGATCTCGATAAGGTGAATAAAAACTTAGCCGATCTGGGCTGGATTATCAGTAAGTCCGAGCTTGCCTACCGGTCCAAAACCGATGTTGAACTGAGTCCCGAGCAGTATAAGGATGTTGCCGATTTTCTTGGGGCTATCGATGATTTCGATGATGTTCACCGCGTCTATGCCGGACTTAAAGGCTAGCCATCAGGTTGCAAAAGCTTAGCTAGCCCGCTCAAGGCGAACCTTTTGAACATAACCCTCAGGTCATAAATTAATTTGCAGCCACGCAGTAGACACCCGCTTTAGTTTCTACGTCACTGCCAGGCATCAGTGCCATGAGAGTGCCCTTGGAAATCCCAGCCAGGGCATCAAGATTTGCGGTCCAGGCTTTATCAAAGGCAATGCCTCCATGCGATTTGAGACCTTCAAACAAGCCATTGAAGGAGGCCTGCGTCAGCTCATCGTGAGTCGGTAATTTCCAGCCCTTGCTGCATATATTTCGATTGAGTGCCGCCATATTTATTTCATCCTGTTTGGGAAGCGACCAACGCATGCCAGTGCTTCGATCGGTCCATTCATAATAGCGAATCGGTTCTCGCGCAAGAAAATGACCACTGGTATCGCCGGGCCTCACATCGCGCCAGGAGGAATTGAGGCACTGAACGAAAGCTTGTCGGTCCCTGATATAAGCACCCAAATGTTCACTGCCAGCATCGCAGTGGGGAAGGTCCGCCAGACTTTGAAACGAAGCGGTCATGGTAACCGATGCTGAGGCGGATTTGGCTTGAGACTGGACGCTGTGAGCGGTCATGTGTTGGGTGCAACTGAATACCAAAGCTACGACTGCTATTAGGACGTAATTCATAGTTTTTCCCTGAGCACCGATGTTTTTTGCAATGATGGGTCACATAAGGAACCTTTCGGAACAATTTCAGGGGAATGAAAAATTTCTTTCCGGCTTGTTCCCTTAGACTTCGAAGACGAATTTTATGTCAACAATTTCAATAGGGTGTCTAATAGGTAATAAATCCCACAGCCGGGCTTAATTAGCCTTTGTCATAAATTCAAGACTGGGATTTTTGATAAGCCTGTCAAAAGAAGCGCGCCTTGGTCATTTTTGCTGCGTATGAATACGGCAAGAGTCACCCCTGTTGTTAAAATCATACGGTGGAAGCTGCTACTCTGTTAATACCATTGCTACAAATTCTATGGCACGGATATTGAAGGGTTAGCTATTCCGTTGGTCGTATCGTTTATTGAGGGACAGTCTTATGAGTGAATTTATTCTAGATATAAAAACAATTCGCAGCAATGCGCGTGAGCATATAAAAAAAGGCGCAGTTACAGCAGATTATAAGGCGAATCGCGAGACCATCCTTAAAATTCTTGACAGCTCCATGGCCACCGAATGGCTTTGTGTTTTGCGTTACACTCAGCACGCTAAGGCAGCGGAAGGCATTCATGCGGAACCGATTGCCAAGCATTTTGCTGAGCATGCGGCTCAAGAGCAGGAGCACGCTGATATGCTGGCGTCGCGAATCAAACAATTGGGCGGCGAGATTAATTTGAATCCGTCCAGTCTCGCGCAACGCAGTCATACAGAATACAAAGAGTGTGACAATCTTGTCGATATGATCAAGGAAAATCTTATCGCTGAACGGATTGCCATTGATGTTTACGGTGCAGCCATTCGATATATTGGGGAAGCCGATCCCACAACCCGCCGTATTCTCGAGACGATACTCGCAGTTGAAGAAGAGCATGCCGATGAGATGGCTGATCTGTTGAAAGCCTATGATCCCCACCAAAAAATTTAAGGTGACTTATCATTCCTGCAAGATTGCTGATCTATGCCTTGCCATCCATTGATGACAGGTGATTGCGACGGCGGCGGTTCCGCTCGAAATCGATGCGCTGGGAAGCTTTAGGTCATGCAAGGTCCGACACCAGGCTTCAACAAGACCAAAGCCTGGCAAGTGGGAGCAAAGGCTCTGGTTGAATACTGGCAATTCCAACACTGTTGAACAATCAACTAGCCGTTGACCCTTGGAAAGGATTGATATAAAAGGCACTCCGACGCAGTTCAACCCTCGGAGTTTCTGATGTCCAAGCTTTTTGAAGACCATGATGCGGCAGGCAAAGCCTTTTGGAATATTGCGAACTTATATGGATTTAGTAAGAAGGAGCAGGCTTTTCTCCTGGCCCAGCCCTTCAATCGGGTGCGCCTTAGTAATATGAATACCGCCAAACAGATTCCGGATTCAGATTTTGGCCTGGCTGTAGCAGAAGAGCTTTCCAACATACATAAGCTATTATGGTTGCTTTATCCTCACTCCAATCGTGATGATCCTCAATTTAAATTTAAGACGAGCTGGTTTCATCGCAAGGCTGAAACTCTGGCTAATGTTTCGCCGATGGAATTTGCCCTGGCATCCAATAATCAGGTGCAGGCCCTGAAGCATATTCACGAGCAGCTCCTGACGGCCTCTAAGAGCGAAACCAAGATAGGTTAATGAGTTTAATTACTGATTAATTCCTGTCTCTCTCTCTCTCTCTCTCTCTCTCTCTCTCCCTCTTTCGTGCCCAGGCTGAATTTAGGCCCATCTAAAAAACTGTCATTTTATAGCAGCTGTTCATGAATATTTTCACTGAAGCGCCCTTGCTAGAAAATATTTCCATTCATCGAAATTACAATCTACTGTGAATTCGTAAAAGCTATAAAGTAAATGTCAACTGGAACAGCCGGAAGTGTGATACCCCCCCAATAGGAGACTCTCATGCGAACCTGGGAAAACTATAAAAAAACCATGGCCACCGAAAGCATCATGTTCGAACATGCACGGAACGGGGATGTAGACGCTTTGCGGGCGCTTGACCTGAGCGCAGATGAACTACAAAAAGAGGATGTAAAAGGCTATACCGTACTGATGCTGGCCGCTTATCATGGTCACGAGGAACTGACCCAGTTTCTCTTGAAATTGGGTGCTAACCCCAATACGAAAGACCAATCCGGAAAATCAGTTCTTATGGGAGCTGCTTTTAAAGGCAATCTGAAAATTGTGAAGATGTTGATCGGTTCCGGTGCGGATAGATCGGCCAAGAGCCCTAAGGATCTAACTGCAGAAGGCTTTGCCGATATGTTTGGCCGCACCGAGGTTGCCCTTTATTTACGGGAAAATTCATACTGAGAGCGAAAGTTTTCAAACTTATGGATTGAGCCAATTTTAATAGAATATTTTTATGGGCTGATTCTTGTCAAAGGCGAAGGGCTTACCTTCGCTCTTTTTGTTTGCCAAGCTCCAACTCACCCGCTTCATTGGCTCCAGACCGCCTCCGCTTTTTCGCCCCGGCAGGCTGATCTTTAAGTCCTAAACATGATAAATATTTCAGTAAAAACAATGCTTTGACATAGGTTTTGGAAATTTTATCTAAGCTTAAAATCAACGCCTTCCGACAACGATTAGTGGAAAAAGACTACTCGTCAGGTTCCGCTCGCTTCGACCTGTAGCGCATTGATGTATTTGCCTCAGAAACACGTGGAAGGATAGTGCATGGGTTCTTCAGTGGTGGACTGGGAAACGTTAGACAGTAATTTTGATAATGATCGTTCTGCCATCTGCTTGGTGCTTGAGGTGTTTCTGTCTGCGGTTGACGAACTGCTAAGCCAGGTTAAGGCTGCCGTTGATTCGGGTAATCCAAAAGCTTTGGCTATGTCTGCTCATAGCCTAAAGGGGGCTGTGTCCAACTTCGGGGCAAAGGCTGCGGTGGACTTTGCGCAGGAGCTTGAAAGTCACGGCTACGAAGGTATTAAAGGAGATGAGGAGCAAATATTTTTGGCCTTGGAAATGGCTATCGGCGAGCTAGTGGAGGAGTTGCGGAGCCGATTGCTTCCCTAGCGGGTGAAACTTTTGAACTATCGACTCAGTCCAGATTGGTTTATGAATAAACGTCTTGTCTGTTTAGAATTGTGAGATTTCATGAACGCAAAATTACTTGATATCCCGACTGCCGATGGTCTGTGTGATAGTTACGTGGCCTATCCGGAAAACGGTGGGGACACATCGTCACTTCCCCTTGTCCTCTTTTATATGGACGCTATAGGCCTGAGGCCGCAGATCTATGCTATGGTCGAGAAGATAGCGGAAAAAGGCTATTTTGTAATCGCGCCGAATCTGTTTTACCGAGCGCGTCGCGTTCCGCTTTTTGATTATACAAAGCTTCAGGCTCCCGGCGGGCTGGGGGAATTGTTCAAAGAGATCATGCCCATGATGGCGCAGTGCACAGCCGAGCAGGTGCGGCGCGATACAGAAAGCCTGTTTGACTTTGCAAAGGCACAGGCCAGGGCTGACATTTCGCGAACTGTGACTGTCGGCTACTGCCTGGGGGGTGCACTGGCCATTCGCAGCGCGGCTAATTTTCCAGATCACATAAGGGCCGCCGCTAGCTTTCACGCCGGACGTCTTGTTACGGATGAACTCAGCAGTCCTCATCTCCTTGCCGGACAGATCAAAGCTCAAATATACGTGGCGCATGCGGATCAGGATTCGAATATGACGCCCGCACAAATTAAGGTGTTTGAGCAAGCCCTGGATGCCGGAGGTGTGCGCTATACTTCGGAATTGTACAAGGGGGCCATGCATGGGTTTACCATGAACGATC
>CAXSGP010000084.1:0-10829 GCA_964236955.1 uncultured Oligoflexus sp. | reverse complement strand
AGCCAAAGTGCCGTAGGAGTTCGTCGGCTACCCCGGCGCGGTCCACTCTTTCACCCGCCCCGATGCAGGCCACGACAACAGCAAAGGCGCCGCCTATAACGAAGCGGCTGATGGGCGGCACTGGCTTAATCTCTTGGCACTTTTTTCAGGTGCAGCCAAAGTGATGTGAGCGCCCAGCTAAGGGTTTAAAGCCTTATCTCACTTTAAGTGCAGGTGGAGCAGGGGTTGGCGCCGGCATCGCTGCGGGCATCGCTGCCGGCATCTCCGCAGGCTTATTGCTAACCGTATCGATGACGCTGGCTTCCGAACAGGCCTTGGGAACCTTGCCCAAAATTTCATCCATGCGCGCCAGGGAGGCTGTTATAACCGGTTGATCCTCTTCGGCCACAGCTGCTTTGTATTTGACCATAACCGCTTTGTTGGCCGTCAAAATCTTTTCCGCTTCGTCGGTAGCCGCCTTACAGGCCTCAGCGCTTTCAGGTTTCTTTATGAAACGAACGATCGATGCTCCAAACTGGGGTATCTTCTTAACGATGAGTGGTTTAGGGTCATAGACGTTTTTGGTCCAGAGATCACGACCCAAGGACGAAGCCACGATATCTACTTTTCCATCGGTAAAGATCATAGCACCCGGATCGATACCTATGTCCGCATAAAGCAACTTGCTGCTTGGAATCAAACCGAGATTGGCATTGCCCCGGCCCATATATTCCATCATTTTCGTCACACCCTTGGGACCGGCCGAGCCGAGGCCCCCGAGGAGTTTAATCTGGCCGCTGACACCGGCGGTGATGTGGGCCTGCGGTTGAAACACAATATTCAGAACGTCGTCGCGTCGAACACCGAACTCAAACTTGACGGCAACCTCGCCACCCATTCGCAGGCTGACTTCCGCACCGACGACGACGACATTGGCGCCGAATTTGACTTCGTTATCCCGGGTGTAACGGGGCTCCCAGCCGGCGGTAATAGTCTTGGTCGAAACATCGACGCCAAGATAGCGGTAGACAGCTTCAAAGTTGAAATGATCAAGGATAGCGGTTGACGATGCCTCCATGAATTTATCGTTGATAGCCGATGCGCCGATGTTTTTCACTTTCTTATCGAACATATAGGCATCGACCCAAAACTTGCTCTCGATCTTTCTTTCGTCGGGCGCAGATTCGTCAGTGCTGGGCGCGACCCCCATGGTCGTATTCGTTTCGAGGCTGAATCGGTTGCGTTCGCCGACGATCAGAAGGGTCGTCTCGGGATTGACCTTCATTTTTATTTCTTCCAAATCCGGCTCGGTGCGGGATTTTAGGAATTTTACCAGGCTGAATTTTTCTTCAGAGCTTGACTCGACGGTTTCTTCGCCGCCAGCTTCCTCATCTCCGCCTCCTTCGTCGACGACTTCTTCGCCCTCTTTTCCATCGGCAGCCGCCGCTCCATCGCCCTCGTCGACCTTGCCTTCCGCTTGGCCAGCCTCACCGCCTCCGCCATGGCCAACTGTGACGTTCTTCTTGCAAGCATTAGCCAAAGTTAGACTCAAAAATGCGAACGCATAAAGGGGTAATTTCATAAGGTCTCCCGCAGCCACTAGTAGAAAGGAATTGCCTGACTTCGTATCGGAAGCCTGGGCGTAAAAGTTTAGTGTAAAAGATCATTCATAACTAACATCATGATAAAATTATAAAAATTATCGAGATTTAATATTTTTTTAATAGCGATCATAGGTTCTTTCTCGAATCAGATGCAGGGAAATGGTCGGGACTGGGTTGGCAGAACTTCGAGAACGGCCTGCCGCTGTGCTAAAATTCAGTTATACTTCGTGATCGTTAAGAGAGGTGCTTTTTGAAAAAGCTGATCTATCTCGCTCTGCTACTGATGGCATCGGTTTTAGTCTGGGTCCTTGCATTTAAGAAACCAGGTTCCCATGAGGCAGCGCTGGCCCTCTACAAGCAGCATGGCCTTGCACCTGATCGTGAGGCCGCCTACAGAGTCAGGCTTAAGGCCACCCAAAGGGTGAAAGGTAAGGAGGAAAGCGTCATCGCCAACCTCGACGGCACACTCTCCCAGGTCGAACAATCGCCAGGCGTCATCGTCAGCCGTTGGACTGAGATCACGAGGCTTTCCTCGGGGGCAAGCGAGGCAAGCGCAGCTCAGATGCAAGAGATCCTCAATAAGCCGATCATGACCACGTTCTCGGAGGGTGAGCATAAGCACTTCTTTACCAAGGATTTTCCCAAAGAATGGTTTCGAATGCAGGTCAACATCATGCAGCGTCTATTCATACCGCCATTGGCAGGGCGAGGCGAAAGTTTTACCAATAATGAAAAGGAAGAACTTGGGGAATATCTTGTGCTCTATAAAGTGGCTCAGAAAACAGGCTACGATGAGGTGGGAAAGACCTGGAAGTCCTACGAAAATCCCGACATAGTACTCGATAAGAAAAAAAAGATTGTCACTTATTTCATCGCCAGGGAATCACGCCTGATCGCAGCAGATGGGGATCTGGTCTTCGTACATAATGCTCTGGAAGGCACTCAGTTCATAATCTCCTTGACGGTGGATCTCGTTAGGGTTGGACCGAAAGCTCAAACGAAACTTCCAGCGCAGGCTGACGAGTTCAAGGTAGCCGACGATAAAAAGATCAAGGAGATTGCCCTGGCAACGGCGACTCTCTCTACGATTGGATTTGATGAGGCTCTCAAGCGGCTTGTTGCGATCGATGAGAAAACAGATAGCCGCGATTTGCACTATATCTTTGATGCGCTTAAGACTGAGCTGCGGTCAAACCCGGGGCGTGTGGGTGAATTGCGGCAGACGATTATGGGCATTACCGCTCGCGATGAGGGTGCGAAAAGACAGCTTGCCGCGGCTTTTGGAGCCATGGCCCAAAGCGATCAACCCAGCATCGCGAACGTCCTTGCGGATATGGCCAATGAATGCAAAGACCTTTTTTGTAAGGACCAGGCGATCGTAGCACTGAACGATCATACGGCACCGACGCCATTGAGCGGCAGGAAAATGCTTGATATCGTGAAATCCAAACCGGACACCGATACGGCATCGGGTGCAGTGCTGGCCGCTGGCTCCATCGCCTTTAAAATCGGCGATCAGATTCCCGAGACCCAGCAGGCTCTGATCGACGCCTATCGGAAGCCCGACAATGGTGACATGAAACGTTCGATTCTCGCGGCTATGGGCAATCACGGAGCCCCCCAGTACCTGCCCGTTCTAAAGGAAAGTCTCAAATCCAAGGAGTCCATGGTACGTTCCACCAGCCTCTATAGCCTCAGACAGATCAAACTTCCCGAGGTCGATGAGATCTTGACGAGTGGGATAGAGAGCGAAAAGGATGGCAGCACTCTGGTCGAAGGCCTAAAGGCGATGGTCTACCGGGATTTGTCCCGCTCACAGTATGAGCGTATTGCGAAAAAAATAGCGACTATCAAAAATGAAGACCTGGCGAATGATGCGACACGATTTATGATCAAGGCTTACGATAGAAATCCTGTAGCGCTTGAACCTTGTCTCATTGTGCTAAAGGAAAAGTCGGCTGTGCCAACAGTTAAAAGCGTGATCACACGAGAGATAAAGGCGATGAAGGAGGCTCAGGAGGAAGCCGCTGCGGCCAAACCCTAAGGTGGTCCAGGAGAGAGAAAAAGCGTTTAGCGTGGAGTATGAGTTCTGCTAAAGGTTTTTTCTAGCGGCGGCTGGACGGGTTTGGATTATCGGAGATGAGGGCAAGCACGATCAACTTTGGCACGGGAATGAGCCTTATCAAAGTATAGCCACGTTAGTTTCTGCGTTCCGCTTGCTGGCCTTTGATTTTTCACTGCCGCACGTCCCGCTGTTTGCCTGTTGGTCCTTAGACCATACTCCTATCTAAATTTTAGACAGCGGCCCTTGTCTCATTTTAAAAAATTCTCTTCTCTATCAAGAGATTGGGAATGTCAAAAAGTAAGGCACGCTCCTTGCTCTGCTTCCTCCTAAAGGCCAGCTACGCGCCGGTCTTCATCCCCCTTTTGCTCTTGCTGCTGTTCCAAACTGTTGCCCGGAGTTCCTCATGAAGACATTTGCCCTTGTTTCCGTTCTCGTTGTTGGTCTGTCCGCCTACGCACTTGTTGCTCAAACCTCCACCCGCAGGGTCGCGCCTGCCCATGTAATGAAGCACCCATCCCAAGCGCTTGCTAAGGCGGAGCACCGAAAAGAAGCCCCGTCGAAACGGACTAAAAAGCATGTCCAGGCATCAAAAAAATCACATAAAAAATTGGTGTCCGCTTCCAAAAGGACGAGCCGAAGTGCGGCTCCTTCCAAGAAGGCAGGGAAAAGGTCCACTCTTGCCCATTGATCATGGCCGGACGTCACGCTAAGGCCTGAGCACGAAAACCATGGGTTTCCATGCGAGAGAGTCGGTTGACTCTCTCGCTTGTTGCGTTGTGGATTCAAAGAATTGGAATGACTAAGGCGATAGGATGCCGGTCATTTTTTCGAAAGGTGTAGAAACGCATATTTGCCCTAGGTAGTTCTGACGACTTGGGAGCAGGCCAATTGCGCCACCTTTCGGGAAATCATTATCGAAGCTACGAAAAGGCTATAAATTTTCGCCATTTCTATACTTTTACAAACATAACTTGCAATCTTTGTCTCATTATTCGGTACACTTATATATTACGGAGACATGAATCCTTTTGCGAAATTGGGTTATTTTTGGGGGAACACATGCAAAGGGTCGGCCATTTTATGCGGAGTACGAAGACTCTGTCACAACAAAATCGGCTCCCTTTCTTTTCTTTTTATGGCTCACGTTCTACTTTTCCTTGCAATTTGGCCAGCGAGCTTTAATAAGTCACGGTTCCCGATAGTAGCAATATTCGCTTATCGTCAAAGAAATGGGTCAAAGTATCGCAACCAAGTTCACCACATATCAGACTTTACTGAACTTGATTACCAGGATCCTGCCTCTGGTTTTTGTGACCTTTCTTGTGCCGTCCCGCCTTGCTGCAGAGCTGGCCACCAAACCGTTGTTAAAGATTGATAGCCTTCATGAATCGCAGGTCGTCTCAGATTTTTTAGTTTTTGAAGACAAATCGGGACAGATGACGGCTGAGCAGGTTCTCAATCCTTCGATACGTGAAAAGTTTGTCCCTGGCCATACCGCTCAGCTGGATTTTAATTATACTCAATCCCATTTTTGGATTTTACTGAATATCGTTAATAAGAGTTCCAATGGGTCCTGGTATATCTCGGGCAAAAATCCCTTGATGAATGTCGCTGTCTACCGGGTTCTGGACGATTCCCACGTCACTCTTGAAAAAGCCATACCACGGCGCTACCCGGTTAGTAGAATCACGATTCCGGCCCAACAGCAGGGGCAATTCCTCATTCATGTGCATTCGCCTTTGTTTTTCGATCTGAAGTTTGAAATTGTCGATGAGAACCACCTGACCGAGCAGGATACTGAAGAAACGATCTATATCGCGATCATCGCCGGCGCATTGTTAGCGATGATAGTTTTTAACCTATTCCTTTTTATCTCGCTTCGAGATCGCAACTATTTTTATTATCTGCTCTTCGCCGTGGTTAATAGCCACCTTGGTTTGCTGGCGGTCAATTTCCCATCGGGCATGCACTCATGGTTTGGAATAGATTGGTGGCCTCTGCTCAATCTCTACCGGCCACTGGGACCTTTGACCGCCTTTATCTTTTCCCGCTCCTTTTTGCAGACAACCACCAAAGCCATTTGGCTGGATCGGATTTTTCTCGCCTATATCTGGATCCTGATCCTGCTCATGGCGTCGAACTTCTATCTGCCTGGCGCCACCCTTTCGATGGTCTATGATAACTATTTCCTGCTGGGGATCCTGATTCTGATCGGGGGAGGGCTCTACCGGGTCAGGCAGGGATTTGGGCCGGCCCGCTACTATATCATCAGTCTGGGCTGCTTCATGGTCGGCATGTTCATGTACCTTGCGGCAGTGGAAAATATGCTTCCCAGCAACCCCCTGACAATGAATATGCACCTGATCGGTCAAGGGCTTGAGATGATGCTGATGTCGATAGCCCTGGCCAATAAATTTAAGATTCTGGATCAGGAAAAAACCCGGGCCGAGGTCACTCTGCTGGTCAAAGCACGGCTGCTACGGGTGATCGCCCATGATATTGCCAATCCACTGGCGGTGATAAAGGGCATGGCCTATTACCTCAATCAGAAACAGCAGAACGTGCCGTCCATGACAAAAATCCTTCGGTCTGTCGAGATGATCGAAGAAATTGTAGGCTTTGTTTTAAAAGCGGAATCCTTGGGAGAAGGTCAAAAGCTGCAGCTCGAGTCGGTGGCGGTCCAGGAGGTATTCGAACGCCTGGACTTTCTGTTTCAGGTTCGGGCTGCCGAGAAAAACGTCACGCTCAAATTCCATCTCGAAGATCTTTCACTGCATGTGCTAGCCGATAAATTAAGCCTCACCAACGAGGTGCTCGGAAATCTTATCTCGAATGCAATCAAGTTTTCCCGACCGGGCGGGGAGATTATGGTGCAGGCTTCAGCTGCTGAAAATCAGGGCGTGAGAATTATAGTCAAAGATCAGGGCATAGGCATCGAAACATCGTTGGTTTCCCGCCTGTTTTCCTCCAGCAAGAATAGCAGTCGCCATGGAACTCTTGGCGAAAAAGGCACGGGCTATGGCCTTCCCCTGGCCAAGTCCTATCTCACCGCCTACGGCGGCCATATCGATGTTCAAAGTGTCAGCATCGACAAGGATTCCCTGAACTGTGGAACAACCTTTAGACTTTGGATTCCAGTGCACAGTTCGGTGAAAAAGCCCTCCACTAAGTTCTTTCGTTTTGGTGCAAAAAAGCAGCGCGCCTGAGGCGGCATTGGCTCCCCAAGAATTAGGGTGTCAACTATCATTTGCCAAACCATCGTTCAAATGATTCGGCGATTGATGCTGAATCCCCGTGCCCGTCGGCGGCCCAGCAAATGACGCCATCGGGCCGAACGAGAAGGGCGGATTGCTGGGCTAGCGAAGCCGGTGAAGATGCAAAGAAAGGGGAAGCCGCCCGAATTGCCCAAAACCGCTAAGCTTGCAAACAGGGCGACTTCATGCAAAAAGATTGGGATAGGCGTCCAGGGCACCTTCTCTTGGGGCCAATAATTTGTGGTCCTATTACTCTGCTGATATTCAAGGAACCGACTATGCTTGTCAGGAAAAGTCTCCTTTCACTCGCCCTTGGCGGCTTTGGCATCGGTATGACCGAATTCGTTATGATGGGCTTGCTCCCTGACATTGCGGCCTCGCTAAATGTGACTATACCTAAAGCAGGATATCTTATTTCATCCTATGCCTTGGGGGTCGTCGTGGGAGCTCCGTTGCTGACTGGATTCACCAGCCGCTATTCGCCAAAAAATGTTCTGCTCGCCCTGATGCTGGTCTTTACCATAGCCAATGGAAGCTCTTCCCTGTCGTCAAATTATAATGCACTCCTGGTCGTTCGTTTCCTGGCCGGGCTTCCTCATGGCGCATACTTTGGAGTTGGGGCCGTGGTCGCCAGTCGTCTAGCGGAGCCGGGGAAAAGCGCGGCGGCGGTTGCTTCCATGTTTGCGGGCCTCACCATTGCCAACGTCGTTGGGGTTCCTCTGGGAACCTATGTCGGACATAATTTTGGATGGCGGTTTACCTTTATACTCGTTGCCCTCGTCGGAGTCGTGACCATGATCGGTATCAACCAATGGATCCCCCGACTGGAGGGCAATAGGGATGGCAGCTTTATTAAGGATCTGGTGATTCTGAAGAAGGTGGATCTGTGGCTCGGGCTTCTCCTGACATCAATAGGCTCAGCTGGGTTTTTTGCCTGGTTCAGTTACATTGCTCCCCTGCTTACCGACATTACTGGTTTCAGTGCCGCGGCAATTCCTTGGATCATGACTGTCGCAGGCCTGGGTATGACGACAGGCAATTTTATCGGCGGAAGGCTGGCCGATGCCTATCAGCCCATAAAGACCATTACAGGGCTTTTGCTAAGCATGTCCGTCCTTCTCCTCTTCAGTGCCTACTGTGCGGAATCCAAAGCAGCCATGCTCGTCCTCGCGTTTCTAACGGGCGCTAATGCCTTGGCGATCTGTGCACCGATTCAGGTGCTCCTGATTTCCAGTTCCCAGGAATCAGAGACTTTCGGGGCTTCCCTTGGTCAATCCGGCTTTAATGTTGGCAATGCTCTGGGCGCGTTCCTTGGTGGGATACCCATCAGTCTTGGCTATGCCTTGTATTCGGCTCAATGGGTGGGCGCGGGCATGGCTCTTGTTGGAGCTGTTATCGGTGGCATGCTTTATGTGCGAACGAGGGATTCTGGGACGGTAGCCTGATGCACCAGGGATTGAGGAACGAAACTGGCGACTTTATGGATAAGGCCGTAGCGATGCGAATACCGCCAAAAGCGAGAAAATAAATGTCAGGCTGAAAATGTAAATTTTAAACCTCTTGAAGCGGGACCCGTTCTGTTGTCTAAGTTGTTGATATCTATTGAATAAGAGGCAGCCCTTTTTTTATTTGATAAAGCCTAAAGAAGGTGAGGAGCAATGCCGATAGGCGTTTACACCTAGTTCTGGGGCATTGGCATGCAATTCATGTTTCGATTCGGTATTTTCATGCTGTTTCCATTGATGGGCTGCCGGTCGGTCTTGGCTGAATCCAAGCTTGAATCCGAAATGAAGGCTGAAGATTTCAATGTTGAGTGCGCTTACCAGGCTGCTGCCGATCACGTCGCCGCACCCGATCGCCTGAAGCTTGGCTTACCAGAAACCGCAGGCTATAGAGAAATGCTCTGCATAATCCACTATAAAAATAAGGTCTGGACCGGACCCTTCAATAGCCTTGATTGGCAAGTGCCTTCGGGAACACCCACGGTCCTCGATCATGCGGCTTCCACCAGGTCCCCAATGGGAGGTGTTGCCTCAACGGGAAGCCTCCTCGTTTACCCCATTGCAGCCCCCCAGTTGTCGGTGGGTGCGGTACTGTTAGGCGTGGTGGGACAATGGGTGCAGCATGATCAGGCCGGAATGGTCACTCAGCTTGAAAGCCAATTGCTTATCAAAAATACTGCCGACAAAGTTCTATCTATACCGTATTCGATACATCTATATGACATAGAGATTGTGGAAAATCCTGTGGCCGCTGGATTGCCAACCTTGGTCAGGTGATGGGATCCTCAGATCTCTTCCAATCTTTGTGAATATTTCATGTCGGTGGCCTTGCTGCCGGCGGATTCCCCTGGTCGGCCTCTTGCGTTTTTTTATTCCACACGTGAATATTGCTTCCCCAAAATTCCAATTTAAGGGAACAGTCCCCAGCATAATTTGGGAGTTATCTCCAAGCACCCATCCATCCTCTCTGGATTTTGCAAAGCGATTTTTTGATCGGGCTTAACAGGCCGAATAGCCAATTGTTTTGGCGAATGAAACTATTACTGTGCAGCGGTTTGCGGCTTGCAAACGAACCTAAGTGCAGTTAAGAAGGGGTATAGCGATCCTGGGTCCGGCCTTTCGGACTGCAGAACTCCCACACTTGAAAGGTTCAAACATGAATTCACTTCTTTTTATCAGTCAGCTCTTGATTCCTACCCTTCCCGCCAACGTTACTGAAAACAATTTCATCAAAGAAAGTGTTGCGACTGTCTCCTGTGTTGCGACGGTAGAAGACGACAGCACAGTTGGGATACTGGATGTAACGGCTGGCAAACCGACTGTTACGAAAAAATTGATCGTTGCTGTTAAGAAAAACGCTAAAGCAGAAGCGTGTGCCGCTGCTGTTGTTAAAGAGATCGACGGCCTGACGGTCGATGCCGTAATGCCTAGTCTTGGCATGTTTATCCTTAGCTACGAAGCTCCTGCTCCCCTTGCTGACTAAAAATCGGGCCTGGCTATAGGCTTTAGGCTATAGCGTTCGTTTTTAGGCCTATGAAATTTATTCGGGAATATTTGCCAAAAGCCGGGCCGCTTTGAGCCTGGCTTATTTCGTTCAGTTCCTGCCCTTTGACGGCTATCATCCTACCGCTACCCTATCATGACGATTGACAACCAAGTCGCCTCGATACTCGACAGAGTCCCGGATCGTCCCATCAAAATATCTTGAGCTGTTTTTCTCGCGTCGGCGGCATAGCCTTATAAAATATCAGAAAAATTCTATCGGAAGCGCACGCGTCACCTTTGGGCCCATGCTCTGGTCTGATCGGGCGAGGTGTTTGCATTGAAAAGCAGCTCATTGACCTTGCTTCTATGCGAATAGAAATCCCTTGCACGCGTGAAAAGGACGAGCCTCTACGAACTCGGATTTTAGGCCAAGGGGCGACACCCGTCATCCCCCGGAAGGAGAACTTGAAAACTGGAATTGAAGAAATGAACTGGTGCCTCTAGAAATATCGGCTATTATTTGATAGGTCCTCCTCCGTGCATCATGTATAAGACAGGATGAAGCAGGAGTCCTATCAGCTTTTCAATATCTTGGAACAAGGTCTTATACTATATGTCGCAAATCTCGGCTCGAGAGGTGGCTTTTACCCAAAGTCGATGGTTGATCGTCCTGCTCGGCACCTTGACCGCATTCGATCCCTTGTCGATTGACATGTATCTCCCTGCCTTTGCGGATATTCAGAAATCTTTCCATACCGACTTTTCCAACATAGAACTCTCAATCTCTGTTTTTTTCTTTGGAATGGCATTTGGGCAGCTTTTATACGGACCAATCGCTGATCGTTTTGGCCGCAAGCAACCGCTTCTATGCGGAATGGGGCTCTATCTCGCCGCCACCCTTGGCTGCGCGCTGGCGCCCAACATCGAGTCCTTTATCGTT
>CAXSGP010000083.1:0-20980 GCA_964236955.1 uncultured Oligoflexus sp. | reverse complement strand
GTTGTTTAGTTTATCGCAAAACCAAAATACGAGTTTGCCTTTACTTTTCAATCACTTATCTCAAACGTCAACAGCCCCTAAAAAAATGCTCGCAACTGCAATTCTTCTAAGTTTTTCCGGAATAAAAGCCTACTCCGCAGATATATCTCCAGTCCTGCAGCCGGGGGAGTGCGTGGTTGCTTGTTCCACAAGTACCGGATCAGGAGGAGGGGCTGTTAGCGTGGGTACCGTGGGAGCCAGCGGAAGCGCTGGTGGATCCGGAGCCAGTTCGAGTGAACAATGTACGATGTTTTGCGCTCCACCACCCCCAGCACCTGCAGGTCCTGCGCCTAAAACCGACACTCCAGAGTAAGCTAGTCTATAATGGCGCATAATCTTGATTCCTTTGATAATGCTTGCTAGTAAGCACCATTAAATTGGATAGTGTAAAAATTGGCCCATAGAATATCTATGGGCCAAAAAATTTGGTAGTGGTGTAAGTATGAATGCAAGAAAAATTTCACAAGTCCTGGCTATAATTACAACAATTGGAGTCTTCACATACTTTATCAGTTTAAATATTGGAAACAATAATACGACCTCTAAATCCGCAAATGTCGATGATAAGACTAGAGACGGTAATAGAATCTCGGGTGCTACACTGCATGCTATTCCTCAAGAAAAGCTAACTTTGAGCCAGAGAATTAAGCGACTTAGAGAAGGTAAAGTAAATGACTTAAAAACAGAAAATAGGCAAAACACTTCGGATTTAAATAGGGAGTTAGTTAAAAGTTCTGACGGTAAGCCTTCACCTACGCCACACAAAGATCCGGCTGCTATACTTGAAGAGTACAAAACGGATCCTCCTCGCTTTGAAGATTGGAGCGAAGTTGCCGTTACAGAATTTTTACAAATTTTTACGTTAGGAAATAAGGAGTCCTTCCTACAAAATAAGGATCGATTTTTAAAGCCTTTAAAGGAATCAGGCCAAGCAAGCAGTTACTTGTCGTTACTAAAGGGTTTGTATAAATCGCAATTCGTGAATGGATCGCCTTCTTCGGCAGACGAACAAAGCTATTATTTTGAAATGTTTTTCACAGACAACACTCTACTGTTGCAGATAAAGTTGGATGATACAGTCTATTATTCACACGAATACTCAAACTTGTTGGATAACCTTAAAACTTCGACCGCTCAAAATTTACCCTCAAATCTTTTTATAGAACTGCCTAAAAATATTGAAAAAGGATATGTTCATCCAATGTATTTGCAGATATTTCCTTCTAGCAGCGGTGAAAGCTTTGTCACTAATCTTTACAATACCGAACAAAAATCGGGCAAAGTTTCTTATGATAGATCTGAAGTTTTGATTTTCAAAAGGACTTCTTTAGATTAGGTAATTGGGCAGCAAGGGTTTCAGAAAATATAGTGGGTTATCTTAAATTCCCTACCACTGCCCGATCTAAACTGATCAAGTGAGCGTAAATTTATGCAGAAAGCTTTTCCCGATCCTGTCAAAACAAAATGCACCGCGCTCGTCGTCCTTCAAACTCATAACTTTTTCTAAAAATCCTGCTCTTAGGCCATCAGAACAGTAGCCAATAAGATAGGCGCGGAACATTTCCCAATCGAAAAATTGGTCTTTTTTCTCCGCTGATCCGGATATCCCCGAACTATTCAACGTCTCTTTTGTTTCCTGAACTAAACTTTCTAGCCTTGACCAGAGGCCCGCAACTATTAACGGATCCTGATGCAGGACTTTAACCGAGTGTAAAAAAGCGTTGCGAGGTGGGAGAGAGGGGCCCGGGGGATCCTCCCCCTTCTTCGTATAAGATTTAGACGGTCGCTTTGGCTCACATACCTTGTCACGATTCTTTTCGATTTGAGCCAGTAAAACAAGGATAAATTGAGGAAGGATATCTCTGTCGCGGATACCAATTAGCTCCCGCCTGTGAAAGTAGTAGCTCTGCATTTTTTGAGATAGCTCGCGGACATTCCGTGAATGTTCATGTCCTGGAAGCAACTCACAGAGTAGCTCCATTACAGTCGCAGCATCGGCAAGACAAACCCCTGCCCACTTCATCCTTAGGACACATTGTTTGGTCCACTCATTTCGTCCACCGTCTTCTACTTCTTCCGGGGGACACAAGGTGCCACCGATAGAAAAGGCTGGCTTGGTTAGTCTCCTTGATAAATATCGGGACGGCGGCTATCGGCAGACACATTTAGAAATTCAAAAACTCATGTATTTTATCAAAGAGTCGGGCGAAGACATGCCGAGGTTGATTTTTGTCAAAGACAGATTTGGCCCATACTCTGATGGGGTGAGGCATGCTCTTAAACTCCTTGAAGGGAGTTATATAAAAGGTTTTGGAGACGGAACTCAGAAGTCTGAAATATCGGTTATGGCTGATGCTGTTGAAAAAGCAAAAGAATATTTAAGTGAGGAGACCGAGACATATAGGCGATTAGAGAAGATCGCAGAATTGATTGATGGCTTTGAGACACCGTTTGGAATGGAACTTCTTTCTGCGGTGCATTGGGTGGCAAAGTATGAGGGAGCTAGGTCGAAGGAAGAGGTCATCGAAAAGGTGAGAAATTGGAACGAGAGAAAAGCAGTGCTTATGACTGAGCATCAGGTGAGTGTCGCCTTTGACCACTTAAAGAAAAATGACTGGCTTTCAGCCTAAATTACAATTTTCTGAAAATATCTTTATTGGTCTTAATCGAATTTTGGGTGGCCCTAATATTTGACACAATGTGCCACACTTCCAAAGAGAAAGTAACGAGCATGAAGCTCGTGCGGACGCTTACTTTGCGGTAAAATTTGGAAGAAAAGCGCCGACTCATCGAACTAATCTCATCGTACCCGATTTGAGAGACGAAAATTTGCGATAGGAAGAGAAAAAACCGCAGTCCGAATCGTCGAACTGCGGTTTTTCTGGTGGAGAGTAGGAGGGTCGAACTCCTGACCTCTAGAATGCAAATCTAGCGCTCTACCAACTGAGCTAACCCCCCAGAGGCTTAGTTATGCAACAATCTGAAATATCGGGCAAGCCTTTTCTACGAAAAATTTATGGCAAGTCGCTTTGGCGAAGTTCTTGGCCTTGTTCGGATTCATTGCTAGGGGTCAAATCGCGACAAAGTTCAACCCGCTGTGCGTGTTATAAGCAGGCCTCAAAACCTTATGCAGGAAAATTTCCAGCCGTTGATTTTTTCCTTGCATGAATTCTCGGGTTAGGGCAATTATTTCCTTCTGTCGGGGGGTTAGCTCAGTTGGTAGAGCGCTAGATTTGCATTCTAGAGGTCAGGAGTTCGACCCTCCTACTCTCCACCAGAAAAACCGCAGTTCGATGATTCGAACTGCGGTTTTTCTTTATATATCAAAAACTTGCGTGGTTCGATGAATTCTCTTTTGGTATCAAAATGCCCATCCATTCTACTTTGCGAAACCGATCTTGGTTTGTAAAGTTCCCAGCCACACACAATCCTTGACGGTTATTTATAGCGTTCAGGAAGCTTCCGCTGCCAATGATCTGGCATCAATTTTTCGAACTAAAGAATCCGTTGCAGTTAAAAGACTTGCCTTGTCTGCTTTCCAAAGCTGCGCATCCCTGGGAATATCGAAGCCTAACTTTGATATCAGCAGTAACTTAAAACGTACTTGTTCACCAGGCTGCATAGGTTGAGGTTCTTTTCGAGATTCATAACGTGACATTGCTTCTTTGCGAAGATCAAGTTCGTTAGCAATTTCCGTTTGACTCAGCCCAGCAAAAGAGCGGGCAAAGCGAATATGACTTGCATTGCCGAATACCGAGAGCAACGCCTCGTTAAAAAATTCAAAGATGGCCTGCATGCCTTCACGCGGGAGCTTGTGCAAACAGAACCAAAATCGCTGCTGTCATCGGCGAGGCTGTTGCAAGAGCATAAGCAGGAGCTTGAATTTCTGGGCAGGCTCCTCGATATGAAACTTAAGCTTATCGATACCCATGAGGACAAATACAACGGCGACAATGAATTCTATTGGCGCCAGAGCATGCGCGGGATGCAATCCGTCAATGTCGATGTCGAAGAAATGGCGTCCGATATGTATAGGAACGGGAATTATGAGGGAGCAAAGGCCGCATTTAAACTCCTAACCGACAGTTTTCCAAACTATGCCGAGGGCCATAACTATCTCGGACTCATTCACTTGGAATGTGGCGAGCTTGCTGCTTCCATCGAGCATTTCCGTAAGACCGCTAGGCTTGGTCGCAAAATGTTCCCAAAACGTATCCGTAAGGATCTATTTTGGCGCGATCTTAACACCCGCCCTTATATGCGCGGCCTTCAGAATCTGGGGCTGGCTCTGATACGCAGCGAATCCTATGAAGAAGTCTTGATGATCTGCGACACGCTTGAAAAGGAATGCAACGATTACATATCAGCAACCAGTCATAGGGCTGCGGTCTTTCTTAATACCGAAAAGTGGTCCCAAGCTGAGGAGAACGCATTAAAAATATTTAATATGATGCCAATGATGGCTCTCATTGCGGCATTTAGTCAGTTTGAGCAAGGCAAACTGCTTGACGCCCGCACGAACTTTTTGTTTGCTGCATTTAACAACCCCCTGGGGATAGAAATCGTACTAAAGGGGCGAGCACGAAAGCCAAGAGACCCTTTGGAAGCCGCAATCTACAATTACGGGATTGAAATGCGTGCTATGCTCGGGCCTTACCTCACCCGGCGATCGAGCCGATCTAGGACCTTCTTTTCATCGCTACTGACGCATGCCGATGTATCAGAGCTTATAGAAGAAGTCCTCACTTGCGCTGACCTTCATTTTAAGTCGCAGGATCAGTCGAAACATCATGCGAACTTTGCTCGCTGGAAGGAGCTGAAGAGTTTGAAATTTTGTAGAAAAAAAGCGAGTTTTTTGACATAAGTGTATTCCGGCGAAGCCGCCTGTAAACTGGCTAACCGGCGCTTGCTTCAGCTCCCTCTTAAGGGGTAAAGTCTCTCTTATTTCTTGAGTACACGAGCCTCACGCTTGACGTGCTTGCATATAACCCTGGGAAAACACCTATCTAGGATTAAAGTGATGAAGCGACCCCTCTTGAATACCATGACGGGTGAGAACTACATGCTTGCTCGGCTCCACTTCAAAATGAGTGATAAGGCCCGGTTGCTCCGAGCTTTCTCCCGTATGCGTTGCATCAGTTTCGACTCAAGCCGGCAATGCTGGGATTGGCTTTATGAGCATGAGTCACGAGGACTTGGCCTAAAAGTCCCTTATGAAAAGATTCCTCCCGAGCGATGTCCCATCATCCTGGGCCGAATTTACCTGAAAGGTGAGCATACAGCTTATGTGGACGTCAATTCTTTCGATCGGGCTGTCAAGGGGGTGCTTTTTTTCGACGAGCACCTAGGGCGCTCCCTGTTTGAGATTGAAGATATTGAGGTCCTCAACAGGCTCTTTGATCAACAGGTCAACAATGCTGCTATTCACACTCAATGCTTTGATCGTCAGCTGAGTCCGAGGAATAAAGCGGACGTAGCAGAAAATCGACTTCTGATGATCGCCTCGATGGAGATAAGCGTCGAGCGAAAACAAAGACTGCTCATGGAGTGGAGCGAAAAGGAGTCGAAGAAACCACTCCCTGAGATCGAGCGGCTGCCAGTGGCCTTCTACGAGGAAGGAATCGGGCATATGGAGATGTGTTTGAAGATGAGAGAGACGATCGCCATCCAGCATTGGCTTGGACGAAAGGAGTACAGCTTCCACGACCTTCTGCAAGGCATGCGTCCGTCCCATGGTTATCAGGATAAATGACAAGACCCAAATTTACGTATCCAGCTTGGGTCAAGACCCCTTAATTAGGTTCTATCCCATTTCCCAAAGGAGGACTTGTTGAAAAAGCGTATAGTGACAGACAAAGAAAACGAAAGCCCTGAATTTTCGAGTTCATTGAATTTTCAATCTATGCAGCTCTCGTCAAGTTCGCGAGATGCTAAGATGTTATGGGATCGATTCAGACGCAAAAATCTGTCCCCTGCTCAACGTCTGCTTGCCGACGGCGGAGTCATCATTGATTCTATCGATCCAACCGGAATGCTACACGCGAGCCTCTATAAGAATAATAAAGCTAAGATCGATGCCACCCTAATCCTACTCCCCGAAGGTCACATCCTTGCCGATTCTATACTACTGGAAACAGATGTACTGGCCATTTTGCTGAAGTTCATAACCATACTTAGGAGTAAAAAACGCAGTAAGCAAAGGCAGCTCATTCTGTCGACCCTCCCGTCGTGGCTTGACGACAGTTTTCGATTTAAAATCACTATTGAAGATGAAATATTAGATTCAGCATCAAGCAAAGATCAAGGCTGTTTCGATCTTGAGGCTTATCGGGTTCTCAGAGAGATCGCCCTTGAGCGAACCGCTAAGATACCAGTTGAATTCGTTCTGGATCACCTTATGAGCAAGTATTCCTCTGGGGACTTTATTCTACTGCAATCAGCCCTCGAGGCACTCCTATCACGAATCGCCGTAGTTGAGAAGGAACGACTCCGCATTGGAGCCCGTCCGGAAAGCGGGCTTTACGGAATCTATAGAGTTCGGCGATTTCGCGAGAAACTTCGCCCCTACGAAATTCTTATCTGGGGAAGTCCTGGCCTCAAGGGCAGTTGTTCCTGTCCTGATTTTGCTAAGAATACCTTGAGCTTCTGCAAACATATCGCCGCCGTTTACCATGAGAACTTTGCTAAGCCTAGGCTTGAAAAGCAGCTCATGCATTCGATCCAATCGCTGACAGGAGCGAGACTGCTTTGGGCACCACCTTTGGGGCTCAAAAAAGTCGAAGATTCATTGGATGGGCTTTATTTTGTAGCGGCGGCGCGGGGACGCCGTTATCCGCCCAAGAGTCTTATTGAATTATTCTCAAGGCAAAACGGCGCATGTTGGCAACTTGCGCCTATAGAATCGCAAAGTCCGATGGAGCGGCTGACTCTATTGAATCGGCTTAACGATCAAATTGGGAAAAGCCGAAACCTTACTCTCGATCCGGCCGTGCCTGGAATGATTCATCGCGAAATCGATCGAGTGCGCTGGCGAGCCGCTTATGCCGACCATTCGGCGTCATTCGAATCCATCATCGATTCGCTGCCGCTCAAACTCTATCCCTATCAGCGAGAAGGGGTTCTAAGCGCCTTGCGTTGCGGGCGATTCCTTTTGGGCGATGATATGGGTCTCGGCAAGACCACTCAGGGCATAGCTTGGGCGGAATGCCTGCTCAATGCCGGAATTGTCAAACGCGTGGCTGTCATCTGTCCCGCTTCGCTTAAGAGCCAATGGCGGAGGGAATGGTCTCTCGTCTCTGGCCGGAACGTGAAAATAGTGGATGGCACAGCATTCGAACGCGAGGCTATTTATGCAAGCGAGGCTCCCGTTCTCCTGATCAATTACGAACTGGTGACACGAGACTTTGACAATTTTCCTCGCCATGAATTCGATGCGGTGATCCTTGATGAAGCGCAGCGTATAAAAAATTTCGCAACCCAAACCGCTCAAACCATTAAGCGATTGAAACCGCCTTTCCGTCTTATATTGACCGGGACTCCCATGGAAAATCGTCTCAGTGAATTCGCCTCGCTCATGGACTGGATTGATAGCCATGCGTTCGGTCCTCATTGGAGGCTCAATGCCGAAACTACCGTTAGTAGCGAACATGGAAGAGGGCATAAAAGCGTCCGCGGATTAAATCTCATTCGTGAACGTATTGAACCGTATTTCTTACGAAGGACTCGGAAGGAAGTCCTGAGCCAATTGCCGGATAGGACGGATTCGCTGATACTCGTCGATCCTACGGAAGAACAGCTGCTAGTCCATCGGGATTTGGCAGCGATAGTCTCGCAGCTTATGGCGATTGCAGAAAAAAGACCACTGACCCCAGAGCAGCATCTGCGGCTCATGAGCAGTCTTACCAAAATGCGAATCGTTTCAAACGGATTGGCCCAGTATGAATTTGAGGGGTATTGGGAGACCATTGCAAAAAAATCGCCGACTGAAAAGATCTTGAAAGAGTTGTACTCGCCTAAGCTAGGGATATTTCGCAATCTGATCGAAGGTTTGCTTTCTCAACCAGAATTAAAGATCGTAGTTTTCAGTCAATGGCGCAAGGCCTTGCGTCTCGCTCACTGGGCGATTTCCGATCTGCTTCAATTGCAGGGAGCCGAGTCGGTCTTTTTCACGGGCGCTGAGAACCAAGCGCGTCGGACCGAAAACATCGTCAGGTTTCATGACGAGCCAAGGGTCAGGGTCTTCTTCGCAACGGATGCCGGAGGGGTTGGATTGAACCTTCAGAGAGCTGCATCTGTATGCATAAACTTCGAGCTACCTTGGAACCCCGCTGTCCTTGAACAAAGGATTGCTAGGATTCATCGAATAGGCCAGAGCGAGAACATCCAGGTCTTCAATCTGGTGACTCAAAACACGATCGAAGCACGTATCACGGAACTCATCGCCAATAAAAGAGCCGTATTCAGCGCTTTGCTCGATGAGGGAAAGGACGAGGTTTTGTTTGACCAATCGACGAGCTTTATGAATCAGATTAAAGCCGCCGTGACGACCTTCGCTAGCTCGGAGACGATCTTGGATGCTCAAGACCTTGATGCTGAGTTGAATTCGGAGGAAATCCCTGCGGGTTTGATCGAGGATGCTGCGGACACGGCGACATCTGTCAGTCCGAAAGCGGAGGCAGAAAACGGCCCACCTTTGCCTGCAATGATAGCGCAGGCGCCTGAATGGAAGGATACGAAGGAAATCTTAATATCCCTGATGCGTTCGGTAAGTATCGATCGGACGGCAAATGGCAGGATTCGAATTGAGGCGGATGGTCCAGCGGCAGAGCTGTTCTCTGAAGTCTTCGCCAACCTCTCGACACTATTTAAAAACAGTGGGCCTGAAGCGGTTATTCATCACTAACGGATCATTACAAATGGTCCCCAACCATCCGGCCCTGCCTAGGCGATTTTGAAGGCTCGGTTCCGCGACCCCCGGTACTAGGCAAAAAATCCTGAAATTGTGAGTTTAAGCAGGCTTTTCGGGATCTTCAGCGGTTGAGAACTAAGGATTCGGCAGGGAACGGCGGGGTAGACTGATCAGAAAAGAGGTACCATCCCTATCCGAGGATGTTACCTCCACGGTCCCGCCATGAGCGACAACAATTTCTTTCGCTATATAAAGCCCAAGGCCGAGGCCTGTTAAATTTTTATCGATCTTCTGACCGCCAGGCATATGCCGGGCCATGGGAGCGAAAATAGTCTTCATGGCGCTTTCGGGAATTTTTACGCCTTCGTTATGCACCACGATTGTGATGCCATCAACCTTATCCTCGGCCACGATAGTTATCGGTTTATCGATGTCTCCATATTGAATTGCATTGCCGATCAGGTTCGATAGAGCCTGAGCCAGCCTATCGCTATCCCAGTTTCCATCGAGCCTACCTTTGGATTTAAATTGAAGTCTGACCTTAGGATGCATAGCCTGCAGTTCGGCTACAATCTGTTCACATATCGTAACAAGATCCGTGGGTCTAATGCAGACCGGTATCCCTGATCCAAGCCGGGTCCGCGTGAGATCCAACAAATCGTTAACCATCCGGCTCATGCGTTCAGCGCTATTAACAATGCTCCTGGCGATTTCAGCACTTTCCAGATCTTTGGATTCCAGTAAAAGGCCGGCACCCATAAGGATGGCGCCTATTGGGTTACGCAAATCGTGGCCCAGGATTCCAAGAAATTGTTCACGGGTCGAATTCACAATCTCGGAGTAGCGCGCCGTGGACTCGGTGAGTGTTTCGTCAATCGCCTCATTGAAACGGGTTACTTCTCCATTGAGATCGGTTTGGGTCTCCTCCCAATGACGAAGGACGCTGGCCCGCAAGGCTCGAAACTCCGAAACAAGCTGGTCGAGAGTGATTCCTGTTTCAAGTCGATCCGAGGCATGTTTTTGGCCAATTTTTGCCAGGGCTCCATCGATCGCTTTACCTTTGGATTTTTCTGATTGCTCCGAGACTGTTTGTGGAGAATTCATATCCTCCACGACTGCTGTTAGAAGTTCTTCCGCGTGGTCCCGAAGGCTCACATCGTCCATTCCCTTAGCCCAGGGAAGAAGCGTCTTCGCAAATTCGACCCAATCTTCAATAATAGTATGATGACTCTTATAGATGAATTCAGTCAGTAGCATGGCGCTATCTCTTCCATGGAAATGTTTCGACTGCGGTGACAAGCTTAGAGGGAAGGGGGCGGCTTAATAATCGCTTGCTCTCATCTTGGGGTTTAAGCAAACAATTGTAAAGCAATCAATCCTGGTTTTTCAATTCAACGGCATGGACAGCAAGGACTGCCTTTATAAAGGGTAAAATTTATCAAAAGTTTTTCCGCCATTCAACAGCCCTGTCAGGATCTTCTTATAAAACTCCCGGGTTAAGTCCCTGGTCAATAAAAAAAGCCCTCTTTCCCTGACAACGGCCCGCTCTTCCAATCCCAGGCACTGGTTATGCGGCACCAAATTTTATCAAATACTGTTCATCAAAAATCAAAAAGCTCGATTGCTTATAGCTTCGCCTCATAGCGACTCCGCTTAACCTCGATTTTGCCATTTTCAGTCAATTGTCAAGTTCTGTATCTTTACCGGATCTTTGCAATCGTCGTACCCTAAACTATTTCGTTTTCTTCGGTGACGGGAAGTCGTATACCTTTCCATCGCTTGGCCGAAGACGAAAGGAACACGTAAAAATGAGACGAAATGCAGGTATTCGCTTCGCTATCCCGCTCACCCTGAGGATCTGGATTATTATAGGGTTAGCTTTATTTTTCAGCCCGGGAACGAGTCTCTGGGCTCAGGTCACCACTGCGAATCTGCGCGGAACGGTCTTGGACGCCGAAGGCCATCCAGTAGTCGATGCGCACGTGACTTTGGAATTTCCAGCCTCTCAGATGAAAAAAGAAGCGGCAACGACAGCCAACGGTCAATTTGCCTTTACCGGCCTTCGGGTAGGAGGCCCCTACCGGATTCAGGCCGAAAAATCCGGCTTAGAGCCGGTCACACGTGAAGACCTCGCTCTCACTGCCGGCAATAACGAAGCGATAACATTGAGCCTTGGCAAGGTCGAAGTTATGAAAATTGTGGGTCAGAAACAGTCTGTTACCTCCCAAAAGAATATGTTTTTTGCAGGGGATATCGCTAAAGCTCCCGCCGCCAACCAGGATTTACGCGAAATCATCAAGCAGGCACCCGATGCTGTATTTGATAATGGCAGGCTGACCATAGGCGGTTCTAACAACCGTTTTAATAGTATAACAATAGACGGAATGCGCCAGGATGACTCTTTCGGTCTTAACCTCAATGGTTACCCGACTCAGCGTAGCCCCATCTCGCTGATGTCAGTACAAGAAATTTCTCTTGAAAAATCTCCTTTCGATGTTCGTTACGGCAACTTTCTTGGCGGCAACGTCAACGTGGTGACCAAGTCCGGAACCAACGAATTCGAATCGACCGTGATGACAAGCTATAGCTCAGACAAGCTGACGGGCAAAAAGTCGAAGCACCAGAAACTTGGTTCCAAATTTACAGAAAATCGGATTGGCTTTTCGCTCGGTGGACCCATTATCCAAGACAAGTTTCATTTCTTTTTGACGGCAGAGGGTCTGGATCAGATAAAACCCAGTACGGCTGGCCCAAGAGGTTCAGGCCAGCCCGTTCTCACCGACAAAGTAAGTTTGGATGATGTGGCCCGGATCCAGGATATTTCCAAACGGATCTACGGTTTCAATGCCGGTACCTACTCAAAGACTTTGCGGGAAGAAGATAGGAAATTCCTACTCAAACTCGACTATAAAATAAACGAAGCCCATCGCCTTGAAGCAAAATATCAGTATGCCGGCGGTAACGTTGTCAGCGATCAGACAGCGAATAGCAGCAACCTTCCTCTGACCTCCAACTGGTTTGACAAAAGCGATACGATGCACACAGGCTCGCTGCGCCTCTATTCCGATTGGACCGATGCCCTTTCCACCAAGTTGGAAATAAGCAGCAAAAAAGTTAAAACCGAGCAAGTTCCCCTGAACGGCAACGGCTTCATGCAAGCTGAAGTTAAAAACTCCAAGTCGGTTTCGCCTGCTGACGTTCAGCAAGCGGGTACCATCTTCCTAGGGCCTGATCGTTCGCGTCATGCCAACGAACTTCGCAATAGCACGAACTCCTACGGTGCTGAACTTAGCTATCTCGCGGATAGCCATCTCGTCACCACAGGCGTTCAGGTGGAAACCGTCGATGTCTTCAATCTCTTTCTCCAGGATGCAAACGGCCGTGCCTTCTACGATACGATCGACAATTTTGAAAATAAGAGTCCAAGTCGCCTGAACTATCAGAATGCAGTCACCAATAACAAAGACGATGCCGCAGCCAAGTGGAACTATGGCGTCAGCACGCTTTATCTTCAGGACGAATGGCAGCTCAATCCTGCCTTGACAGTGCGGGCTGGGGTGCGGGCTGAGTTCTATGATGCATCCGGCAAAACCGGTCGTAACGAATTTTTCGTCAAACGCTATGGTTACAGCAATACCTCTGATCTTTCCGGTCGTAGGACATTCCTGCCACGTTTGGGCGTCGCCTATAAGGCAGCTCCAAAACTCAATCTGCATGGTGGTTTGGGACTTTTCAGCGGTGGCACACCCAACGTTTGGGTATCCAACACCTATACCAATGATGGGGTATCGGTCGACGATGTCAGCTCTAATGATCAGAATCTTATCAATGGCTTTGATGGGCGCAATGTACCGAATGGAATTAAAAGCCAGCTAAAGGCCGGTGACGGCAACGTCGACGCCATGGATCCGGATTTCAAAATTCCACAGTCTTATAAATTTCAAGCCGGTCTGGATTATAAATTCGATATTCCAAGCCTCATTGATGATGTGGGGCTGGAATTCAACTATTCCTATACCAAGACTCGTTATGGTGTGAACTGGAAGGACCTTCGTCGCAACAATGCGAGCATTGGAGCGCTTGGGCAGAACCTTCCCAAAGCAATCGCTCCCGACGGCCGCGCTATCTATGACACCTCACCTTCGGTGACAACGGGTCAGGAATTTGACGTCAACCGCGGTTACGATCTCCTTTTGACCAACACGGATAAGGGCTATGGCCACAACGCCAGTGTAAGTCTCGATAAGAATTTCAAGACAGGTTTTAATGTCCGGAGTTCCTATGCCTGGCAAGACGTTCAAGAGGTGAGTCCGGCGACTTCGTCCACCTCTTCGAGCAACTACAGCAATATCGCAATCAAAAAAGATCCGAATGATCCTGAAGCCAATCGTTCCATCTATGAACGCAAACACCGTATCTTGCTGAGCGCCGGCTATGAAACGAACTTTTGGTCCGACCTCGCCTCAAGTGTAAACGTCTTTTATGAACGACGTTCGGGTCAACCCTACAGCTTTACAATGGGTGGCGATCGTAACGTCCTTGCCCGTATGTATGGCGAGTCCGCGGCGTTCTCAGGCGCCAACCGGATGCTCTTTTATGTCCCTAAAGGCGATGGCAGTGATGTCAGGTTAGAAAGCGATGCAACGAAAGGCGCGATCAGCCAGGAGGCGATGGATGCCTTCATCAACAAGCATCATCTCGGCAAATATCGTGGCCAGACCGCTCCTCGCAATGCTTTCTTCAGTGACTGGATACAAGAGGTTAATCTTCGCCTCGCGCAAGAGCTTCCAGGCTATGGCGAGAAGGGGAAGGCCCGTCTGGTTTTTGATGTGCAAAACCTGCCGAACCTTCTCGATAAAAACTGGGGCCAGGCCAAGCAGGCGAATTTCCCCTTTATGAATTCAGTTGCAAACGTGAACTATGAGGCGAACACGAATCGCTACGTCTACTCGAATCTCCGGGCGACGGATGTTCAGAGCGTTCGTACTCTGGATTCCGTCTGGAAGCTGCAAATCGCCGCGTATTACGACTTCTAAGACCACCTGCTTTCCCGGGGCGAGCGGCTTACTGCCGATCTTAAGAAATAAAGCCGTTTGACCCGAGGTCCGACGGCTTTTTCAATCGACCTGAATTACGGGCTTCGCGCTGCCCTTAGGTTCCTGGGCTCATCGCATCTTTTTTGTCAGCTCAATCAACTGATCAAGCGCCTTTCCCCAACCTTCGTGAAATCCCATACTGTCATGCCGTCTGCAATCTTCAGGAATACTGTGCATGGCGATGGCCGTGTATTGAGAACCTCTGGCGTGTGGTTCGATTAAGATTATTCCGGTAAAAAGCAGGCCGATACCATTTTCAGGCCTGGCATTGGGGCGAAAGCCCGGCAGGAGAGCTGAAGTCCATACCAGTTTTCGATTCTCGACGATTTCCAGATAGCAGCCGGCATTGGGAAACTGTTCGCCTTCCGGTGACTCCATCGTCGTTTCAAAAGCGCCGCCCGGCCGAAGGTCAATCTTACAATCCACTGTTTTCCACGGCGCCGGAGTAAACCATTTTTTAATGTGCTCGGGCTGGGTCCATGCTTTCCAAACCAACTCGGGTTTGACGTCGATCACTCTTTCCAGGACTAAATCGAGACTGGGGTCAATCTTAGGGGAAATTGTCATTAGTCATCCTCTTCCCGGATCCATGAGGGATTTGAAAGTACCGTCGAGTTGTTCCTGTTTATTAATCATAGAAGAAAATCTAATACAGCTTAATGAGTTAGGTCAATACCTAAGCATGGGGGAGAAGATCCTGGACCTATTCGGATGGCGGGAGGGACCGATTACCGTATTTCACCATGTCCTCAATAGGTCCAGACCAATCCTCCTTGGAGATCAAAGATTGTTTAGTCATTTCAGGTTTTTCCCAGGTTCAAGTCTAAGGCCTGGGATTCCCAGTGGTTCATGGGACTTATTATCACTATAGGCATGGGGTGAAGCTCATCCAGTCAAAAGCTTAGCCTTTGCCGGCGGCTGTCAAAAAAAGACATTCCGCTGCCTTTTTCCTAAAGTTTTTTTCATCCAAAATGTCAAAATTGCCCATCAAGTTTCTTTGATCCTTGCCGAAAAGAGCTTCAGTTAAGCTTATGAAACGTGTGGGTCCCCCCCATGGGCAGGCCATTCCCAAAGCATCAGGAGTGAGCTAGAGATGAAACCAAAGACTGCGCTGGTCCTTGGCCTGTTTTTCAGTTCGGCAACGACCAGCTGTCTTAAATCACCAACAAAGCCCAATATGAAGGCCCACGATAAAAGCGAGGACATGAGCGGTGAAGACATAGGCCCTGGCGAAGCCGAAGGCAGCAATCCGGAACCTCCCGAGGTCGAGGCAGGCAATGAAATAAAGAATGGTAAAGACAGTTCAGGGTATCAGAACCTCACCTGCTCCAAAGTCGAAACCCGTAGGGGAATTCGGGCCTGGCGAAGGCTTAGCAATGCCGAGATCATCAATACGGCCAAGGATGTTTTTGGTGTGACCGATGCCGTGGATTTTAGTTCCCTGAACAGTGATACCCCGAAAAAGGGGCTTTTCGATACGGTCCAGACCGAAGAAACCTTTATGGATCTCAACAGGCTTAAAGGCTATGATTCCTTTGCTCAGGAAGTGGTCAAAGCCATCGACATGAACCGGTTCTTTCCCTGCATCGCTACCGGCGAGAACTGCGTTTCACAAAAAATCGCCGAGATTGGGACGCTAGCCTGGCGACGGCCCTTCACGGCTGAGGATACCAAGCTCTTTACCGACCTCTATAAAAATCTCATCGCCGATGGAGCTACGCCGGCGAGTACACTTCCCTATCTCCTTCAAGGTCTGATCCTCTCCCCTGATTTTATGTATCGAACGGAATTGGGGACGATCAATGCGGACTCCGAATTTGAACTGACCTCTTATGAAATTGCTTCCGCTCTGTCCTATTTGATCTGGCGGCGTCCCCCCGATGCTCAACTGCGAAGTCTCGCGGAAAAAGATTCTCTCAAAACTTCGGAAGCCATAGCAGATGAGGCCAAGCGGCTTTTTGCAAGTCCCAATGCCAAAGCCGCAATGGAAGATTTTGGGGATATGTGGTTTGACGGTAAAAACATTGTCGCCACGGTTAAGGCCGATTTAAAATTCACAACCGCCGCGAAGTCCAGTATGCAGGGCGAAGTCCGGGCTTTCGTGGCCAACCTGATGCTTGACCCGGAGAAAGGTACTTTTGAGGAGTTGCTTAACGCAAGTTCTACCCCAGGTGACGCCTCGACATCTTTTGTCTACGGTGCCATGCCAGATGCTGGCAATAGGATTCCCTATAGGGAACCGCAGCGCAGAGGAATTTTAGGTCAGGCGGCATTCCTCGCCAGTCATGCATTTTCTGATACGCCCAATCCCATTACCCGCGGCGCATTCGTATCGAAACGATTGCTATGCATGGAATTCGGTATGGTTAAAAATATGGAAATTCCTGAGCAAAAGCCAGGTCTTAGCAACAAAGAACGCTTTCAGGTTCATTCGCAGAATCCAGCCTGTTCTATTTGTCACGCAATGATCGATCCCTTTGGATTTGCCATGGAGAATTTTGATAGCAGCGGCATGTTCCGCATGATGGACTCGAATAAGCCGATTGTTATCGATTCCAAGTTTCGCCTGGATGACAAGGCTGTGATGATCAGCACGCCTCAGGAGCTCTATAAAGCCATCGCCCAATCCAGGCAGGGACTTGAATGTTATGCGCGGCAGGCCTTTCGTTACTCCTTTGGCCGCATGGAATTTGTCCCGAGGATGATGCTTGGAGGCGTGACGCCTGTCGATGATTCGGTTCAAAGAAAGTTGGATCAATGTGAAATCGATACCGTGACCGCTCAATTGCAGTCCAATGGTGGAAAACTACAGAATGCATTGATCGCGATGATCTCAAGCCCTGCCTTTCGCCTTCGTCTGAAAAGTGAATTGCCAGCAGCCAAAAGTTCCCTGCACCTAAGCGGAGATGCGCACTAATGAAAAAAACCGATTTGATCAACCGTCGTAAACTTCTTGAAAATGCCAGTGCCACCATACTCCTCATGCCCCTATTAAGGGCTTTGAGGGAAACTGAGGTGTTTGGACAAAGCGCGGCGGCTCCGCTGGCGATCTTTTTCTATTACGGCTCCGGCTCTTATGCATCCAACTACTGGCCTACAGGCTCGCCTTCGAGCCTTGATTCCTTTCCGGTCATTACCAAACCCCTTGAGGCCCATAAAGAGTCGCTGACTTTTATCAAAGGCCTTGGGCATCGGGGTGGTGACAACCACTACGGCGGTCCAAAGGAAGTCCTTGCCGGCGGTGGTGACGCCCTCTATTCCATCGATCAAAGACTTGCCGATGCGTTTGGCGGTAATTCGCGAAAGAAGAGCATAGCGATTGGATGCAACACGATCGTCGATGGAACCCATCCTATCTGCTTTAGCAAGAGCGGTGCGCCTATCAATGCACAAGACAATCCAAAAGCGGCCTATGAAGATATCTTCGGTGGTTTTACGCCGATGGCGAATTTTGCGGGAAGCTCGGGTCTGGCCCTTGCCAATGAAAGCATCGTGACCGGACGACGGCGCATGCTCGAGCTGGTTCGAGCCGACATGAATCGTATCAAAGGCAGGCTCGGGAAGATCGAATCACAGATATTTGAAAGACACGTCAGTGCTCTCGATGATCTCTACACCGAGATCAAGGAGACGGAAGATCGCAGCAAACCCATGATGCCGCCGGGCTCCCCGACCAAGCCCACGCCAATGCCTGGCCCGCCTGGCTCAACCCCGATGCCAGCGACTCCTGGAAGCGCGGCGCGATGTAAGGTGGATGTTTTGAAGTCCAGCGTGCCAACCGGCACCGGGAACGGCTGGTTTCATCTGCCGGAGATCAATCCCAAGATCAATGCTTTTAACCGAAGCCTGATGGTCGAGGCCCTGGCCTGCGGCATCACTAGGTTTGCCGTGATGCAGTACGGCCATTCGGAAAGCCTTGCGGTGATCAATTTTGAAAACTGTGCGAAGGTGACGAACCACATGCATGGAATATCCCACGAAAATGGTCCCGAGCAGCAAAACCTGCATTCGGCTATCATGACTCAAGTCGCTCTCACGATCGCTGACCTCAAAGCGATTAAAGTGGGTGATAAATCGCTTTTTGACAGCACCTTGATTATGACCTCGACCTGCATGGGCGATCGCCCCAACGAGCACATCGGTGCGGGTATCCCCACGTTTATAGCGGGTACCTTAGGCGGCAAGTTCAAGGGCAACCGTATTCTCAGTTTCCCCTATGATTCTGCAAATCGTAACTCCGGCATCCCCTACAATCAGGCGTTGCTGACCGTCGCGCAACTGATGGGCTTGACCGTTGATACTATAGGGTTTGCGGAAGCCAGAGGAATCGTGCCCGGTTCGATCGGATAGTGGTGCGGATAGCTAAGGCATGGTATTCCTGGAAGGCGAGACGATCGAAACTTCCTCGTCTAACCCTAGGATGTGTCATGTCCAACGACCTACAGTTTTTAAACGGTGCCAAAGAAAAAGCCAAAAATCTGCGCTTTCACTCGCCTCATTCGCACCTCTTTCCAGTATTCGGGGATAATTGGTTTGCGCTGAGGGCGGAGGCCTTTGCCCGGTTCTTTGGGACTCCGCTTTTTATCGCGCTGCAGACTGGGGTCGTTATCCTATGGGTCACCCTCAATCTCACGGGTGTGTTTCATTTTGACCTTTACCCCTTTATTCTCCTCAATCTTGCCTTCAGCCTTCAGGCGGCCTATGCGGCTCCGCTCATACTCCTGGCTCAAACGCGCCAGGCCGATCGTGACAAAGCTTTATCCGAAGCTGACGCCACGCATCGGGAAGCTCTCGCCCGTGCGAGCGAGGAGCGACAGCTCATCAGTGCCAATCATTCGGAACAGATATTGGAACTGCTTCGCCAAAATACCGAACTCACCCAGGTGATTCATGGCTTAAGCCAACGCATTGAAAACCTTACGGTTGAGATTTGCAGTAAGGTCAAATTAAGTTGATGCTGAAGGCATGAAGGCATAATATATCATGAATTATTAATGAACTAAAAATAAAGTTTTAGACCCTGGCCGTCTATACTTTCCGGGGAAAGCTTTGAAGGAAAAGACCTTTAGCGATATTTTTTTTATTTTGAACCACTTTCATTTTCACTTCGTCTAAGTCTACGTGAGCCGTTAACTTCTCTATAATTACTGATACACGGAGACTTATCATGAAAAAGTTTAGCTTTCTTGTAGCTGCGGTTCTATTGAGCACCAATCTTTTCGCTCAAGCCAAGCCTAGCGATCTGTCACCTACTCCTTTGACTCATACTGCTGACTCTTCGGTAAAGACAGGTCAAAGTCCTGCCGCTGCGGTCAAAGGTAAAGGCCACAGGGCCGCTGGCAAAGTCAAAAAAGTGACGCGTAAACATGCATCGAACGCAAAGAATCACATGCACGTAGCGAAAGCCAAAATCGATCGTAACAATCGTAAAAACGCGGTTCGTTAATCTTAGGTCCTCCCTTTGAAAAATCTGACGCCCAAATGGCCGTCAGGTTTTTTATAGGTCTAAGGTAGAATCGGCTCGCTTTGCCATCGACGAAAAACCCTACGACTTGTGAGCCGTAGGGTTTTCTTGTTGAGACCATCGAGTCTGAGCGTTAGAGCTCGACTACAGTGCCTATCTCAACCACTTGATTCGAGGGTATTTGAAAATAATCCGTCGCGCGCTGGGCGTTGCGGGACATAAATGCAAAGACATGTTCCCGCCAGACGGCCATTCCCGGGCGGTTGGTTGCAATCAAAGTTTCCCTTCCAAGGAAGAAAATGGTCCGCCGTGACTCAATGAGAAGTCCATGCTTGGAACACAGCTGAAGGGCCTGAGGGACGTTCGGTGAGTCCATAAAGCCGTAATGAACGATAACCGTATAAAAATTATCGCCGATGAACTTGACCTGCACCCGCTCATTATCCGGGACATGCGGCACGGGCTTTGTGGAAATCGTAAAAAGTACGATATTGTCATGCAGGACCTGGTTGTGCGTTACGTTTTGGAGCAGGGCAGGGGGTGTGATCCCAAAGTTAGCCGTCATGAAGACAGCGGTTCCCGGTGATTTGCCTTTGACCTCGGGCACTATGTGCTTGATGAAACGGTCGAGGGGTATCGACATCTCCTGGAGTCGCTCGGAAAGAATGATACGGCCTTTTTTCCAAGTCGTCATCAGAACGAAGATAACGATGCCAATGATGAGAGGTACAAAGCCTCCATCCAAAATCTTAAAGGCATTGGCTCCAAAGAATGCCAGATCAATAGTGAAAAAGAGGATGAGGAAGGGCAGTGCTATCCAAAGGCTCCAGTTCCAGCGTTTTCTCATCACGATATAGGTGAGGATTGTTGTAATGACCATCGTCGCGGTCACAGCTATCCCATAAGCTGCCGCCAGCCGACTCGATGTCTGAAACTCGAAAACAAGGTAGAGGGTACCTATGCAAAGCAACCAGTTGACGAGGGGGACATAGATCTGCCCCATTTCCCGCGACGATGTGTGGCGAATCTCAATACGGGGCAGATAACCGAGCTGGACCGCCTGATGACTCATGGAGAATGCTCCAGTAATCAATGCCTGTGAGGCGATCACTGCTGCAAGTGTCGCGAGGAAAACCAAGGGGTAGAGCGCCCAGCTCGGAGCCAGAAGGTAAAAGGGATTTTCCACGGCGGCGGGGTTTTTGAGCAGCAGTGCGCCCTGACCAAAGTACTGCATAAGCAAGGCAGGAAGGGCAACGTAGAACCAACCCAACTGGATCGGAAGCTTGCCGAAATGGCCCATATCCGCATAGAGCGCCTCGCCGCCGGTTACGACGAGGAACACGGTGCCAAGCACAATGAATCCGTGCCAGGAGTTGACGAGTAGAAAATGGAGGCCATACTGGGGATTCAAGGCAAGAAGTACCGACGGTTCATCAAGCACGCCGCGGACTCCAAGCGATCCCTAAACAATAA
>CAXSGP010000082.1:15075-21230 GCA_964236955.1 uncultured Oligoflexus sp. | reverse complement strand
TTGTTTGCAAACGGTTTAGATGAATTGGGCCTTCGAGGGCAAACGCGCCGAGTCTTTAAACATACTCATTGAAGTTCTGAGTTGGGCCGGCCTGCATCGATCAGCGAAGGTGCGTGACCTTGCCAGCCTGCCTTCGCGCATTCCGGCGGCTCCCACCTATCATCAATATATGACTTTGGTGGCGCCGATCGAACGTGCATTCGGTCGAGGGGTCACCGATACCGATATAATGGCGAGGACAATCGATAGGGATAGCCCTCTTTCCCCTCGCTTGCCCCTGGTTTTAGTCGTTGAAAACCTGCGTTCCGCATTTAATGTTGGGTCAATCTTTCGTATTTCGGAATGTTTTGGCATCTCTCATCTCTATCTCTGTGGTTATACTGCGACGCCTGATCAGGAAAAGCTGAAAAAAGCTGCGATGGGAACCGACGCCTTACAGCCTTGGTCCTGGGAAGCGCACACCAGCAATGTTATGCGCAGGCTTAAAGATGAGGGTTATAGCCTCTACGCACTTGAGACAAGCGATCAGGCGACCTCCCTACAGGGCTTTAAGTTTTCAAAGGGACCCACCGCCCTTATCTTTGGCAATGAGCGCTTTGGAATGGAAGGCGCATTGTTGGAATTATGTGATGGAGTCCTGGAGATACCCTGTCAGGGTCAAAAGAATTCTTTAAACGTCGCCGTCTCGCTTGGGGTGGCCTGTTACGAGTGGCGACGGCAATGGCAGGACACTTAACGAATAAATAAACGCAGAAGCTTATCTTTAAAGGGAGTCCAAGGCGCATAGCGAATAGGCATATCGATAAGCGTCGATGTCTTTAAGATAGCCTTTTTATGAACAAAGCAATCAAAGCTGTTGCTGCCGTGATAGCGGCCATAGCCGCTTTTGCCGACCCCGCCAAAGGGTAGATTCGCATTGGCTAAATGCATAAGCGTATCATTGATAGCCCCTCCTCCAAAACGGCAGCCACGCATCAATTGATTTTGTTCCCTGGTATTTTCCGAGAAGATATAGAGCGCTAAGGGATGCTCTCTTGCATTGATCATGCGAATCGCATCCTCAATCTTATCAAAGCTCACAAAAGGTAAGATTGGCCCAAAAATCTCTTCCTTCATCACCGGATTATCTAAGCTTACATTGAGAAGAAAGGTCGGCTCGATCAACCGCAATGCCGCATCGGTTCGACCACCGAAAGCCACGAGCTGCGGCTGGATGAAGGCCACGAGGCGTTGAAAGTTTTTGTCATTAATAATTTTGGGAAGATCAGGATTCTCCAAGGGATTATTGCCGTAACGCTTCTCCACTTCCTTAATCATGGCCTCGAGCAGCAGCTTTTCCATGCCTTTTTCAACCAGAAGATAGTCGGGTGCCACACAGGTTTGACCCGCATTCAAAAGTTTACCAAAAACAATCCGACGGGCGGCAAGGGCAACGTTAGCATGTTTGGTCACGACACATGGACTTTTACCACCAAGCTCAAGCGTGCAGGGGGTGAGATGTTTTGCGGCTGCTTCAGCAACAATTTGGCCAACAGAAATGCTGCCGGTGAAAAAGATGTGGTCCCATTGCTCTGCAAGCAGGGCAGCGGAAACATCGACACCACCTTCGACGACGAGAAACAGTGCCGGATCAAAAGTATCGCGCACCATGGTGGCGATCGCCTGCGAGCAGTGTGGAGTCATTTCGGAAGGTTTCAGAGTGATCACATTGCCAGCCGCCAAAGCGCCAACAGCGGGATTGATAGCAAGCTGAACGGGATAATTCCAGGGCGCGATGATCAGGACGCGGCCCAGAGCTTCCGAGACGATGTGGCTGGACGCCGGTTGGAGGGACAGCGGAGTAGCGACTCGTTTGGGTTTCATCCAGCCTTTTAAACCGCGTAAAGCGTGGGCAATCTCATCGTAGATAATGCCGATTTCGCTGATATAGCTTTCACTGGGATTTTTCCTAAGGTCTTTCTGGAGTGCCTCTATCAGCGCCGCTTCATGTTTTTTCAAACCGGCTTTAAGCTTATGCAAAGAATTGATACGGGCTTCATAACTCTGAGTTGCACCGCTCAGAAAGTATTCACTCTGGGTTCGTTTCCATAGCGTCGCTGGATCGACTTTGGAGCTTTGCCCATTGAATGACGCAGGCATCGATTGAGAATGTTCAAACTGAGTCATCGCGCAGCTCCCATGGAAAAAGGAAGAAACGCCAAACTATAGCAAGCTTAATAAATTGGGGGAAGTGATTAGATAGGCCGCTGGGACGCGAGCAGTAGGCGAAAAAGCCTAATGTCGCAGGAATCACCTTAAACTGGCATCGGAATATTGAGAAGGCGGAAAATCTGTCGGTTTTTGCGGTGCTCGGCATCCTCGATAAAGCCGTGATAACGGTCCTTCGATTCTTGAGTGATTTCACAGATATTGACGCCGTATCGTTTCATCTTCTTTTCAAAATCAAATTCGCAGCGGATAACCTTGCCGAGAAAGAGGATCGGCTCCTCGTCCTCAACATGTACCGTCAATTCCAGAAGGGTCGCTTCATTAAATGGGACGCGGAATCCAGGCGGACTGGCTAATAGAAAACCAGACTTCGAGATATTGATCGTTTTGAGGGAGTAGACTTCCTGCGAGCCAAAGGTGGAGGCATCGACTCTGGTGGGTATCTCCGTGCTAAACCGCGCAAAGCGAACATTATAAAGTTGATTTGTATTGATGGCGAACGATCTTTGAGCCAGCTCGGGGATCAGCGTTTCGAAATCGGTATCGGGATCGACGCTGATAAGACGGTAGCGGTTGTAGCCGACGGGAAGATTACCCTTAGGTACCGACTGGTGCACAATAAGGGGAATGATATGGTGTTCATTGCGTTCGATGAGGACAGGCGTGCCCACCTCCAGCGCCACGGCGGTTATGATGCCAATATTGTGGTGACAGATTTCGTAAAGAGCATATTCTACTGGTTTTTCCCAGCCTTGAATCAGCATAAGACCAATGCTCAGGCTGGGTTGTCCCAAAGCCTGATCGATAGAAAGTAAATGTTCCGCTAAGGAAGACATAGGTCTCGTCTCCAACCCAAAAATTCAACTCCCATAATCACCTATCGGTTAATCTTTTTTTATCGTTAATGGAAAATCAATGGAAACTCAAAAATATTACCCAAGTTCCGGAATGTTCAGCACGTTAAATGTTTCATTTCCTGGACCTTAAGGCGTTGTTAAAATTGCTCCTTAAGAATCATATTGGATCTTTGCTAACCCGGGTCAGCTGTTAGGAAAACCGTAGTTTTATCAATAATTGCAAATGCTTAAGCAATTTTTGGCGCGGTGCCTCAGCCTGTCTTCAGGAGCGCGGGGGATCCTCGTGGCAATGATTGATCAGTAATATAATTTTCTCATCAATACGGAAGGGGAACAAGACAAAGTCCAAGAATTCGCCCAGGGCTTTGCGAGAGCTAAGGTGCAAGGCTGTCGGCAGGGACTCAGAGAGTTTCGCTATGTCTGTTGACCAGTTTAGTCTTGTGGTCGCGCGTGAGGGATTTTATCTGCAGTTCCCGGCGCAGGGCGTCGCCATGAGTGTAGGGGCCTTCGCGATAGACGAGAGCTAACGCCCGATGAATACAAGTGTATCGAGCACCTTTACCAGAAACATGCTGTTTGAAACGTTTATCCGGGTCTTTGGCAATGCCGCAATAGAGAGAATCATTCGCGCAGCGCACCAAATAGACAAACCAATTTTCCATAGTCCACTCGCACATCTCGTTTCGATTAGCTTGCGAACCATCTTATAGGAGACGCCCCCCTCCTTGCCAGTTCTCAGATCTGAAGACTAGTATGCTTTGGCTATATCATTTTCATGGCTTGCTTCGAATGAATTGCGGGTTAAGGTCTGAGCCTTTGAAGGAGCTCCGCCAACGCCTTCTCGCTTCCATGCTGGGAGGGACGATAGAATTTTCTACCGCTCAAAGCTTCCGGCAGATTATTGATCTTGGCCGCTTCGCTGGGATTGTCATGGGCATATACGTAGCCCTTCCCATAATCCAGGCCCTTCATGAATTTTGTCACAGCATTTCTTAGATGCAAAGGAACGGGTAAATCACCGGTCTTCTCGACTGTTTCCAAAGCCTCAACAATAGAGAGATAACTGCGATTGGATTTGGGACTCGACGCGAGAAATGTGGTTGCCTGGGCTAACAGGATGCGCGCTTCGGGCATTCCTATTTCCCTTAGCCCTTGCAGGGCGGCTTGGGCAAGCAGGACCGCTGTCGGCGACGCATTGCCAATATCTTCGCTGGCAGCGATAAGCAGACGGCGAGCGATAAAGACCGGATCTTCGCCGCCATGAAGCAAACGAGCCAAATAGTAGATTGCGGCATCAGGATCAGAGGCCCGGATACTCTTGATAAACGCAGAAATAACATCGTAGTGATATTCGCCCTTTTTATCAAAATGAGGAACGATAGTCGCAAGCAAGGGTTTGACCTCGTCCAGATTTAGGGTTTTGCCAGGTTCGACCAAACTAAAGCAGGCCTCGAGCAGATTGAGTGCGGCTCGAACATCGCCATCGGCCGCGCCTGCGATTGCCAGGGAAAGATCCGGCTCGATAGGAGAGCCCTCCTCTTTGGCAATTACCAAGAGACGACGGCTAAGGGCCTCAATCTCTACCTTTGCAAATCCAAGGGTGAGGCAGCGGGATAATAGGGCGTTATTGACCGAAAAAGATGGATTTTCGCTTGTGGCACCGATCAGTTTGATATGGCCGCTTTCGACGGAGGGCAGGAGTGAATCCTGTTGGCTCTTGTTAAGGCGATGGATTTCATCAAGAAAGAGTATGCTGGCTTTGTCACCAAGCCGCATGCGCGATTGGGAATCCTGTATCACTTCCCGAATATCCTTGACCCCGGCATCGACTGAAGAAAGTTCAACAACATGGCGGTTTAGAATAGTTCCAATCAGGCGGGCGAGCGAGGTTTTGCCGGTTCCCGGGGGTCCCCAGAAGAGGAGGGAATGAAAGCGATCCGCATGAACGAGCTTCCAAAGCGGCGAGCCCTCACTCCAGATCTTCTCTTGGCCGATCAAATCAGCGGCGCGTTGGGGGCGATAGCGTGCCGCCAGGGGGATATCAGATGAAACAACCATAGGCCTCCTCGTCTCAGTCAATCGCCTGGACCTTAGCATGATCGTGCGGAGTGAGGAAACGGCCCTTCCCGAAGGCTGGCGCCAATTTGCAAAAATGCTTTTTAATTATAGTCACTTAAAGAGATGATTGAGAATAAACCGAAGCTGATTTCCAGCTGGATCATCGGGACTGGATTGTGCTATAAAAGCGCACTTGGGCTTAGCGCCCCAGGAATCCTTGATCCAGTGAGGACTTGAAGAATGGATGCATATATTAGCTTTAGAAATAAATTGGACGAAGTTCACACCTGGCCCAGCTCCTATCTCTTTAAATTTGTAGTTCCCGAGGCCAAAAAAGGCGAATTGCTGAGCATTATGCCCAGCGGCATGGTCCAAGAGCGCAGCTCTGCGAATCAAAGGTACGTCTCGATAAGCCTCACGGCGCTGATGGCGTCGGCAGACGAAGTCGTGGAGATTTATAAACAAGCCGCGCAGATCGAAGGCATCGTTACTTTATAAATCCTGAACGCCTTGTCCAGTATGCTTTTGTCCGAGTTTACAAAAAACTCTTAGTGTCTTCGCGCATCGCATCGTAGAATGATTCCTAGTTGATCTGTACAGGGAGGGACCTATGAATCTTGATCCTCAAAACTATGTGGCTTTGCTCGACTCTATCATCCGTACCAATCCGAATCTGCTCGACACCATCCGTTCGATCTTGAAAGCCTATCTTAAGCTCGATCCTTATGATGATCTGCTAGGTCAGATGGACGCCAAGTTACAGGCTAGCCTTCTTTATATAATTAAAGACATCAATGACATCGAAAATCCTTTCACCTTGGAGCAAGAGGTCTACTACCTTTTGGAACACCTCAACCAATTGGAAGACGATCGTGATTCGGGTAAAAATTCCGATGATGAGGATTCCGAGACCGATTCGGAAAGTGACAGCGAAGAAGATGATGAAGATGAGGTGGAAGACGAAGTTGATGAAGATGAGGTAGAAGACGAAGATGATGAAGATGAGGTGGAAGACGAAGATGATGAAGATGA
>CAXSGP010000082.1:0-14975 GCA_964236955.1 uncultured Oligoflexus sp. | reverse complement strand
AGGTAGAAGACGAAGATGATGAAGATGAGGTGGAAGACGAAGATGATGAAGATGAAGATGAAGTAGAAGACGACGAAGAGGAGGAAGATAGTGACGGTGAAGATGAAGATGAAGATGAAGATGCCGAAGCTAAACCGAAGAAGAAGATAAAACCAAAACCTTCAAAGCCAGCGAAGAACAAAGCTGCAAAACCTGCAAAGGCCAAAGCTGCAAAACCTGCAAAGGCCAAAGCTGCGAAACCTGCAAAGACCAAAGCTGCGAAACCTGCAAAGGCCAAAGCTGCGAAACCTGCAAAGACCAAAGCTGCGAAACCCGCAAAGTCTAAATCCAAAAAACCAGCTGCAGGGAAGGCAAAGAAGGCCGTGGCTGTTAAGAAAGCCTCGAAGTCCAAAGTGAGCCCAAAGCTTGCCAACAAACCGGCTAAGAAGGTCATGAAAAAGCCTGCCAAGAAAAAGGCTAAGGCTGCAAAGAGGAAATAAGCACTGAGAGCAAGCAATACTATCTGCTCCTTGCAAAAAAATCACGCTTGTGAAAGGCCCGGTAAGGGCCTTTCTTTTTTAATGACTTTCAAATGGGATCATTACGAGTTGTTTGCAGCCTGACGACCCGGTTCCCTGTATCTTTAAAGCCATCGTCGAAGGTTCCGTTAACTATCGAGCAGCGTAAGCGCCGCCTGTCATTTCCGTTAATCGCTCACTCATTCACCTGAGCATAAACCTTTGCCGCTTCATCCCCCACCAGCCTCGTTTCATTGTTGAATGGCACACGATGGGGCGAACCTCACTGAAAGAATTTGAATCTCATCCCGGCCTGAAATCCCTTCGAGCTGATTTTAAAATCTTCCGTGCTTGCAATGCTGCTTCAGATGCCTGTCAATTTCCTAGCATCACAATCCTCGAACGGCTGCTTCGAGCCATGAGCTCGCCACGGCGAGACTTCGACCTGCGTTTTTTCTGCTGTCAGTCGAGCCAGGCCTAAAAGGCGACAAGGTTTTCCATAGATGCGCTTGATTGAAAAATAGATGGAACTTCGTTAGACTTTAATGGAATCGAAAGCTGCATTCGCCGAATCATGTTCCAATACTGATGAACGATGGGATTGAGTAGATTTCCTCATTGTTCGTTCTCCCGATCAGAGAACCAAGGATAGCGCTGCAACCTGCAAATAGTTCTCAGTGTATTGGAGTGAATGCGGTGACTAAGAATCAGGGTCAGATAAAATTTATCGTCGTTATGTTCAATCCCGACATGCGTATGATTACCAGCCAGTTTCTTTCCCGAAAGGTCTGGGCTGATGTACAAAATGTTCTGGGCTTCGAATCGATCAAAAATATTTTTTCAGATGAAAAGTTTGATGCGATTTTCACCGATGGTGAAGGAGGAAATGGTGGAATAAAGGGATTTCTCGCGCTCGTACGCTCTTCAAGACGCAATCAAATTACGCCCGTTATCTTAGTGCTTCCTCAAGATGCTAAGTTGGGTGCCAAGGGCCCGGACTCCGATCCTCTCTGTTATATCTGGACTCAGCCCTTGCCTGAATCCAATCTGGTCGCGCTCAAAGAGGATATCGATCGGTCCCGCCTCGCTCAAGCTGCTCATAGTCCACAGGAAGCAGCTCATGCAAAAATGTTTGATGCCAGACTTCTCAATGCTGTATTGGTCGCAGTGCGGGACGCCATGGCATTATATTTTACCGATGAGAAGGTTGAATTCGGGAAACCGAATGTACGCAAAGCACCGCTGATTGAACGATCAGGCATCAGTGGTTTGATAGGAATTGAAGGCGAGAAATTCAAAGGTTCGATGGTTATAGCGGCAAGCCTGGATTTTCTTAAGCAGCTATCCGACAAAATTTTTCCTGATCAAAACATCAAACTGACCAAGGAAGTGTCGATAGAACTGGTTACCGAGGTGACGACGCACCTGGTAAGCCGCATTAAAATGCAGTTCAGCAATCTGGGCCTGGCTTCCACCGTTAAGCTTCCCGAAGTGTTTATAGGGAAGCGCCACGTCGTCCCTCATAAGGTTATCGATTCGGCAATTTACCTGGGACTCACGGTTCTCAATTCCTTGTGCGAAATTGAATTAACAATCTCTCAGGCATCGGATTTCATCATCGATGAATCCAGAGCCATTCTCGGTAAAAAAGATGTGGTTATGTTCGAATGAACTACTTCCACCTAAGCGTCGAACGCTATAGGTGGAGTTTCGTGTTTCAGCGGGGAAAAGTTTTTCCCCTTCACACCTGAGGTCAGTTCCTGGCCCGTGACGAAGCCCGTCAAAGCGTAATTTAAAATGACATAAGCTGTCCTGTATATCTCTGTCAAGGTCAAGCCCACATTTATTGCAAAGATGCCTGCGTTCGGACAGAAGCTTTTTCTCCTGTGCAGCACATCTTGAACAGGTCTGCGAGGGCTTGATCTTTCTGGTCCCAAACCCGTCTTTCCTCGCCGAACCGGGACGGTCGATGGCGAAGTACTTGCCGACAAAAGGATAGAAAAGGCGGGCTGGGCAGGCTAGAAAGTTCGATCATTCCCGCAAAAAAGGTGGCCCTGCTATTGGCACTGGCCATCATTTTAATTGAATCATTTCGCTTTGGCCTTGGGGCTCGCCATCGGGCTGCTGAGGCGCCGGGCTTGATTGCACCGGGCCAATTATTGGACAGCTCGTTGGTAAAGCGTCATAGGTCTTGGCTAAGCCCGCATAATCGGTATGAGAAATTCCGCCGGCTGATGGTTCTTCACCGAGGTTGTAATAGAATGATTTGCTTGGAGCAATACCCGCTGCCGCATAAGCCTTTACGTCGGATTCCTTATTCCCCAAAGCGATGGCGGGAACCACTCCTGTCTTCTCTTTGAGAAGACTCAGTTCATTGCCTTTGAATCGAGTGGAAGCAGCCCCTCTGGCACCAATTACCGAAGTCGTTGTGTGCAAAGTGCCGGGCGGAAAGTGGTTGTTCGTAAGCCACGATCGGGTTCTATGAGTAAACCATTCCGCTCGTGAGCTAAGGTAGAAGATGTGATAGCCTTTACCATAGAGGGCGTTTAGGGCCTCGGCAGCGCCGGGGTAAACCTGAGGCGGCTGCTCATAAACCTCAGTAGCGGAAGCATAGTCACTTTCCGTGAGGGTTCCATCAATTTCAGTCACGACAAATGGAGTGTCGGGATTAACGACGTCTATGAACATCTCGGTGCTGCTATTGTCGCCAGGAACCACCAAAAGAATGCGGTGCCTGCCAACGGGAAGGCGATTGATGCCGAGACTTGAGAGTTCAACAAATATTCTTCCCCCATCATCGATTATGCCATCCACCGGTGCATGCTCGCCCGGTTTGGTGGTCGTTGCTTCGCCTATCTTTTCCAGTGGAGAACTGCAGTCTCTGGATAGATAGATAGCAACTTTCTCCCCTCTCAGATCAGCATCGAGATAGCCATAGGTAAACTTAGCGATGATCCATATGGGTTTGCCTGGCACTGCAATGGTGTCACGGGCGCGATGGGAGTAGGACCCTAACTTGGAAAGGCCTCGATTAGAAAGGGCAACAAACCCAGAAGGGCTGGAAAGCTCTGGCAACCTTGCCGTGCCATTGGTTGGTAAGGGGCAGGCCGGTGCCTTTACCACGCCATCGGTCGATATTTCGCTGGATTCCTGAAAATTATTGACTCTATGCTTGCAGGAAATACCTGATACTGCCGTTATGAGCACCAGCGCCAACACCTTCATATGCATGAAAGCCTTCTCCATAAATAGTCTGTACCTGCATTATAAGGGCATTTTGACAGCAAAATATTGCCTAGTCCCAGGATTCAAAACATATTGAAGGCAAGTCCGACTGATACGCAGTTGCGTTTAAAATCTCGAAATTTGAATCAAAGGAAGGTATTTCGCCTCGGTGTAAACAGGCCGCCAGACTTGAAAATATCAAATTTATTCAATTTCGGCTCAATCGCGCGACAAAAAACGCCGATAAAGACCTTGAGGTCCGAATCGTGGGGCGTATATGAAGAATACGTTAAGAACAAGAGCATGCTCAATCCATGAGGAATTTCGAGCACCATCCCGAGTCAAGGGCACTCACTTCCCTCGCAACCCCAACCCGCTCGCTGTCAAACCAAGCCTTGGAATCGATAACCCTAAGTGTGCAAAAGAACTCTTCAACTTTGGATCCCAATGGGCGGCTCAATCGTGCCTAAAGAATTGGCTTGGAAAATAATCAAGGGGGGGCCTTTCTAAGGAGTTCCGCCTGGAGGTGGCTGTGGTATGATTTTGATAGATGGGTTTCAGAAAGATGAGGTCAAAACCCGAAGCTGCTGAGCTGTTGACAAAGGTTATTTTGAGGTTTAGGAGTTCCCTTTATTTCGACTTAATTAAAGAGGGCCAAGCCGAACGACTCGAAGCTGACAAAAGATTCCAATAGTTCCTTTTCCGAGTTGGAAACCAAACATGAGTGGGGTTCGCGGCATGAACTACGAAGAAGATGAAAGCGAAAGTAATGTGGTTAGTCTGGATAATTACAGAATTTGGAAACAATATTTAGCCTGGAAAAATCCGACCAAATCGAAAGAAGATAAGATAAAAGAGGCCTTGGCGAAATACCGACGCTAAAGCTCCAAGACTGAAGCGAAGCATGAAAGTGCTTCGCTTTTTAAATTGGTCGCGTAGCTGGCTTGCTCTTTCGTCTATAAAAATCAAAGGCTCTGATCGCTAAAAGTAGGCCAAGAGCCGCTCCATAGATCAGTGGGCGTGACCCATCCTTTTTAACCAGCCATAGGTAATGTAAGACCACCAGTATCGCCGCAAGATAAACTAATTTATGAAGCTTGGTCCAACGTTTGGCCCCGAGGCGTTTCATCATCTTATGAGTCGAGGTGATCGCCAATGGAACCAAAACAACGAGGGCCGCGAATCCAACGGTGATGTAAGGGCGTTTGCCGATGTCGCTAAGGGTATCGCTAAAGTCGAGTTCCTGATCGAACACGAGATAGGTTGTAAAATGCAGGCAGGCATAAAAAAAGGCCATGAGGCCCAGAAGGCGCCGGTGCAACAGGCCTCGCCTCCATCTAAAGAGGATTCTGGCAGCCGTGGGTAGGAGTGAGAGGAGTAGGATGCGAAGAGCCCAGATTCCGCTTTCATGGGTCAAAGTCTCAACCGGATTGGCGCCCAAATCTTCATGAAGGGCCCGCCATCCCAGGCGACCTAAGGGCAGCAGCATTAGGATGATGAGGACGCCCTTCTCAAAGCGCAGTTGATGCTGGGCGTTTTTAAATAGCTTCGGCATGGAGTTTTACCTGATTTAGTAGTTTTTCTTTAAGTCCATGCCTTGATAAAGCGATGCCACGGCATCGTATCCGTTAAAGACTTTGGTTTCCCGTTTGAAGAATTCCCCGATCCTCCGCTCCTTCGACTGGGTCCAACGTGGATGATCAACTTTTGGGTTAACGTTTGCATAAAAGCCATATTCCTGCGCCGCCATCCTATTCCAGGTGGTTGAAGGCTCGGTCTCCTTCAAAGCTATTTTTACAATCGCCTTGATGCTTTTAAAGCCATATTTCCAAGGCACAACCAAACGCAGCGGCGCTCCGTTTTGATTCGGCAGATAATCCCCGTAAAGCCCTATAGCAAGAAAACTGAGCGGGTGAAGCGCTTCGTCCAGACGCAGGCCTTCAACATAAGGCCAATCGAGAACCCCACTTTTTTGCCCCGGCATACGCTTGGCGTCGTTTAAAGTCGTGAACTCGATATATCGGGCCTTAGCCGTCGGTTTAAGGTCTTTGATTAAATCGGCGAGCGGAATCCCAATCCAGGGGATGACCATGGACCAACCCTCGACACAGCGCAGTCGATAGATTCGCTCTTGCAGGGCATAGGGTTTAATAAGTTCGGCGAGGTCATAACTGCGAGGTTTTTCGACCAAACCTTCCACGGATACTTTCCAGGAATCCGTTGTGAAGGCTAAGGATGTATGCACGGGGTCGGATTTGTCGGTACCGAATTCATAATAATTATTATAGGACGTCACATCCTTTTTCGGTGTGAGAGCCTCATCGCTTTTATAGCTTCCATCTTTTTTGTAGGGTGGAAATTTGCCCTGACCCGCGGCGTAGAGTTCGGACGATAAAATTGCATTTTCAAAAAAAGCGCTGGTTCCAAGAACTGTGGCCGTAGCTAAGGCTCCTTCCATGAATTTGCGCCGGCTCAAATAAACATCGTAGGGGGTTACCTGCTGGGCGGTTGCCTCGGTCGGGTCCTTGATTTTGATAAGCATAACGTACCCTCTCAATTCTATGACTTTAAGAAATATAGCTGCACTCTGGGGAAGGCCCTCCTATTATAGCGTGGGAACCCTCTCTAAACCATGAACTTTATTGGAGGCTAACCAGCCTGGGAATGCTGCTGGCAGCTTGAGTTCCGATTATTTTACAGTCAGACCCTTATAATGGCTCGATCTGCATGATGCCAAAAGGGCGTTATTAGAAGGAATTTTGAGCCCAGACAAGGCAAAAGGCACCGCAGCTTAAACAGCTGGGGCGCCTTTTTTCGAGGACTCATACGAAAGCTTGACGGAACTATTCTTTATCAGCATCCGAGTCGCTGGCGGGTGCTGCATTACTGTCGGCGGCGTCCCCCTCATCTTCTTCACCAGCTTTGGGTTCCTCAGCAACATTCCCTGCATCGTCTGGCGTTGGTCCCAGAGGGTTCATGCCTGCTTCGATGTAAGCCTTAAGGTCTTTGGATTTCACACGTCCCTTCAGGCTTTCCAGAATCTTCTCGGAATCCTCTGGATTTCTATGATAGGCCGTTAGAAGGATATTGACCGTATTTACGGTGAGATCAGAATCGTTTTCCCCCCAGGTCGGCACTTTTTCGCCAAGCCTTTCCAATTCCGCCTTTGAGAATTGACGGAGGCCGGCAGAGCGAATGATTTCAGTAGCGGTTAATTCGTTCGCTTCGGTTTCAAGCGAGTGCACAAGCAAATCATTGACGTCGTCCCCTGGGATGAACCGCAAAGCGTAATAAGACATATTTTTGGTCAGGTGGTCTTCCGATTTAATGCCTTCCGTCAGGACCGGGAGGAAGGCTCTGTCCCCGGTATTGCCGATGGCGCGTACGATAAGAGCCTTCTTGGTAAAATCCTTGTCTTCGTCAGCGGCTTTTGCAGCTTTTAATAGGCTCGGACGCAATTCGGCAAATCGATCGCCCAGGATGCGGCCCGCTGCACCGGCGCCTAGATACGCATTAAACGCCATATCAGCCGCTTCGTCAGTTTCGGCGACATGAAGAACCTTTTGGGCGCTATCAAGCGATACATTGGAATGCATGCCGTAGGCGCTGATCGCCATTTCCCGGCAAAACTCGATCTTACAGTCCGTTGAGAAGAGGTCAGCCAGAACCTCTGACCCAGCCGCGGTTTCTGATCCTGCCAGGACGCTGAAAATGAGATTCATTTGAAATTTGGACTGACCCGTGCCGGCATCCATACTTAAAACTTTCGATTTGAATTCGGAAAGTGTATCCGGATTCTCACTTAGAATTTTCGCCATTTCGAGATAAAGGTCGGCTCTATCCTGAGGCGTGTCCTCGGCGGTGAGATTATCGACGGCTTCAAAAACCTCTTTTATGGGACGAAGTTTATCGGAATCCTGCCGAACCGGTTTTTGGGCCTCGGCAACGATCATATCACGGGGGTTTTGATAGACTTTTTTGTCTGCGGCCAGGGTTTTGGTTTCCCCTTTGTTCATAGTGATTTTTGTGGTCAAACGGAAGGGCAGGTTTTCGTGGTCGGTGCCGATAAAGGTAAGCGTGCCCGACATGCTCAAAAGCTTGCCTTCAGCATTATACTGATAGTGAAAACCATTGGCTTTGGGATCGGTTTCGATATCACCCTGGAGATTTTGAATCCAGCTTCTCGTTACCTCAAAGCCCTGGTTGATCTCGCTCACCAGGTACTTGACGCGGAAGAGGTTTTTACCCTCACGTTCGGTATGATAGATTTCGGGAGCGGCCCTGATAGGGATGGGAAGGAAAAATCGGGAGAGTATTTCCTTTTGAAATCCCGAATAGGCCTGCGGAAAATCGGCCTGAACGTAGTGGACCATTTCCCCTTGCTCCAATGCAGAAACGGCCGGGAAATTCAAGATGTCTTCGGTTGCAGTGGCAACGTTCATCACGGTTAGGGAGCTTATCGCGCTCCATTCCGAAACCAGCTGGTTGGTAGCCTGCTCATGCACCAGAAGGGTTCCTGCCAGATCAAGTATAACGTCATCCTGTTTTGCGGTGGAATAGTTGCTACTGACGGTTACCTCATAGCTGGTCTGCTCGTCACCAACGGTGACTTCAGAACCCTTCTCCATTTTTGGGAAGTAGTGGAAGCCGGCTATTCCAAAGCCTATGGCCAGGACTAGGGCTGTGGCAATACTTAAAGTCTTCTTGTCCATAAGTTTCGCTCCGAAGGCAGCAGCATCGCTTAGCCGCTATGTTCTCATTTTTCAGCGGGAAATATTTTCCCGCCCCGCTTTCTTTCTAGCCAATGGGTGGGCATACGCTGCCCACCCTTTGGTTATTTGGTCTTTTTAGCTGGTGCCTTGGCAGGAGCCTTGGTGGTTCCCGCTTTTGCTGGGGTCGCGCCGCCCTTGGCGGTAGCGCCGCCTTTGGCGGTTCCGCCACCCACACACTTACCCATGATCGCTTTTTGAATCTGATTCAACATCTCGTTGATGCCGGTGTCGATTGCTGTAAGTGTCGCATCCTTTTTGGTATCAACTTCTAGTTTTGCCGCTGCCAGGTGAGCGTCAATGTTAGTCTTTAGCTTGGTGCATTGAGCCGGTGTTGGTTTCGCCGGTAACTTAACCATGCGGGGCCCGGATTTCTTGGTTGTGCGAGCAATTTCAAGTTTAAATTCGGGTTCCCAGAGTGGATAAGCGTACTTATAAGCGGTTTCCCCGAATCCAAGTTCACCGGGCAATTTAAAGCCCGCAATCGTAGCTGCCGACAATACGCCCCAAAGAACATAGTTAAACGGACTTGGAACATCAAGCTTGGCAACCAGGCTAATACCTGTTCCCCCAAGAGCTGAGACTTTCACTCCAACGTAGTTGATACCTGTATAGTAGAGGCCCCCTTTGATATCACCACCCATCGTCACACTCAATGGGACTTCAAAAGCCAATATCGTTGTGGTACCTTCGACTCCAAGAGTAAGAACAGCCGCCTGGGCACCAACGGTTACGCTCATTACCATGCTAATTGCGGGGATAAAGGACATAGTGAACATTCCGGCTTTTTTTACATCAACATCTATGCCAAGGCCGGTCGAAGGAATGAGTTGAATTTCAGCCGTAATACCACCGGCAGGGAAACCATAGATAGGAATGTTAGCCGATGGGATCGCCGGAACGGGAAACACTTTATCAATCAAGGTGGCGCCTACCTGCTTGGTCGTACCAGGTACATCGACACCAAAAAATACCAACCTCAAACCCGCGGTAGCTTTAGTCTTTGTGGTGTTTGGAGCATCCATCCCAGCCGAAGCAATCAACTGCAGCAATTTACTGCCGCCGACGGGGCGGTTAAGAACCATAGCGCCTACCCAGGCTTCAGCCGTCAGTTTTGCAGCTACAGTTTTCACCTCTACGTTCGTACTCACACGCATTTTTTCAGTTTTCTTGAATTTCGCCAGGGCTGAAGAAAAGCTAAACGTTGATTTGGTGGCACCGCCTTGAAGTTTAAAAAGTCCTGATCCTTTTTTGATGGCCTCGGTCTGAGCTTTGATCGCTGCAGTCTGCTTTTTTACAAGTGCGGTTTTCTGTGCAGTCGTCAATTTTGCTACACCAACTCCGGCGTCGGCCTTGGGTTTTTCCCAGAAATGTTTTACCTTGGTTTCCTCTTTTTTGGCGTCAGCAACCTGGGCGGCGTCCATCTTTGTGCCACCGGCCTTCAATATCTCCCGTACGTTGTTCGAAGTACTCATCACAAGCCCGGCTGCGGTAATGGCGAAGTGTTTCGTAAAGAAACCCGCACCCGTGGTGGTTTTTGCTCCTTTATCAGGTGGAGTCGTGCCGGTAGTTCCTGCATCCCGCTTTTCAGTAACTTTCACGTCTTTACGGGCTTTGCGCTTCTGCAGATATTTGGAAAAGCTCCACAGCAGTTTTGCGTCGCCGAATTTAACTACGGATTCGGCAGCCGGTTCTTCGCCGCCAACGAAGGCAAGTACCATTTTATTTTTTATCTTTGCACAGACCTTGTCACAATCCGCTTTGATGAGATCGAGGGCGCTGGCTTTGGGAGCGACCGCTTGAAGAGTGGTATCTTCCCCTCCTATCGGTTTACAGGAGATAAGAAAGGCGAATAGGGTAATGGCCGCTACTATTCTCTTCCAGTTCATAAGTTCGCCTTTCAAAAATTGCAGTGACCCTATATCGGCATTTACCGGCTTTTCTAAAGCCCTGAAAGGATGCTTTTTTATGGTCGATACTTTAGTCTTTTTTTTCGCAATTTAATTAGGCCAGATAATACAACTGATTAAAGCCGATTCCTTAGGCTGAAAAAAAACAATAAATATTTGCCCGAACAACAGATCGTGCGTGAGCAAGGCATGCGGAACGTGGAATTAGACGGGGCAAAAAAGCGATTTCCAGAGGTAAGAATTATGCCAAGGTCTTTAAATCGCAGCGTTAAATATAAGATCCTCCGACTAAGCGTGAGCTTGACGGAGGACCCCGGATGAAAATTATCAATTATTGGCAGCCAGGACCTTGGCGATTTATGCCTTTGCCCAAGAGCTAAATCCTCAAGGAAGTTTACGCGCATTCCACTCCGTGAAGAGTAGGATCATGCGGCTACGGCGTTCGGAATCCATTCCTGGGGGCATAATGCCCTTGTTCAGAGCAGCCATCGCCGCTTCATAGTTATTGCTCCAATCGATACGGCTTGCCAGGTGCAGATTCGCTTTTGCGTCGGGGCCTGAGTGGCAGGTGGCGCAGATCTTGTCATTTAAGGGTGATATATCGGAGACGAAGTTCAAGGAGCTTAAATCCGCCAATGAGTTGGCAAAGTTGGAAGGGGCTCGGGCCCAATCCTTGGCGAAGCCGGTCAAGCGTTCGAGCTCTTCTTGCTTTTCGTCGTCAAGTTGATTCGCGGCCGGAGGCATCTTGCCCAATTCCACGACATTGGCAATTTTCGCGATATTAGTCTTGACGTTATCGAAGCTACTTAAATCAAGGCCCGCTTTAGCTGCCGCTCCGGTATGACAAGAGATGCAAAAGGTATCGAGCTTAGGCTTGATGTCGCCTTCGTAGGTCGGAGGAATAAGGTCATCGACGGCTTTATTCCAGCTGACCAGTGGTGTAGGGGGTGCCGAGGGACCGGGCACGGCGTCAGCGCCTGGTAAAGCGTTACCGCCACCATAGGGAATGACATTTAAATTTGGCTCGGGGATAATGCGCTGCGTTTTGGTGTAACCACAGCCTAACAACCCTATGGCCAGCCCTAAGTTTAAAATGCTCACTTTAATCATAAAGTCGTTTCCCCAAGACTTGTTCGTCGGCTTTCAATATCTTCGGTCGCCTTCCTGCGGAAGTTAAATTAAGTTTTGGCTTGCTGTATTTTTGTTAAATTTCAGGTGGTTATAGAATTATTCGCCAGTGGATTAATTGACGGCGGGCGGAATTTTGAAGAGTTTTAATTGTTTCCCGACGTGATGGGGATGAGCCGATGCTCTCCCTTTGGGTTGGCCTGAGAACTTTCCGAAATATTTATAGTATTAAAGCTTCAGCAAATGCCTTTGCCCTGTGAGGGGTTTTCCTTGGTCATGCAAAGTTCACCGGCACCAGGTCTTTGACTAGCGTTTGACAGCGTATATTGTGGACGTTAGCATGAGGGCGCGAAGAGTTTCTAATGACCAAAACCACAGCAGGAAAGAAGGCCGAATGAGCAGTCAAAAACCTGAAGGCGATACTGCGGACGTGATTCAAAAGCAAATGGAACGGGAAGCGCTGGATTATCATGAGCGATCCCCGGCGGGAAAAATATTCACAGGTATCAAAAAGCCAGCCGCAACGCAAAAGGATCTCACTCTCGCCTACTCTCCTGGCGTGGCTATGCCTTGTCTTGAGATCGCTAAAAATAGGGAGGAGTCGTTTCGCTATACGGGTCGCGGCAACCTGGTCGGGGTTATCACCAACGGCACCGCAGTATTAGGTCTGGGTGATATTGGCCCCTATGCCTCCAAACCGGTAATGGAAGGCAAGGCCATGCTGTTCAAAAAATTTGCTGATATCGATGTATTCGATATCGAGATCGATGCCGATGATCCCGATCAATTCATCGCCTGTGTCAAAGCTTTGGAGCCGACTTTTGGGGGAATCAACCTCGAGGATATCAAAGCTCCGGAATGTTTCTATATCGAGGAAAAACTCCGCGAGATGATGCAGATTCCGGTCTTTCATGATGATCAGCATGGTACGGCCATCATTGCCTCGGCGGCCTTTCTCAATGCACTCGAGGTGGCCGGTAAATCAATAGAAAAGGTCCGCGTAGTTTTTTCCGGAGCCGGTGCTGCGGCAATCGCCTGTGCCAATCTTTTCGTGTCGCTCGGGGTCAAACCCGAGCACCTGATGCTTTGTGACAGCAAGGGCGTTGTCCACAAAAGGCGCGAGGGTTTAAATAAGTATAAAGCCCGATTTGCCTTGGATACTCCGCTGCGGACCCTTCAGGAGGCCTTGCGCGGTGCCGATGCCTTCGTTGGAGTTTCGGTAGCACGGGCACTTTCCGCCGAAATGATACAGGGTATGGCGGTCAATCCGATAATTTTTGCCCTGGCGAACCCCGAGCCTGAAATCCGGCCCGATGCAGCGCGGGCGGTTCGTGCGGATGCCATCGTTGCCACCGGACGCTCCGACTTTCCCAATCAGGTAAACAATGTTTTGGGTTTTCCCTTTATTTTTCGGGGTGCTCTCGATGTGCGGGCTAGCGTAATCAATGAAGAAATGAAGCTCGCTGCCGTGCGGGCAATCGCCGCCCTAGCGAGAGAGAGTGTTCCGGATGTCGTAATGAAGGCTTATAAAGACGGCGAGAACTATCAGTTTGGACGCGACTATCTGATTCCTAAGCCTGTCGATCCCCGTGTGCTCTTTCATGTTGCGCCTGCCGTAGCGAAGGCGGCGATGGATTCTGGCGTTGCTCGAAGGCCTATCGATATCGAAGGCTATGCAGAGCAAATTGAACATATCCTTGGACCGACACAAAGCATGATGCGTGCAATCCAAAGAGATATTCGCAGGATTCGTAAAGATAAACGCCGCACGCCAAGAATCGTTTTCCCTAACTCCTATGATCGACGCATCCTGCGTGCTGCCGCTGAGGTAATCGATGGAGGTTCAATGCATATCACTTTGATCGGTGATGAAGAGCGGATTCTCGCGCAGGCCGAAAGCTTTGGACTTAACAACTTTCGATCGAAGGTTGATATCATCACCCCGGTTCATGCCCCTATCTTTGACCACTATGCGGCGCGGCTCTTTCAGTTGCGGCAGCGCAAAGGGGTTTCGCAAAGCGGAGCCCGTCAGCTGCTTCACAATTACAATTACTTCGCGGCAATGATGCTTGAAGCAGGCGATGTGGATGGCGTTATCTCGGGCGTTGTTGAACCCTATAGTCCTTCGATCAAGCCCTTGCTGGAGATAATAGGGGTGGAGCCTGAACATACTTTGGCTGGCGTCTATATGGTTATGCAAAAAGAAAGGCAGCTGTTCTTTGCGGATTGCACGATCCATGAAAACCCGAGTGCAGAGATGCTTGCGGAAATAGCTCTAAGCACGGCGGCAGTTGCGGAGCGCTACACCAGGGAGCCGATTCGCATCGCAATGCTGAACTTTGCAAGTTTTGGGTCCAATCGGTCACCTTTCAGTCTCAAGGCGGCGGAAGCCGTTCAAATCGTTCGCCAGCGTCGACCCGATCTGGAGGTCGATGGTGAGATGCAGGTCGATGTTGCGCTGGATGCGGAACTTAGAAAACGTGAGTTTCCCTTTTGTCGTCTGACGGGAAACGCCAATATATTGATTTTTCCGGATCTTGCTTCAGCAAATATCGCTTATAAGATGATGGCTCAGATTGGTGATGCTTCCTTGATCGGACCTATTCTGCACGGGATGAAGCGACCTTCGAATGTTCTGCAGATCAGTGCGACGACGGAAGAGGTGGTAAATATGATTTATGTAACGGCGCATCAGGCGATGGAGCGATGGTAGGAGATCGGGGCGATGGCGGAAGGCGTTTGGGGATTATCTCAAAGACTGAGTGAAGAGGCCAGTAGACGTAGGGGGGGATATCCCTGGTAGCCTTTATCTGAAAAAGCTGTATTTCAGGGAGGCAATATGCCAAAAATGATGGGCGAATCTTATTTTACAATAACTCTATGAATTGCGGAGAAACTTATGGCCAGTATCATTCCAAAGGCTAGGATCTGTTTGTGGTACGACCGGGACAGCGAGGAGGCCGCTCATTTTTATTGCAAAACTTTTCCTGACAGTCGGATTCATAGCGTGCAGCGGGCACCGGCCGATTATCCCAGTGGCAAAAAGGGCGATGTCCTGCTTGTCGAATTCACTGTGCTTGGCATAGCCTGCATCGGTCTAAATGGTGGTCCGGAAATTAAACCCAATGAAGCCTTCTCATTCCAGCTTGCAACAGTGGATCAAGCCGAGACTGACCGCTATTGGAATGCCATCATCGGCAATGGTGGGGAGGAAAGCCAGTGCGGCTGGTGCAAGGACAAATGGGGTGTGTCCTGGCAGATTACCCCGATAGCCTTGACCGAGGCGTTGGCTGGCAGCGATCTGGCAGCAGCCAAGCGTGCGTTTGATGCAATGATGAAAATGAAGAAAATCGATGTTGCGGAGATCTTACGGGCGCGCGCAGATAAGTGAGTTAGGGGCTGTTGACGTTTGGCTACGCCAACGTCGAACATCCCCAGTAACGCAG
>CAXSGP010000081.1:0-22420 GCA_964236955.1 uncultured Oligoflexus sp. | reverse complement strand
AACTCACGAAGTACCAAGATAGAATTTTTACAAAATGCCACTCATTTCAAAAGACATCCATCGTCAGGAGCCATTGTCCTTTTCCCGGATTGAGAACCCATCCCGACGATCCCTGAACTCTTCCCGGTAGAGTTCTAACAATTCAATTGCACTCTTGTATCCGACAGCGAACTCCAGCGACCATTTAGGTTGGAGCAGCGGGCTTCCAAGCTTTCGCTGACTTTATAACCATTCGTCATTTAAGTCGTGTTATAGATTGCGACTGGGTTCTCCTACAAGTTGAGATCCGGTGATCTCACCTGGTGAGTTGCGCCACTCGCTTGAGTTACCGAGTCATTTAACTCTTCGAACATGATTGCCATTCGTAATCTCTTTGCCTATCATAAGACTTTCCTGCACCTAAATCCGCTTCCTATCGCTAATTTACTACAAAGGAGTAGCCGGTGAGTGCTTTACGCGCTTTATCGCTGATCTTTGGCTTCGTCATCTGGGTACCGAATCTTTTTGCTTCTGAGGTAGAGGTCGCATTCGACAAAGAAGCGGTTAATATAGGAGACATCGCAAGTCAAGAACTCACCAATGTCGCAAATATCGTAAAGGATCAGGCCGACATCGTGATCCGAGTCGATATGAGAACTGCCGGTTTAAAACCGACTTCTAAAGCGTATATTATCGAGCGTACTCGCTCCCTCAAAATCTTTCAGCATCAGGTGAAACTCGGCGTCGATCCTTCGCGAATCTTGTTCAACGAGATTAAAGCGGGGGGAAGTGCGACGCTTCAGGTTTTAACCGTTCATGACTCGAATGCTGGCTCGACACAACGTTTTGTTCCAAAGGCTGATACAAAAGCTCAAGAGGAGCAAGGCTCGATCAGTGTGACCTTCGGCTCGGCTTCGTCCGATCCCATTGGCTTTGAAGACACGAAACTTAAAGAATTTTTACAGGCGGTAGGCAGATCGGGTCACGACGCGCTGCTAATCGAGGGACGCACCGACAGCTCAGGTAACCCTGCTTATAATCAAGTCCTTGGTGAGCTAAGAGCTCTGCGAGTTTACGAACGACTGGTACGTGCCGGACTACCTCCCTATCGCATTGATACTCGTAGCGTTGTCGATAAAGGCCCCAGTAAAAAGCAAACGGAAACAGAGAAGCAAGCTGCTCGGCGGGTTATCATGCGCTGGACGAGCGATCCGAAAATAGCCGAGGTGGCAGCTGTTGAGGACAAGAAAATTTTGCCCATAAGCCCTCAATCTGAGCCTAGTCCGCCTTTATCGACGCAGAAAACCGAAAGCGTGGTCGAGGCAGTTTCTGTGCTGCCTTCCGTCACCAGCCCATCGGTTAAAGATCAAACTGACCCGCAGATGAAAAGTCACTCGGAACTTCTCGATATTCTAGTTTTCGGCGGTGCCCTGTCAGCCAACAGTAAGCTTAAAGGGCAGGTCAAGAATTCTGGACATTTTGGGCTTGGTATCGGTAAAAACGTTTGGTACGGGACCAGTGGCTCAGCCCGTCTGTCACTGGCCGCAAGTGGCAAAACAAAGCTTCGTGCGACCGATCCCACCCTTACGGGATCTGTTAACGTCAGTACTGTCACCATACGTGCAGATTATCTTTTTGGGACAGGACGGCTGCGGCCCTTCACAGGAATGGGTGCGGGATATTACGTGTGGGATGGCGCAATCAAGCAGATCGCATCCGGACGTAAGAACGTTGACAAGCACAGCGATGCCGGTGGTTTGATTGCTGTCGGATTAGATTGCGAAGCCTTGTCGGCAGTTCATATTTCACCCGAGGTTAGTTATCACGCCATTGGAGGTGAGTTCTCGGAACCGCTTTTAACCGCCCACCTCGTCATTCGCTGGAGTATTTAAGATGAAATCCATGCTCTCTATCCTGGTCCTTATGTTTTGGCTTTGCGGCTGCAAAAAAGAAGGTACGGTCCTCAATCTGTTCCGGTTTCCCCAAGCAGCTGAGGGAAGTGAAACGAAAGACGTGAGTGTTCAGATTAATATTGACTTCAAACTAGCCTCCGCGATCGGACCAAATTTGGATCTGACGGGAGAGAAATTTATACTCAGCGCCTATGCTCTGGACGCAGCCGGAAAACAAGTAAAAGTTGCGGTTCAGGGAGGCGAGCCGTCGTTGGAGTTGGCGATTACGATGCCAGCGTCTCATTACACTTTTGCGGCAACGCTAAGAATTCCGCAGGAAGTTGAACCGCGGACGACAGGTTATGCATTTCGCTTCGAGTTGAAGTCAGCCCCGGGCCTGACTCTGGCTGATGACACGGGCTCCGAAATGTCGGCGCTGCACGGTGATGTGCAGGCGGGTACCGCAGCACAGGCTAACCGGGTCGACTTGTCTCTTGCCACCACTCTGGCAGCGCGATTGGTTCGTGAAACAATTTCTGATCCTGGGGCCGCCCCTGCCATCGCATCTTATGTTGAACTCAAGGCACTCCTTTCCGAGCGCCTAAGAACGATAGAAGCAAGCGCCGATGCCGGTAAAATACCAAGTGCCGTCAACTATTTGAAAGCAGTGGGAGCGGCGTTAAAGCTTCAGCTGCTCAAGGATCAGACCTTGCAACGCGACTGCGCTGCCAGACTAAGTGAAGTCACGAAAAACGCAAGCGAGGAAGAAAAGTCCGCAGCAGCGCAATTTCTTGCCGATGGCCTTGCCAAATCGCTGGTTTTATTTGCGGTAGATGTGCAAACGCAACTCGGCGATATAACGACTTCGACGTCAAAGGTCTTTCCTTCCACCTACATTGATATCGCAACACTTCCTAAACCAGACCATTATGATGATGCGATCCTCGCTCCTGTGAGCGTTAGTTTTAGCGACACCGACTCGACGGAAACAATCGGCGGGAACGTGGCGATCACTTTGCCTCTGCTGACATCAGGTATCACGGGTTTTCGCGTCTATTTAGGGGGACGTGAACGTCCAGCGAGCCGGGCCTTGCTTCTCGGCGAAACTCCAATGGCAAGTGCTCCCAGCTATCTTGTACCGAACGGAACCTCTGTTCCGCCGGGTGCTTCACGCATCTGGGTTTTCCCCATGGCTGGGGCAAAGGAGCTTGACCTTCCCCAATGGACTCCTTTACCCCCGTCGACACTCACGGCTGTGACTGGGAATCTACAAGCTCTTGTAACTTGGACGGGATTTGCCACCACGGTAACAAGCAGCAACCTTTATTGGAGCACAACCAGTCCTGTTAGCAAATCGAGTGATAAGATTCTCAGCGCGACGTCTCCCTATTCCCATATGGGACTCACGGCGGGAGTAAGCTATTTCTATGCGGTTTCGATTGTCGATGAAGGCATCGAGAGCGGCCTCTCCCCCGAAGCGGCAGTCACAGTCACGTCCACACCCGCGCCTATCGCTCCCAGCATCGCCTATCCCAACGGAATTGCGCGCTTTCTTGTGAATAATGCAACAACGGTGACGCCCGTAATCGCGGGGACGGGACCTTTGAGTTTTGGGATTTCACCGGCGTTAAGCCCGGGCCTTACGCTTAATACCGCGACTGGAGCCATTAGCGGAACTCCAACTTCCTATCGAAAGAAGCGTAACTACACGGTGACCGTTACGGGTTCAGGAGGTACGGCTAGCACGCCGATCAACCTCGATGTCTATAACAGTCAGTACTGGGGCGGAACCGAGAATACTGCTGTGGTTGCCAATGCCAGCACGGTGTATGTCGGTGGACCCTTCAAATCAGTTGGTGAAGTTATCGGTTACGGTGCGACTTTTGATGCAGGGAGTGGGACCCAGCCTGAAAGCAAAAATTGGCCGGAATTTTTCGGTGTCGTGCGTGCCGCCATAGAGGATCCTAACGAAGCTGGGGCGCTTTATGTTGGGGGTTCCTTTGAAAGGGTGGGTGCCTATCTCAGGCGTTATCTCGTCCGTTTACGTCCTGATGGGAGTGTTGATCCTGCATTTGACGCCGCTATCGATGCCGGCAACTACTATGTCGCAGCTCTTGCCATAGATAGTACGCATCTGTTTGTTGGAGGCAAGTTTACGACGCTTGGAGGAGTTGGACAAGAATATCTTGCGTCGGTTGACCGATCAACCGGCAACCTTAATACCACTTTTACTGCGGATCCCGACGGCGAAGTGACAAGCCTAGCGTTAGCTGGATCTGAACTTTTCGTAGGCTGTGATTGCAGTTTCACAGGAACCTCGACGGCAAAGTTTACCACTTTAACAAGCTCTACAGGCACGCAGGTAAGTGGAAGTGAATTCGGTGCCAATGGCATTGTGCGATCGCTCCTTGTCGATGGGAGTATCCTCTACGTCGCAGGCGAGTTTTCAAATGTCACGGATGGCTCAAATTCTCATGTTCGAAACAAGATTGCTGCCTACGACCTGACGACCGATTCCGTTGTCGCTGGCTTCGATCCCGGTGCTAACGGTACGGTGAATGCTCTTGCAGTGTCGGGATCCACCCTTTATTTCGGAGGCAGCTTTTCGACTGCGGGTGGAGCGTCGCGTACGCGCCTAGCGGCCGTCGCCAAATCCAACGGTTCAATCCAGAGTTGGGCACCTCCGGCAAGCGGGGTGGTCCGTGCGCTGGGAGTTACGGGATCGAGGTTGTTTGTGGGAGGTGATTTTGCAACTATTGATAGTGTTGCCAATCCTTTCCTTACTGCCTTTGATACAAGCACAGGCACTATGGATTCCAATTTCGTGCCTAAACTTGACGGTTCCGTCCGAGCCATCAGCAAGGTTGGAGACAAGGTATTTGCGGGAGGTTCATTCGTCACCGCCTATGGCGTTGCTCGACAGAGTCTCGCGGCATTTGATCGCCAAACGGGGGAACCCACCAGCTTCAACGCACTGCTCCCCGTTGGAGCCCAGGTCAACGATCTTGCTTTGTCGGGTGCGACGCTCTACGTCGGCGGCCAATTTGCAACAATCGGTGGTGTCGCGCGTATCAACCTTGCTTCGGTAGATGCTACGTCGGGGGCGCTCAACTCTCCATTCAATGCGCAGATTTCAACCAATCAAACCGTCACTGAACTCGCGGCCCTGGGGTCCAAGCTGTATGTTGCAGGCAATTTCACCAGTATAGGCGGGCAGTCTTTAAGCCGCTTCGCGGTTCTCAATTCAACATCTGCAAATGCTGATGTGGGATCTCCTGTCGTCAACGCCGCAGTCGAGGTATTACGTCTCTCAAGCGATGGCACTCGACTTTATATGGGCGGAAGATTTGATCAGGTTGACGCGACTACGCGAACACTATTTGCGGAATTGGATACTTCGACCGATGCCTTGACATCACGCTCATTAACAATCGGTGGTACTGCTTCCAACGGTGTCTTGGCAGTGTTTGGAATGGATATAGAGGACGGCCTATTGTACTTGGCTGGTGACTTCGATACGGTCTTGACCGATACGCGCCGAGGGGTTGTGGCAATCAATCTTGGGACCAACACTGTAACGAGTTTTGATGCTCACATCGATGCCGGTGGCTGGCTCAACGAGGTAGGCGTCGGCGCAGCGGAAGTCTACCTTGGCGTCGCAAGTGCTGGCATAGATTTTAACAGCGGCGTAGACCATCGTGGATTGACTGCTTCGGTTCTTAAATCGAGCGGAGCACTGGGCAGTTGGATCACGCCTGGGGATCGAGCTATTAATGATATCTTCCGGTTGGATACCCAACTCTTTATCAACCACCGGGGCCATACATCAGTCTTTCAATAGCCCTGCTACCTATTAACTGGGGCCTGCATTAAAGTGCGGGTCCCTCATTCTTTCGCTCGATGTTGCATTTGTTTTAAATTTTGGTATTGTCGAGTTTTTATGGCCTGAAAAATTTTTGTTTCGCAGGCGTCTTCCACTTCAAAGCCCTTGGATAGCAATTTATTGAAAGTTTCTTAACTTTCTTCAGTGCAAATATCTCGGTTTAGAGTGAGAAAATTCTACTTTATGATTTTGGCCTTCATACCCTGCATAGCTGCATTCATTTGATTTGAATTTTTGCGCCAATATGGTGGCAAGTAAAATCGTGACCTCCCGGAAAAGTCACGATAATTTAAAAGTGCCTCCAGTGCCTTAGCTGCATCTGCGAATCATACCAAATACGGTCCTACCGGTTTTTATAAGCTTGGATAAAGTAGCAAACAATAGTCAGCATCATGCCCGCAAATGTCGCAAAGAAACCGACGCGAGCTGGCAGCGTATTCATCTGAAGTCCGTGGCTGATGCTCATCCACGTGATCGATATAAAAAGAAGACATATCCAGATCACTGTTTTGCCCATCAATGCCTTCGCTAGCGCCTCTTGCACCGATCGATTTGCTTCCGTTAGGGGGTAGGGTAACCGAAAGTAAGTTGTCTTGTTCCAAACTGAAAAGCACAGCAAACACAGAAAGGTATTTACCACCGGAAAAATTATCAAGCTATGCTTGGAGGACCAATGATCCGGATTTCCATTGAAGCCGAAGTGATCAGGCAGAGAATGGGGAAGATTAGCCCAAAGACTGGCAATGACACTGACGTGGAAAAGATTTAAAAAAAATGCATAGCCAATCAATCTTCGGTCTTGGACATTGTTCGTTAACATCGATTCAATCCTAATTAAGCCGTTTGGCTAGATTTCTATTGATAGACAGAAATCCTCTCCCAAAAAACTCTGTGGCAGAAAATCAATCCTAGACCTTTCCCACTAAACATCAAGCACTGTAACCATTCGGCCTTGCCTTATGCCAAGCCAAAGCCGTCGACAAAATCGTCTCCAGATCAGAGTATCGAGTTTTAAAGCCCAAAAGCTTCTTCGCCTTGCTATTATCGGCATAAAGCCCGGCGGGATCACCCGCGCGCCGGGGACCCATTTTATATTCGATCTTTATGCCCAATACTTTTTCAGCTGCCTTCACAATGTCCAGGTTCGAATAACCTTTTCCTGTACCCAGATGCACGGCATCGTAAATCGGCGCCTGCTGAGCCAGGAGGTAAGTGGCCGCCTTAATATGAGCATCAGCCAGGTCGGTCACGTGAATATAGTCACGGACACAGGTTCCATCGGGGGTGTCAAAGTCATGACCAAACAGGGTCACGGTTTGTTTTGCCAGAGCCAATCGAATCACATTGGGTATCAGATGGGTCTCAGGATCATGGGCCTCGCCTATTCCACCCTCTTGATCGGCGCCGCAGGCATTAAAATAGCGAAGCGCCATCCCCCGCAGATTATGAGCCAGACAATAGTCCTCGATCATCCATTCATCGATGAGTTTGGATTTACCATACGGCGATTGCGGCTGCTTTCTGTCGCCTTCACTGATCGGCAATTTTTCCGGCGTTCCAAACACCGCACAAGACGACGAGAAAACAAGCGCCGCCTGGCTCTTAAGCTTACGCATCGCTTCAAGGAGTACGCGTACCCCTTCAACGTTATTTTCATAATAAAGTTCAGGATGACTCACCGATTCGCCAACCAGGGCAAAAGCCGCGAAATGATAGACAGCATCAAAGTCTCCCTTTTCGAGGGTCGTTTCCAAAGTCCGGGCGTCCAATAAATTAGCCTTCACAAAAGCCATATCCTTTGGCAGGGACGCCTGAAAGCCACGCTCAAGACTGTCGTAAACGGTACAGACATGCCCCTGACGAACCGCTTCACGGACAAAATGAGAACCGATATAACCAGCTCCGCCAATAACTAAGAAACGCATGAGTAGCTCTCCTATACCCAGCCTATTTGAGGGCAGCAAAGTGTTCCAGACAGTTCTTTTTGCTATCACCCGACTGACGATCGCAGCGAGCGGCAAACTCTGCAAATGTTTTTTGAAACAAAGGGTCCGTTTTGTAAGGCTCAAGGGCCCCTTGAACCGTTTTCGCCCTAGTCCAGTTGCGGCCCGCAAAGCCGTCCTGAAGCTGCATGGCCTGACCATAGAACTCTCGTGTCAGATCGAGCAGATAAGGCCTATTCTGTCCATCCTCAGCGTTGAGCAAAAGATCGTTCGCTATCCATTCCACTCGGCTCGCCCGACCCTGTACGCTTTTGCGGGCCTCGGCCGACCATTTTTTCGCAGCCTCATTGTTGCCGCGCATTTTTTCCAAATAAGCCATCGATCTCTGATAGTACCAAGGAGTATTGGTCGCCTTGAGCTCCTTGGCCAGGAGCTTGACCGCCAGATCATAAGACTCAACCTGATTCAGCATATGGGCCGCTTCGGAAATAACAGCATGGCGATCATATTCGGTTTTGGCATCCTCATCGGCATGACGAACCGCAATTTCGACCTTGGTCCGCAAGGCCTGCGACACCTTTTCATCGGGATGTTCGTATCGGTAGAGCTCCACTTCGGGAGTGACAGTGGCAAGCCTGGTATTCACCGAGGCGTTGGGCTCTGCTTCCAGTTGAGCGGCGGCCTTTAACCATTGCGATCGAAGATAAAGATAGCGCTTTTCCGTCGGCTTCCAACCGAGCCATCCCACTACGGCTCCAGCCTGATATTTAACAAATTCACGCGAGGCCCAGACCGTATCGCTGTCGGCAAAAATCGCGGCCCAAAGACGATCGAGCTGCTTATCAGCGATTTTCTCCTTGGCGCCGATCACCTGACTGATCCAGGTGCTGGCAAAGATCGATTTTTCCTTGGCGTTTTCACTGCTTTCAAACGCCTGTTCCATAAGATTGATACGCCGCGATATAGGCCATTTTTCTTCCGGCAATTCATCCCAGCTGGAGTAGGCAAGAAGCTGCAGATCCTGGCGTTTTGCACGACTCTCACCGACCGCCATAGCAGCCCGCTCCAAACTTCCGCTCGAGGCAAGCACCGATTGAACAACGCTATCAAATTCCTCGATCGACATTACCGTGCTGAGTCGGAAGAGTTCCTTTTTCTTATCATCAAGAATAAGAACGGTTGGATAACCGGCAGCTTGAAACTTTGCGCCCCAAACTTGAGCCGCATCGGTATCGCCATCAAGATATACGGGAATGAAGCTGGTCATCAATTCGGCAAAACGCGGTTTCGTAAAGACCTGGGTTTTGAGCTCATTGCAGGGCGGGCACCAGATAGCCCCCCAATAAAGGAAAACCATTTTTTTGTCTTTTTGAGCAGCCTTGAACGCATCTTCAACCGACCCCTTAAACCACACCTGAGGCTGGGGCTGGCCGGCATGTTCGTCCGTTTTCATTTTGTTATCCTTTCCCGACTCGGCGTTATGCGCGCAGCTCCCCATCAAGCTGAGCCCCATGAGGGCGATCCATGTGAAGATTTGTGTTCTCATATTGATGTCCTTGCAAAAAATTTCCGAATAGACGCTTATCCTAACGTTTGCCATCAAAGGAGCCCAAGAGGGTAAGGCCTCGGTGTCTGCTGATCAAGTCCTTCCAAGCGCTGGCATTCTCCGTAGCCAGTTCAACGAAATACCGATGGCACCAAGCATCCGTTGGCAAAGCGTGAGACAATGCACTGATGAATCTGAAATTTGGCAGATCGGCCATCAACTTTTGAAAATCAACAACAGTGCAGGAGAAAATCGCCCGTTTGGCCCAGCTCGATTGTTTTTCAACCGTGAGAAAGCGCGTCCAATTCTCGGGTTCATCGTTGATGTTCTGCTTTAAGACTTCAAGCCCATAGAGCTGTGCAGCCCTGAGACTGGCAACGGCTGCCCTGCCTCGCGTACGAGCGATATCACGCGCCGCACCGGCCGTATCGAAATAGGGCTCGGTCCAAAGCCCATGCTCCCGTAAAAAACGTGAACACTGAGCCAAGGCTTGAGGATGGGAAATGACGGTTTTGACGTCGGCCAGGGAACTGCCCAATGGCCCTAAGAGGCAATGCTCGACGCGATGAATATGTTCCTCTGTGACAAAGCAACCCGAGCCATGTAGCAGCTGATAGACTTCGCCGATGAACCCCGTCGTCGAATTTTCAAAAGGGATAAAGGCTTTATCGATACGGCCTTGAGCCAGCGCCGCGAAGGTTTCGCTGAAACTCTCGCAAAAGACCTTCGTCGCATGGGGCGATGTCTGCAGAAGCGCTGCATCACTGTAGGACGCCGCGAGCCCTTGGATACCAATTCGAACGCTCATAAGCCTGTTATCCTTCATTCAACAGCTGCAGCAAAGTCTCTTCGGTCCAAATTGGAATGCCGAGTTCTTTGGCTTTTTTCATCTTCGAAGACTCACTGTCACCTTCGTTGGTGACGAGGGCTGTCGTGTTTTTGGAGACCGCTGTACTGGCCTTGCCGCCGGCCTCTCTGATAAGCCGTTCGATATCTTCGCGCGGCAGACTCAAAGCTCCGGTGATCACAAACTGCTGACCGGCGAGAGGGCCTTGACCCGGTGCAAACCTGGTCGTCTGCACAACGGGTTTCACTCCGACCCTTAATAGGCCTTTGATGATAGCCCTGCGCTCTTTCAAGCCCTCGACTATCTGCACCGCTGATTTCTCGGCAAAGCCATCGACCTCGACCAATTCCTCGACCGTAACACTTTGAATCGATTCCAAAGTTTGAAAATGTTCGACGAGTTTTTCCCAGGTTCGAAGGCCTGCCCCTTCGATTCCCAAACCATTGAGAAATTTGGCCAGGGGCACAGTTTTGCTAGCCTGAATATTCTTGTGCAGCTTCATTGCCATCTTGTCCTTGGTCGCGGGCAAACGCAAGAAATCACTGAACTCGAGGGTATAAAGATCAGTCACGCTTGAAACCAGTTCCATCTGTATCATTTGATCGAGGCGCTTTTCACTGATGTCATCGATCTCGACGGCCTTCATCCAATTGAGGATGAAACCCGAGCGTTGCGCCGGACAGGCTTCACTGTTCTCGCATTTGAGGCGAATCCCATCAAAGTTCAGTGTCGTGCCACAGGAGGGGCATTTCTCCGGCCAAACGTAATTTCCTGCCTTGCTTTCAAGGACCTGCATAAATTTGGGAATCACCTCGCCTGAGCGCACGATTTCGATAAGGTCGCCGGCCTTGAGGTTATAGGCCTTCACGTGTTCAGCGTTGTGGAGAGTGACATTGGTAATGGTGGCCCCGCTCAAGGCCACACCTTCGATCACAGCAACCGGCGTAATGATTCCAAGGCGCGAGGGAAACCATTCGATACGTTTTACCTGGGACCGGGCGGTGAGTCCTTGCCATTTAAAGGAGAGCTTGAAGCGTGGGTGATGAGAGGTATTGCCAAGGCTCTGCTGCAGGGGAAGGCTGTTATAGGAAAAGACGGCCCCATCATAAGCGATTTCATCGTCGTCCATCCACCGTTTGATCTCTTCCAGATAAGACTCGACTTCGCCTTGCTTTTCCAGCAGGCGATAGTCCAGAGTCGAAAATCCCAGCTTCGCCAGAAAATCAAACTTTTCAACCTCTGTCTTTAAACCTTCCGCACCGATCAATTCAAAAGCAAAGAAATTAAAATAGCGACAAAGATCAATATGAACCTTGCGGCCAAGTATCCCGGCGACAATGTTACGGGGATTGGTGGGCCGCTCGAGACCACGCTCGAGCATTTCTTCCACGAGGAGGGCGAATTGATGCTGGGAGCAGTAGACCTCGCCACGAACTTCCACCGTAATACTTTGAGACAGCTGCGGCAGGCAGTCCGTTATCCAAAGCACTTTATCGGTGACATCCTCACCAACCCGACCATCGCCGCGGGTTTTGGCGATTTTTAAAGTCCCTTTTTCATAGAGGAGACTCAGACTGTTACCGTCGACCTTTGGAGTACCGACAATCGCTTCTTGGCCCATCCAGGTATGAAGATCTTCCAGTTTATAGGTTTTATTAAGAGATAACATGGGCAGTTCATGGGTAACCTTCGGCGCTCCTCCACTGGGGGCCGCTCCCACATATTTAAGCACGGGATGCTGGGGCGAAGCCTCTCTCAGCTCCTGCTCAAGCTTATCGTAGACGGCATCCGCTACAGTGGGTTGGCCGGCGTAGTATTGTTTTTTATAGAGCATGAGGGTACGTGCCATTGCTTCGACCCGACTCGCACTGTAGCTAGTTTTCATCAAGGGCTCCTCGTAAGCGCCAAATACAGATCCATTCGCCTTTAACCGCTGCCGGTACCGGGATCCCGGGTAGAGCGGCTGCATAACAAAGTACAAAATCCTGAGCCAGGAGTCGAAAGGCTTCTGCTTCGTCGATTGCATAGGGGGGATGGGAATGGGAATGAACAGTCCGGAAAAGAATAGCGCAAAACAAACCCTTATCCTTCAATCGGGCTTTCATGGCCTCGATATAAGGGGCGCGGGTTTCCGGTGCCAAGGCGCAAAGCATCGCTCGATCAAAGATCGCGTCATAGCCCTTCGCCTCAAGGGGCTCTAGCTGGAACAGGTCGGCTACCTTTAAAACAAGTCCAGGGCGCTTTCCATAAATCGCTTCAGCCTCAGCGATAGCTGTGGGGCTGAGATCGATAGCGGTAACGTCATAAGCCCAATCGGCCAGCACCGCCTCACTGTGGGCGCGTCCACATCCTGCCGAAAAGAACTTTCCACCTTTAGGCAAAGCCCCCTCGCGCCGGGCATGCTCGATAAGGAGACTTAGGCCGGGGTGAGCTTCGCCTTGATCCCATCCACTGTGGCCACTTTGCCAACGCTCCTGCCATAGAGTCTTTTCTTCAAGACTTTGCACTACGTCCTCATGATGCGGCGTTTATGGCCTGTGTTGGAAAGATTACTTTTCCCAAAGCCTATTTACCGGTAGTTTAGCGAGGCCGAACATACTCTTCACGTTGCCAGAAAAGGATTACTCGTGAAAGATAAACTCATCAAATTTTTCTTAGCCACCTGGCTAATCACTATAGCGGCTTTCGCGCAGGCCGACCTCAAAGACGCCAACTTTAAGGTCGGTTTAATTTATCCTAAGACCGGGCCTCTGGCACCTTATGCCGAAGCTCAGGCCAAGGCTGTCAAATTAGGTCTGGAAGAGTTTCGACAGGATCACCCCGAACTTGCCATCCAAATTGCCGTTGTGGTCGCGGACGATAAAAGTCTGGCCAGTGAAGGCCTTCTGGCAGCCGAAAGGCTTATTGAAACCCAAAAAATCAATCTGCTCATCGGCTCTTTCAGCAACTCGATCAATCAAGGACTCCTGGAATTCCTCAAGTCCACCCGTACCCCTCTCCTATTGATTCGATCCGCAAGCGAAGACCTGCTTGCCGGTGGCCAGGTCTTTGCCATGGTACCAACCCACCGCTGGCTGGGCCGAATGATGGGATTTTATGCGGCGCAAAGCCTTAAGAAAAAACGCGCGGCACTCATTTACCACCCAGACGATGCGATTTCATTAGAAATGAATCAAGGATTTAAGGAATCCTTTGTGAAGGCCGGAGGCCTGGTGGTTGGCAGTTGGACGGCCGAGCAAAAGGATCTTTGGACCGCGATTAACCTGACTCAACCCGATTGTTATTTCATTCCCGCTGCGTTTGGGAGCTCGGAAAGCCTGATCGATTTGGCGCTTGGCTCGCCTATAGACGTTCTGAGCACGGCGCGATTTCTTAGAAAAGCGGGTATCGGGGCGCTCTATAAAGCTGAAGGATTCACGACGCTCGATCCCCATCAGGGGGTAAAAGATTTTGTTGCGCTCTATGAAAAACGCTACCAGCAGAAACCCGACGAGCTGGCAGCGGCATCCTATGAAAGTATTCGCATCATTCTGCAGGCCTATTTCCTATCACTTTCGGTCAAGGACAAGCCTATGCTCGATACGCTGCAGTCGCAGGATCTTGGTGGCATCTATGGCATTGGCCGCTTCACCGCCGAGCGCACTTTCATGCGTCCGGTCCCCATCACGCGAGAGATTCAGGGCCAAGTCGAATTCAAGGGTCGCCTACAACCCGAGTAAGAGGAGCCACGGAATGGACTTCACAGCCCTTGATATCAGCGCTCGGGTCAAGCTTCAGTATGAGGAATATCCTTATCCCGATTATAGCTTCTACATTCCTCTGCGCACTCAGGAGGCCTATGCCTCCCATTCTCTTTTTAGCGCCCATCTAGCCAGGGAAAAAGGCCTTGTCGCTCCTGTGTTCGAGCTAAAGGACATTCGCATTTTAATTGCCGGAAGCGGCGACATCCTACCCTTTATCCTCTCCTTTTGGGAGCCTGAAACCCACAAGCTTCATGCTGTCGATCTATCTGAAACGAATCTTCGCCGGGCCCGACTGCGTTCGGTATTTCGTCCGCATGCCTTTACGTGGCAGGCCGGCAATCTTGAAGATCAGACCTTTGCGCTGCCCCGGGACCTGGCCCATGTCGATAGTTATGGAGTGTTGCATCATTTGGCGAACCCCGCCCTTACTCTGCAAAGACTCAGTGCTCTGATGTTGCCCGGGGCAACGATGCGGGTGATGGTCTACAACAAGGAAGCCCGGAGCTGGATCCATCACCTGCAAAGAGCTTTTGCCCTTTGCGGCCTCTCCGCCTATGATCGCAAGGATCTTGACGCGGCGGTTCGCCTGCTCAAAAGGCTCAGCGTCATCAGCCCTTTTTTTCAGCAACGTCTTACGCCTATGAAGGCTGGCATCTTTCATCATTCCGCCCGTTTCGTGGATACCTTTTTTCATGCAAGAGAGGCTAGACTGTCTTGGGAATACTGGTCTCAGGCTTTTGAAAAGGCGGGCCTGGATACCCTCGGACTTTTTGATCGCTATGCGGAACTTGACGATCTGGCCAATCCTTTACTTACATGTCCCAGCCTAAGGGAACTGGAGGAGAGGGCGCTCGATCGCCGATTTGAAAACAACTTCGAGATCTACTTGAGAAAAAGGGGTGGTTCACCCTTAAACGGCAAAGCCCTCGCGCCATCAAAATTGCCAACGCGTTGGCGCCTGAGAATGCCGCCCAAAGCCTGGTTTTCCTATAGCGAAACGAACCGTATCCCGCTTACGATGCGTTTTGCACTGTGGGCTAATTTTTTGAGGACCCTCGAAGGCAAGGCGGGGGCCCAGGCGTTTGACCAGGCAGCAAAATCCCTAAGACCAGAATCCTTGCAGCGCCTCGCCCGTTTGGGGGCCATTTTTCCCAGCAATTTTGAAAGCAAAGACTTAAAGAATCTGCTGATAAGTCCGATCCATACGAGCATGGACAGGCCGGTTTTTGCTGAGGCCGTTGGTCTCCGTCATGACCCCGAGCTTAAACAGATCCTGGAATCTGCACTCTTAAGCAAAGGCAAAACCCTATCATGCCTGACCTTGGTCTTTGCACGACTCGAAGCCGCCCAGAAGGCCTGATCGGCGATCGAGTGCTTAGAAAAGCAATTCAGCTATTTTTTCTTTGTTTGGCTTTGGAACATGGCGAATAGATCCGGCCTTAAACGCTCGGTCTTTTTTAAAGCTTCCGCGCGACGCCAGTCGGTGATCTTTTGATGATCACCTGAGAGGAGAACATCGGGGACCCGCTGGCCCTCAAATTCCAGGGGCCGCGTATAGAGAGGGTATTCCAGGAGATTTTTAAGATCGCTGCCAAAGGAATCTTCTTTTGCACTTTGCTGATTTCCCAGTACGCCCGGAATCAATCGCAGAATAGAATCCGCGAGCGTCAGGCAGGCTAATTCACCACCGGAAATAACAAAATCGCCGAGGGAAATCTCCTCATCGACATATTGTGTCAAAAACCTATCGTCTATACCGGCAAAACGCCCGGAAATAAAGATGAGATCGTTGTCGCTTTGAGCGTATTTCGCCGCATCATTTTGAGTCCAGGGTCTACCGCTGGGGCTCGTGACGAACACCGTGCGAGGCTTTTTGAAGGGCTCAAGGGCCGCTACCAGGGGTTCCGGCCTGAGGACCATGCCATCACCGCCACCAAAGGGATTATCGTCTACCGATCCATGTTTATCGACAGCAAACTGCCGCAGGTTAATGGAATCAATGGCAATAGAGGCCCGTTCTGCAGTGCGAAACACACCAAATTTTGTGTAGGCATCGATAAATTGGGGATGAACCGTGATAAAGGCAAAAGTTCTCACTCTTCCGTCCACACATCGTCGAAGACTTCCGCGAGGACCGTCATCTGAATCTCTTCACTGCCGTGCTCGAATTCCATGTCAAAATAGGCATCAACAAAAGGAATTTCCGCAATACGACCTTTGGCGTCGACCACCGTCACGATATCGGAGGCACCATAATTGACAACATCAGTGATAGAGCCTATATACACGCCATCTCTGTCTTTGATTTTTTTGCCAATGACGTCGCTCCAGAAGTACTCTTCGTCTTCGTCAATTTCCATACTGTCGCGATCCGCCCAGAGGGGCTGATGGCAGATGGCTTCGGCGCCTTCGCGGCTTGAGATTTCAAGGCAATGGAGGACAGGGCGTTCACTTTGCCAGCGGGTATTTTTAATCGTATAGGTCTTAGCCTTCTCAGCATCAGGACCAATGCGTAAAACTTTTAGTTCTTCCGGAAGTTCTTCATCCCTTTGGGAAACGAAAAACGCACCGTTGAGCCCATGGGGCTTTCCAACGATGCCTAGCTGAATCCACCGTTTTTTCACAGCGTCCCTAGCGATTAATGCTTATGTGTTTGAGCGCGCTCAAGCTTGATGCTTTTCGCACGGAAGATACTGGCCACAGCTGTTGATACATTTGCGCCGCGCTCATACCAGTAAGTAGCGCGGTCAACTTTAAGCTCAATGATCGAAGGCTCGGCATTTGGATCATAATAGCCGAGTTTTTCGATGAATTTACCATCGCGGGCGTTACGGGAATCAGTAGCAACGATATGGTAAAAAGGGCGATGTGTTGAACCGTGGCGCTGTAAACGTAAGGTCAGCATTATAACTCCATTCTCTCAGGTGTCTGATCTGTCAGCAACAGATTTCAGTTGCACGACCTTGTGGGTGTGCCGATTCCTATAAGGAACAACTCTATAGCAAAGTACTGGCTGACTTTCTAGCCCAAAAACGCGCTGTCTCTGTTCCGAAGCGGTAGCGGCCATAATGGAGGCCTTTGAGACAAAAGCAAAAGCGCCAATATATCAACATATAGTACTCTGAACGCTGCTTTGCTAAGATTCTATTATACCGATTACGACTAAGCTGAAGGGGTCCGTCTTGAAAATACACATGTGGGGAACCCGAGGATCCTTACCCCGTGCCATAACCAACGCGACTTTCGTCGGTCTGGTAGACAAGTACGCTAAGGATGCTGAAAGGGCTGGGCTTAGTTCCATTAGCGAATTCCGTAACGCCCTCCGCGACGGCGATCTCTCGACTCCGCTGGTGTTTGGGGGCAATACGACCTGTAATGAAATTATTTATAAAAACCATCGCATATTTGTCGATATGGGCACCGGCTTTGCCGAAGCCTCGTCGGAAGTCATGGCTCAAGGGCGTAGTGAATTTCACGTTTTTGTGACTCATTTGCATTGGGACCATATTATGGGGATGCCCTTTTTTGTCCCGATCTATATGCCGGGCACTAAAGTAACGATCTACCATGTACACCCTCATGCCCCCGAGTTTATAAAGATCCAATTCAACGGCGTCAATTTTCCGGTCAAATGGGACACCCTGGGGGCTCAGATAGAATTCAAGCAGATTACCCAGTATCAACCTATCAAATTTGATGAGCTATCAGTGACTGCTTTTGCCCTCGATCATCCCGGCGGATCTTTTGGCTATCGCTTTGAAGTCGATGGCTACTCTTTATCAATCGGTGTGGATAGTGAGTACAAAAGAATCACTCCTAAAGATCTCGGCAAGGATTTAGAATTTTACCAAAATCTCGACCTTCTTATTTTTGATGGTCAGTATGAGATGGACGAATTGGCAAGTCGATATGATTGGGGGCATTGTAGCCCACCTATTGGGGTGGAACTTGCCCTGCGGGAGGGAATTCGCAATCTCATTATCACGCATCACGATCCAAGAGCATCGGAGGATAAAGAGCGAACTATGCTGGCCCAGGCCATCGATCACCGCAATAAACAGCTCAGCTATTATCAGGAAGTTTGGACCAAGCTTAAACAGCCCGAAGGTCCGGCCATTCAACTGGCCTATGATGGCATGGAATTCGATCTCAAAAAACTCACCCCGCGAAAGCAACTAAAATAGCCTCGGCTTTCGAGAGGCCTTGCAAGCTGCTTGACACAACAGACCGTTCCTAGAGAAGATGCGCAGGACACAAATGACCTCAACGCACCCCTAGAAAGCGAGATCTCCTGTGTTTAGACCTAGCATCATTCTTGCCTCTTTCCTTGCATTGCTAGCAGGCCTCTCAAGTTCAGCGTCCGCTCTGGACTTCGATGTGGTCACAGCGGTACGCGATCGGACGATCAGTTCGCAGGTCCTTCTCACTGTCAATCTGAAGAGTGTGACTCCTACCGATAATTCAGCTCTTGGCATATCGGCTATAGAATCGGCACGCATTCAGCAGGCAATGGCCAACTTTTTAGATATCTGTCTTACCCCGGCCACTTCCACGCAAAGCTCCTGCGGCGAAACCGATATCAAAGTTAAGTATCAAATCGGTAGGTTACCTGCTCCTCAACCTGAAAGCTTTACCTCACAGACGCAGGTTGCAAATTTTAACAGCAACGGCACGACGATAGTCGAAGACCCGAAAGTCCCCCAGATCCGTTCCTACAAGATCGAAATCCTTATCAAGGACAGCGGTGAAATTGCAGTCGGTTCAAAAATCTTACTCAGACTTTTCCCCGAGAAAGCTTCTGCCAATGGCAATAAGGATAAAATCGATACCTTGGTGAAATTGGGCTCGGGAGTCAAAGATGCCGTCAAGACTACCGGCGCTTTCTCAACCCCAAAAACTATAGCCGCGACCTGGGAAAATTTACCGCAGGTGACTTTTGTGGATAACTCAACAGGATCAGCCAATGGAATCATTGGAATTCTGATTCCTCATGCTAATATCCTGGCAAGCGCAGTATTTCCGGCCAAAGTCTTTGTCGCCAATCCGTTTGATCCCGCCACTCCTGATAACCAGACAGCAACCTGCACCATTGCAACAAATACTGTGGATCCAAATAATGAAACCTGCAGTGTGTCCTGTAATCAAACTTCGACAACCTTTGATATCGAGGCGTTTACATCGCAGGGCATCCGCAGCAGCACGACTGATATTACTAAAAACAGTATCGGCTTCGATAATGTAAATATCGACGACGGCCCGTACGCGATAGTCCTTCAATATTTGCCGGAGGGAACCGCTTACTCCTGCGTCTTAAGCACACCCGCTGACGCCGCTACACTCGTTCAGCTTCAGGGTGGCCCGGCTCCCAAAGCGGGTGACCCGTCTTGCTTTATAGCAACGGCGGCCTATGGCTCCGCTCTCGATCCGCATATCGATGTTCTACGGTGGTTTCGGGATCGCTATTTGCTAAAGAGCAGATTAGGCAGACAATTTGTACGTTCTTACTATCGCAACAGCCCGCCGCTCGCCGACTGGATAGCGGCCCATTCCTGGGCTAAGGCTGCCACTCGCGCCGCACTTTGGGCACCCGTTTTATTCCTCGAATTGCTTCGCGATCACAAGGAAATTCTGGTGGCGGCCTGTCTCTTATTATTCGCTTTTGTCGCGATGCGTCGACGTTTGGCCTCATTCTGAAAGGCAGCTTATGAAAAACCGTGACGAAATCAAAGCGATTCGACTTTCCGACTATCGTCAGCTAGCAACTCGCAGGTCGCAGCGAAGCTCGCCGGGCTTTTAAGCCGTTTTCAAAAATTTGATCCGGTCCGTCAGGATTTGATAAAAGCGGAGCTAAGGCGTATTTCCCAGCATAACCCACTATCGAATGATGTTCACGAAGTGGTATCGACGAGCTTAAAGGGCTAGGAGTCAGTGGAGGGAGTCGTGTCCCCTTCGCAGCTTGATTCCCAATTAATCGTATCGTTCACTGGCCGCTTTGCACAGGGTGGGGTGGCTTCGCATTAAAATAGCAAAGCAAAGTCGCCTGATCCCCTTCATAGGCACTCGGACTCCAAATCTTCGGACCTTCGATCCAAAACGCCTTAAACTGACCAAGCTCGGCCAGCGTCTGCTTGGGGTAAAGTCCTTCGGGGGAATGGGCTGCCTCCAAAGCACTGCGCAGCTGCGATAGCTGCGGCAGGTGACCTTTCTCACCTTGCCACTCCATCTCCTCACAGGCCCTGACTGCGGTCTCAAGCGAGGCGATCTCCGTCCGAAACCGCCAGACTTTTCCATCATGATAGAAATGTCTGCCTACGGTTTTCTCTTCAATGGCCGAGCCACTAACGTCGGGATGGTAACTAAAGGTCACAGCGTTATGCGAATTCCCAAGGCGTAGAAAGGTTTTCGTACTGTCGTCCCGAACTTCAAGTTCCCCGCGATAAACATGAATGACGTCGGGAAGAAAGCGCACAAAGCGATAGGTTTCTGTTTCTCCTAAGCCAGTCTCCAAGAACTCCGAACTTTTCCTATTTGCGCTATCTATCAAATTGCTCGCTGCGCTCCAGCCTGTATAAGCCATGCCTAAACCAAGAGAGGCACCGACTTCGCCGCCTACCTGAAAAGCAAGGAGGGCGCCCCCCGCAATCCCTCCGCTTGCGACCAGGACCCCTAGCGACACCGCTCCTATTGTGTTGAGACTCGATGCACCAGCAATCACGGCCGCCTTGCCCGCATAGTTAGCGCCTCTCAAAACGTAGGCCAATTGCTGGTTCTTCGTTTGGTGGCGTGTGTACCAATCTTCAGTAACTAAAAAATGACTGAGATGAATAGTGCCTTTTAAGCTTTGAAGGTCCAAGGCACCGCCTTGCCTGCTCGGTAAAAACTGAAGATTGGCGATTGGGTTGGCTGATTCACCCCCTAAAGGTTTCCAAACCAGAGAGGGGCCAATGCCAGAAAAAACCAAATGCAGCTGAACCGGTTGACCCTGCGGAATGATCAGCTGCCCGATCCAGTCTTTATCCGGGGCCAGACGCATCGCCGCTCGAAGATCGATATGGGCGGCCTCATAATCGCCGGCTGCATACCAGAGCGCCGCCAGCCATATCCGCAAGGAGGCACTGTCCGTGACGGTTCGATTCTTTCCGTATCCACTCTGCAGATAGCGTGCACCGCGTCGCAGTTCGACCTTTGCAGCTTCCTGCTGGTCTTTTTTCAAGAAGATCATGGCTGTGATGAGATGTAAAATCACGGCCTCATGTTCAGCAGGATAGTATCTGTCTATATTTTCTTTGTAGAATGTCGACACAAGCTCATCGCTAACATCAAGGCTTTGCAGCTTTTCCAAATCTTTGCCAAATGACATGATTTTTTCGTCATCGGGCCGGCCGTCGATTAAGGCCAGCCAAGATCTTTCCAGACTTGTTATAAATCCACCCTTTTCCTCTTTCGGAAAACGCTGGAGGGCAAGGTCAGCACGCCCCCTTCGATATTCGAAAATACTGGGCTGGTAGTCCGCTTGCTCGGCGACGTCATGAGTATGCACGCAGCCCAGCAGAAAGCAGCCAGACACCAAGGACCAGTGATGGGAGATATTCATCATGATTTTTCCGCGACAAATTTGAGTTCCAGGGTATCCGGCTCGTAGTTCCACATGAATCCCGAATAAAGATCCACAAGAAAGCCAATTCCATTGAGAATATTCAAATAGAAGTATCCACTGGCATGGCGGTGAAGGACAAAGCGCTGATCCCGAAAGCCGTCTTTGCGAACGACGATAATCTGCTCACGGCGGGAGATTGAACGCTCAATCCTAATCTGCCCGAGCCCTGGACCCATCAAGTAGGGATCTTGATTGTTAACGGCCAAATATTCTCCCCAGCCGCGTTCCGATTTTTCGCTGAGCTTCAAGGTTTTAACTTTCCCGGGCCGGCCATTGACCCACACCGAGGCATTGAGCAGAGAATCGGGATCATCCGATCTCAGAAGCACCGTGTCTTCATAAGAATGAAAAGCTGTTGCGCACGAGCTCCCTAAAACGAGCAGCAAGAGAAATCCAAGAAAGACTGGCGGCATAAGGCAGATCCTATCGGTTTTTCCCTGCACCGAAGATCGATACAGGTACAATTACCAAAATTTGAAAGAATTTTCTGAGCAAATCGACCAATTTTTTCATGATATGCTTGATCGGCCATAACCACGAGGGAAAAATAGCCTTGAAACATCCTTTCCTGTAAAAATAGAGGCTCCGGACTCTTCGGTCGCAATCCCAGGAGCCAAAACAATGACATGCAAAAATCAAGAGACTTTGCGTAAGGCTGATAACGGTCGCATCGTCATTGGTACGACAAGCCTAAATTCGGTCCCTTCACCCGGTATCGAAGTATAGACCAAAAAGTTCCACCAACTGCCTCTGCAGCCGCCCTCATGGCGCTCATGCCTACGCCGCGTCCACTTATGTCCGTGGTACTTTCGGCTGTGGAAAATCCGTCATAAAACAGATATTCGTAAAGTGAAGCAGAGTTCATTTGCAGTGATTTTGGATGTCCCTGGCGTGATCTGCCTCAAGCCTTCGGTCGATGGAATTCAGTTT
>CAXSGP010000080.1:17654-22454 GCA_964236955.1 uncultured Oligoflexus sp. | reverse complement strand
ACGAGTTTGCCTGTACTTTTCAATCACTTATCTCAAACGTCAACAGCCCCTAATAGGCAACAGAGGCCGATGAAGCTGGATATGAGTTTTATTTTCCGAGCGGGATTCAAAAATAGGGTATGCAGAATTTTTTGATAATGGCGGACGCGCCGTGGGAAAGAGCAGCAACTGCGAGCGAGAAGTCAAAGGTCAGGCTGGTGACTGTTGGAGAGCCCAAAATATTCGGGAGGAATGGTCGAAGCATCGCTACGATCTCGGTTTGTCCCGAAGCGAGCCTAGTGATTTTTGTGGTTCAGAGCTTGAAAGTATAAAGGCGATTTATAAGTTTGATGCGGTGCAAACCCAATGAATTGCTTTGTGAATGGCTTTGACATTCCTTATAAAGCCAATTATCTATGAGCGGCAATCCCGGCCGCAGGGAAGGCGCGTGGAATCCATCCAAGCTCCTTATTTAAGGGTTTTTTAAGCGATGAATTTTAGAGCAGTCCACAGGTCTTTGCAGGAGAATGATTATGTCAGAAAGTTTAGGTTTGGATGATTTTACGAATCTGGTCCTTCGCAATCTTGAGAAAAATGGTTTTCCCGAAAAGGCTGTCTCCTTTCCTCTGGAAAAGATGTACGAAACGGCAAGTCAAAAGGGATTTTCATTTAACAAAGTCCGTGAGGCATTAAAGCTAAAAGATATCGAGTCAGAAATAAGTGGCGAACGGGTGATCTTCTCGCGCAAAGCACCCGCAGCGGACATGTTCGATATGTCAAAAATGGCAGAAGCCGCTCAGCAAATGTTTCAAAATATGTCAGCAGAGCAGCAGGCACAGATCACTCAAATGATTCAAAGCATGAACCCCGAAGAAATTGCCAAAATTAAAAACCAATGGGCAGAGATGCCGGACGAAGACAAGGCCCAGGCGATCCATGCGGCCCAAAAAAATCACAACCCAGGGCCTTAATACAGGCTCAATGGATGGTCGTGAGCGGCCTGCCCCGATCCGGTCCTCCTAAAATCAGTAGGTCCTGCTAATCCCAGGAAACTGATTTTTCTTGCAGTTGCTTCAGCGATTTTTTGAGTATTTTATTTTCAATGATTATACCCGCCTCATGATACCGGATCTCTTGGAGATCCACCTTCGACGGATTAGCGGCAGCGTTAGCTCGGTTAAACACGGGACAAGGGGCGCAGAAAAAATAAACTTAACCTCCTTTAGTCCCTGCTGTAAGGTCACCCTTAACCATTAAAGGAGGACAGTAAGTGAGCACCATGGTAGGCAAGTTGAAGACGGGTTCGACGAAGAATAAGATGCAGGTCCAGGCGGCTGCAGAGCGCCAAGGGATTTTTAAGGTAATCGCTGCATCGTCGGCTGGGACCTTGATTGAGTGGTATGACTTTTATATTTTCGGGAGCCTTGCGACGATCATAGCGACATCATTCTTTCCCAAAGGCAATGATACCGTCGCCCTGCTTGCAACTCTTGCGACCTTTGCAACTGGCTTTGTCGTAAGGCCTTTTGGTGCTCTGATCTTTGGCCGAATCGGCGACGTTGTGGGCCGCAAGTACGCTTTCCTGGTGACTCTACTCATTATGGGCGGCGCGACTGCTGCCATCGGCTTTTTGCCCACTTACGAGCAGGCGGGGATAGTCGCGCCAATCCTTTTGGTATCGCTGCGCCTCTTGCAAGGCTTGGCTCTAGGAGGGGAGTATGGGGGAGCCGCGACTTATGTTGCCGAACATGCTCCCGAAGGACGGAGGGGCTACTTTACCAGCTTTATTCAGACAACGGCGACGCTCGGTCTCTTTCTATCGATTGGCGTGATTTTAACAACTCGGTTAAATCTTGGAGAAGACGCCTTTAAGGCTTGGGGCTGGCGCCTTCCCTTTATGCTCTCCCTGATCTTGGTCATCTTTTCCTACTTCATTCGCAGAAAGCTCGACGAATCGCCCGAATTTCTAAAGATGAAAGCCCAAGGCAAAGCCTCCCGTTCCCCCCTGCGCGATAGCTTCATGAACCCGGTGAATCGCAAATGGGTTCTGTTGGCTCTATTTGGTGTAACGGCCGGTCAGGGCGTTGTTTGGTATACGGGGCAGTTCTATGCACTCTATTATCTGCAAACTGTTTTAAAGGTCGACTTTGTTTTGGCGAACATCATCGTCGCCACCGCCCTGCTGCTCGGAACTCCACTCTTTATCGTTTTTGGGTCGCTATCGGATAGAATTGGCCGCAAAAACATCATCATGACCGGGCTGGCCCTGGCCTCGATCTCCTACGTGCCTATTTACTGGGCCATGGCGAAAGCATCTGGCTTTGATGCGGCGACAGGCTTATCAACGGAGCCAAATTTTGTGGCCCTTACGGCTCTTGTTTTCGCTCAGCTGGTATTTGTGACTATGGTTTATGGACCCGTGGCGGCGTTTCTCGTGGAACTCTTTCCCGTCCAGGTTCGTTACACGTCTATGTCCCTTCCTTATCATATAGGCAACGGAGTATTTGGAGGCCTGGTTCCTTTGATTGGAACCTGGGCGGTTGCCACGGCGACCCTTTCCGGCTACGGCTGGAGTCTGTATGCAGGGCTGATTTATCCTATTGCTGTCGCCGCCGTGACCTTTGTCATCGGCTGCCTTTTTGTGAGTGACCGGCGGGGAAGGTCGGCGGACTTGGAGAAAGCCTGAGGCAAAGGCCTGGCCTTTTACGCTTAAAAAAATAACTCCCGGGATCTTCCCGCTGCGGTGCAGTATAGGGAAGCTCTCGGGAGCAAGGCATATTATTAGGATTGAGAGTCAACCCACCAACTCTTTGATAACGCCTTTGTAGGCTGTATTACCAATTTCCGTGATACCCGTTTCGCCCAAGAGGGCGGCAATGGTGATGAGAAAACGATTGTAGTCAATACCGTTCGTTAGCGATGCCCAGTCACCTGGAGTATAGGGGAAAGCTATCTGCCGTCCACCTTTCAACTTGCCCCCCAGATTGCCGAGAAGAAAGGCTGGAACATTGACACCAACATGAGCGTTGGGATCATCACCTAAATCCGAAGAGAAGGTGACGAGGGTTTCATCAAAGAGCGAGCCGGAAGCTGTCTTTACCGCTTTTAACTGCGTTGCCAATTCACTCACGCTATTCATGAAAGCCGTTTGCACTCCAATGAATCCCGGGCTGTTGGCATGCGAACTCAAGTGATAGTTACCGCCACCGCCGTAGTCAAGAGTAGTATCAGAAACGGCGTGAACCATAACCCCCACCCGGGTGATACCGCAGGCCAGTGCCTGCACCATGATGAGGTTATTGAGCTTGCGCACATTTGCGTAGTTGGTCGTCTCGGCATTGATTCCTGGAATGTTTTTATTGCAGGAGCCAAGGCGCGGCGGAACCCCATTGGTTGGAGGCGGAGTGGGCATAGGCATGGCCGGAGTCGGGTTGGTCCCGGGCGTCATCCCAGGCAGAGGCATGGGTGCAGGAGGCAGTGGATTCAAGGCATCCTGCTTGGCAATCTCTTTAGCGATATCATCGAGGCTGGTAACGTGTGATTCAAACATCTGACTTTCGGTTGCACCCAAAGATCCGCTGATTTTTTTGAGATCGGTTCTGAGATAATCGATCAGGCGTTTTCGGCCAGTGGTGACGTTTTCATTGGCTAATTGCAACGCGCCGCTCCCGCCGGAGGTGAGCGTAAACCCACCAAAGACACTATCAAAGGAGGCCTTTGGGTTATCGACCATAGGCACGCCCGTGCCGGCCTTATTGTAACTGATAAAATTGTTAAGGGCGGGGAACGACGTTCCAGAGCCCAGGAGAATGGATTTTTTGATGGTCTTTTCGCCCCATTTGTCAGCCAGCATCTGGTCGAGAGAGTAAGGCTTTGCCGTCGATGTCTCACGGCCCGGCATACCAACTCCTCCGCGCTTGCCCCATCCTGCAAGCACCTGTGCGGGAGCCCCATCATGGTTGGTGTCACCACGGGTGCAAAGGCCTCTCAATATCGTCAGGTCTGCTTTATGCGCTTCTAAAGAGGCTAACATCGGACCCAGACCTCCCAACGCTCCTGAAGCATTGCTCGTCCAAAAATGCTGGGGATAAGTTCCGCAGGAAAAGTGAGTAAACACAACCCTTGGCAAAATCCCTTCCGCAGCCTTAGCTTCCGAAAGGTCGAGTACCCGCAGAAGCGGATAGAAAAGCAACGCGCTATTGCTTATTTCAAGGAGGCGCCTTCGGGTTAGCCCATTTTTAATCAACATCGCTTTACTCCAATAAAATGACAGCTTATTTAACGACCTCTGGTGTACCCTTGAGTCTCAATCTGAAGGCGGGACTCGAGACCAACTCGATGACCGCGGTCTTGAGATCGCCGCCTTTTTCTATCATCTTCAATGTGGCCGATTGAATCTGACAGCGATCAAGCTCGCCCTGCGTGGAAAGCGCCGGCTGCACTTTTCTCGAGGATATAGGTCGCCAGTAAAATTCGGTTCTGCCGAATCCGTAACGAAAGGCCTGGCGCACAAAACATTCCTGGGCCTGCTTCGATACGGCCAGAGTTTCAAAAAGTTGCGGAACCGATGTGATGGGGATGGTGGTGTTGTCGACGGTGAGCTTGCCATCGATGACGATGGGTTCACCGGCGTCCATGGTCCGGTACTTGCCCTGAAAGTCAAAGTTTTCCAGCGAAAATCCCAAAGCATCGATCATCTCGTGGCACGAGGCGCAGGCTGCGTTATTGGAGTGAGCGCGGAAGATGCTCTTGGTACTGGCTCCGGGCTTCATGACTGGCGTTACAGTCGGGGGAGCGCCTTTAAAATCGACACAAAGCAGG
>CAXSGP010000080.1:10102-17644 GCA_964236955.1 uncultured Oligoflexus sp. | reverse complement strand
AAGCGCCGCGAATGATAGGGTTTGACATCGTATCGGTCGAATGGCTGGCCAGAAACCCGGCCTGACCCAGAAGCCCACGCCGGGCTGGTTGCGCATAAAGGGTTTTACCGTCTGCAGATTTTGCTTCATATATATAGTCCAGGGCTGAATCGGCGGTCGTATAGTTGGAAGTCAACAGTTCTTTGAAGGTCGGCTTGTCGCTATCAAACATGATTGTGGCGAGAAAGTTGCGAGCTTCGTCGACCATTTTGGTTTTGACCATGGGCGTGAATTCAGGAGCGCCAGTTTTGGTAGCTGTTTCTATTTTACCGACGTCCATCAATTGACCCGCGAAGTCTTTCCAAGCAGCTTTGGCCAGAGGATCAGCCATCATTTTCACGGCGATAGGGCGAATCGCATTGGCTTTGCTCAGCGCACCGGATTCAGCCATTTTTCTGAGTTCTTCATGGGGCGGCCGGCGCCAGAGAGTATAGGATAATGCCGATGCCATTTCCCAATCGGTCAGGGCAAAAGTATTGTCGGGCTGCATCGTGCCTAGTTCGGAGCGATAAAGAAAATTATGGGATAAGACGATAGCTTGAAGAACCACCCGCGCCGCCGCTTCAGGATTCAAACCATCTTTTGCAAGGTTCGAGTAAAGACCGGTAAGTGTGGTGACTTCGGTTGGCGTCGAGGGCCGGCGCCAGGCGCTGGCAAGCAGTTCAGGCAGCGAATTGCTGACGCAGGACGCGCCGTCTTTGATGCAGGGAAAATATTTAAGGATATCGATTTTTGATGCCAGGCTCTTGGCGAAGTTTTCGTAGCCCGCGAAACGTGAATCGCCGACAAAGTTGACTTCGATGTTCATAGTGTCAAAGGCTTCTTTTTTAGGTATATCAGGAGGAAATTGACCGTAGTCGATGCCGGTGACGCCGAAGATATCGGTCACCGTATTTTGAATTTCAACATTGCTTAGGCGGCGCCAGGATCGGAGACCGCGAAAGGTCTCGGGTTTTTCGCAATGGAGGTTGGCCCCATAACCGTCTGGAGTCTGACCGGTTTCGATTTCACTTCCCAGGACGGGTTTTTCTAAGGTTTCGCCGGCGTCACCAGCGTCAGGGTCACCCGCGCCTTCGTCGGTATTTCCTTCGTCGTCACTCGGCTTTCCCGGTTGGTTAAGGCCTTCAAATGAGGGTTTGATGGGCCGGTTATTACAGGCCACGGCAAGCAGCGTAAGCATCAAAGTACTACAATAGGCGACTACCATTGTGCGCTTCATCAGGGACTCCAAATCATGGGCGGCCAGCTTCAATTTTTCTCTATGGTTTGAGTGATCAGCACTCAGAGGCCATTTGAGGTTCGACCGGGTCTAATCTTTTTCTCCTATCGGCAGAACATTGCTATAAGTTGAGTGTTATTAATAAATATAAAGAGAAGCGGTGGGTTGCCGGTCTGAATTCAAAAAAAAATTGACTTATAATGGCGATTTTGGAGAAGGTCCTTTCGGGCCAGTTTGCAGCTTTGATTTTTGAGGGCGGGAGAGGCGAAAAAGGGCATTTTTTAAGCAAGCATTTTATGAGGCATCATCATGGATGGCAATGGCATCCTGCCCGGGAGGCCGCCTGGCGAAAGGTCAGATCTCACATTTCTTTGTCAAGAATCGCCAGAAGGGTTGTCTCTAAAAAGGAAATTTCTTGAGCCGGACTCATATCTTCCCAGCTTACTGTCGGAGCGTGAAGCTTTTGATCAAACCAAGATGTGAGGACTTCCAGACAGGTTTTGAGTCGAATTTCAGTCAAACTGTCTCGGCCCATGCTGAACAATCGTGATTCGATGAAGTAATCGGTCATTTCAGGGCGGAACTTGCCTTCGTGAGTCCAAAGTAAAGGGTTTCGGCCAAATTGAATGATCGCGTTGCGAAGGCCCGTGGCATAAGTCTGGTAGATTTTTTGATAGGCTTTTATAAGTGTTTCCACGGCTAAATACTGATGTCGAATATTGACGAAATTACCAAGTTCGCCCCTTAATTTGGCGAAAAGCTCCTCGCCGATTTTGTCAAAGTTCGTTTGGGTGAGAGCTTTTTTCGAGGTCGGAACTTCGGCCGCCGCGGCTTTGCCCGGGATGCTTAGCGGGCCGCGGGCTGCCTCGCGCGAGCTGTCGCGAGCTGCCGTAACCCGTTGGGCAGGAATGGGCTGGGGTTGGATTTTTACCTGAATCTTTTGATGGAGTTCGGCCATCCTAGTGGAAGTTCGAATGCCGCGCAGACGGTTGATTTCCTCCCGTACGACCGACGCGTCATCGTCTTTGCCCAGTTTTTTAAAACAAGTCTGTGTCATCTCAAGGGCTGCGACTTCCTCTTCAGTGGGAGCCCCTTCATTTCTGAGGCTTTGCAGAAACACGTAGCTCGAATGTAAGGCCCGGTGGGGATTGGCATCGAGCAGCACGCTCAAGAGCTTGTTCATGGCTATGCGGCGCCTGTCATAAGACATCTCGGCAACCAGATCCAAAAAGCGATCGACCAGCTTGTCACTGGCAGGGCGGTTTCGAATATGGCCTAGAAATTCGTCTAAACCCTGCTCACTGCTGGCTGCGGACTGCATGGTCATTCCTTAGGCTGTAAAGCTTGAGTACTTTTGGGCAAAGGATCTTGTATGAGCTTTATCGGAAAGTTTTGGGTAAAACTTGAATAAATCGGAATTGTTCAGTGACTTTGAGGAGTCGGTGGTACGGTTTAAATGCCAGTTCCATGAGAATATCGCGCACAGTTTGCGCTTTTGCCTTCGCTCTAGCTCTACTTTCCAGGTCTCTAAAGCCCGTGCATTCGGCTCATCCCGAACAGCCGGCCCCTCATCAGCGGCCGGTGTTCGACTGGCAAAGATATTGAATTAATGCGAAATGACAGTATCACAATAACCTTTTGGCAGGCCTAAGTCCTGGCCAGAGTCACTCTGAACCCAGCAGATGTTGGCATCCATACGGCCGTATTGACCGCCAGTGCCACAGGCTCCCCCTCGGGATACAATGCCGTAAACACGCCACTGGCCGTTGGCAAGCTTACCATAAGCCGGGCCGCCGCTATCGCCCTGGCAGGAGTCCAGTCCATTCCCGCCTATGGTTACTTCATTGTCGTTAACGTCGGTAACAGGAGCATCAACCTCATATTTTTTGCCGATACCACCATCTTCACGATTGCCGAAACCGACCAGGTGAGCCTTCGCGCCTATTTTGATCAATTCAGCAAGCTCGACGGGATTGGTCAAGACGGGGACATAGGCGCTGGCCGGAAGATCGAGGGGCTTGTCTAAAAGGATGTAAGAAATATCATTCCAGCCGCTATCCGATTCTTTAAAGAGCGGCGAGGCAACCACGCGCGTGGCCTTGTATTGACCCTTCATCAGACCAAAAATTTTGCCCGATCCGACGTAGACATAGGTCGGACCTATCGAGGCCCCTGCGCAATGGCCTGCAGTGATGACCACGCGAGGGCTAATCGCGGTGCCGCTGCAATGCATTCCGAGAAAGCTGGTGATGGCCACCGCGCCTGGCCACTGACCGTCTGGCACCTTTGTTCCTCCGTAGATCTTTTCCTGACTGTCCTCGTGAGCGGATTGCCCACATGAGGCGGCTAAGAGTCCGGTGGCGAGGAAACATGCAAAGGTTGAAACAGATGCGAAACGCGATGAAATCTTCAACGTCGACCTCCCAGTCACATGACGGTTAAACGGATAGCTTGGATGAGGCTTTTCTTTCAGCCACTCTTATATATTAACGCGACTCTACTGCGTAGGCGAAAGACCCTCCAGTCGAAATAATCTGGCAGAATGCCTGATCGATTGCCAGGCCATTGTTTGAAGGAATTTTCAGGAAATATAACGCGTCAGGCTCTCGGACGTCAGAACGCTGGAGAAGGAATGCTAAGCAAATAGGGCATATCGCTTGTGTAATACTTGTGACCCCGCTCTTGACTTCAGTGAGTTTGAGCTTATTTTCTAGAGCTAATCGCAATGCTCCCCGCTCTCCCCTAAAACCTCGTCTATCCTGTCACTATCTTCCATATGGCCATGATTCACCAGAATCGTGGCTCCCGTCGTAACTATCATGAATCATATTTATCATATAAATCCCGAAGCTTAGCGAAGTTCCCGGAAAAAAATCGCTTCGATTCTTTCAAGCGACTCATCTATAACTAGGCGGGTGAGGGTATTCACCACGTTGTTTGAAAGCGAGATCAAAATGGAAACATTTTGGGGCGATCTGGGCGATAAGATGAAAGGTGCATTCGAGCACGCGGAGCGGCTCGGGAAAAAAGATTTGGCGATGCTGAATAACATCCCCAATATTCTTTCCTTCCTCAAGGATATGAGTCAAGAGGATCTCCTCCTCCTCCTCGATCAGGCTCGGAAGATCAAAAAAAGAAAAAATCCGAAGAAGCCGCCGATCAACGGCGACTTCTATAATATGCGTGAAATTCTCACGGACGAGGATCGAATCACTATCGACAAGGTACGTGCGTTCATGCTTTCGGAAGTGGAGCCGATCGCTACGGAATACTGGATGAAGGGAGAATTCCCTCATCAGATTATTCCCAAAATGAGAGAGTTGAATATCATCGGCTTGACCTACGAGAAGAAGTATGGCGGCCAGGAACGTTCGAATCTGCTGGAAGGCATGGTTGGCGAGGAAATAGCCCGTATCGATGTTTCGACCTGCACATTCTTCGGCGTGCATAGTGGTCTTGCGCTCAATTCCATTTATCTCTGTGGTTCGGAAGAACAAAAGCTGCACTTTCTCCCGCCTATGATACGCATGGAAAAGATCGGCGCCTTTGCCCTAACCGAACCCGATGTTGGCTCGGCAGCAAGCATGGGGCTCAAGTCCACCTGCCGGCGTGAAGGCGCTAAGTGGATCATAAACGGCGAGAAGAAATGGATAGGCAACGCGACTTTTGCCGATTACATCATTGTCTGGGCCAAGGATGAAGACGATAATCAGGTTAAAGGCTTTATCGTCGATCGCCAGACGCAGGGTTTGCAAACGGAAAAAATCGAAGACAAAATGTCGCTTCGTATCGTGCAAAACGCCATCATTCGCATGGTCGATGTCGAGGTGCCCGAAGCACGCCGCCTGCAAAATGCCAATAGCTTTAAAGATACGGCCAAGGTTTTGAAGATGACAAGGGCCGGAGTAGCCTGGCAAGCGGTGGGATGTGCGCGTGGGGCCTATGAGCATACTCTGGCCTATACGATGGATAGACAGCAGTTCGGTCGTTCGATCGCCAGCTTTCAGATCACCCAGGACATGCTTGCGCAAATGCTGTCTCAGCTTACCGCGATGCAATGCATGGTCGCGCGATTGAGTCAACTCCTTGATCAAGGCGTGATGAGCGATGAGCAGGCATCATTGGCCAAGGTTTTTGCAACCGTCGGTTGTCGGGCGATCACCTCGATGTCGAGGGACCTGATGGGCGGTAATGGTATTCTCATCTCCAACAAGGTTGCGAGGTTCCTCGGCGATGCCGAAGCCTTGTATTCCTATGAGGGTACCCGACAGATCAATAGTCTGGTCGTTGGCCGCGCCATTACCGGTGTAAGTGCTTTTATATAAAAAGGTGCTAATTTAGGTCGGAGCGGGATTGGACCTCAACTTATAGCTTGGCTCTTAATCCGTCTATATTGGGGATCTCCGCAAATACCCAACATCAATCCCTTAAAATGGGTTGGCAACCCGGATGGGATTGGCAAGTGTAAACGTTAGCTTTTCGCCAAAACCAACCTTCATGATCAGCTTTTCTCCATCAAGTGCGAGGATCGATGCTGGGGACTGATTTTCAATCCAGAATTGATCCTGAGTCGTGTCGCAAAAACCTTGACTTAGTAATAAGCCTTCCTCACTCTTCTGATAGAGTTCGCGGACCAGGAATTGAAAATGTCGATCCGCAGCTCCCATAAAAGTGCCTCCCGCAGCGCCGATTGCCGCTGTGCTACCGGTTGCCGTCGCGATCCATACGCCACTCGATTTGTGAGTCTCAACGCGACCGAGGAATGTGATTTTGTATCGCGTCGTGGCCGCCGGGCTTTCCGCTGCAAATAAAAAATCGTTGAGAGCTGCGATGCTGGACGTCTCAATCGTTCCATCATGCTTGTGAACATGGGCATAAAAGCGATGCCTATCGGTATAGCGCAGCTGGTTTGCCTGATAGGCCTCGATAATGCCTGGAATATCAGCATGATCACCGGCACAAAGAAAACCAACGCTGGCCGACGAGGAGCGGATGCCAATGATAGGCGTACTGTCGTTGATGTAATAGCTGGAGGTGATCAGAGTGCCGTCACCGCCGAGTGCTATGACAAGATCGAAATGAATATCGGGTTTCGGTTCACCAGCCTTGACCTCGTGGTAGTCGATGCCGTGGGATTTTAACGAATCCCGAAGCACGCCCTGGCTGTGCAGGTGGCCTTCATGAGCCATCTCCAGAAAATGACGATAGTTGTCATCGATTGGAACTTTGACCATGTGTTTGGCTTCCAGAGCCTCATGCTGTTCGAGATTGGTAGGCTTGCGAACGATCAAAGCTGTGGTCATGAGTCGGCTCCGAAAAGAAGAAACTCTGCCTATTCTTGAGATGTTCAGGAATAAAGCAGAGTCTTGCAAGGGCCCATTAAGGAACTTTAGTTTTATTCACCGTCTTCAGTGCCAGGTGCCGCAGATTTATTGCTATGGAGCTTTTGATCGTAGGCCAGGAATTCAGGGTTTTTATAGATCTTGCCCTCCTTCTCATAGCGCTTTTCGATCTCCTCGCCAATCTTGGTATAGAGACTGTAGGCGTCCATGTACTTGCCGGATTCCATCAATTCCTCACGACGCTCGGCAGTCAACTTGGAAATGTCAGCATCCGTTCGAGATTTTAAACGAACAACATATTTGACGCCAGCAACATCGAATGCTTCGGGAAAGATTTGGCCTGCTGTCTTCAAAGTGCCTATCGCTTTTATGGCTTCCGCGTTAGGCCCAATGCCCGGAATGAAACGCGCGCCCACCGCAAACGGTCCACTTGGAGTCCAGCTTAGGCCCATGCTTGCCGAGTTGTCTTTGCCGGCTTTCAGATCAGTTAAAAGGATCTTCAATTTTTCGTTAACAAGTTGAGGACGGCGTTCCTTGGCGATGAGTTTTTCAGCAAGACTGCGTTTTGCTTCATCAAAGGTCACCGATTTTGCCTCTTGAACGGTATCGACGCGAATGATGTGGTAGCCGAATGGAGATTCGACGAGATCACTGATCTGGCCCGCCTTCATCGCGAAGGCGACGTTGGCAAATTCTTTGACCATCTGATCCTTCTTAAAAAAGCCGAGATCTCCACCTTTGGCCTTGCCGCTCGCTTCGTCGGTATATTTGCTGGCCAGGGCCGGGAAGTCGGCGCCAGGCTTCCTGACTTCGTCCAGTACTTTAGCAGCGAGGGCTTTTGCGTCATCCTTTTTGCGGGTAGCGCCCTCCGCTGAGGCGTTCCGGGCTCCCTTGAAGGAGATGAGGATATGCCGTGCCTTGACTCTGGCCTCTTGATTAAAT